>CALKHR010000164.1 GCA_937988885.1 uncultured Roseiflexaceae bacterium | reverse complement strand
ACTGGTATAGCGATCGATGATGACAATGCGGTTTGGGTGACCGATACAAAAAACAATCATGTTCTGCGCTTTAACAGCCTTATCACCCAAACAATCGACTTCGGCCCACTCTCGGCGAAGACCTTTGGCGATCCGCCCTTCAGCATCAGCGCCACGGCCACATCGGGCCTGCCTGTCACATTTAGCAGCCTCACCACCAGCGTGTGCAGCGTCAGCGGCAACAGCGTGAGCTTGCTCTCCGACGGAACCTGCACCATTCGAGCCGATCAAGCGGGCGATAACATGATCTACGCTGTGGCAGAGAGCGTCGATCGTTCGTTCAAGGTGAAAGCTGTACCGGTCATCAGCTGGAATACGCCTGCTGCGATCACCTACGGCACCGCCCTGAGCGCCAGCCAACTGAACGCGACGGCCAACGTCGCAGGCACGTTCAGCTACAGCCCTGCCTCCGGCACGCTGCTCAATTCGGGCAACTATACGCTCTCAGTCACCTTCACGCCCGACGACACAGAGAACTACGCAGTAGCCCAGAAAACCGTGCCATTAACGGTCAATAAAGCACCGCTGACGATCACTGCGCAAAACACCAGCCGCGACTATGCCACAGCGAACCCAAGCTTTAGCGTCACCTATAGCGGCTTTGTGAATGGCGAAGATGTGTCGGACCTCGGCGGCACGTTGACTATCACAACCAGCGCGGACATCGATTCTCCGGCAGGCACGTACCCGATTGTACCGAGCGGCTTGAGCAGCGATAACTACGACATCAACTTTGTGAACGGAACCCTCACCATCAACAAAGTTCCGCTCACCGTCACCGCACAGAACGCCAGCCGCAATTACGGCGAAGCCAACCCAAGCTTCAGCGTGACCTACAGCGGCTTCGTCAACGGCGAAGATGAGTCGGACCTCGGCGGCACCTTGACGATCAGCAGCGCCGATTCGAGCAGCCCGGTTGGCACCTACCCGATTGTGCCCAGCGGCTTGACCAGCAACAACTACGAGATCAGCTATGTGAACGGGACCCTCACCATCAACAAAGTTCCGCTCACCATCACCGCGCAAAACGCCAGCCGCACCTATGGCGCGACCAACCCAAGCTTCGGTGTGAGCTACAACGGCTTTGTGAACGGCGACGATGAGTCAAACCTCGGCGGCGCATTGCTGATCACCACCACCGCGGATCTGAGCAGCCCGGTTGGCACCTACCCGATTGTGCCCAGCGGCTTGACCAGCAGCAACTACACGATCACCTTTGAGGATGGCACACTGAGCGTTACGAAGGCGCCGCTCACCATCATGGCTCAAAACGCCAGCAAGATCGTCGATACCCCCAATCCAAGCTTCGGCGTCAACTTCAGCGGCTTCGTCAATGGTGAAGATGAGAACGCCTTGGATGGAACGCTCACCATCACTACCACCGCCGAGCTCAACAGCCCGGTCGGCACCTACCCGATCGTGCCCAGCGGCCTCAGCGGCGATAACTACGAGATCACCTTCGTCAACGGCACGCTCACCATTGATCCGGCGCTCGCTATCACGTGGGCATCGCCCAGCGCGATCACCTACGGCACGCCGCTAAGCGCCAGCCAGTTGAATGCCAGCGCCAACATCGCCGGGACGTTCAGCTACAGCCCGGCGCTCGGCAGCGTGCTCCCTGCGGGCACGCACACCATCACAGCCACCTTCACGCCCGCAGACAGCCGCTACAGCACCGCCCAGCAGACCATCCTGCTGACGGTCAACAAGGCGCCGCTCACTGTCACGGCACAGAATGCCAGCCGCCCGGTGGGTGTGGCCAACCCAAGCTTCACCGTGACCTACAGCGGCTTTGTGAACGGCGAGGATGAGCGTGTGTTAGGTGGCACATTGACGTTCAACACCAATGCCACCATCAATAGCCCAGCGGGCACCTACACCATCACACCCAGCGGCCTGACCAGCAACAACTACGCGATCACCTTTAAGAATGGCACGCTGACGGTAGAAAACACGCAGATCTTCCTGCCGATTATCTGGGGCTAACTCCATCGTAAATCGATAGATCACAGCCAACGCGCATTCCTGCCGGAAACGGTGGGAGTGCGCGTTTTCGCGTGTCGCGCGCAGGCGCATCGCAGCGGGAGATGCGGGGCATGGGAACGTGTACGCGAGGTACGAACCAACTGATACTATCATTTTTACACTATGATCAATTTCATATTGTATCTTACTTATATCTCAAATTGTGCATCAACAAACAAAAATACGTTTATAATCTTTTGCGTTCAAACTGGTTTCTCATACCCTATCAACAATCGCCATGTCACTTTACCGTTTTATGGAAGCGCTCTGCAAGCGCGTTTGAGTAGATTGGATCAATCGCCAGCCTACTTATGGGAGTTGTCTCCACTTTATGCGATCGCTCTCGTGCATCTTTTTAGGTGAGCTATCTACTAAAAGTGGAATATCTTCGACCACACGCTACTGAGCTATGAACACCGCGCATTAGCACTATGAAAGGTCGTCCCCAGTATGCAACCTTATCACAGGCGTTTGATCACAACGGGTGGATTGGCGTTCGTTTTTCTTGTCTTGACGCTCTGGCTCGGTATAGCCAGGGCTGCATTAAGCTTCCAAAATGGGCAAAATGCCGCATTAGTCCTCGGTCAAGTAAACTTCACGACGACCAACAACACGCTACCACAAAGTCACCTGAAGAACCCAGGAGGTATTGCGGTTGATCCAGTCTCGAAAAAAAATCTTCGTCTCTGATACAGGTAATAATCGCGTACTGCGCTTCGCCTCGTTAGCCGATCTACAAAATGGTGCCGATGCCGAGGCTGTGCTCGGCCAAGCGGATTTTTATAATACTGTTGGTGCCACAAGTAGCCTTGGAATGAGGGGACCTGTGGGCCTAGCAATTGATGCCGAAGGCCGCCTATGGGTAGCCGATGCAGGCAATCATCGTATACTACGCTTTGATGGTGCAGCCAGCAAAGCCGATGGCGCTGCTGCCAATGGTGTGCTGGGTCAAGCCAACTTCACTACTTCCGATACTGGCCTGAGCGCAAACGGCCTGAATAACCCACAAGGTGTTGCAGTTGATGGCAACGGTCGCTTGTGGGTGGCAGATACCTTTAATAATCGAGTATTGCGCTTCGATAGTGCTGCCGGCAAAACCAATGGTGCACCTGCCAATGGTGTGCTCGGCCAAACAGGCTTCACAAGCAAAACAACTGATCAGATCAGTATCCCATTTGGTGTAGCTGTTGATAGCAGCGGTAGGGTATGGGTAGTAAACAATACCGCCTCTACACTCATAGCGACTAGTGCTGTGCTACGCTTTGATAACGCCGCCAGCAAAGACAATGGCACTGCTCCCGATGGTATCCTAGGTACAACTACTGGCAGCGGCATCACAGCAAATCGCTTTTCTTACCCTACTGGAGCAGCTGTAGACAGCCAAGGTACGCTCTGGGTAGCAGATTATTTTAATAATCGTGTACTCCGCTTCGATAACGCCTCCAGCAAAACCAATGGCGCTGCTGCCGATGGTGTGTTAGGGCAAACAACATTCGGCACAAACGGGTCAGGTATTACCCAAAATCGCCTCAATGGGCCATATGGTCTGGCGGTTGATGCAAATGGCACGCTGTTTGTTGCAGATACAAGCAACAACCGCGTGCTCGCCTTTGCAAACCAGCACATCACTTTCGCCAAACCAGCCGATGCAACGCTCAACCAAAGCCCAGTGAGCGTACAGGCCAGCGCCAGTTCGGGCTTGGCCGTGACCATTACCAGCCTCACGCCAACAATCTGTAGTGTGAGCGGCACGAATGTTAGCTTGCATGCCGTTGGCACCTGTACCCTAAAAGCCAGCCAAGCAGGCAACGGCACCACCTACACTACAGCAGTCAGCGTCCAACAATCGTTTGCAGTCACACAGGGGCCGAAGTATCTGTGGAGTACCTTTGGCCAAACCGCAACCCTCGTCATTGGGCACAGCGATTTTGTTACTGGCAGCGAGAGCAATGGCAGTACTGGGTTTAAGAAACCCCAAAACATCGCGATTGACCCAACGAGCAATAAAATCTTTGTGGCCGATCGGGGCAATCACCGCGTGTTGCGCTTCGCCACATTTGCCGATCTGGCCAATGGCGCACCAGCCGAGGCCGTGTTTGGCCAACCAGATTTCACAAGTGTCGCCATTGGTAATGGTGCCAGCGGCATGAACCAGCCCTTTGGGGCGGTAGTCGATAACGAAGGCCGCTTGTGGGTCGCCGATACACAAAACAACCGCGTGTTGCGCTTCGATAAGGCATCGAGCAAAGTCAGCGGGGCCAATGCCGATGCAGTGTTGGGCCAAGCCAACTTTAGTAGCAACAGCGCGGCAGCCAATGCCAATGGCCTGAACCAACCCACCGATCTTACGGTAACCAATAACGGCACACTCTGGGTTGTCGATAGTGCCAATAATCGTGTGCTCAAATTCAACGCAGCAGCATCTAAAAGCAATGGCGGCAATGCCGATGTCGTGCTGGGCCAAGCCAACTTCAACGATATAAGCGGATCGGTAAGCCAAAGCCGCATGAATCGCCCATATGGTATAACGATTGATGGCAACGACCGATTATGGGTGGCCGATTTCAATAACCATCGCGTATTGCGCTTCAATAGCGCATCCAGCAAAACCAACGGCGCAAATGCCGATGGAGTACTGGGCCAAACAAGCTTTACGGCCAACACATCGGGCCTCAGCCAAAGCCGTATGAACTCACCATACGATATTGTTGTCGATGCGTTCAATACGGCTTGGATATCGGAGTATAACAACCATCGCGTCTTGCGCTTCGATGCGGTGGGCAGCAAAGCCAACGGTGCCAATGCCGATGGTGTGCTCGGCCAAAGCAACTTCACCAGCAATGTGCCCAGCACCAGCGCAACAGGCTTGCGCACACCAGCGGGCCTCGCACTCGATGAAAGCGGCGCGCTGTGGGTGGCAGATAGCGACAATCATCGCATTCTGCTGTTCAGCAACCACACCATCAACTTCGCCAAGCCAGCCGATAAATACCTTGGCAACCCAATGTTTGCGCTGAACGCAACCACCATCGCAGGCGAGGGTATCGAGTTTACAAGCACCACACCGAGCGTCTGTACGGTCAATGGGCCACACGTAAGCCTGCTCGCCCTCGGCACCTGTACGATCAAGGCCAACTACATCGGCGACCGCACTGCCTATACCGCAGCCCCAAGCGTGGTGCAATCGTTCGAGGTCAAGCAGGGGCCAACGATTACCTGGGCCACACCAGCAGCGATCACCTACGGCACCGCGCTGAGCAACAGCCAACTGAACGCCAGCGCCAGCATCCCCGGCACCATGAACTATAGCGTGTTGCTTGGCAACAAGTTGCCAGCAGGCACGCACACCATCACCGCAACGTTTACGGCTACCGATACCAGCTATGGCAGCTTCCAAAAAAGCGTGAAGCTTACGGTCAATAAAGCGCCACTCACCATCACCGCGCAGAATGCTAGCCGCGATGAGGGTAAGGCCAACCCAAGCTTCACCGTGACCTACAGCGGCTTTGTGAACGGCGAAGATGAGCGTGTGTTAGGTGGCACATTGACGTTCAACACCAATGCCACCATCAATAGCCCAGCGGGCACCTACACCATCACACCCAGCGGCCTCACCAGCAGCAACTACGCGATCACCTACGTCAACGGCACGCTGACTGTGAGGAACAAGCAAACCTTCCTGCCGTTCGTTGTGCGGTAACACGTTCTAGCAAATCCAGGTCTCAATCAACGCGCACTCCTGCTATTGCTGGCGGGAGTGCGCGTTTTAGCATTTATTGCGCTGTTTTAGAATTTTCCACACTTTCCGATTCAACGAAAAGCACTGTCATCCTGAACGTAGTGAAGGATCTCAAAGAGCATTGCAATGCAGAGAAATGAGATTTCTCACGTCGCCTGGCGGCTCGTTCGAAATGACAATGAGAACTGTGAAAGATTAAAAAAACGATGCATTTATACTAAATCCTGGTAATTATACGAAATCCGGGTCATCGCATACAGGAGTAGCATGCCCACCGAATAAGGCAATTCCGCAGCCCAATTGATATCCACATCACAAAAAGAAGCAAGTACCTTGCTGCCGCAGGCGAAAACGGCTTTGATATGACAACAATCCACCCGGATTTGATATTATTCACCATTCATCGCTGTTATGTAACCTCTTGCACTCGTCCAACGTCCTACACAGCGATAAAACGCCTTATCATCATTTCTTGAGGTCGAACAATCGAATTACGCTATCTCCATCTATAGAAGGATTTTTTGAGCGTTGCTCGCACACAAGGGAAAGGAGCGTGTACAAGCGGCATCTTGCAGACGTGATTGGTTGCAACGAACTACTGCAGGCTAGCGATCAGGTGCAAACACACCTTTTGCTCATCTTAAAGAGCCCATCACACACAAAGCGCTTGAAATTTCACATTCGCATACTGTTATGAAAGGTGCTAACGTCTATGTCCGCTCGTCAAACTCGTATCATTACCCTGAGTGGTCTGATTTGTATCCTTTTGCTAGGCAATGTGTGGTCATCGCCCCTATGGGCCGCTTTTCTTACAGGACAAAAGGCCGCATTAGTATTGGGCCAACCCGATTTCGTCTCTAATGACATCGTCGATAACCAGAAGCGGATCGATATGCCGAACGGTATCGCGATCGACCCGGTGAGTAAAAAGGTATTTGTGACCGATATCTCGTATCGGCGTGTGCTGCGTTTTGGCAGTATCGATTCGCTCACCAATGGAGCGAGTGCTGAAGCAGTGCTAGGTCAACCCGATTTCCACACCGCCGACGCGAAGACCACCGCGAACGGAATGATATTGCCAACAGGTCTCGCATTCTCTAGCAACGGAACACTATGGGTAGCGGATTACTATAACCATCGCGTATTGCGCTTTGACAACGCGGCCACCAAGCCAAATGGGGCCAGTGCCGATGGTGTGCTGGGCCAGGCGGGCTTTTTCACCGCCACCTCGGGCACCACACAAAATCGTATGTCCTACCCGACCGATCTGACGATCGATAGCAACGGCACACTCTGGGTGGTCGATCAGGGGAACCACCGTGTGCTGCGCTTTAATAATCCCACCACTAAAGAGAACGGCGCCAACGCCGATGGCGTGCTCGGCCAAATGAACTTCACCAGCAAAACCACGGGCACCACCCGCAACACTTTCGAACTTCCCAGCGGCGTGGCTGTTGATAGCAAGGGCACGCTCTGGGTTGCCGATAACGGCAATGCTCGGGTGCTACGCTTCGACGCTGCCGCCAACAAGGCCAACGGTGCCAATGCTGATGCCGTGCTAGGCCAACCGAACTTCACCAGCGATACACCAAATGCCAGCCAAAACGGCATGGTTGACCCTCAGGGTATCACGGTTGATAGCAGTGGTCGTCTCTGGGTTGCCGATACCAAGATCCATCGGGTACTACGCTTTGATAATGCCGCCAGCAAACCCAATGGCGCCAACGCCGATGGTGTGCTGGGCCAACCGAACTTCACCAGTACCACCGAAAACATCAGCCAAACGGGCTTTAATGGTCCCTGGGGCTTGGCAATTGATCAGAATGGCGCGCTCTGGGTGACGGACAGCGGCAACAGACGTGCGTTGCGTTTCAACAACCTCAGCGCCCAAACCATTACCTTCCTTCCGCTTGCGAACCGTCATTACGGCGATGGACCCTTTATGGTAGCTGCAAACGCCTCATCGGGCCTGCCTGTGACGTTTAGCAGCGCAACACCCACAGTCTGTACCGTTTCGGGCAACACCGTCACCCTCAAGGCGATCGGCACCTGCACAATCACCGCCAGCCAAGCAGGCGACAACCTCACATACCTCGCAGCGCCCAATGTTCAGCAGTCGTTTATCGTTCAACCGCCAAACGTTCTGCTGCCGTTCGTGGTGCGGTAACGTAAACACTGAATCTGCCACAAAAACGTGATGACGAGGTTTCGAAGCCTCGTCATCACAATCATCGCTTTATGTAGGGGCTTACTTGCCTGTTAAGCCGTGCTTGGCCGCCACCACCTCGGCGATAATGCTCACCGCGATCTCCTCGGGCGTAGCGCTGCCGATCTTGAGGCCGATCGGCGCGTGCAGGCGGGCCAATTGCTCCTCGGGCACACCCTCCGCGCGCAAGCGCTCCAAACGCTTGGCGTGCGTCTTGGGGCTGCCGAGCGCGCCAACGTAGCGGGCCGGGCTGGGCAGCGCGATCTTCAATGCCGGATCATCCAGCTTTGGATCGTGCGTCAGCAACACCACCACGCTATTGCTGTTCAACTTCCCTTCCAGCGCCTCGTCGGGCCAAGCCATAATCAGCTCATCGGCGTGGGAGAAGCGCTCGGGTGTGGCGAACGCGCCCCGCGCATCGACCACCACCACGCGGTAGCCGAGCGTCTTGGCGAACGTGACCAGTGGAATCGCGATATGCACCGCGCCGACAATGTACATCGTGGGTGGTGGCGCGTAGCTCTCGAAAAACACGCTCACATCGCCCTGCTCGCTGGGGTAGACCTTGATGCCGCTCTCATCCTTCGTCAGCATCGCGAGCGCGTCGTCGATCACCTGTTCACGGTCGAGCGGCGCATCGAGCGACCCTACAGTCGAACGGTCGGGACGCACCAACAGCTTACTGCCAACCCCCGTCTCGCCCACCACAACAGTTGCCACTGCGATGGGCTGCTCGGCCTCGATCGCAGCTTTCAGCGTCTCATAGATCGTCATCACCGTTTCCTTTCCGAGCGACAGGCAGCCCTGCTCCTTCGAGGTCTACTGCCACCAGTGCTCGGCAAACCGCTCAACAAACACATCGCAGGCGAGCGAAGTTTAGGGTTTCTCAGGCTCCAGCGGCTCGACAAACACATCGATCACGCCGCCGCAGGCCAGGCCCACATCCCAGGCGTCGTCGTCGGCCACGCCGAAGTGCAGCAGACTCGCCTTGCCTGTCTTGAGCGCCTTTTGGCAGGCATCGAACACCGCGCCCTCGATGCAGCCGCCGCTCACCGAGCCGGCCATGCTGCCGCCCGAGGACACCACCATCTTCGCGCCGACCCCACGAGGAGCCGAGCCGAGCGTCTTAACCACTGTCGCAACCGCTACTCGCTCACCGCGAGCGCGCCATTCCTCGATAGCTGGCAAAACATCTTTCATATGACAGCCTCCTGCGCTGATAATGCCTCCATGATACACGATCGACACGGTTTTGGTCCGAACAAGCGATGATCTTTTGTCCAGGTACGTGCCAATCGTTCGCCCGAAGTTGGCTCAATGACGAACCACCAGCGCATCACACCGGGCCAACCACTCGATGCGGCATGTACGGCTCCTCCAGGTATGCCACTCATCATCAGTTGAATCACCGCTGCATCCGTGGATCGTGCGTCGGGTCGAGATACATCGGTGGGCATCCCTGCGTAGCCGCCTCGGGCCGCAGTTCGAAGTGCCAAGGTTCATTTATGTAAATCTGGCACAATCCATACTTGGCACCATGCTCGGACAACCATTCCATCGCGTCGTAGCGCCCGATATCAACTGCATCGCCAGAGACGTGGGGAGATGTCTCGGGCGTGGCGACCCATCGCGCCGCTTCCTCCTGCGAGCCATACTCGGCGATGGCCTCACGCAGCAACTGCTCCTGGTATTCCGGCGAACGCCACCCGCTCGTCACGTAGAACTCGACCCAATCAGCCGCAGCCGCAACAGCCGCCCGACGCAGCGCAGCAAGGAGTGCTGGGTCGAGATTGGCGACACCTGGTAGTTCATCATTAAAGACCGTCGTACCGTTGGGGACAATGCCGTTAGAGTCGCCAACCGCACCACGCGGTGGCCTGTCGCGCGGCATGCCCATGTCGGGCGCACCTTCAACTGTCGCTTGCTGAAGGGCTTGTCGCGATCGCTGCCGCTCATCACGTGAGGTGTCGGCAGTTGGCGCAACCTCATCGACGGCTTGCAGAGGCATGTGTCGCAAGCGAGGCTGCTCAATACGTGGAACAGCGGTAGATGGCACGACGATCACGGGCGAAGGCTTCAGCAAGGGCATCAGCACGCGCTCGCGCAAGGTTGAAGCGAACAGTGCGATGGCTGCCAACAGACCGATGGACAGCAGCCAGGCGAACCAGCGAGGCGTTGTTTGTGTTGTTTTTTGGTATCTCATGCCTCCAGTGTAGGAGGCGAGGTGTTGTCAGAACGTATGCGATTTTCGATACGCTAACGATATACGTCAACTGGTATAATCGAACCATGCGTGTACTGATTGTCGAAGATGAACCTCATCTGGCAGAAGCCATCCGCGATGGCCTGCGCCTATCGGCCATCGCCGCCGACATCGCTGGCGACGGCAACACCGCCCTGGAATTGCTCAGCATCAACTCCTACGATATCGCCGTCCTCGACCGCGATATTCCTGGGCCATCGGGCGACCACATCGCCAAGCAGATCGTCGCCTCCGGCAGCGGCATGCCGATCCTGATGCTCACCGCCGCTGATCGCCTCGACGACAAGGTGACAGGATTCGAGCTTGGCGCCGACGATTACCTCACCAAGCCGTTCGAATTTCGCGAACTGGTGCTCCGCCTGCGCGCGCTCGACCGCCGACGCGCCTACAACCGTCCGCCCGTGCGCGAGATCGCCGGGCTGCGCTTGGATGCGTTTCGCCGCGAAGTCTACCGTGATGGTCGCTATATCGCCCTCACCCGCAAGCAGTTCGCCGTGCTCGAAGTGCTCGTCTCGGCGGAGGGTGGAATCGTCAGCGCCGAGGAACTGCTGGAGCGAGCGTGGGATGAGAACGCCGACCCGTTCACCAACGCCGTGCGCATCACCGTTTCGGCCCTGCGCAAACGGCTCGGTGAGCCGTGGATCATCGCCACGGTCCCCGGCGTCGGCTACCGCATCGACACGCAGGCTGGCGGCGGGCGCGAGGGAGAGAAACGTGGATAGACCGCCAGGCTTAAGCGTTCGCCTCAAACTCACCCTGAGCTACGCAGGATTCCTCATGGTTGCTGGCGCGCTGTTGCTGGCCGTCGTGTGGCTGTTCCTGCTGCGCTATGTGCCCAACAACGCAGTCGTGGTAGAACCTGTCGGTTTCTTTCCTGGTCGTGCCGATCTGCAGCGTGCCTTCGTTCCACGGGCCGCGCAAGTGATGGCGTTCCTGCTGGTATTTGGCCTGGCGGGGGGATGGTTTCTGGCAGGCCGCATGCTCGCCCCGCTGAACCGCATCACCGAGGCTACGCGTCTAGCCGCGACCGGAACACTCTCGCATCGTATTCGGCTTGAGGGCAGCAGCGACGAGTTCCGCGAACTCGCCGATGCCTTCGACGCCATGCTGGCGCGACTCGAAGCGCACATCGCCGAACAGCAACGCTTCGCCGCCAACGCCTCCCACGAACTGCGCACCCCGCTGGCCATCATGCAGACGCTGCTTGAGGTCGCGCGCAACGACCCGAGCCGCGAAAACGACCCACTGCTCGACCGCCTCCAGGATGTCAACACACGCGCGATCAACCTCACCGAAGCGCTGCTGCTGCTCAGCCGCGCCGATCAGCGCACCTTCACGCGCAAATGTGTCGATCTCTCCCTCATCGCGGAAGAAGCTGCCGAGACGCTGCTGCCCCTGGCGGAGAAAAACGGCATCACTATCGATGTCTCTGGCGACATCGCCCCCACCATCGGCTCGCATACGCTGCTGTCGCAGTTGGTGACGAACCTGCTACACAACGCGATCGTGCACAACCTATCGGAGCAAGGCTCTGTGTGGGTCACGACCACCGTTCACCCCACACACGTCGAGCTCACGATCGAAAACACAGGCGAACAGCTCACCCCCGAGTTGGTTGCCACCCTTGCCGAGCCGTTCCGTCGCGGCACCGAGCGCATCCGCAGCGAGCACGCGGGCGTCGGGCTGGGCCTCGCGATCGCCCAACGCATCACGCAAGCGCACAACGGCACCCTCACCCTGGCTCCACGGCCCGCCGGAGGGCTCTGCGTCACCGTGCGACTCCCCGCCGCGCCAGTGGACGCAAACATCTAAACAGGAAATCAGCGCAGAACGAGGCCCTGCACAGGCAGAACCTCGTCCTCACAGCAATTGCAAGCCTGGGCAAAACCGCATTAAGCGCCCGATCGTTGCTGCCACAACAGGAACAGATACGCACCCCAGAACAGCAAATGCCCGATCACAATCACCCAAAACACCACTTGATACGAGGTTTTACGACTCTTGTGTCGCCATACCTGCTGCGCCAGGAACCCGCCGGGCCAACCGCCTAGCAACTCGCACAGATGCAGCGTTGCCTCAGAAATACGCCGACGGTTCTGTTGCGCCCGGAGTTTGTCCATCACATACAGTGCATACGTGAAGATACTCATCAGTGGATATACGATTAGCGGAATAGGGTTGCCACCCTGCCAAAACATCAGCACCGAGCCAGCCAGCGGCAACAACACCAGTAGAATCGTCCAGAGGTACGCCTCCACCGACGAGTTGCTGCTTTGGCTCTGCGCCTGTTCCATAAAAGCGTGCTGGGCGCGCACACGCCCATCCGCATCAGTGACCGTTTGGAACAGAATCATATCGCCATCCTTCGGGCGAACGCGCCGATCCGTCAGCGCGGAGATATGCAAAAACACATCGCTGCCGCCCTCGGGATTCTGAATAAACCCAAAGCCCCGATCATCGTTCCATTTCGTAATTCTGCCGCGTTGATACCGTTGCTGGGCCATACCTTACCTCTGCAAAAAATGTACAAACATAATGGTATTAAACGCCGCAATGGAGCGTTTTAGGAGAGATCAAGAAAACGTCTTTTGCCAAAACCAAAAGGTGGCCGTTGCAGCCACCTTTCGCAGAACATTCGCTCGATGATTATTCGCCCTGATACGTGGCGATAAACCAATTGTTGCCGTTGCTATCGCGCACCCCGGCGCTGCGCTCGCCGTAGGGCATATCGGCAGGCTCGTAGAGCACCGTCGCGCCCGCAGCGAGCGCCCGCGCATACGCCGCATCCGTGTCGGCGACGTAGACATGCAGCGAGCACGGCGACGAAGGCCAATTCGCGCTCCCCTGCGACAACTCCACCACCGACGAGCCCAACTTCATCTCGACATTCATGATCGACCCGTCCTTGTGCAGATCGCGCCGAATCTCTTGTGCGTCGAACACATCGCGCATAAAGGCGATCAGCGCAAGCGCATCATCAACGATCAGATACGGCGTCACCGAGTTGAAACCAGGACGGATAAAATCAGTAGCCGTCTCCATCCGCTACCTCCATTAAACTAGGGCCGTCACATTGGACAAGTATAGCACAGATGTTCAGGACATGCAGATACAAAAACGGCGTGGCACAGCTGCCGCGCCGTTCTACGGTTAACTACAACCACTACCCCGCCTTCGTTGCCTCGGCCCAGAAGGCATCCACCTTCTCCTTGAGTTTTGCGTGCTCGGGCTTCTGAAGATTCGGGTCCTCGGCCAGAATCTTCTGCGCCTCGCGGTTGGCCGCGTGCAACAGGCGCGTATCGGCCAAGCGCGCCACCTTCAGATCCGGCGTGCCGCTCTGGCGCGTGCCAAAGAACTCGCCAGGGCCGCGCAGTTCCAGGTCGATCTCCGCCAAACGGAAGCCATCAGTGGTGCTCTCCATCGCCGAAAGGCGCTTCGCCGTCACCTCATTCTCGCGATCGCTCACCAAAATACAATAGCTCTGGTGAATGCCGCGCCCAACACGCCCTCGGAACTGGTGCAACTGCGCCAAACCAAAGCGATCAGCGCCCTCGATCATCATAATTGTGGCGTTCGGCACGTCGATGCCCACCTCGATCACCGCCGTGGCAACCAGAATATCGAACTCGTGGTTGCGGAAGGCCACCATCACCTCGTCCTTCTCGCGGGGCAGCATCTTACCGTGCAGCAGGGCCACCCGCATCTCGGGGAACACCTCGCTCTGCAGCTTGATGTACATCTCCTCCGCCGAGGGCAGATCGACCTTCTCGCTCTCATCAACCAGCGGGCACACCACGTACGCTTGGCGACCCTTGCTGATCTCGCGGCGAATGTGCTTGTACGCCTTCTCGCGCTCGCTCGACGTGATCCAACGCGTCTTGATCTCCTGGCGACCCGGGGGCAACTCATCGAGCACCGAGACATCCAGATCGCCGTAGATCGTGAGCGTCAACGTGCGCGGGATCGGCGTGGCCGTCATCACCAGCATGTGCGGATTAAAGCCCTTATCCTTCAGGCGTTGGCGCTGCTCGACACCGAAGCGATGCTGCTCATCAACCACCACCATGCCGAGTTGCGCATACTTCACATTCTCGGTGATCAGCGCGTGGGTGCCGACGATCAGGTCCACATCGCCAGCCGCGATCGCCTCCAGCACGCGCCGTCGCTCCTTCGCGCCCAAGCTGCCCGTCAGCAGAGCGACCCGCACGCCCTCGCCATCAAGATCGTCCTCGGGCATCATGCCCAGCAGACGCTTGATCTCATCGAGCCGCGCCCGCTCCTCAGGACTCACCTCGGCCTTCCAATCGCCACCCGCCCCCTCGCCCGTGGATTGCCGTGGCACGCGCACACCGCCCAACAGCGCCTTCAGGCCCTTGTAATGCTGCTCGGCCAGAATCTCGGTGGGGGCCATGATCGCGGCCTGGAAGCCGTTCGCGATCGCCTGAAGCGTCGCTGCCGCCGCCACCGCCGTCTTGCCACTACCGACATCACCCTGAAGCAGACGCGCCATTGGCACTGGCTTGGCGATATTGGCGAAGATCTCCTCCAGCGCCCGCACCTGCGCGCCAGTCAACTCAAACGGCAACTTTTCGAGCAGGCGCTCGTGCACCTCCTCGTTAAACACCAGCGGATAGCCGCGCTCGCCCTGCCACAGAACCTTGCGCTGCAATACGCCCAACTGAATGAACAGGAATTCGTCGAAACCCAGCCGCGTCCGTGCTGCCAGCAATGCTTGCTGATCTTTGGGGAAGTGGATCTGCGCAATCGCCTCGGAGAGTGGCATCAGGCCGGCCCGCTGGCGCACCACCTCGGGCAGGTAGTCCTGCACCAGGCCCGCCGCCCGATCGACCACCTGCTTGATGAGCGTGCGAGCGTTGCGTTCATGCAAGCCCTTGGTGAGCGGATGCACTGGCACCAAGCGCCCAGTGTGGATCAGTTCATCCTCGCTGTACGGCTCCCAATCCGGCCCTGTCATCTGGCGCAGGCCCTGGTACGAATCGACCTTGCCGCTCAGCACCAAACGTTCACCGATGTGAATCTGGCGGGCAAGCCACGGCTGGCGGAAAAAGACCACCTTGAGCGAGCCGCTCGCATCACCCACCAACAACTCGATGGCTTGGCCGCCGCTGCGCATCGAGAAGGTGCGCACATCCTGAACCGTCGCTACCACCGTCTCGATCGCGCCGATCTGCAGATCGGCGATCTGCTTCTGCGAGGTGTAATCGTCGTAGCGATGGGGGAAGTGATACAACAGATCGAGGACGGTGCGCACACCCAAGCGCCGAAACGCCTGGGCCGTCACCTTCCCAACCGTCGGCAACTGCTCGATCGGCGTATCGAGGGTGAGCGGCGCCACGGGCTTTGTCGCCACCGAGGTACGGATTGCTTTGAGAGGCGCAGCGGGGCGAGCTTCAGGAGCAGTCGAACTGCGCTGTTGGGCGCGCCACAATTGGCGCAGAGCATCGAGCGCAACACCAACCCGTGCGCGGCGAGTAGTGTTGTCGAACACTGCATAGCCGGCCAGCAACTCCAACACCTGTTGTACCTGCTCGTGTTGTAGCGCACCATTCGCTTCCATGCGCCACGAGGTCAAAAAGCGTTCGAGGCCGCCCTCTACTGCAGAATCATCGCAACCGCGCTCCTGCTCGGCACGCAGCACCTTCCCGAGTTGCAGGATCTGATCCTTAGCATCCATAATAGCATTGCATTATGCAGGAAGCATTCCAAATGCGCAACGTTTTGCCTACGACGGAGCCTTGTACAGAATAGCCAGCGCCAAGCCGTTTGGCCCAGCGTGCGTGCCCAACACCACACCAACCTGCACCACCCGAATACGATCGCGAGGCATCAACCCAGCAGCCGCGCACAGATCGGCCAACTGCACAGCCATGCGCTCATCGGTTGTGTACAACACGCTCAACTCTGCGATCTCGCCGCCCTGTTGCGCCAACTCCACCAAACGCGCGGGCATACGCTTCCAGGTGCGCACCTGCTCAACCGGGTTCACCTGCGCATGGCGCACTTCGAGGATCGGCTTCACATTCAGCATCGTGCCGAGGAAAGCTCGCACACGCCCGATCCGGCCACCGCGCTCCAGATAGCGCAGTGTATCGAGGCCCACCAGTACTCGTGTATGCGGGCGCAACTTCTCGACCAGCGCCACCGCCTCATCGAGCGTTGCCCCCTCGCGAATGGCCTGCGCCGCTGCCAGCGCCAAAAAGCCCAGTGGCATCGCCACCGTGCCGCCATCGACACATGCGATACGGGCACCTTCCACCAACTGCGCAGCCTGTTGCGCGGCAGAAAGGGTGCTACTCAACTCACCAGCGATACTGATCGAAAGGACCTCGTGCCCATCGGCGGTCAAGCGGCGAAACACCTCCTCGAACATACCCACCGATGGAGCAGCGGTTTTGGGGTGATCGGGGCCCTCCACCAAACGTGCATAGAACGCATCGTGTGAAATATCGATCCCGTCGCGCAACGTCTCAGTGCCGAACTGCACCAAGACAGGCACCACCGTAATATCGTACTCCTCACACAGTTCCTGAGGAATATCGGCGGTGCTATCAACAACAATTTTGATCATAAGTGGTCAAGGCCCTCAAAAACGGCGGCGCCCATCGCACCGGGGCCAAGATGCGCCCCAATACTCGGGCCAAACTGCATGATCTGGACTTCGTCGCGGGGGAAGATCGGATCAACTTTTTCGAGCAGTTTCTCAACATCCTCAGGCGTCGTCGCGTACATGGCCACTACCTCCTGCACCCGAGGGAAATCTTCGATAAACGTGTATAGGCCCTCGATCGCTTTGGCACGTGTGCGTGTGCGCTCGTAAGGCACGATCTCGCCTTCATCTAACAGCAACAGCGGCTTAATCCGTTGCATCGAGCCGAGCACCGCCGTCGCCAGCGATAAACGCCCGCTGTTCTCCAAATACTCGATCGAATCAACGAAGAACACCACGTGGCAATGCTGGATCAGCGCATTGATCAGCCGGGAAACCTCGTTTGCCGTGGCGCCCGCCTGCACGGCCTTGGCCGCGTGCATCACTACGAGACCCAAGCCCATCGAGGCCAACTTGCTATCGATCACCTCCGTGCGCGTCGCCGAAGCGGGCAGCCGCCCCCGCGCCTGTTGCGCCGAGCGGTAGATGCCGCCCAGACGACTCGACATGTGGATCGAAAAAATATGTTCATGCTCAAGTGTTAAACGACGATAGAGCTGCTCAAAAACTATCGAAGGCGGAGCCGAGGTCGTCGCATTCACACGACCATCCTGCATCCACTGGTAAAACTGGTCGGATGTAATATCCAAACCGGCCCGATACATCTGATCGCCCACTTGAATATGCATTGGTACAATCTCAATCCCCAATTCGTGCGCAACGCTAAGTGGGATATCAGATGTACTATCGGTAACGATTTTAATGCTGGCCATGCAGCTGGCCTCCTCTTATGCTAAATGCATGTGAACGTAATGTTTTACTATTTTAAACATTCTTCAAACCACAGCGTTTCCCAATGGCATCGAGATCGCGTAACCGCTTGATTCGTAGCCTATGAGCAACTACTCAGCTGAAAGAATGTAATCATACAGTGGTTGCCCACCGTGTTGCACCTCAACCTCCACATCGGGGTAGTGTGCTTGAATGTGCTCGGCAAGTGCCTCTGCCTGAGACAACTCCACCGATTGACCGTAATACACGGTCACTATTTCGCGAGTATCGAGTTCCATCTGCTCAAGTAGCTCCTCGATCACCGCTGTCTGCTGATCCGCCGCCGACACCAACACACCATCGAGCAGGCCGATCGTCTGGCCCGCCGATACCTGCCTGCCATCGACAGTTGCGTCGCGCACCGCAGTTGTTATCTCCGCCGTGCGGATCTGCCCAACCGCCTCCTGCATCGCTGCGGCGTTCTCTTCCAACCCAGCCTGATAGTTGAAGCTCAAGCGGGCCACTACGCCCTGCGGCAAGGTCTTGGTGGGCACCACCCGCACCTGCTTCGACGAAAGCGACGCAGCTTGACGGGCCGCCATCACAATATTGCTATTGTTCGGCAGCACAATCACTTCCTGCTGCGGCAACCGCTCGATCGCCTGTAACAGATCCTCGGTGCTTGGGTTCATGCTTTGGCCGCCAGTCACCACTGCATCGACGTTCATACTGCGAAACAGCGCCACAAAGCCCGCACCCGAAGCCACCGCCACCACACCAACATCGGCCACGGGCTGAACCACCTCTGGCTCGTGCGTCGTCTGCTCGTGCAACGCCTCGCGCTGCAGGTCCATATTCGTGATCTCGATGTTGGTGAGCGCCCCAAAATCAACAGCATAATTTAACACATCTCCGGGCCGCAACACGTGGATGTGTACCTTGATCAGGTCGGCATCGCCCACGATCACCGCCGATTGGCCCATCGCCGCCAACTCGCTGCGGATCGTATCGAACGGCAACTGCTTGCCCTGCAACACAAAATTCGTGCAATAGCCAAAATCATCGGGGCCGTGGATATCGGTGAACGCGATGGCTGTGCTCTGCTCGGCGGCCTGCTCGACCTCCAACGATTCGCCGCGCGCATAACGCAGCATCCCCTCGAAGATCAGCGCCAGCCCTTGCCCGCCCGAGTCGACGACACCAGCATCGCGCAGCATCGTGAGCAATTCGGGGGTGCGCTGCACCGAGGCCTGCGCGCCGTGCACCGCTGCCTCCAGCACCGCCACCAGCGAGGCATCCGGCCCAGCCGCAGCTCGGGCCGCCTCGCTCGTCTCGCGGATCACCGTCAGCATCGTGCCCTCGACGGGCTTCATCACCGCTTGGTAGGCCGTTGCTGATGCCTGTGTCAACGCCTCGGCCAGCAACTGCCCGTCCATCCGATCGTGGCCCGCCAGGGCTTGGGCGAAGCCGCGCAGCACCTGCGACAAGATAATGCCTGAATTTCCGCGGCCACGCATGGTGGCCCAATACTTCACACGCTCGGCAACCGTTCCGCAAGAAGGATCGGGAGTCACATCCTGCACAGCACCACTCAGCGTCAAAGACATATTCGTACCGGTATCGCCATCCGGCACAGGAAACACATTCAGCGCATTTACAGCCTCGGCATGTTGCGACAACCAACGCGAAGCTGCCACCAGCGCAGCTAACAACTGCGTCCCGTCCCAACCATTTGCCAATTGGTCAGTCGTTGACGCCGAGTGTCGATCCTTCGACATAATACCTACTCAAATTCCCAGAACACCGCAGCGAACGGCTCGCATACGGTACTACTTCACAACTGCATCGTTCGAACGCAAGCCTTGAATTCGCACATTCACCTGCGCCACAGGCATACCGATCGCCTGTTCCACAGCATAGCGTACATTCTCTTGCACATTCCGTGCAACTTCGGCCAAGCGTGTACCATATTCTAAAATCACGTAAAGGTCAATAGTAATTGTGGTATCGCTGATACGCACAGCCACACCCTTATGGGCATCGGCCTGTCGCAGCACCATCGCAACACCTTGCGCCAACGACGAAGGCGCCATGCCAACCACACCGTAGGATTGCCCCACCGCCTGTGCCGCAATTGTGGCGATCGCGCGGGGCGCAACCTCGATCTTCCCCATTGGCATCAGTCGCTGATTTGGCTGCTCACTCATCAGCAAAACTCCTCTATTCATCCACACCGACATCGCCAAACCCTCAAAGCCCGTGTTCTCCATCACCACGACGTGCTGTAGATCAGCCAAACGCGCTTGAAACGCCTAAGTTGCTAATCGAGCTTGAATATGGTATATTCTTCGATCAGTGTGTTTGGAAGATCACGCAAAACAGCTCGGTCACTGCCGAGGAGGTTTAAGATGGCGAAATGCCAGATTTGTGGCAAAAAACCCTCGTTCGGAAATAATGTTAGCCACGCTAAAAATCGTACCCGCCGCTCCTGGAAGCCGAACATCCAGAAGACGACATTGACGTTTGATGGTGGCATTCAAGTGCAGGCCAAGCTCTGCACCCGCTGCATCCGCACCCTGTCGAAGGCTCGCTAACCAACGACATTGCGATCGCAGCACTGCCCATCGGCCAGGATTCCAAGAATAGGGGTCCTGGCCGGTTTTTTTCTCAGTGACAAGCGATCCACATCAAGGTGTTCGACATTATAGCCGATGGGTTCATGCGATGCAATACCCAATTTTTTACTTCTCCCCCGACCACAAAAAAGCGGGAATTGCGCATCACAATCCCCGCAAACCCATATCCTAACATTTTTAGCGCGGTACGTTTTTCAACACGTACTGCTCGATCGCCCAAGCCACGCCGTCCTCCTCCACTGAGGGCACCACCGCATCCGCCACCTCTTTCAGCGCCGGGATCGCATTGCCCATCGCCAGGCCCAAGCCCGCCCAGCGCACCATCGTCATGTCGTTCTCCTGATCGCCGATCGCCACCACCTGCTCGCGGGGGATGCCCAACTGCTTGGTCAACGCCTGTAACGCCGTTCCTTTGCTGATGTTCAACGAGGTCAGCTCTCCGAACAGCGCGTGGGTGCGGAACACCGCCAAACGCCCCTCGAAATGCGCGCTCAAACGCGCGAGTTGTTGGGCCAACATCTCAGGTTCAGCGATGATCAGCAGCTTGATCGGCGGGAACTCGCGCACATAATTGGCCAGATCGGGCGCAACCACCACCTCGGTGCCCTCGGGATGCCAGCGCAGGTACATCTCCATCTCGGGGCGATTCTCCCAGATGCACAGGCGCTCATCGACGTACGCCACCACGAAGATGCCATCGTCGATCAGCATCTGCACGGCCTCTGCCGTCGATTCCGGCTCCATGGTCATATGCATCACGGTGCGGCGGGCCACCGGATCGTAGACCATGCCGCCCTGATAGCAGATGATCGGCTCTGCGATCTCCAACTGCTGCGCCACCAGCATCGCCGAGCCAGCCGAGCGCCCGGTCGCCAGCACCACCCGCACACCCTGCGCGCGGGCTGCCCGCACCGCCGCCGCCACTGCGGGACGAATCACCAGATCATCGTTGACCAACGTACCATCAACATCAAGCGCTAATAACCGGTATGACACGTACTTCTCCTTCGTTAGTATCAGCCACGTTGTGCCAACTTCCTCATGAAACGCCCAACAGGCTGCTCAACAACTCAATGTCCAATCACAGTGCGCTCACTGCCTACACTCCCTCGATCAGCACCACCCGATCGCGCCCCGCCAAATCCTGCTGCACCATCACCTGCGCCGCCGGGAACGCCGCCAATGCCAACTTGCGCACATCCGCCGCCTGCCACACGCCGATCTCCAGCATCACCGCGCCGCCGGGCCGCACCCACGTGGGGGCTGCCGCCAACAGCCGACGATACACATCCAGGCCATCGGGGCCGCCGTCCAGCGCCAAATGCGGCTCGTGCAGGCGCACCCCCTCGTCGATCTCGCTCAGGATGGTGTACGGCGGGTTGCTCAGCAACAGATCGACTGGCTCGGGCAGCGCATCGAGCAGATCGCCTTCCAACAACAGCACCCGCTCGGTCAAGCCGTGCCGCTCGATATTCCGCCGCGCCACCCGCAACGCATCGGGCGAGAGATCGACCGCGTACAGCCGTGCTTGCGGGGCGTTAGCCGCCACCGCAACCGCGATGCACCCCGTCCCCGTGCCGATATCGGCCACAAGTGGCTGCGGCGCATCCGCGTGGTCGCGCAACCACCGCAGCGCCGCCTCCACCAGCAACTCCGTCTCGGGGCGCGGCACCAACACGCCCGGCTCCACCTCAAACTCCAACCCGAAGAACTCGCGCACCCCCAACAGGTAGGCGATCGGCTCCAGGGCCGCGCGACGAGCCACCAGTGTACGGAACGCCGTCTCGTGCTCCTCGGCCAGCGGCATCCGCATCTCGGCCAGCAGGCGCGCCCGCGACCAGCCGCACACATACGCCAGCAACAACTCGGCATCCAACCGCGCCGTCGGGCTAGTTGGGCGCAACTCCTCAGTCGCCCAAGCCAACGCCTGGCCCACCGTCAATCGATTCGCTTCACTCATCTATCGCAGCCTCGACCGCGCCCGTACAAGGCACAGCGCTTTCTGTTGCGCAACATCTTGGAGCATCGCACGCCACAGGGCAACTGTAGCACAACGTGTAGCTCTGAACATCGGCCATCAGTATAACCGTTCTGAAACGAACAAACAAAAACAGGGGTGGTGTGACCACCCCCGTTCGTATCCCAAGCATCTGTCAACGCGCTGCTAGTCAAGCTCCTCAAGCGCAGCGCTCAAACTATCGACCAAGCGCCCCACCAACGCGAACGTCGCCGGGTAGAGCATCACTTCGCGCTCGGGCATGCCAGGCTCCCAGCGGCACCGCCGCACCTCAATGCTGCGCTGCTGGCCGAGTTGCACCTGGACATCCCAGTACGTCACTGTGTCGCCATCGCGCAGCGGCGGGGCCGAGCGCAACTGCGCGATCCCCTCGCGGCCCTCAAGCTCCCACACGGCCAGCGGCTCTTCGAGGTAGCTCAAATGGCGCACGATCGCAGCCGCACAATTGCTCAACGAGCCCTGCAAGTCGCCATCGCACGGCTCGCCCAACGACACTTTTAACGAACGTAACGCCAAACTATAGCGGTCGTGATCAGCGAAATACACCTCGGCTTGAATCTTACCCTCACCGAGCAACATCAGCGTCTCACCCTCGATGCGCGGTAGACCAGCCAACACATCAGCATTGGAGGCCACCTGCTGCAACTGCTCGATGACCTGTTTTCCAAGTATCATCGGTTCACTCCTTGTGGGTGGCCAGCGCTAACGTTGTTGTGAAGCGGCTGACCATGATCGCTGCACTCAAGCCAGTTCTTGAGCGCTAATCGAGCTTACGCTCGCTAAACTCCCGACCATCGAACGAAATCAGGCGCCGTTTCTCGTCCACCACTGTCTCCAAATGAACCGGGCGCGTCCAGAGCTTATGGATATTGCGCATCGTATCGCGGGCGTAATCCATCTTCAGGTCGACGCCCTCGTGGCGGTGGCGCAAATACAACTCACCACGGTTGTTGTAATTGCCGTCCTCTACATAGATAAACGGCTGCCCGAAGTTCGTTAGCCGAAACAGCAACTTCTCTTTGATCTCCTTAAACTCCCGCGAGGCGATCTCGTACAGATCGGTGTCGCGGTTGTAGCGGAAGGTGAAGAGCTTTTGCTCCATCGCGAACTCGGGCGTCAGGAACTCGTCGATGAACGTCACATCGTTGTAGAGCCGCCGCACTTCGAAGATCTTCTGGCGACCCAAGCCCAACTGCTTATCCCAATTGCGCTTCTCGGCGATATCCTGGCACTCCTCGTACTCCTTGCCGAACTTGCCCTTATTCCAACGGTCCTCGATATCGCGCAGCAGCTCCAAGCCCAACTTGTACGGGTTCAAGCGACCCGGCTGCGTCGCCACCACGCCGGAGTGATGATCTGCGAAATCGATCACCTCGTTATCGCGCATGGCCCGTTTCGTCATAATCTCGGAGTGGAAGAAACTAGCCCAGCCCTCGTTCAAGATCTTCGTCATGCCTTGGGGCGCGAAATAATACGCCTCATCGCGGATCACTTCGAGGATGGTGTGCTGCCAGCGCTCCAGTGGGGCGTAGTTCAGCAGAAACAGCAAAATATCCTTCTGAGGGTGCTCGGGGAAATGGCGTTGGCGTTGGCGCTCCTCCTCCAACCGTCGGCGTTGCTGCTCAAGAAACTCGGGCGGGTTAATGTAATCCTTCATATACCCGCGCTCAACACGCAGCCCCTCGACCGTCTCGAGCACTTCGTTATCGATGATCGGCTGCGGCGTCTGCGCCTCGGGCCGCTTGATGTACGGCGCGTGGTAATCGATCAGGTTATCGAGCGACAGACACGTATCGATGAAATCCTCGATCTGCTCGTAGCCGTACCGATCGATCAAGCGTTGGATGCGCGCCGCGTGATTCGCCATCTCATCGAGCATCTTGCGGTTCGTATGGGCGAACCACATATTGTTCTTGAAGAAATCGACGTGCGCCGCGACGTGGGCCATCACCATCTTCTGCGTCACCATTTCATTGCCTTCCAGCAGGTACGCATACGATGGATTCGTGTTGATGACCATCTCGTAGATCGTCGAGCCGAGCCACACGTGGCCCTTGAGCAACTGATCGTATTCCATACCGAAACGCCAGTGCGGGTAGCGCGTGGGGAAGCCACCCAGCGCGGCAGTTTCGTAGAGCGTGCGGTAATCGAGCACCTCGTAGATAATCGGGAAAAAGTCTAATCCCGCCTCACGGGCATACCCTTCGATCTCTTCCCAGGCGGCCTGTAGCTCGGGGGGCAAACGTGTACTTTTCATAGCATCTCTATTGCCGAGTGTGCGCTATGGAGGCACAACACACACTCAGTCACTATTTGCCTTTGCCAAGGAAATCCTTGATCGCATCATAGATATCATCGCGATCGGTGATCTCCGAAACGACCAACGACTCCTCGTTGCCCAGATACTCCTCTAAATCGTGGGCGAAGCGGCCCGAGCCATACAGCGAGCGCACTTGGCCGTAACAGAACTGATTCACCTTGGGCAGCAACTGCGTGCGCAGCAGCTCCACGCACTCGCGCGTATCGCCGCCGCCCCAGTTATCGCCATCGGAGAAGTGGAACGGGTAAATATTCCACTCGTCGGGCGGAAACTGCTCATCAATCAGCTTCTGACATAACTTATAGGCCGAAGAGATCTTGGTGCCGCCGCCCTCGCGAATATGGTAGAACGTCTCCTGATCGACCTCTTTTGCGGCGGCGTCGTGGACCACATAGCGGATCTCGATCTCCTTGTACTGCGAGCGCAGCCACGTCTCGATCCAAAAAGCCGTGATGCGCACCAACTCCTTCTGCTCGGTGCCCATCGAACCCGACACATCCATCATGTAGATGATGACCGCGTTCGATTCGGGCATCAGCGTCTCTTTCCAGGAGCGATAGCGCATATCCTCACGGATCGGCATCACCACCGGGTTAGTGGGGTTGTACTCGCCCGACATCACTTGGCGCTTGAGCGCCTCGCGATAACTGCGCTTGAAATGGCGCAGCGAGTCCGGACCGACCCGCCGAATCCCAGAGTATTTATCCTTCTTCGAGATAATATTTTTCCGACCGCGCGGCTCGATATTCGGCAGTTGAAGTTCCTCTCCCAGGATCTGCGCCAGTTCTTCGAGCGAAACGTCCACCTCGATTACGTGCTGGCCCGGTTCCGAGCCGGCTTCGCCGCTACCGGGTTGAGGCTCGCCCTGACCGATCGGGTCGCCGACCTCGCCATCGCCCTGGCCCACGCCGCCACCCTGTTTCGCACCATAGCGAAATTGGGGGATATCGATCTGTGGCATGGGGATGGAAACGTACTTACGCCCTTGCCGACCGATCATCTCGCCTTGCGACATATATTTGCGCAGATCTTTTTTGATTTTGCCCCGCACAATCTGGCGGAAGCGGTTCAGATCGCGTTCAGCGCGTTTGATCGACATAGCTATCGCCTTCGCAGGAGGTAGAGTTGTGGCTCCTAGGTGATCAGCACCACGCCAGGAGCCATCACACTACCCCTGAACTCTAATTTTTCGTATCGCCACGAGCAAAAATGCTAGCGACGTAGTTCAAGACATCGGTGGCACTCTGCTCGTTGTAGCCGAAATCGCGGATCAGACGCGACTTGACCACGTCGATCTTCTCTTGCGTATCCTTATCGATCACCCGCGAGACCAGCGACGTGAGCTTGATCGAATCCTTCTGATCCTCAAACAACTTCAACTCAAGCGCCTTGTGCAAACGCTCGTTGGTCTTGTAATCGAAGGTCTTGCCCTCGATGGCCAGCGCGCCGATGTAGTTCATAATCTCGCGCCGGAAGTCATCTTTGCGGCTCTCGGGGATATCGATCTTCTCCTCGATCGAGCGCATCAGCCGCTCATCGGGCTCCTCGTACTGCCCAGTGAACTTGTTGCGCACCTTCTCGCGCTGCGTGTAGGCTTTGATGTTGTCGATGTAGTTGCCACACAGCCGCTTGATCGCCTCCTCGTCGGCGGAGATCGCGCGCTGCACCTCGTTCTTCACGATCTCGGTGTACTCCTCGCGCACCACCGAGAGCAAGTCGCGGTAGCGCTTGCGGTCCTCCTCAGAAGTCACAAGCGCGTGGTTCTTCAAGCCGCTTTCGAGCTCGGTCAGCACCATGAAGGGGTTGATGTAGCCATCCTCCTGGTAGTTGACCAAGGCGTTCGAGATTTTGTCTTGGATATAGCGGGGTGAAATACCGCTCATACCCTCGTGCGCGGCCTCTTTGCGCAGTTCCTTGATGTTATCCTCGGTGAAGCCCGGCAGCGTCTTACCATCGTATAGCTTGAGCTTCTGCAACAGCGTCAGGTTGGCCTTCTTAGGCTCCTCCAAGCGTGTCAGCACCGCCCACATCGCGGCCACCTCAAGCGTATGCGGAGCGATGTGTACGCGCACCTTCTTGCGGTTGAAGTCGCGGGCGTAGATCTTGATCTCGTCGCGCAACCGCGTGATGTAGGGGATATCGATGCGCACCGTGCGGTCCTTCAGCGCCTCCATGAACTCGTTGTTCTCCAGGCGGCGGTACTCCGGCTCGTTGGTGTGCCCGATGATCACCTCGTCGATATCGGTCTGCGCGAACTTCTTCGACTTGATCTTATGCTCCTGCGATGCGCCCAACAGATCGTAGAGGAAGGCCACATCGAGCTTGAGCATCTCGATAAACTCGATGATGCCACGGTTGGCGATATTGAACTCACCATCGAAGTTGAAGGCCCGTGGATCAGAATCCGAGCCATAGAGCGCGATCTTGCGGTAGTTGATATCGCCCGTAAGCTCCGTTGAGTCCTGGTTCTTCTCGTCTTTGGGCTGGAAGGTGCCGATACCGACGCGATCCTGCTCCGAGAAGATCAGGCGACGCACGCGCACATGCTGGATCACCTTGCCCCAATCGCCGCTGTAGCGTAGCATCAGGTCGCGGAAGTTGTAACGGCAGGCTGGGCAGAGATCGCCCACAATGCGAATGTGTTCCTCCTCGGGGCGATCGGCGTTGAAGTGCTGCAGGAACGTGGCTCGCTGTTCGACAGGGATCAGATGCAGCGGCTCCTCGTGCATGGGGCAGGGCTCCCAATCTGCCTCCTTGAGCGACGATGGCGTGAAGCCGTTGGAGATCTCGCCCAGATACCAGTCGAACGTGTAGAGGGCGCCCTCATCAGTACGCGAGTAGTGCTCCAGACCTTTCTTCAGACGGCGCACGATCGTCGATTTCGACGAACCGACGGGGCCATGCAACAACAGCACGCGCTTCTCGGTGCCGTAGCCCTGTGCCGCAGCCTTGAAGAAGTTGACAAGCCGCATCAGCGGGATCTCGAGACCAAAGATCGCATCGTCCTGGTCAAAGGACATATCCCCAAAGAATTTGTAGCGTATCAAACGCTTTTTGGCATCGGTAAATTCCTCATAGCCATACTGCATGATCATATCGTAAATGCGCTGAAAGGCATTCCGAGTGACCTTTGGATCCTGCGATACGATGTCTAGGTAGTCGGCAAACGTGCCCGTCCAGTTAAGTTCTTGGAAGCGCTTCTGATCCTGGAGGTCGGTCATAAGCTGAAGCCATGACGCGCCAGTTTGGATTGACATTTGATGCTCCTCCTGGTTGGTACCCACACACAGCAGCAACCAAACGGCCCTGCATATGAATGGAACGATCACTGTATCAACGGATAACTCCGCAATACGTTGGGCGATCTTGGTAACGTGCGACGGTCCTTGTGGTTGGTTACAACTGGTAGGTAATGACCTGATTGTGGTGTCGGGTGATCGAGTAAACAGCGGCGAACGGCATCGTTCCGCTTATTGGCACCACATATACAACTTTAGATCTCAGGGAGCTGATTTGAGGAAATGCCTGGGATTCCAGGTAATCGTATTATAACAACGTCTAGAGTGAGCGTCAAGGATTTCTAAGAATATGCTCATAGAAATAGCAAACTAGATAAACCCATAAAATAGCGAGTATCTCGTAAAATAAACAACAACTCTCATCTCATGTCCACACGTTTAGAGCATCCTTTCTCCGCATCAAAATCCTTCAAACGTCCCATCCGACATGTTATCCCTTCACATCATGTAATCAAACATGCTATCAACATATATCATCATGTTTCGAGTCAAAAAGAGTGATGATTGTTAACAATCCCAATATTCTGCATTGCAATGAGCTATAAATAGATGTATCAAGACATACATTATTTTGTAAACAATATGTAATCTCTAACCTGTTCGAATAGATATCTTCCGCTGCGATGGTAGTGAGTATTGCAATGGGTGGAGCGGGGAGTACATCGCAACAACGGCTCGTCGAGCCTCCTGCCATCAGGCATCGCGGGGGCGAGCACGTTGCTCTGAAGGTGAAATGTGTTGTTCCTGTGTCAGGGTGCTGGTTGGTGGCCGTTATCTGTGCATATAGCACGGAGTGTGCCGCGCCTAGAGGTAATTAAGCGGATCAATCGGCGTATTTTTACGCAATTTGGGGGCATCAAAAACATCTACGTCGCTGCCGCTGGGGAAATGGGCTTGATTGTGTTGATATGGGAGAAACAACAAAGCCGGTCGTGTTCACGACCGGCCTTGCGGATACGATTGTAAAGAAAGCTACGAGCCAGAGAGGCCATTCACCATATTGGTCATCTGTGTCGTCACTCCCTCTTGATACGCGCCGATCGCCCGATATTTGGCATAGCGCTGTTGTAGCAGCGTATCAATATCGAGTTTGAGCAACTCCTCAAGGTGCTGATGAATAGCCGCACCCAACGCGGTGATGGTCGCCAGGGCATCGAGATGCGCGCCACCCTCCGGCTCGGGGATCACAGCATCGGCGATCGACATCTGATGCAGGTCTTGGGCCGTGATGCGCATCGCACGGGCGGCCTCTGGCGCCTTCGAGGCGTCGCGCCACAAGATCGCGGCGGTGCCCTCGGGCGAGGCGACCGAATAGACCGAATGCTCCAACATGAGCAAGCGATCGGCCACACCGATCGCCAGTGCGCCACCGCTGCCGCCCTCGCCGATCACCGTTGCAACGATCGGCACGCGCAGCCCCGCCATCACCAGGATGTTCTCGGCGATAGCGTTGCCCTGCCCCCGTTCCTCCGATTGCACACCAGGGTCGGCACCCGGTGTATCGATAAAGGTAATGACCGGGAAGCCGAACTTTTCGGCATGCTTGAACAGACGCAGCGCCTTGCGGTAGCCCTCTGGGCGCGACATACCCCAGTTATGTCGAACGTTCTCCCGTGAGTCGCGGCCCTTCTGGTGGCCGATGACCAACACGGTGCGATCGTGAAAACGCGCCAAGCCGCCAATCATAGCCGGATCATCGCCGTAACGGCGATCCCCGTGGAGCTCGATAAAATCGGTACACAGGGTACGGATATAATCGAGCGTATGGGGACGGCGAGGGTGGCGCGCCAGTTGGACTTTGTCCCAAGGGGTTAACTCTGGCGGCGGCATAGGCTCCTCGGCCTGCTGCTCGTTGGCGGGTGCAGCAGCGCGACTGCCAAAAGGCCAGCGGCTTTCGCTCCGCCGACGCTCTTCTTTACGTTCCTCAGTGTGCGTATTCGTTTCAGCCATCAGCGCTCATCGCGGGTATTGTCGCCGGCTCCGCCTCATGCGTCGATGAGGCGTACAGGCGTAAAAGGCGTGTCAGTGTCAATCGCAGCTCTCCGCGTGGAACGACACTATCGATCATCCCATGCTCGAGCATAAATTCCGCCGTCTGGAAATTGGCTGGAAGCTTTTGGCGAATGGTCTGCTCGATCACCCGCTGACCAGCGAAGCCAATCCGTGCGCCGGGTTCTGCCAAAATAATATCTGCGACCGATGCATACGAGGCAATAATACCAGCATAGCAAGGATCTACCAATAGGGCAATATGCGGTTGGCCAGCAGCGGCCAAGCGTGTCAGTGCCATATTGGCTTTCGCCATCTGCATCAACGAGAGCACACCCTCGTGCTGACGCGCGCCACCGGTTGCTGTAATCGTCAGCAGCGGCACACGCCGCTCCGCAGCACGCTCGGCGGCACGTGCAAGGCGCTCGCCATACACGCTGCCCATCGAGCCACCGATGAACGCAAATTCCGACACAGCGATCTGTAGTGGGTAGCCCTCGATCGTGCCCCGCCCAGTGATGAGCGCATCCTTCAGACCAGTGCGCTCTTGGGATGCTTTGAGTTTCTGGGCGTACACGTCTTTGGTTGAGACAAAGCCTAGCGGATCGACTGGGGCTAGGTCACTGTCCTCTTCCACAAAGGAATCAGGGTCTAGCATGGCCAAGCGTTCGCGGGCCGAAAGCTGAAAGTGATGGCCACATTTACTGCAGACTTTCAGATTGTCGTTGAGCTGCTTGGTATAATTCAGCTCACCACATGCCGGGCACTTCGCCCACATGTTATCTGGAATCTGTTGGCCATTATCGCGTTCGGCTGGCGTAAAATGCTTGGGCGTGCGACGGAAGAACTCTTTCATTAGCTCCTCGCGAGTGGTACGGTTGCGCTATTATACCACGACTCCGTTTTTTACACTTTCACTTGGCAAGACGGGGTTGTTTTTGCTATTACGTCAATCGTTTAGTCTTGCGCATTGGACAAAATTGTCATATGATACCAATAGGCAGGCAGGTCCATGGCCGTCAGCGCGAACCGCTGAGTTGGAAAGGAATCCTTGAGCAATGCCCGAAGTACTTCAGGATCAACCCCTCATCATTGTTATTATTGTTCTGGTGCTGGTATTGCTGATCGCGATTCCAGTACTGATTCGACGCCGTCGAGCAGGGGCAGACGATGTGTTGCCACCCCCAGAACTCGGGCAACCGATTGATTATACCTCACAGGCCTACGAAGAGCCACAGGGTCCACTAGAGCGCTTCAAGAATCTTCCGCTCGCCTCGAAACTATTGTTAGCGCTTGTGCCGATCGTGTTGATCGTCGCGATTATCATCGCTGTGCTGGCCTTCCAGCCTTCTGAGCCGAATATCGCAGAACCAGAAGCACCTCCGCCAACGCTGACAATCGCTGACAGCCGAGTCTCCGGTGATAATAAGATTCTTGTCACTGCCACTACCGATCTTCCAAGCAATACGCAGGTCACTGCAACGCTAAAAGATGGCGATCAGGATTTCGACTGGGCCGAGCCTGCTAGCATGTCTGCACAGGTGATCGGCGGTCGCGTTCGGATTACACTGGTACGGCGCGCCGATGCACCAATCCCGCAGGAAGATCGCGAATATCAAGTCATTCTGACGGCGAACACGGATCAGTACGCTGTCGTCTCCGAGCCAGCCGTGATCGAGGTGCCCGCGCCTTTGGCGAGTGCATTTTACCAGACTGCAGCCGCCGCTTCGACACCGGAGCCAACAGCGGCACCACAACCCACCGCTGCTCCGCAGGCTACTGCGGCGCCCCAACCAACGGCCACCCCGGAGCCAACCCCAACTCCTCAACCTGAGTTAACGGCTACTGTGTTTAATGGCGGCAACATCCGCGAGCGCCCGGTGATCACCCCCTGCACCTGCCCGCAGTTGCACGCTGGCCAAACCGTCCAGTTGCTCGAAAAGACAGCCGACGGCAATTGGTACCGCGTGATTGCGCCCGAGGGCACTGGCTGGGTGAGCGCCACGCTGTTGCGCATCGATGGCGAAGTGGCCCGCCAAGTGCCGGTGGAGGGTCAAACACCTCCCACGCCAGTCGCCGAGCAACCTGAAGCCACACCAGATGCGACGGTGCCCGAAGATGCGCTGACGGCGACGGTCTTTAATGGCGGCAACATCCGCGAGCGCCCCGTCACTGGCCGTCCGCTCGGCCAGGCGCACGCTGGCGAGGTGGTTGTGCTGCTCGAAAAGACCTCCGACGGCGTGTGGTATCGCGTCATCGCTGGCGAAGCCACCGGCTGGATGCACGTCTCGCTGCTGACGATCGAGCCAGACGTGGCGAGCCTGGTGCCGATCGCCCCGTAACGTTCTGCAATCCCACGCAGAGGCCGGAGCCATTGATGCTCCGGCCTCTCTGTGTTTAGCGTTCCTCACAGCGGATGCCGAGGGGTTGCTCACATAACCCATCGGCATCGCTCCTGCAACTCCGTTTAGCGCTGTGTGATCGGCAGCAGGATACGGGTGCTACTCTGCGGCGTGACAGGTGCGATGACAAACGGCAGGGCGTTCGAACTCGCCGCCTCTAAGCCCGGGTTAACCACAGAGACCGCAACCGTGCCCGGCACCATCAACTCCACCGAGGTGACGGTGAAGCGCAGTTGCGTGCTGCTCACTACGGTGGCGGCCCGCAAACTGCCGTTCCAGCGCACGCGCGCACCTGTGGCGAAGTTCGCGCCCGTCACGGTGATGGTGGTGGTCGGTGCGCCCTGCGGCACTGCCCCAGGCGAGATCGCCGTCAGTTGCGGCAGTGTCGCGAACGCTGTGGTGGCCCAGGTGCTCGGGTTGGTGCGCGCGGAACTGTACGGCCAAGCGAACGAGTCGCTCGCGGCGCGCACCGCGCTCTGCTCCAGGCGCAGGCCAACGACTTTGTTCCAGCCGCCCAACGCCGCCGCCGGAATCTTCAGTTCGGCCTGCCACATCGTATCGGTCGCGCTGACCAGCCCCAGCACACCAGCGAGTGTGGACGGTGCGGTGCCGTTGGTGACTGTAAATACACCATCCTCGCCGATCGCTAGGCCGATATCGCCGTTCTGCAGTTGCGCTTCTCGGCTATAGTTGAGATCAAGTTGTAATCTCGCCTGCGAAATAGAGGAGCCGCCGCTGGCACGCGCCATATTCGAGAAACAGACCCATAGATCATCTGCGGTGCGCAGCAGATGAACGCTGGCTTGTCCATTATCGGCGTAGGGCGCGAGTTGCACCTGTCGGGCGCTGGCGTAGGCGCTGTCGCTGCACTCGCCGTCGAGCGAGGGCGCACTGCCCTGTGGGACGGTGAGCGCGGCCACGGTCAGCGAGATGCTGGTGGTGGCCTCGCGCCCGGCGCTGTCGCGAGCCGTCAGCGAGAGGGTGTAGGTGCCCGGCGCAAGCCCGCGCAGAACCGCATTCTTGCCTGTGGCGACGGTGGCACCGTTGAGCTTCCAGGTCAGCGCGTTGGTGCCGAGCGGGCCATCTTCGGGATCGTTCGCCTCGCCTTGGACGACGATCACCTCGCCCGCCGCAAAGTGCTGATTCTGCCAGGGCGATACGATGATCGGCTGCGGCGCGCGGTTCACGACCGTGAACGGCTGCGAGGTGGCGATGGTGGTGTTATAGCCGTCGCTGGCCAACACACGCACACGAGCGTTGCTAGTGTTGCCGGGCAACACACCAAAGCTCTTGAGATCTATCACCATGCCCGTTGTGCCCGTCGTGTTAGGCAGGTTGGTCTGCAAGGTGCGCCATGTCGCGCCGTTGTCGGGGCTGTACTGTATGGTGTAGAGCAGTAGATCACTCTGATCAGCGTCGCTGGCCTGCCAACTCACGGTCAATTGACTGTCGAAGGTGCCGCCCTTCGGGCTGAGCAGATCGACCTTCGGCGCAGCACTGCCGGGCTTGAGGCTCGCCAACACGGTCGCACCGTCCAACAGTTCGATCCGCCCGACCGGCGCGCTCGGTGTAGGGAAGGTGATCAGGAACGGGCGCGTTGTTTCGCCATCGGTCGTTTCGTCCAGCGTGATCGCGCGGTCGTCGAGTTGCTTGCCGTCGCGCCCGAACAGCCGTAGGTGGTACGCACCCGCCGCAGGCGAGGCCGCCAAGCTCGCATCGGCGGTCGGCGCGAAGGTGCGCTGCCACTTGCGCAACATGCCCTGGCTCGCCGCGCCAACGGGGAACACCCAAGCGTGATCAAGCGACGATTGGTCGGGTTTGAGCGTACCGATCAAGCCACTCAGCACCACCATCGGCGTGGCCGCCAGATCGGGGCCAGCCTCCGCTATCGCCACGCCGTTCGGGATTTCGTTGCGCATGCCGTTCCAAGTGAAATCGCTCGGCCAACGGGGGAGCGGGCTTTTTAAACGGTGCGAGTACGACATCAAATCGCCTGCGGCGGTTGGCAGCACCGTCTCGAATTGCCCAGTGACCGTGTTGCGCAAAAAGCCGTAGTGACGGTTCTCGCCATCGTCGAAATCGATGCTACAGGTAGGGTACGGGTATCCGCCGATATCGTCGGGGTCGCCGACGGGACAATTGACGTGCCGTCGCCCATAGTTGTGGCCGAGTTCGTGCGCCAGCGTCACCGCCCGATCCGTGCGCCAATCTTGCGATGTATCGTCGGGCGGCAGGCGGAACCACAACTGATCTCCGCCCAAGCGACCCATCCCATTCGCGCCACTCTCGTTCGGGTGCACCACGCCCACGTAGTGCGTGCGAGCACGGGCTTTGTCGCACTCGTCGGGATCATCCGACAGTTGATCACGCAACCACAACGAGATAATCACTTTGCTGCCATCCTCGGCCATCTCGTACGGGCCGTAGCCAGGGTAAGGAATAGCATTGAACGGCCCGCCCCACTTTATCTCCAGTTCGGCTACATCGTCGTTCTGGCGATACGTCCACACATCGGGCGTTGCGACGGTGCGGCGCACCATATCGATCGCGAACCAATGCGCGGGAGTGAACATCGCGGGGCCATGCACGGTGCGCACCGGGATGAACACCATACAGATCGGCGCTTTGCGGACGAAATTGAACGTTCGCGCGGAAATGGAGTTATTGGCGCGGTTCGGGTCGTTCCACACACGCTGCGGATCGATCTGCGCGCTCAATTGGATTGAGCCAGCCTGCACCCAGGAGTCCGGTAATAGAAACACCCAGCCGCTCTGAGGATTGGCGCGCTGCATACCGGTGTTGTTGTCTGTAAAGCTGCGTGTGCCGTTGATGGGGGTGAGCGGCGACCCAGGCAGCGCAGCGCCCGTCGTAGTCGTGCCATACAATCGCGCCTCAACGCCGTTCAGGCTCGGCCCGCTGGTCTTATCGCCGTACAAGCGCACGTAGGTCGGCTTATTCGCGATCAAAGGCACATCGTTGCTCGGGCTTTGGATCGCCTGCGTCACCTCCATATTCAGCGCCCGCAAATCCCACGAGATCGGCGGCGCATCGGCCCGAATACGCGCCAAACCCGCCGAAGTCATAAAATAGACCCAGCCATCCGCAACCGCGATCTCGTAGTTGTTTGCGATCGAGTACGAGCCGCCGCAATTCCGGCAGGCGATCGGCTGCGGGGTGGCAAACGGAGTCGAACCGATCAGCAAGTGGTTCAGATTCCACTTCATTAAGCGCCCCTCTTGATTAGGGGAGCAAAAGACGCTACAAACGACAAAATTTTCCACCCAGAACAGAAACGAGCCATCGGTCACCAGTTTGCCCGGTTCGTAGCGCCCGTTCGATGTAGAAGGCGCGGTGTAGCTCGTCGTCAGCGAACAGGTGACCGAGGGATTGCCCAACTCGTTACGACACCCCTCACCCCGCAACGTCGATACACCGCTCACGTACTTCCACCAGAACGGCGTTACCCAACTGCCCAGCAATGGCCCGGTCTTCTTGGCATTGATCAACGATGATAACGAACCGCCAGTATCGGTATACAGCGGATTCTTGATGCAGTTGCCGCCGCCAATCGACAAACAGTACTTCAGCATCGAGCGGATCGTGCCGTTTTCGATCCAGAGCAGTTCGCTGCCCCGCAAAATCAGGTTCGATGCGCCAGCACCCAGAGGCTCCGGACGGCCAGCCGGGGCAAAATCGCTCTTGCGTGCATTGTAGACGGTACCGTCCGCCAGCCAAAACAGGTAATCGCCCCAGAAGGTATCGCCGTTATCGAGCACTATCGGCCCGTTCGGCGCGGCGGAATCGGCCACCTTCTGCGCCCGCATCGGGTCGCTCACCGAGCGAAACATAATCGCCCGAGCGTTCGCATCGTGATAGTACAACCCGGTCGCGTCGGCGGCCATCGAATCGCCTGTGCAGACCGCTGTGCTCGATAACGTCACCACAGAGCCGCCCCGCAACGGCCAACGGCGCAAATAGCCAGTGGCACTCGGCGCGACCGCTTGCTCCTGCTCGACAAGCGGCGTCTCATCGCTGCTTGTCTCATCGAGAGCGGCAGCTCGGGGCGGCGCCGCTGGGCAACTCGCCCAATACAAAAAGCCGCCACCGACAGTCCACGCCGTCATATCCGCCAACCATGGTTTGAGGCTAGGGTTGTTGGTGAGAAACTCCAACACGCCGCTCTGCGCGAGCGGCACTTGCTCGGGCGCAGCCTCCACAACGGGAACAGATCGCCCTGGCATCAATGGCATACTCACGACCAAGAGGAGCAACACGGCTACCAATTGGTGTCGAACATAGACGCTGCTCTTTTGCATATGCTTTTCCTTTGCAGCACTAGCCAACTAGCCGATACCTGATACGATGAATGTGTGGAAGATCGGGCGTAGGGTAGTTATAGCAAAAAGTTCCGGCCAAAACTTGACATTTCTTGTCAATCGTTGCAACAGCTTGCGTCAGCAGAATCAACCCACGCAACACGAGCGGCGGACATACCCGCAGCGCACAAACAACACAGCGCGAGCCACACGACCCGCGCTTGCGTTGACAAATGTTATGTCCAGTTACTCTCGGGGAGGCAGCAGCGTGTCCCACCAGAGGCGGCCTTCGCGCTTCTGCATCAGGTCCACGTGGATGTGTTTGGTTTGGGTGTATTCCAGCAGGCCTTGGACACCGTGCTCGCGCCCGATGCCGCTCTGCTTGTAACCTCCGAACGGCGCGAGCGGGTTGATCAGGTGGTGATCGTTGATCCAGACCGTGCCGCTGCGGATGCGTTTCGCCACCTCGATAGCGCCCTGCAGATCGCGCGACCACACCGCCGCGCCCAAGCCGTAGGCGTTGGCGTTCGCCAGATCGATCGCGTCGCTGACGGTCTCGTAGGGGATGACGGCCAGCACTGGGCCGAAGATCTCCTCTTGGGCCAGCCGCGAGGCGTTATCGACGCGAGCAAAGATGGTCGGCTGGTAGAACGGCGCGTCCTCGAAGCCAGGCACATCGGCGCGGGCACCGCCGCAGGCCAACTGCGCGCCCTCCTGCAGGCCGATCTGCACGTACTCGTCCACCGTCTGCAATTGGCGCTGCGAGACAAGTGGGCCGAGGTCGGTTTCGAGATCCAGCGGGTCGCCTAGACGCAAGCCCTTGGCGCGAGCCACCAGCCGTTCGACAAACGCATCGTGCTGATCGGTGGGCACCAAGCAGCGCGTCCCAGCCTCGCAGCTTTGCCCGCCGTTGAAGAACACGCCAAACAGCACGCCGTCCACCGCCAGGTCGAAGTCGGCGTCGGGCAACACCAGGCTCGGCGATTTGCCGCCAAGCTCCAGCGTCACGCGCTTGATCGTCGCGCTGCCCAGTTGCATAATGCGCCGCCCCACCTCGGTGGAGCCGGTGAAGGCAATTTTATCGACGCCGGGATGCAAGGCTAGCGCCTCGCCTACCTCGCCGCCAGCGCCCGTGACCAAGTTGAACACGCCGGGCGGCAGCAGTCCGGTCGATTCGATCGCCTCGGCCAGCATCAGCGCAGTCAGCGGCGTGTACGAGGCCGGCTTTAGCACGATGGTGTTGCCGGTGGCCAGCGCGGGGGCGATCTTCCAGACCGCCATCAGCAGCGGGTAGTTCCACGGCACGATCTGGCCGCACACGCCGATCGGCTCGCGCCACACGAAATTCCAACTGACCGAGGGCACGTCGATCCAGGGCAGCGGTTCGTAGGGCGAGCGGCGCGCCAGTTCGGCGAAGGCGCGTAGGTGCTCGATGGCCCAGGGCACATCCACGAACATCGACTTGCGCAGCGGCACGCCCAGGTTGCGCGATTCGGTCTCGGCCAGTTCGGCGCTGCGTTCTTCGAGCGCGTCGGCGATGGCATGGAGGATGCGCGAGCGCTCGTGAGGCGCGGTGTGCGGCCACGGCCCATGGTCGAACGCCGCCCGCGCCGCCGCCACCGCTTTGTCGATATCGGCGGCGGTGCCTCGCGCCACGTAGGCCATCGGCTGGCCCAGGGCAGGCTCATTCACCGCGAGCGTCTCGCCATTGGCGGCTTCGGTCCACTGGCCATCGATGTACAGCTTGTAGCGAGGAAGATCGGTCATGCGCCGGTGTCCTCCCCCGTGGCGACGGGCCGAGAAGGATCGCTCGACCAATCGCTCCACGAGCCTTCGTAGAGTTTCGCATCGCTGTAGCCAGCCAAATAGAGCGCCAAGACATCGTGCGCGGCGGTCACGCCCGAGCCGCAGTAGCAGACGATCTGCTCGGCCTGTGCTGCGCCAAGCGCGTTGTAGCGCTCGCGTAGTTCATTGGCGCTCTTGAGCGTGCCGTCGGCGTTGAGGTTCCCAGCGAAGGGCGCCGAACGCGCGCCGGGGATATGGCCAGCCTTCGGGTCGATCGGCTCGATGCGGCCCTCGTAGCGCTCGGTGGCGCGGGCATCGAGCAGCAGCGTGCCCGGTGTGTTGCGCTGCCGCTCGACGGCGTCGGCGTCCACCAGCATGTCGGGCTGTGGCGTGGGCGTGAACTGCGCCGCCGCGAAACTCGGCACCTCAGCGGTGGTTGGGTAGCCCGCCGCGTTCCACGCCTGCCAGCCGCCGTTCAACAGCGCGACCTGCGAGTGGCCGAAGTAGCGCAGCAGCCACCACAGGCGGGCCGCCGCCGATCCGCCGCTCGAATCGTAGGCGATCACCACGGTATCGTTGCTGATGCCCGCCCGCTCCATCACGGCGCGGAAGGCCTCTGGCGTGGGCAGCGGGTGACGGCCCGGACCCTGGCCCCGTGGCGAAGAGAGTTCGGTTTCGAGATCCACAAACGCAGCGCCTGGAATATGCGATTCCTGATACTCAACACGACCACGGGCGGGTTCGGTGAGGTACCAGCGCACATCGACCACGCGCACCTGCGGGTCGGTTATATGGTCGTGAAGCCATTCGGCGGAAACAAGCGGGGAATCGAGCGTTGTCATTCGTGCACTCCTTTAAGCAAAGCCAATACGCGCGGATCGGCGTGATGGTGCTATGTATGCCGATAAGCCTAGATCTCGTCGGGAACGGCGTGCCCTGGCGGGTAGACAATGTACACCAAGCCGCCGGAGTGGGCAAGCCAGAGCGTTTCAAGCTCGTTGCGGTCGTAGACGCGCTGCACTTGCTCATCGCTCGGCGCCGCCGGATCGTTGACCACCGGGTTGCCCGCCGCATCGAAGCCGACCAACGCCACGATATGCCCATTGCTCGAAGCGATGGGCGCACCCGTCAGTGCGCCATCCGACCAAGCGTAGCTGAGCGCCAACGGCACACCCGCCGCGATCCAGCGCTCGGCTTGGCGCAGACTCGCAAAGCGCGTCAGATAGGCCACCATCCCCTGCGAGGCGGCATATGCCGTGTTGAAAGGCCAGTTGCCGTGACCATCGTAGCACCAATCGTACACCCCGGCCACCGCGTGATGCACCCGTTGCGAGCAGGAGCCGCGTCCCTGCCAGTAGCCCAGCAACATCGCGATGGTGGTTGGGCTGCACCACACATTGCCGCCATCGGGGTAGACCATCTGCGAGCACTGCGGCACATTCAGCACCGTATTCCAAAGAGCGGGGTCGCCTGGCTCTAGGGTGGCAGATGGCGCGTACGCGGGCGAACAGGCCACAGTCAGCAGGCGCACTTCGGGCAAAGCGGCAGGGCTCACGCTGCACAAGCGCAGCCGCAACTGAAAGGCCTGCGCAGGCGATTTCAGCGCCAACACATCCACAGCGACCCGCGCCTGCTCATCCCGCTGATCGGGGACGGAGTGCCGCGCGACCGTGCCGCTATCGGGCGCCCACACACCAAAACTGTACCACCCCGACCAGGTTTCGTTGGCTTGGAGTCGCACCTGAAGTTCGAGCCAACTACCAGGCGGCATATCCGCGTTCCACGAGGGCACCAGTTCGATCACCGCAGGATCGAGGGGCAAGGTCGGACTCAGCGCCTCGCCGAACAGGAAAGTACTGCCGTTGTAGTAGTTCCGCCCGCGATACGAGCCAGGAGGATACTGATCGTGCGATAATTCGGCACTCGCGGGGTCAAGCCGCACTGCGCCGTTGGGCGTCAGCGCGAGGCCGCGCAGTTGCCACACCGCAAACGCGCGAGTGGGGGCGCTCCAAGCCAACAAAGTGGTCTGCTTGGATTGAGGACTATCCATCGCGTACTCCTTCGTTTGAGTGCTAGAGCGCAAAAATGAAGGTCAGATCATTGACATTGGTTTGGGTTGGGCCAGGTTGCAGCAGATCGCCCAAAGCGGCGAGCAGGTGATACGAGTCGTTGCGGGCCAGCGCGGCAGCGGCATCGAGACTTTGCTGCTGCATCCGCGCCAGCGATTCGCCCGTGACCACCGCGCCCGCTGCATCGGTGGGGCCATCGCCGCCATCGGTGGCCAGCGTGACAAGGTACACCGCATCGAGTCCGGCGAGATCCGCCGCAGCGGCCAGCGCCAACTCCTGATTGCGCCCGCCGAGTCCATCGCCCCGCAGTGTCACCGTGGTCTCACCACCCGCCACCAAGCAGGCCGGTCGCGGGATCGGACGCCCCGAGTCGGCGATCTCGCGGGCCAGTGCCGCCATCACGCGGGCCACCTCGCGTGCCTCGCCCTGCACGTACGAGGTCAGCAATAGCGTGTTGAGGCCAGCCGCCCGTGCCGCCTCCAGCGCAGCCTCGGCGGCCTGCACGTTGCTCGCCACGATCACGTTCTGCACCTGCGCAAAGAGCGGTTCACCAGGCTTGGGCGTATCAGCGATCTCGCCAGCGATGCCGCGACGCAAATGCTCCAGGATGGCCGATGGGATCTGCTCCACAACGCCGTAGCGCTCCAAAATCGCGTACGCATCGCGGAAGTTGCTGGTATCGGGCACAGTCGGACCGGAGGCTATCACATCGAGCGGGTTGCCGACCACATCGGAGAGGATTAGTGTGGCAAGCGCGGCGGGCTGCGCCATGCGGGCCAACCCACCGCCCTTCACAAGGTCTAGGTGTTTGCGTAGCGTGTTGAGTTCGTTGATCGTGGCCCCGCAACCGAGCAGCGTGCGCGTTAGGCCCTGGAGATCGGCCAGCGAGATGCCGGGGGCGGGCAGCGTCAACAGCGCCGAGCCACCTCCTGAGATCACCGCTAGCACTAGGTCGCGCTCGGTCGTCTCGGCCAGCAGCGCCGCGATCTGGCGAGCGCCCTCCACGCCGCGGGCATCGGGGATGGGATGCCCCGCTTCGATCAGGCGGTAGCGCTGTGTGGTGTGCTGGCCGCTGTGGCCCTCCTTCACCACCACCACGCCATCGCTCAGCCGATCGCCCAACACTTCCTCAAGCGCGTGGGCCATCGGCGCTCCGGCTTTGCCCATACCAACCAGCAACACCCGATCATAGGCGGTGAGATCGTACGTTAGCGCGCCGATAGTCAATACATCGCCATCGCGCTGCACAAAGCGGCGCACAGCGGCAGCGGGGTCCACGGCAACCAGCGCAGCGGCCAGAATGCCAGCGATCAGCTCTCCGTGCGGAGAAGCGCGCAACGAATGGGTCAACAAGCGATTGGGATTCATCACATCACCTGCCACGAGTGTTGGGTCGCACATCGCCAACGATGCGCCCCATAGCCCATCAGCCTTGAATGGTTCCAAACCTCGTTGAGGTTTCTCTACTGCACTACAATGCCTAAGTATACACCATCAGGCGGATTCGTTCGCAGCAGCGGATAGCATCGTTTTACCGCAGTAGCAATACGAGTAATGCCGACCCTACCTGCGTAGGCAGGGATTCCCCCATTCAACAAGTAGGAAATTTCCCCAGATATAGTACGGAATCTCCCCATTTCGCTTCCAGATAACCTACGTTATGCTAATCAATACACTCTCTTTCTGGTACCTCGTGTCTTTTGCAGGTTTGGGGGCGGTTATGTTCCAAAAAGCTTTACTTCACTATCCTGAAGATAAGCTCCATACGACATCTTCACAATACACCTATTCACTGCTCGAACAGCTCAACGAGGGAGCTGTGGTTAGTGATGCTCAAGGACACATCCGCCTAGTGAATCAACAGATGTGTAATCTTTTGGGATACCATCCTTCGGAATTACTTGAGCGCAATTGGAGCGAACTGCTTGTCGAAGATGCGTATTACGAGCAACTGATCACGACAAAACTGCAATCGGGCAAGGTATTCCGTGGCGTCGCACAAATGATCACCAAAACTGCGAACGTTATTACGGTTGAGCTACGCATCCAACAACTGTCGGGTGGCGAATATCTCACCTATGTGTATGATGAGGTGATGACCGAACCCGTTGCCTTCGAACCTACGCAACAATCTGCGGTGGGAAGGGAATTTATTCACCTCAACAACCAGATCCCGAACGGCGCACTCATTATCAACGTTCTGAAGAATGGTCAGTTGAAGATTCAATACGCCAACGAAGGCATGAGCCTTTTGACAGGGGTCAGGGTCGAGAATCTGTATCGCGAGCCGCAGTTGTTGTTCTCTCGGCTCCACCCGCACGATCGCGCAACGTTCCTTGATACGCTCCTTACACTTAATCCGCACGCCACGTTCCAGAAGCGAGCGGTTCGTTTTCTCCACCCCGAGAAAGGCGATATCTGGCTCGAAGTCCATGGCCGGAGTCAACATCGTCCCAACGGCGATATTACGTGGTTCACCTTGTACCGCGATATCACCCCCTATAAGCGCAACGAGGAGCAACTGCGCCTACAGGCCGAGATTCTCAATAGCGTCACGGATGCCGTCTTTATGATGGATATGACATTCACCATCACCATGTGGAATCGCGGGGCAGAGAAGCTCTACGGTTGGAGCGCCAACGAAATGATCGGCCAAGTGATCGAGCCGTACGAGCACTCGCTGCTCAACACCACGATCATCGGCAGCGATTTCCAGGAGTTGCTGAATAGCCTCTATGAGCACGGCACGTGGCAAGGCGAAATGGTTCAGAGCGATAAGAATGGCCACCGCATCCCCATCCTCTCATCGCTCACGCTGGTCCGCGATGCTTCAGGGAGGAAGAGAGGCATCGCCGTCATCAACCGCGATATCAGCGCGCAGAAGGAAGCCGAACAGCGGCAACGCCAGATAGAAGAAGAGCTCCAGCATGCCAAACATATGGAGAGTATCGGGCGGCTTGCGGGTGGCGTGGCCCACAACTTCAATAACCTGCTGACGGTGGTGCAAGGCTACGCCGATCTGATCCAGATGCAGCTCCCACCCGATGATCCGGTGCAAGGGGATATCGAGCAGATCCTGCTGGCCAGCCAGCGCGCCGCCGTGATCACCCGACATCTCTTGGCCGTCGGGCGGAAGCAGGTGCTCACGCCGATGGTGTTCGATATCAACCACCTGATCGAGACGATTTACACGCTCCTAGAGCGCGTTCTCGGCGATCAGTTTACGTTCACTCTGAAGTTGGATCCTGATCTCAAACCCGTACTGGCCGACGCTGGTCAACTTGAGGAGATGTTCACCAATATGATCCTCAACGCCCGCGATGCCATGCCCAACGGAGGAGAGTTGACGATCGAATCGCAGATGGCTCAGCCGCAGGAGGTGGAGAACGCTCATCTACCCGATGGCGATTATATCAAGGTCTCCATCAGCGATACGGGTATCGGCATGGAGCCTGAGATCATGAAACATATCTTTGAGCCGTTCTTCACCACGAAATCTTCTAGTCAAGGGAACGGTTTGGGGTTAGCAACTGTTTATGGTGCGATCAAGCAGCACAATGGGGAGATTCAGGTCGTCAGCACGCCCGGTGTCGGAACCACCTTCACCATCTATCTTCCGGTCGGTGATCCGAATCAGCATCTCTCGCTCCTGCCCGTACAGGCGCAACCCAACGAAGCGCCGGGAGGCAACGAAACCGTGCTCCTCGTGGAGAACAACCTGCAGGTGCGGCAACTCATTCACGAGACGCTTCAGGGCAAGGGCTACTGCATCCTCGAAGCGAATTCGTACCAAGAGGCGGCGAGCGTGATCCAAAGCTATCCGCATCAGATCGACCTGATGATTAAGTCGGCGACGTTAATGTATAAAGCAGATATCTCGCTCACTGAGCTTCTCAAGCAACAGAGGCCACAGGCGAAGGTGATTATTGTCTCGGGCCATAGCGATGAGGTTGTGCGCAACACGGCGATGTGCGAGGATTGCGATTTTTTGCCGAAGCCTTTCACCGCCCACACGCTCGCTATGAAAGTCCGTGAGGTGCTCGACAAGTAGGCATTGGCCCGAGATCATCGGCGCCGCTGCAACCGTTGCAGACGCCGACGAACTCGTATTAACTCGATACACTTCTCGAACAGCGATAGATGTGCCCGCTTGGTGAACACATCGTACTTATTCTGTTCGATCTTTCCCAAAATGCCTCGGTAAATCTCGGCTGCCGCTGCCACCGCGAGTTGGCTGTCTGAGCTTAACATCGCAATCCCCGGCCAGGCGTCCTCGTAGTACGCTTGCGCCCGAGCGATCTCATAACACATCAGCGCCTCGAATCGACGGCTGCGGCGACCTGCGAGAATATCGTCGGGCGATACGCCAAAGCGCTCAAGGTCCTCTTGAGGCACGTAAATACGCCCCCGCTGCGTATCCTCGCCGATATCTCGCAGAATATTCGTCAACTGCAGGGCGATGCCCAATCGCACGGCGTAGGGCACCGCATCCGGCTCGTACCCCACGATATGCATCACCATCAGGCCCACCACCGACGCGACCCGATAGCAATACAGCCACAGATCGTTGAACGTCGGGTAGCGCTGGATCAACAGATCCATCGCCAAGCCAGCCAATAATTCGTCGATCAGGTCGCGGGGGATTTGGTAGCGCCTCACAGTATCGTGCCAAGCCAGCAACACCGCGTGATGCGTGAGCGGCTCACTCGAGCGCGACTGCGCCACCCACCTCGCGAGCGCGCCACTCGGCGCCGATTGGGTATCGACCACATCGTCGCTGAGCCGACAAAACGCGTACAGCGCACGGATCGCCTGGCGCTTCTCGGGTGGCAACAGCTGCGAACTGAAGAAGAAGCTCCGTGAATGCACCCGGGTGACATCGGCACAGATGGCGTACGCCTCCTTCAGCGTGAACGTGCGCTGTGCTGTCTCATCAACAACTGGCGTCATGCTCCCCGAACATTCCACCAGCGAATCGAGCAATGTTGCAGCACTACAGTATGGCAGTTGCGTTGTTGAGAGGATCATCGAATGCTCAGTACGATGCACATTCGATTCAGAGGGTACCTCATACTCGTAATCGTACACAAGCGATAAGCTCGTGCTTGTCTCGGGAACAGAACGCATTTTCAATCTGACATTCCTTATAGCACAATCAAGTACAAAGCTCGTATAATGAAGGGGCTTGAAGGTAGCGCTACCTTCAAACCCCAATACAACCGGAGGATCGAGGAGTACAACTCCTCAGAACACCGCAGAAATAGATGTTAGGTATCGCCGCTGTATCTTCACCATTCTCGCTGATGTGTATCGTTCAAACACACATAGAAGAACTGAATAGTATACAAGCAGAGGGCGGTGTCAATTGGAGGTTTGACCCTTCCCTTTAGCACGTAATATGCCAACAGCCTCTGCCCGCATCAACTAAACAGCTCGTCCATTTCATCCTGTGCCTGTTTTCGAGAGGGAGCCGGACGCGCCCCAATCGCAGCGTAAAAGGCTTCGTCGTACGAACGGGTGCGCACCACCACCGGCATCGGCACCGCGTGCCCCAACACCATCGCCTGCTGACGCGTGTCTAAGCTCGCCAACACCGCTTTCAGGCTCGACGAGCCACTCACGCCCGTGAACACCGCATCGATGTCTTTCTCATCGTTGAGCAGGGCCGTCACACGGCTGCCGAGCTGGCTCATCACGTCGCTGTCGATCGAGGAGGGGCGCTGATCGACTACCAGCAACGTCACGCTGTACTTGCGCAACTCGCGGGCGATCGTGCCGAAGATCGTCTGCTTGGCCGCCGCCGGGTTGAGGAACTTATGCGCCTCCTCAATCGTGATCATCAATTGGCGCGGCTTATCGGCGATATTCTTCGTGCGGGTGAACTCCTCGGTGCGCTCAACCCACCGCCGATGAATGCGCCGCGTGATGATATTGGCCACCAGCATATACGAGAGCGCGTCGTTGTAGCGCCCGAACTCCAGCACCACATGCTTGCCATGCGCGAGAAGATCGATCATCCGATCGATCGTGTTGAAGGGCGCGGTCTCTTTGACGAACGCCTTACGGGCCACCTGCTCCAGCTTGCGCTTCAAGGCGCTCATCGCGCCCGCGTGCGCGCCAACCGATTCGCAGAACTCCTTCAACTCCTCGGCGCTCATCGCCAGCAGGCTCTTCAACCAGTTCTCGCGGAAGCGATCCACCAGCAGATACGCCGATTCCGCCGCCGTCTCGGTTAAGTTCAGCTCGTCGCGCAGCAGGCTGATATCCTCCACCTCGATCTGATCGAGGCCGATCACGATCTCGGCATCGGCCTGCACGTTGCGGCTGCGCGAGGAGGCCGCGTCGAGCGTGTAGACGGCCACTTGCGCACTACCGAACAGTTGGCGCAAGCCCTTCACAAACGTGCCGTTCTCCGAATACGCATCGTGACCGTACTCGTTGTGCATATCGAAGATCAGGTTGGAGGCCACCCCGGCCTTGATCGTGCCGCACAGCAGCAAACGCGTGAGAAAGCTCTTGCCCGTGCCGCTCTTGCCGAACACACCGTTGGAGCGCTCGACCAACCGCTCCAAATCCAGGCAGACCGGCACATCCATATCCAAAGGTCGCCCGATCTCGAAGTGCGTGGCATCTTCGCTGCCAAACACGCGCTTGAAATCTTCCTCGTTGGCATCCAGCACGGGCGCGAAGTGGCGCGGCACCGTCTTGGGGGGCAACAATCCCTCCGAGAGATCGTGCGAGAGCATCAGCATCGGCTTGAGCGCGATCGAGCCGTAGGTGGATGTGCCCGCCAGCACTTCGTAGATAAACGGATCTCCGTGCGGCGGGTCGGCCAGCACCTTCTGGTTCGTGGCCTCCAGCACCACATCCGTGATCATCGAAAAGAACTCGTGCTTATCGCCCTGCACGACCACAAACTTGCCGACGCGCATATCCTCAACGCTCTCGCGACCTTCGAGGCGCGCATGCAAGCCTTCGAGCAGCGAGCCGCTGGTGATAACACCGAGTCGATCACGGTTGGGCGATGTCATAGGCTACTCCAAACTGTCTTACCAAAAAGCATCTTTGTGTGCACACAGGCGATCATACCACGAGGCTAGAACAAATATACCACATTCTGCAAATACGCCTAGCTATCGACAAGAGTCCACTTTCGTCCTACCATACCTCAACGCACCTTGAGATCAAAGGAGGCCGCTATGTTCGATTGGCTATACCACGGTATGTCGGAGAATATGTTCGCGCTGAACATACCATTGCTCGAGAAGATTCTGCGCCCCTGGATCGTCTACGCGTTTTTGGTGATCGCGCTGCGCCTCGCGGGCAAACGGGCGCTCGCTCAGATCAACACCTTCGACTTGGTCGTGCTCCTGATGCTCTCCAACACCGTGCAGAACGCCATCATCGGCGACGACAACAGCCTTACTGGCGGCCTGATCGGCGCGGCAAGCCTCCTGGTGATGAACTCGTTCGTGGTTCGCCTCGTCTTTCAGTACACTAAGCTCGACGAATTGCTGGAGGGCACCCCCACGCCGCTCATCGAGCATGGGAAACTGCAAGAGCAGCATATGGAACGTGAAGGTGTCAGCGAATCCGAACTCACGGTCGCAGCGCACCGCCAAGGCTTCCGCAACCTCGACGATATCGACAAGGCCGAGCTCGAAACCAGCGGCAGCATCGCTTTTATCGGCAAAGAACAGCCCAGCACCGACTCGCAACACCACGAACTGCTGCAACGGCTCGACGCGCTGAGCCAGCAGATTAAGGAACTGCAACAGGCGCTACGCCCCAAGTAGCGCGCGGCCCCCAACAACAGACGCAGAGACGAGCGAATCGCCCCTGCGCCTGAATGCGCCCCTTGCGCTGCCGAACGTTCAGCCAACGCCCGACGCTACTCCCACTCGATCGTGGCGGGCGGCTTCGACGAGATATCGTACACCACGCGATTCACGCCCGGCACTTCGTTGACGATCCGGCTACTGACGCGCGCCAGCAGATCCTCGGGCAAGCGCGCCCAATCCGCCGTCATATAATCCTCGGTGGTCACCGCCCGCAGCGCGATCACATCGGCGTAGGTGCGTCCATCGCCCATCACACCCACGCTCTGGATCGGCAGCAGCACCGCGAAGGCTTGCTGCGTCGCGCGGTACAAGCCAGCCTCGCGCAACTCGCTAATGAAGATCGAATCGGCGTGGCGGAGCGTCTCAAGCCGCTCCCAGCTCACTGGACCCAGGATGCGCACGGCCAAGCCCGGGCCAGGGAATGGATGACGCCACACCCAATCCTCCGGCAGGCCAAGCTCAAGGCCCGCGGCGCGCACCTCGTCCTTGAACAGATAGCGCAACGGTTCGACCAGCTTCAACTTCATATCGGCGGGCAAGCCACCCACGTTGTGGTGGGTCTTGATCGTCACGCCCTTCTGGCGATCCGGCGCTTTGCTCTCGATCACATCGGGGTAGAGCGTGCCCTGCGCCAAGAACTGCACCTCGCCAAGCTTGCGCGCCTCTCGCTCGAAGATGCGAATGAACTTTTCGCCGATGATCTTGCGCTTCTGCTCGGGATCGGACACGTTGGCCAACGCCGTCAAAAACTCCTCGGTGGCGTTCACCGCGATCAGAGGGATGTGCAAATGCTCGCGGAAGGTCGTCACCACCTGCTCGGCCTCGCCCTTGCGCAGCATCCCCGTATCGACGAACACACACGTTAACTGATCGCCAACGGCCTGGTGGATCAGCAGCGCGGCCACGGCGGAATCGACGCCGCCCGAGAGCGCGCAGATCACACGGCCATCGCCGACCTGCTCACGGATTCGCTCGACCGCTTCGGCCACAAAGTTGGAGGGGCGCCACTCATTGCGGCAACCGCACACGCCGTACACAAAATTGCGCAACACATCGCGGCCAAAGCGCGAATGCACCACCTCGGGGTGGAACTGCAAGCCGTACCAGCGCCGCGTATCATCGCCCATCGCGGCGAACGGCGAGTTCGCGCTCTTCGCCAAACTGCGGAAGCCGGGCGGCAGCACCTCCAAGCGGTCGCCGTGGCTCATCCACACCGGCTGCTCCTGCGGCGTACCGGCGAACAACTTATGATCTTCGAGCACGGTGATCGTCGCTGGACCGAACTCACGCTCGGCGGGTGGCGCGACCGTGCCACCGAGCGTGTGGCACTGCAACTGCATGCCGTAACAGATGCCGAGCACGGGCAGCCCCGAATCCAGCAGCCATTGCGGAAACTGCGGTGCATCGGGCGCGTAAACGCTAGCAAAACCTCCCGACAGGATCACCCCACGTGGGTTCAAGCGGAGCACCGCCTCGGCTGGCGCATCGTAGGGCAGCAACTCGCTGTACACGCCCAATTCCCGTACGCGCCGTACCAATAACTGCGCCGTCTGCCCGCCAAAATCGAGCACGGGCACCGAATCATGTGTCATAATAATTCCCTACTGATGAAGCAGCAGACGAACGCATCTACAAACTGCAGCTGGTCTGTGCTCCATGGTTACAGACAAGTGATGATCGCAGATTATAGCATAGGGAGTATGAGGTGGAACTATACGTGTTACGGCATGGCATCGCCGCCGACATGGGGCCCGCTGGCAGTGGCGATGCAGGCCGCCCGCTCACCGAACAGGGCATCGCCAACATGCGGGAGCAGGGGCGCGGGCTTGCGCGCCTAGGCCTCACCCTCGACGCACTGTACCATAGCCCACTCGTGCGCACCCAACAGACCGCCGCCATCATTGGCGAAGCGCTCGGCATCGAGCCACAGCCAGCGCAACAGCTCGCGCCCGGCTGCGACCTCGCACGGCTGCGCGATCTGCTCGAAAAGCGGTGGCCCGGCGAGCGCATCATGATCGTTGGGCATCAGCCCGATTGCAGCGAAATCACGAGCGAGTTAACCGGAGGCAGCCGAGTCGTATTCAAACGGGGCAGTCTTGCACGAATCGATCTCCCAGCGATCGCAGCCAATGCGGGAGTACTGGTTTGGTTACTCTCACCTCGTATACTACGTAGTATTGGCCAGGAAGAATAAACTAACCTCAAATAGGACCGCACTCCTATTGTGACGATATCAAACCTGACCTACACTACTAGTAACGTTCATGAACACCGTCTTGCTGGGGAACAAACAATGCGTATTTCTCCGAATCATCCTCGCCTGCGCCTTGTTGCGCTCGGTTGTTGGGCTGTTAGCGGTTGGTGTATCGTCCAAGGGAGTCAACTCATCGGTATCGGTAACCTCTCCTCGGTGATGATCATCGGCATCTTTTTACTGGCGTTCCTTCTCCTTGCTATTGGCGTCGCCTTCTGGCAGATCGGCCTCGACAAGCGCGCTGGTATCGTGTTCGATACCAAGGGGATTCTCTTAAATCTTGGTCATTCGGCAGCGTTTATCGCTTGGGAAAATATCGAGGCAGTGGGGGTGAGCCGCTATCGCTTCAGCATCCTCTCGCTCGGCAGCCATCGCCAATTGGGCATTCGACTGCGCAACCCCGAGGAGTACGTGCAGAGCTACGAAGAGCGCCTGCCCGCATCGCGTGGTCCGCTCGCCGTCGCCCTCCGCCTGATCGCGCGGCTGTTGCAGCCCTTCCAGAAGCACAACGACGCGCCGCTCCTGCAGCAGTTGGCGCAGAGCCGAGCGGAAACCGGCTACGATGTGCTCGTGCCCGAAGCGCTGCTCGGTGGCCGCGCCAGCGCCTTTGTCGAACTGGTCGACGTGTATCGACTGCGCACCTCCGAGCGCCGCGTGCTCGGCGCCTTCTACCCAATCCGCTAACGCATCTCCATCGTTGCACAAAAAACAGGCTCCGTTTGGAGCCTGTTTACCTTTCGAAGAGAATGCGTTTACTCTCCATACCCTTCGCTCATTACATAACGGTAGAGCCGCTGCAACAACTGAAGCGAGAGGGCCTCATCGTCCTGATGGCCGGGCAAAGGGATGCGCTCGGCGTACTGTCGCCGCAGGCGGTTCATAATCCCCTCAATATATGCACGACGCTCATCGGTATCGGTATTCATAAGATTGCTCCTTGGCTATATCGCACACAAGTACTATACATATCGATTTTAGTATAGCAAAGCCTGTGCCAGTATCAATGACGAGCAGGTCCTATTTACGGGTAACCACATATCACTATCGTGCAATCTCGGGCGCACCAGCAGGTTGCAGAGCAAGAATGCTTATGCTACAATGTGGCCTAAGTTGCTCCCAGCATAAAGCTGAACAAACACAACAACACGCTCGGGGACGTGGCGAAATGGCAGACGCGCAAGTCTTAGGAACTTGTGGAGCAATCCGTGAGGGTTCGACTCCCTCCGTCCCCACCATAACCGATTTGTTGCGATATCTTCACTTTTCGTTCCTCCCGCTCGTTCCACATTTCGCTTCCTAATGCGCTATAACCCAAATTGCAGAATGCTGCTTTTCCTTGACGCATATCTGCATGGCGGCTATAATAAAGGCCCAGAAGAGTTCTTCTGGTGATAGCTCGCTCAGACGGCAAGGGTGCATCTATGCGGGAACAGACGCCAGTAGCATATATGTTTTGTTAGGGCGGTACAGGATGCCTTGGCTCCTGCAGCCGCCTTTGTTGTCTTATCCGCTGCCGCACCCATAAACACTTCGACTTTGCTGATTGAACCCCGAAATCAGGGCCAAGAGGGTACAGAACCGACTGTACTACCAGCTCTGCAAGTAACGAGGAGGCGAATATGCACTCGGATTTGATCGGGAAGATTGCGAAAGCACGGCAGTACGCACAAGAGCCGGAGCGCATTCAACTCCACAACCTACAAGCTACGTTTAAGGGCGGCAACAACGATCACACGATCTCGCTCGATCACGACCAGTGGACCTGCGATTGCAGTTTCTTCCGCATGTGGCAAACCTGCGCCCATGTGATGGCCTTCCAACAGATCTTTCGTCCGATGATTTCCCAAGCCGCTCGCGAAGCGGGTAGTCCCGTCGCTGTGGAAGAAGAAATCATCGGCGCCATGAGTTAACCCACTTTACACGATGGATTAGCCCCCTTTCTCCCGAAAGGGGGCTTTTTGTACGCCTCGATCTAGTGCTACAATACGCCTCGGCGCCCAACCCAAGAGCACGCGCCATCCACAGCCTACAGTCTGAAGGAGCCTATCTATGACTCTCGTCATCGCCCATCGTGGTGCATCGGCCTATGCACCCGAGAACACTATCGCTGCCTTTGAATTGGCTCATCGCCAAGGCGCGGATATGATCGAACTGGATGTGCAACAGAGCGCCGATGGCGTTCTGGTGGTCTTTCACGATGATACAACCGAACGTTGGGATGGGCAGAAGCGCTTGGTCACCGATTGCACGCTCGCCGAGTTGCAAGCGCTCGATATCGGCGGCGAGAAGGTCATTACGCTGGCCGAGGCGTGTGCCTTCGCACGCGAGCATTCGATGCGGCTGAATGTCGAGATCAAAGCAGCGGGGATCGGCGCGGCTGTGGCGCGAATGCTCCGCGAAGAGCGCGTCGAGGAGTTGGTGCTGATCTCCTCGTTCGAGCCGAGCGCACTGCGCGAAATGGCATCGGCCAGCCCGCATGTGCCGCGCGCCTACCTGATGGGCACCAACAGCTATCGGCCCGATGTGCGCATCCGTGAGGCGTGGCCATTTCTAGCATTGCGGAGCCAGCAAGCCCAAGCGTGGCACCCCTACCACGGCCTGCCAATGCTTTCGTGGCTGATCCCTCGCGTGCGCGAGGCGGGCTTCCAAGTGAATGTGTGGACGGTCAACGACCCTGCGCAGATGCAGCGCCTGCTCGCCTTAGGCGTCGATGGCATCATCACGGATAAGCCCGATGTGCTGCGGGCAGTGCTGCAGGAGCAGCCGACGTTGGCAACCAGCAATTAGCAGGTCCTTCTGGGAAGTGGAGGCTCACTTCCCAGAAGCGTTTCACCTATTTGCCTTCGTGCATATGCAGGAACAGGGCGACGGCGCCGAGCAGGCCCGCGCGATCGCCCAATGCGGCTAAGCGGATCGGCACTGAGCGGTACACCTCGAAGGCGCGTTCCTGAATCACCAGGCTGGCGCGCTCCACAAGTTGCGGGTTGTTCAACACCACGCCGCCACCCAATACAATCATCTCCGGGCTGTAGCAGAAGAGCATGTTGACCAAGCCGATCCCGATCAGTTCGCCTTCGCGGTCGAGCAGGCTGAGCGCCAGTGGGTCGCCCTCCGCGGCGGCCTTCGCGACATCGGCGGCGGTGATTGTCTCGGGGGTGCCGAGGGTGTGCAGCAAGGTGCGGGAATCAGAGAGCATAGCGCTTGCCGCAGCCGCCGCCAACCCAGGGCCAGCCGCGAGCTCCTCCCACGTTGCCTTTGTGTGCATATCGATGATGTGATGGCCCGCCTCGGCAGCAGCCCCACGGCGGCCAAGCAACAGTTTGCCATCGACGATCACACCGCTGCCAATGCCTGTGCTGACGGTGATGTATACCAAATTCGAAAGCCCTTTGCCGACTCCGAACAGCCACTCGCCCAATGCAGCCGCGTTCGCATCGTTGCCAAGCTCGACAGGCAAACCCGTTCGCTCGGCCAACAGCGCCCGCAATGGCACATCGGTCCAACCGGTCATGTTCGGTTGCGTAAACACGATCCCTTCGTAGGGATCGATCGGGCCAGGCGAACCAATGCCAACCCCCAATAGCTCCCCATCGGCAGGCACCTTCGCGCGCACACGCTCGATGCTCGCAGTGATCTGATCGATCACCGCAGCAGGGCCAGCGTCGGCTTCGGTTCGGACCCGCATCTCCTCGAGCAGCGTCCCCTCCTCATCGGCTAACGCCGTTCGCAGTTGGGTGCCGCCCAAATCTACTCCGATGATGTAGCGCATGCGTCTCCCTCGTAACATGGCGATGAGGCAGTATTATAGCATTGAACAAATATCCAACCAACTACACCGCTGTAGTACTACATCACTTTTAAGCAAGAGACCTTCCAACTGAAGAAATCCGCCCTTATACCCACGCCATCAGAGCGGTTGCAGCCAATAAACCATCGTGCTATACTTGCCTCGCGATGCACACGGTCTGCTTTTAGAGGCTATCTCCATGAAACTACGTCACAGTGGGCGAACGGATGTTGGCCGAACCCGCGACCACAATGAAGATAGTTTTGGTGTTGGCGATCCAAAACAGGCCGAACAGCTAGGTTCCTTTTTTGTAGTCTGCGATGGCATGGGCGGGCATGCGGCTGGAGAAGTCGCCAGCAGCATGGCTGTCGAATATATCCTCTCCAGCTATTACTCCGATCCCGCCGAGGATCGCGTCAAGGTCATTCAGCAGGCGTTTGCTCTCGCGAATAGCAAAGTCTACGCTCACGGGCGCGGCAGTATGGGCACCACAGGCGTAGCCGCACTGCTGTACCACGATGCCCTCCATATCGCGAATGTCGGCGATAGCCGCGCATACCTCATCCGCGATGGTCAAATCATCAAGCGCACCCGCGATCACTCGTTTGTGAGCGATCAGGTCGAAGCAGGGCTGATCACCCCTGAACAGGCTCGCTTATCGCCCCATCGCAATGTCATCACTCGTGCGCTCGGCTACCAGCCCGAAGTCTCGGTTGATATGCTGCGTATGCCGCTTCAGCCCGGTGATATCGTGCTGCTCTGCTCGGATGGGCTGCACGGCTTAGTCGAGGATGAGGAACTGATCAGCATCGCCACCAGCCAACCCGTCGAGCAGGCTGTCGATCAACTGATCGACCTCGCCAACGAGCGCGGCGGCACCGATAACATCACGGTCGTCCTGATCAAGGTCGAGGAGCTCGATTGGGATCTCGGCACGATCCCCGAGTACCCCAGCGACGATATCCACGAGCGCATCACCGATGAGATCGCTGTTTCCGATCTCCTACCCGTGGCATCCGCCGAGCCACCGGCTGCACCAGTTCCTGCGGCCCCAGCTGTCGCCACGCAACCCGCAGCACCACCCGCTGCACCATCCGCCACACCACCCACCGAGCGACCGCTCACTCTGTGGGGTGGGCTATTGGCGACTCTGCTGCTCGCAGCGCTGCTACTGGGCATCTTAACGATGCTGCCGCCATCTGCGGAATCGCAGCCAGCCGTTACGCCGATCGCGACTCAGCAGGCCAGCACACCCGCGCCGACGGTTGAACAGGCGACGCCCACGCCCGCTCCCACCACCACTCCAACTGCTAATCTCCTCCCACCTGCCCCAACCAGTCAACCCTAGGCCAGGCTCAAACAGCAGCAGATCAGTGCAGGCTATGGTACAATACAAGCAAACATGTTCGCATCATCAATAGGCAGGCGTGGGCCAGCCATTTGGTGGCGCAGAGTGATGCACCATGCCGATCCGCGTATTAGAACCAGCAGTTGCCGCCCAGATCGCCGCTGGCGAGGTTGTTGAACGTCCAGCCTCGGTTGTCAAAGAGCTCCTCGAAAACGCGCTCGATGCCGGCGCGACGCGCATTGCCATCGAGGTGCGCGGTGGTGGCCTGCGCGAGATCAAAATCCAAGACAACGGCAGCGGCATCGCCTCCGACGAGGTCGAGCTCGCGTTCGCGCGCCAAGCCACCTCCAAGCTCCGCACCGCCGACGATCTCTGGTCGCTGCATTCGTTGGGCTTTCGTGGCGAGGCATTGCCCTCGATCGCCTCGGTCGCGCAGGTGGCCTGCATCACACGCACCGCCGACGAGGAGGTCGGCACCGAGTTGCGCATCGCGGGCAGCGAAGTGCAGGCCCGCATCCCCCGTGGCGCAGCACCGGGCACCACCATCAGCGTACGCAACCTGTTCTACAACGCGCCAGTGCGCCGCGAGTTTCTGCGCTCCGATGCCACCGAATCCGGCGCGATCTCAACGATCGTCACCCAATACGCCCTGGCTTACCCCGAAGTGCGCTTCAGCCTGCTCATCGATGATCGGCTGGCCTTGCAAACCAGCGGCGGCGGCGATCTGCGCGAGGCGGTGATCGATATCTACGGTCTCGATGTTGGCCGCCAACTGCTGCCCATCGAGGCGAACTACGGCGAAGGGCGCGAGGCCGTGCGTATCAATGGGCTCGTCTCGCCGCCCGGCGTCACCCGCAGCTCGCGGGGCTACCTACACGTGTTCGTGAACCGTCGTGCCATCGCGGCACGCGGCGCGATCGCCGCTGTGATCGAAGATGCCTACCACACGCTGTTGATGCGGGGCCGCCATCCGCTCGCCGTGATCGATCTGCGCATTCATCCCGCGAGCGTGGATGTGAACGTGCATCCCACCAAGAGCGAGGTCAAGTTCCGCGATTCGTCGCGCGTGTTGGGTGTTCTGGGGCGCGCCATCCGCGATGCCCTGATCGAGAGCGGCGCACGACCCTGGACGGATTCGTCAACGCCCGCACCGTTCGAGGTGGCACAACGCCGCTTCGAGCTCCGACGGATCGGCGATCAGTTCAACTCGCCGCCTCCGACCCAACATCGCGAGGTCGGCGAACCGAACTTTGTCACGCCAACCCTACCGCTAGAGGAGCTCCGCCCGTGGGTTCCTAACGAGCCGCAGTCATCGCCCGACTATTCCGAGCAAGCGCCGCCATTCTCTCCGCCGAGCGCGTCGAGCACACCAAGCCCGTCGAGCCAGCCGAGCCGCTTGCCGCCATTGCGGATCGTGGGTCAGATCAACCAGACCTACATCATCGCCGAAGCGCCCGATGGCATGTATTTGATCGATCAACACGCCGCCCACGAGCGCATCACCTACGAGCGCCTGATGGCCCGCGATGCCGATGCGCCGTTCGAGCAGCAGGGGCTGCTCGTCCCGCTCACGGTCGATCTGCCGCCCACCGCTCAAGAGTTGCTGCTGGGCAATGCAACGCTACTGGCCGAATGGGGCTTCGAGATCGACGACTTCGGCACGGGCCTGCGCGTGCGCAGCGTGCCCGCTGGCCTGTCCGAGGCCAACCTCGCCACCGCGCTGCTGGAGATCGCCGATCACTTGGCCGGGCGCGGCGGCAGCACGCCCACCCAATGGCGCGAAGCCATGCTCACAACCCTGGCCTGCCATAGCTCCGTACGAGCAGGGCAAACGCTATCGCACACCGAGATGCGCGAATTGATCGAACAACTCGAACGCTGCCACGCCCCCCGCACCTGCCCGCATGGCCGCCCGACCATGATCCTGCTGACGCATACCCAACTCGAACGCCAGTTTGGCCGCATCAGTTAGGCCCGAGGCGAAAGCGGGTTTGATAGTGTCTCTGTCCAAACAGATTTGATATCAGACCCTATGGCGAAGCCACATCGACGATAATCCGCATCATCGACGTACTCGTCTGCCCCACCGCCCAAACAGGTATCACCACACGTGAGTTCAACGGCGCCGTGGCAGGCACCCACACGCTCACCGTCACGGGAACCAGCCTGCGTGGGCCAAGCTCCACCTGCTGCGGATCGACCTGCACCTGCCAACCACTTGGCGCAGACGCCCGCAACTGGAAGGTGTCAGCAGCAAGACCGATGTTGCGCAGCTGCAGCGTTATCGTCACCTGCTGCGAGGGTTGCGCCCACAGCAGCGCGTCGGGGCCGAACATCGCCGCCGAGCGCACCGCCTCATCCCAGCCCAGATCGGGCGCGGCGATCCCATCACCGTCGCCATCGACAGAACGAGGCTGACCCTCGAAATCGGTCGGTATATCGGCCAAAAGCTCACCCCGATCCAGCAGCAGCGACTCGGGCGACAATCGGAACGACGGATCGCCCAGCGCAAAGCCCGGCGGCAGCGCCAAATCGCCATCGGTGCCGAGCACCACCTCCCCAAGCGCATCAACCTCGTTCGCGTAGCGGTTCACGAAATGCAGCTCGGCCACACTGCCCTTCTCGGCCTGCACAGCAACCCCGTGGCGAACCAGCACGCTATTGCGCAACTCCACCGTGTGGCCAGCGCCCACCAACACACCAACGCTGTTGGAGACCAAGGTTGTATGGCGGATCACGGTGCGAATCGCGAGGGCACCGGGCTTCAGCCAAAGCGCCGCGCTCGGATGATCCACCATCAACGCATTGGTGATAGTGAGCGCTGTTGTGTTCGTCAATACATCGGAGTTGACATCTAAGCGAATACCACCGCCCTCAACGGCTTGATTATGCTGCATTCGCACATTTAACAGCGTCGTCGTGCCGTTCTGCACCTCCATCGCGCCGCCACGGCCCGGCACGCGCCCGCTGCTCATCGCAACATTCTCGCTCAACTCACTATCGTGAATAGACGTCCAGCTATCAAGCAAGCGCAAACCACCGCCACTACCGGCCTCGGCCACCGCCTCATTCTCGATCAGCCGCGAATCCTCAATGTGAATCGTGCTTTGCTCTGCATACAGGCCGCCGCCCCAAGCCCGCGTTGGGCGCTGCACCTCTGGCAACACCGACGCAGCCCGATTGTAGGCTACCTCGCTCTGCCAGAGCCGCACTCGCGCCGATTGCGCAAAAATACCGCCGCCACGGCCAATCACCGTCGCCTTTTTATCCTTCGCGAACGGACTCACCAAAGCGGCTGTATTGGAGATGATCGAACTGCGCAATACCTCCAGTTCAGCATCGCTCAGATAGATGCCGCCGCCTCGGCCCGAGCCACCGTTATCGGCCACATTTTCGCGCACCACCACGCTATCGAGCGTCACAGAGGCTGAGCGCACAAATAGACCACCGCCTCGGCCAGCCATACTCTCCTTGCTGTCGCCCAAGCCGCCCGTGATCGTGAGATGCGACAAACGGGCCCACTCGACCTTATCGATCACGACGGTTGTACCTCGGCGCAGCCCGTCAAGCACCGTCGGCTCGCCACTGGGCGCGAAATCCGGCGCAGTAAAACCACCAGCGATCAGCACAGGGCGCTTCAGGCGCACAGGCCCCGCGTACACACCGCTCGCCAAACGGATCTCGGCACCAGCGGGAGCCAGAGCTAGCGCACGCTGCAACGTCGCGCAACGACGCTCAGGAGCTAGACAATCGAGGGAATCATTGCCATCGGGAGCAACGTACAAGATCGGCGGACGTAACAAAGGGGAAACATCATCGGACTGGGCGTTTACTGGCAGTACAATGCTCAACAGCACCACTACCACCCAACTTAATCGGCGATAGAAACGAGCAATACAAGCCCACATAACACAATCACAGCCTCTACACGTGGCAAGACATACCCGACCATAGGCTTGATTGCAACTATGAAGTTTCGGTCAGTATGAGATGGATGAATGTAGGGTATCACAACTTTTCGAACAACGACATAACAGTGCTGTTACTATTTTGTCATCTCGGGGGAATCGGCGACATCGCCCCATAGCAGAGCAGCGATATGAGGTGGAAACGTGATCGTCTGCGTATCGTGGCGTAGCGTCACACCGAGCGACGCCGACTGATCCACAACCTCGAATTGAGTGCCAGGCACCAAACGATTCGTCTGCAAATAGCGCATCAACTCGGTATCTTCCTCCGCCTCCTCAACGATCCGAAGCAGCGTATAGAACGTACCGATCGGCGCTTGATCCAGGCGTGTATCGCCGACATAACTCACGCCACGCCCGGGGATGGGGTTCCCATGGGGGCATGTGGTGGCCTGGCCCACCAGCGCCTCGATGCGCGCCTCCAACGTGGGTGAGAGCGCGTGCTCCAAACGCACAGCCTCCTCGTGGATCTGGTGCCAAGGCACATCCAACACATCGACCAAAAAGCGCTCCAACACCCGATGCCGCCGCACCATCGCCTCAGCCAGCGTAAACCCCTCCTCCGTCAAACTGATCTCGCCCCGCCCATCCCGCTCGATATACCCCTGCTCCTCCATCCGCTGCACGATATTCGTCACAGTGGGCGGCGTCACGTGCATCCATTCGGCCAATCGCGCACCGATGACCGGCTCCTGCCGCGCAGCCAGATAATAAATCACCTCAAGATACTCGCGCATCTTCTCGGTGGGACCAGCCACGCCATGGCGTCGCCGCACGTTGGGATGTTTATCGGTCGTCGTCATTGGCACTCACCTCCCAACTAGCTCAAACACTCGCAGCGAACCGCAAATGTCTCATATCTGATAGAAACCGAAGGAATGGCACCATTTTACCATACCAACTTCCTGAAAAACGGTCATACATCGAATATTGCCACAACCACGCCTCGAATCCATCATCTACAGATCACATACTCCGGTGAATGTTTCTTTCGAACATCAAACGCCCGTAGCACATCAAGGCTACGGGCATTCAAGTTATTCAAAACGAAACAGGCCCTGCTAGAAGCAGAGCCTGTTGCGTTCCGGAGAAGCTTAGATTACGGGTTCAAGCCCGAGTTGATCGTGCTGAAGACCTCGCTGACCTTGCCACCGAGCAGGGTCAGAATACCGATGACGACGATAGCGATCAGAACGAGGATCAGAGCGTACTCGACCAGACCCTGGCCTTCTTCCTTAGCGAAAAAACTGCGAAGCATGATGCCCTCCTAAGAAGATAATTGCATTAACGACTACATTTGCAGTATACGCTCGAAAAGGGGCAACCTCAATAGTAGGAAAGTCCTAGCTCTGTTGGTACTTATGTTTAGCTTACTCGGTTCTAAATTCTCATTTAGTACTATTCGCAAAATAATACGCCCAAGAACCAATTTCCGATTCTTGGGCGTGCCGAGAATATGGCTTCCTAATGCCTAGGGAAGTGGTACTACCGCAGCTACGCGGGTGCCGCGACCCACCGAACTTTCGATACCAAACTCGCCTCGAAGCAGCGCTTCGGCCTGTTGGCGTAGGGTTGCGATGCCCAAATTACGCCGTTCGCTCTGGTCCGATAGTACTTCTGCGATATGGAAGCCGCTTCCATCGTCCTCGATCGAGACGTGAATACTATCACCACTCGTTTCTAGCAGCACGCGGGCCTGAGTGGCGTTGGCGTGTTTGGCAACATTATTCAGCGCTTCCTGGATGAACCGGAAGATCGCCACCTCGTAGTGGGTGGGCAGGCGGCTATCCATGCCCTGCAACATGAGGTTCACTTCGAGGTTGTTCTTCTCGCTGAACTGCTGCACGTAGCGCCGCAGCGTCGGCACCAATCCCAGATCATCGAGGATCATCGGGCGCAGGTCGAAGATAAAGCGCCTCGTATCCTGCAGCGTGGTATTGATGGCGGTTTTGAGGCTGCTCAACTCCGCGCGCGCTTGATCGAGATCGCGGTCGAGCAGGCGCTGGCAGATTTCGGCCCGCAGCACGAGATTGCTCATCGACTGAGCAGGCCCATCGTGAAGCTGCAGCGAAATACGAAGGCGCTCCTTCTCTTGGGCTTGGATGATGTTGGCGATCAGATCCTCGCCATCATCGGCGGGGCGACCTCCATTGTTTGCGGCTGTGCCGAGAAGCGGTTCGAGTGCCGTGATCAGCTCGTGCAATTGGCTCTGGCGAGCCTTCTGCATCTGCTGGCGCGACTGCATCTGCTCTAATTGGCTGCGCATCATTTGCAGACGCATTTGTACTTCCTGTGCGGAAGTGTAGAAGTTTTTGATATCGGCCTTGCTATATTTATCGACATTGACTTCGAGGTCGCGCAACCGATTAGAAACGGTCATTTCGCGTTGGGCAAGCTTCTCGACCTCGGTGCTTGTTTGTCGCAGCAAGGTCTCAACCTCTGCCAACTCACGCCGAACCTTCTCCAGTTCGGCGCTGGCTGAGGCGTGCAGTTCTTCCAGCTTCTGGAGAGCCTCATTCGCTGTCACAACCGAACCTCCTATCCCTGCTGCTACTACGAAGAGTGTCCCTGATCCAAAAAAATTATACGTGTTAGAACTAGTGTCCGTCAACCACGATGGGCTATTGACCTGGCAACCTTCAGCGCCCTATAATCAGTCATTGGTGCGAGGCGCATCGCTGGAACTGAGAGTTGCGGCTGGCCGAATGGGAGCCAACTGCGCCCGGCTGAAGCGTAACCGCCACACAGTCCAGAGCGCTTCGAATACGATACGACGAGACATTTTCGAGCGGCCAACGCGCCGATCCGGGAAGATAATCGGCACTTCGCCCACCGAAAAGCCAGCTTGTAGGGTGCGGTAGGCCATCTCGATCTGGAACGAGTAGCCATTCGATCGGATCGCCTGGAGATCGAGCGTTTCGAGCACGCGCCGTCGGTAGCAACGGAACCCACCAGTGGCATCCATCACAGGCATGCCGAGGATGATCCGAGCGTAGAGGTTGCCCCCCATGCTGATCATGCGGCGCAACAAACCCCAATCGGTTGTGCCACCGCCGCGCACGTAGCGCGAGCCGAGCACTAAGTCGTAGCGCGTCTCACAGGCTTGTTGCAGGGCCGGCAGGTACTTCGGATCGTGCGAGAAGTCGGCATCCATCTCAAAAATATAATTGGCACCTTCATCAAGCGCACGCTGGAAGCCTTCGAGATAGGCTGTACCTAAGCCCAATTTGCCTGGGCGCGAGAGCAAGCCAACACGAGGCTCGGTTTTTGAAAGCTCTGCAACAATGGCTGCGGTACCATCGGGAGAGTTATCATCAACAACTAACACGCGAAAACGTGGTAGTTTGAGAATTTCGGAGATCAACGGCCCAATGTTGTCGCATTCGTTATAGGTTGGAATGACAACAGTGCAATCGGGCTCGATCGATATCGAAGCATGAGACAAGGTCTTGCTGCTCCTTACATTATGCTAGGTGACATACACCATACCCTATTATACTCCTTCTCAAAGAGGAGTAATAGGGTGGCTACCGAACGGAACACGAACTATTCGGTAGCAAACCACAAATCTCTTCGCTGTAGTATAGCAGTTATTGAGTAGGTATTTGTATGACGTTTCAGCAACCACAACCACCTCAAGCAGTGGAACAGCCTGTAACTGCACGTTTCGGCTCGTTCCCGACGTTAGAACATCTTTGGGTGCTGATTGCGCTGACATTGTTCGGCGTGTATTTGTCACTTGTGCCGACGCCCCCGCACGATTTCTGGTGGCATATTCGAGCCGGGCAGGTCGTGGCCGAACAGGGTATTCCCACCACGAATATGTTCACGTGGGGCGTCCCTGCCGAGACGCCATACACCTATGCTATGTGGCTGAGCGAATGGCTATGGTTCCAACTGTATCAGATCGGTGGGCCGGTTTTGCTGGTGTATGTGCGCAATCTGCTGGGGTTGGTGACGTTCGGGATGGTGGCGCTTGAGTCACAGCGACGCAGCGGCTCCTGGCGCCTGGCAGCACTGGCGGTCCTGCTGGCTGGCGCGATGTCGATGAATAATCTGATCGTGCGGCCTCAGAACTGGGCATGGCCCATCTTTGCCATTTATATGGTGATGCTGGGGCGCTACACGGCTGGGCAGCTCGCGCCGCGCATGTTGTGGGTGCTCCCTGTGCTGATGGCGCTGTGGGTGAATTTACACGGCACGTTCGTGCTTGGCTTAGTGATGCTCGCGTTGGTGGCCTTGGGCGAGACGATCCGCTGGTGGATCCGCCAACCCGAGGCGCTCGATGGGCGAAGGGTCGCGCAGATCTACCTGATCGGCGCGGTCGCTGGCCTGGCGGTACTGCTCAACCCCAAGGGCATCGGGATCATCGGCTATGTTGGCGTGCTAACGACCAATACGGTGAATATGGATATGATCACCGATTGGCTGCCTCCCACCACGCGCAGCTTGGCGGGACGGGCGTTCTTCGCGGCCATTGTGCTGATGCTGATGGTGTTCGGGCTGAGCCGCCGCCGCCCGACGATCACTGATGTGCTGTTGGTGGGCGCGTTTCTGTGGCAGGCGGTGCAGGGCCAACGCTATGTGGTGTGGTTCGGCCTGTTGGCGATGCCGATCTTGGTGCAGTGCTTATCGCCCTATATCAGCACGATCACACGACCGATCAAGAACAGTATGCGCTTGGCGAACGCGCTGGTGGTCGTGGTGCTGCTAGGCTTTCTCATCGCGGTGCAGCCGGCTTTCAAGTGGCGCTTGCCACTGCCCGATACGTATCAGGAGATGTTTGTCGATTATCCGGGCGCACCGAGCATCTTCAGCGCCGATACGCCACTCGCTGCTGTGGAATATCTGCGCGCGCATCCCGGCGGTCCGCTGTTCAACGAGATGGGCTACGGCTCGTACATCACGTGGGCGCTGTATCCCACCACTAAGGCGTTTATCGATACGCGCGTCGAGCTGTATGATGCCGAGATTTGGAAGGATTACCTCGAGATCAGCAACGGTCGCAATTATCACTCGCTGCTCGTCGATAAGTATGGCGCAACACGGATTCTGCTCGACCGCCAAGACCAACTACGGCTCGCCCAAGCGCTGGAATCGGACGAGCGTTGGGTGCGCGAGTTCAGCGATGGTCGCGCAGAAATCTATACACTTCGCTAATGTATCCCGCTCATCGGCGCTTTTCTGCTCGATGATGTGTTCATTGTTTCTAGGTATGACGTTCTGTTTGGGCCAGCCACGGCGCGCTTGCCGATGCTGCGCCTAGATTGAGAGCAATAGCGTATGTCGCAGGAATCGATCTCGCGCCCTAGCACACCACCCACACGCACTTCAAGCTCCGCGCGGGCGTCGCTGACGCTCGATCATGTGTGGCTTGCGGCTGCGTTGATTCTGCTGGCGCTGCGTCCGCTCTTCTCGCCGATCCCTCCGCACGATTTCTGGTGGCATATGGCGACCGGGCGACTGATCGTGAATACGGGCGCGATTCCTACGGTCGATGGCTTTTCGTACACGCAGTTCGGTCAGCCGTTTTTCAATCAGAGCTGGCTGGCCGAGGTGCTGATGTACGGCTTGTACTGGCTCGGCGGGATCGAGTTGATTGTGCTCGCGCAGTCGTTAATCATTGTGCTGGCCTACGGGCTGCTGCTGCGCCTGTGCTTGGTCGCTTCGGGGAGCATCCGCTTGAGTGTGGTGCTGATCCTGGTGGTGATGCTGGTATCGTTCAGCAATTGGTCGGTGCGCCCGCAGAGCTACACGTTCCCGCTGTTTGCCGCGTTTGTGATGATTCTGGCGAATTATCGGGCAGGGCGCAGTAATCGGTTGTGGCTGCTGCCGCTGCTGATGGTGCTGTGGGTAAATATGCACGGCGCGTTCGTGCTGGGGCTAGCGCTGATCGGCATCACGTTTGTGGGCGAGTTGCTGAAGCGGGTGGTGCGCGGTGCGACGGCAGCACCGCCAGCCGCACTGCTACCTCTGGTGATTTGGGGTGCGCTGAGCGGCTTGGCGACGCTGATCAATCCCCGTGGCGTGGGCGTGTTGGGTTATGTGCGGAGCTTGCTGGGAAGCAGCTCTGTCACAACGCTGGTCACGGAGTGGGCGCCACCGACGCTCCGCGATGCTGACGGCAGCGGGGCGATCTTCTTCATCTTCGTGATGGGGTGTGTGGCGGTGCTGGCGTATGTGCGACAACGCCCCGATCTGACTGATATGCTGTTGTTTGGCGCATTCTTTTGGCTGGCGCTGGGAGCTTCTCGCAATATCGTCTGGATCGGGTTTGTGGTCGCGCCGTTGTTGGCGACACAATTGGCGAGCGCGCAGCCCAAGGCTAGCACGAAGCGCAGGCCCAGCGGCTCGCCGATGCTCAACGGCGTGTTGATCGGCGTGTTGGGGCTGTTGGTGCTGCTCGGCCTGCCGTGGATCAAGCCGCACTTGGGCCTGCCACCCAGCGTCGGCGGGCTGCTCAGCGAAGATACGCCCGTGGCTGCGGTGGAGGCGCTGCGCGCTCAGAACGCCCGTCCCCAACGATTGTTTCACACAGAAGCGTATGGATCGTACTTGATCTGGGCTGCACCGGAACAACCGGTGTTTATCGATACGCGTATCGAACTTTACCCGTACGAGCAGTGGAATGACTACATCATGCTTAGTCAAGGGCTTCAGGTTGAGCAATTACTACAGAAGTACGGATTTGACGGGTTTCTGCTTAATAAAGAGCGTCAGAATGGGCTGATTGAGCATCTAAAGGCAATGCCAGGCTGGATAACGCAGTTTGAGGATGAACAAACGATCTATCTTAGCAGGTAGAGCAAGCTGTGGTATCATGAAAAGCGATCAATAGTGATTCGGAAGATGTGCATATGCTTCGCCGTCTGTTTAACCGAAGCCGTTCGACCTCAAGAAAAGGAACCCCACTTGGGCGCGAATTCAAAGTAGGCGATACCATTGAACAGCGCTTTGAGGTGGAGCAAGTGCGCCGCGGTTTCATGGGCATTGTATATATCGCCCATGATCGTCAACGTCGGCGACGGGTTGCTATTAAAACCTTCCAGAATAAATTCCTTTGGGATGATGAAGCGATCACCCGTTTCAATGCCGAAGCTGAGTTGTGGGTTCGTTTGGGCAACCACCCGAATATTGTGCGGGCCTATGACCTGCGCACGTTCCTCGGCAAGCCGCATGTTGTCGCCGAGTATGTGCACGGCGGCCCGTTGCGCACCTTGGTTGGCCACCTGCAACTCCAAGAGGCGATCGACTACGCCATACAGATCTGCTGGGGCATGAGCTACGCCGTCGAGCGCGCCGCGATCCTCCATCGCGATATCAAGCCCGATAACATTATGGTGACGCTCGATGGTCAGGCCAAAGTGACCGATTTCGGCTTGGCGCGCGTGCTTCCGACGTGGCAGTGGGCCGATCATCTGCGCGACCTGCGCAGCCCTGCCTCGCGCATCCGCACACCGCCCCCCGATGTGCTAGGAGGTACGCTGCCCTACATGGCTCCCGAGGCGATCGAGGGCTCGATCCATGTTGGCGTGTGGACGGATATTTACGCGTTTGGCGTGATGCTCTACGAGTTGTTCACCGGCAAGCTGCCGTTCGACTCGATGCGCGATGAATCGCTGATCCGCATGCATTTTCACGTTGAGCCGCGCGATCCCCGCGATATTAAGCCCACACTGCACAAAGGCGCCACGCATATTGTGATGCGTTGCCTCGCCAAACGTCCAGCCGATCGGTATCAGAGCTTCAAGGAAGTTGAGGAGGACCTGCAACTTCTGCGCAAGCACCTGTTTAGCGAGCGTTTCGTCAGCCGTTGGCCTACCAATAGCGATAACGAACACGAACGCTGGACGGAGATGGGCCTAGCGCATATGGATATGAACGAGTATAGCGAGGCGCTCTCGTGCTTCCGTCAAGCGCTCAACATCGACGATAGCCGCGCCGATAGTTGGCTGAATTTGGCTCGCGCCCGCCTCAAACTGTGGCAGTACAACGAGACGTTGCGGGCGATCGAGGAGGGGCTGAAGCGCGCCACCGATCGCAACGATTTCGGCTATCTGCTGGCGTTGCGCGGCGAGACGTATACGGCGATGATGATGCCGGAACGGGCCATGGCGAGCTACGATCAAGGGCTCTCCTACACCCCCAATTCACCGCGGCTCTGGCGCGAAAAAGGCATTCTGCTGCAGAAAAACGGCTTGCTGCGCGAAGCTCAACAGTGCATCGAGAAGGCGATCTCCTACGATGGGTTCGATTCGCTCGCGTGGCGCCTGCTCGGCGACCTACAGGTGGCCCAGGATCGCCTGCACAAGGCTCGTCGCGCCTATGCCGAGGCGCTCAAGCTCGACCCGCGCTCGGCCCTGACGTGGGCGCGCTACGGTACCTGCCAGTTGCGCATGAGCCGCCCTCAAGATGCGTTGCGCTCGTTCGAGATGGCGCTGCGCCTCGATGAAGAGCTTGATGAGGCGATCAACGGCGCACGCTTAGCGCGCAGCGCACTTGAGAAGAAGTGACCCCATTCAAACCACCGTCGCTCCGACAGCATAATTGCCCCGACCGCAACGCTCTGCTATAATGTGCCCCACACAACAAGCAATCATACTAAGGAGGGGCATGCCGATGGAGCGGCGTGTGGTTATCACAGGAATAGGCGCTGTGAGCCCATTGGGGCTCGATGTGCCATCGCTCTGGCAGGGCATCCGCGAAGCACGCAGCGGCGTTGGGCCTGTCACATTGTGCGATACAACCGGCCTCGAATCTCGCATTGCTGGTGAGGTGAAGGGGTTCGATCCGCTAAATTATATGGATCGCAAAGAGGTGCGCCGTAACGATCGGTTCATCCACTTTGCGCTTGCCGCCGCCGAAGAAGTGATGCGGTCGGCGGAGTTGACGGTGACGCCCGACAACGCCGAGGATATTGGCGTGATCATCGGTAGCGGCATCGGTGGCATCGCGGCTTTCGCCGATGGCTTGTACACGCTGCGCGATAAAGGGCCGAGCCGCGTTAGCCCGTTCCTCGTTCCGGCAATGATCACCAATATGGCCGCTGGGCAGGTTTCGATCCGCTACGGCTTGAAGGGGCCGAACTTCTGCCCGACCTCGGCCTGCGCCACTGGTGCCCATGCAATTGGCGAAGCCGCCGAACTCATTCGGCGCGGCTGGGCCAAAGCGGTGATCGCAGGTGGTAGCGAAGCGCCGATCACGCCGCTCGGTATCGCGGCCTTCGCGAGCGCTCGCGCGATCTCGACCCGCAACGACGAGCCAACCACGGCCTCCCGTCCGTTCGATGCCACGCGCGATGGTTTCGTGCTCTCGGAGGGCTGCGCGCTGCTGATGCTCGAGGATCTCGAATCGGCTCAGGCTCGCGGCGCTCGCATCCTTGCCGAGATTGTGGGCTATGGCCTCTCCGCCGACGCGTACCATATCACCCAACCGGCTGCTGGCGGCGAAGGTGCCCTGCGCGCGATGCGTATGGCGCTGCGCAACGCCAACCTGACGCCCGACGATGTGGATTATGTCAACGCCCATGGCACGAGCACACCGGCTGGCGATGTCGCCGAGACGCAGGCGATCAAGACGCTGTTGGGCGAGCGTGCCTACAAGGTGCCCGTCAGTTCGAGCAAGTCGCAGTTGGGCCACTTGGTCGGTGCAGCAGGCGCGATCGAGGCGGCGATCTCGATCTTGGCCATCCAGAATGATCTGTTGCCACCAACGATCAACCTCAACACGCCTGATCCGGAGTGCGATCTCGACTACGTACCAAACGCCGCCCGTCCGGCACGGATCAACACGGCGATCAGCAATTCGTTTGGCTTTGGTGGCCACAACGTCTCGCTGGTATTCCGCCGTTACAATTAATGATCACGGGCAGCATACTCGATGTGTGCTGCCCGTGATTCAACCAAAGGTATATGGCTTCTTTAGATACGTTGATCGAACGATTGGGTGTCTCCTTTAAGAACCCGCGCCTGCTTCAAAGTGCGCTCGTCCATCGGTCGTTTGTCCACGAACATCCTGAAGAGACTGTTGATCTCGCCAATAGCGAGCGGCTAGAGTTCCTCGGCGATGCAGCGCTCAACTATATCGCAGCCTCGCTGGTGTACAACCGCTTCCCAACGCGCGGCGAGGGCGAAATGACGATCATTCGCTCGGCGCTGATCAACACCTCTATGCTCGCGCAGTTCGCCCGCTCGTTCGAGCTTGGCGCATACATCCGCCTCAGCAAAGGCGATGCTGCTGGGAATGGCCGCGAACGCGATTCGCTGCTGGCAGATACCTTCGAGGCGGTGGTCGCGGCGATCGTGCTCGATAGCGGTTTGGAAGCCGCGCGCGCCTTCCTACAGCCCTTATTCGAACAGCAGATCGAGCATATCCAAATGCACGGCCTGCCGCTCGATTACAAAAGTCGTTTACAGCAACGCATCCAGGCTGATCGAAATATTACTCCACGCTATCAGACCGTTTCGGTGAGCGGGCCAGAGCATCGGCGCGAGTTTGTGGTCGAGGTGTTCGCTGGTGATGATCCACTCGGGACGGGGCGTGGTTCTAGTAAACAGGCTGCCGCGCAGGCCGCCGCGCAGGCCGCGCTCGAATCGCTCAACGGCCTCGATTAGCTACCGTACCCTGCTGATAAAGGCTGATAACGATGACACGGCGCATGCTCATCACTGGCGGAGCTGGCTATTTGGGGGCCGAGCTTGCGCATCAAGCCAACGCCCAAGGCTGGCACGTCACAACTACCGTATTTCGTCAACCTGCAGCACATCCCACCATCCCTCAAATACCTCTCGATATCCGTGATGCTGCTGCGGTTGAGCGTGCGTTTCAGGAAGTCCAGCCCGATGTGGTGGTGCATACAGCGTATCGCCAGAACGGGCCAGACCTGTGGTCCACATGTGCGACGGGTGCGGCTGTCGTGGCGCGCGCCGCCCGCGATGTGAACGCTCGGCTGATCCATCTCTCAAGCGATGCGATCTTCGATGGCACGCGCGAGGGTGCTTATACCGAGGATGACCCGCCAAGTCCGATCACTCCTTACGGTGAGGCGAAGGCCGCCGCCGAGGGCATGGTGGCCGAGATCTTGCCAACCTCTGTGATTGTTCGCACTTCGTTACTGTATGGTGGCTCACGGTTGGGCACGCACGAGCAACTCATCCTCGATGTTGCCGATGGGCGGGCCGACCTGACCTTCTTCACCGACGAGATCCGCTGTCCAATCACAGTCGATGATCTTGCGGCGGCGTTGCTTGAGGTGGCGAACCTGGATTATAGCGGTATTCTCCATATCGCCGGGCCGGAGCCGATCAGCCGCTACGATTTTGCGCGTTTGATAGCCGCAGCGCATGGTCGTTCACCCGAGGTGTTGCGGGCGGGGCTCAGTAGCGAGAGCGGTTTACGACGACCACGTCATTGTACGCTTGATATCAGCCGCGCACAACGCCTACTACACACTCGTCTCCGTGGGGTTAGCGACGTTCTTGGTGCATCTATTGGCTAACTCTGGTGTTCACAAAGCACCATTGAACCACGTGGGGGAACAGCCATGAGTGAGCAATCCGATTCGATTAACCGACTGATCGCCGATCTGCAGAGCGATAACGAGGTTGCCCGTGCCCAAGCCGCCTTTGCGCTTGGGATGCTTGGCGCTCCTGCGGTAGAACCGCTCGTCAAGTTATTGGGCCACAGCGATCATGATGTGCGCCTGCGCTCGGCTTGGGCGCTCGGCGTGATCGGCCCGCCCGCCCTCGAGGCGCTGTTGGAGTTGGCCAATGGCGAGGAGACCACTTTGCGGATCGAGGCTATCCGCGTGCTGGGCGTGATCGGCGAAGCACGAGCGTTGAACCACCTCTTCCTGGGGCTCACCGACCCCGATCCACGGATCGCCCACCGTTCTGCGGTTGCGCTCGGCAAGATCGGCGATCCGCGCGCCTTCCATCCGCTGCTGACAGCGCTGCATCATCCCTCGCCCGATGTGCGTTATGCAGCCACGCATGCGCTTACAAACCTCCATATCCCCGATGCCATTGGCCCGCTCGAACAGCTCGCCAACGAGGATACAAGCACAACCTCGTGGGGCGCTTCGATCGCTGAGGCTGCCAAACGGGCGGCTGAACAGATCGCCTCGTCTAACCCACTGCGCCTAGACGATGAATTTAATCGTGTGCAAACGCTGCTCCAACAACACTCAAAGCATTAAAAAGAGGTTGGTTTCGCCCAACCTCTTTTCTACCCCTCCTACTGCACCTATGCACGATGGGTTATCATGTGTTGTATTGCCCTTATCCTCATTTAATACTAAATCCGGTTGGACAGTGTCAGTCTCAAACCAGTTGTAGCCTGCGGCAGCAAGGTACTTTCCATTTTATGTGGTGTCGATGCGCTGCGCGTAGCAGCGCATCGACACCACTTGCGGTGATAATGCTGGTATCTGTTGAAAGGCAGAATCGCGTTATTTATCCAGCATCCCTCTTCGAGTAAGTGAATACTCGGATTTGGTATAATTCATTGATTGCCTAACACACAATACTCTTACAAACAATTATCAAGCTTCAAAAATAAAACATTTACTAAATTTTAATACAACCCATTACAAAGATACCTTAGTATTTTAGTAGCTATAACAAACCTTTATTGACGCTATTTAGGCTTTCTGCTATAATCGCCTCGCACGATAACCAACAAATTAAATCCTTCTCAATTCAGCCCGACAGAAGCACAGCACAAGGATGTTTGTGCATCCAAGTGAGTAATTAACGTATATTGTGAAGATGGCCTCGTGGCCACGACGTCCAAAGGAGACGTAACCTCATTAAGTAAGGTTTACGCCTGTTTTGGTGTATCATAAAATTTTAAAATTCCCCGTTATCGCATACATGTTCTGAAATTGTGTGATTTTAAGGAGGTGAATGGCGGCCTATTAGAGAAAATCACTTGCTTCGGGCGAAGCTACAACAGATTCTTGGTGATTGTGAAAGGAAAATGGGATGCATAAGTCGCGAATCACTTGGCGGCGCAGCGTAGCGCTGGCGCTCTTGCTGGTTCTCATCGTTCCCATCTTAGTAGCTTGTGGCGGTACTGCCACGCCAGCCGCACAACCCACCACTGCACCGGCAGCCGCAGAACCAACCGCTGCATCAGCAGCAGAACCCACGGCTGCCCCAGCAGCAGAACCCACGGCTGCCCCAGCAGCAGAACCCACGGCTGCCCCAGCCGCCCCTGAACCTGCACCAGCAGGAGGCAAACTGACTATCCTCTACTGGCAAGCCATCACAATCCTGAATCCACATCAAGCAACAGGTACCAAAGACTTCGACGGCGCGACGGTCGTGCTTGAGGCACTGGCACGTTACAACCAGAACGACGAGCTTGTGCCATACCTGGCCGCCGAGATCCCCACTGTCGAGAACGGTGGCGTGGCACCCGACGGCACAAGTGTGACTTGGAAGCTGTTGCCCGACGTGAAATGGTCGGATGGCACACCCTTCACTGCTGACGATGTGGTGTTCACGTGGCAATACTGCATCGATGAGGCAACCGCCTGTGTGAATCGCGCTAACTACGAGCCGATCGAGGTGGTTGAGGCGCTCGACCCGACCACCGTCAAGATTACGTGGAAATCGCCAAACCCGAACCCATACATCGCCTTCATTGGCTTCCCCGGCATGATTCTGCAGAAGGCTCAGTTTGGCAATTGTATTGGAGCCGCTGCTATCTCTGATGCCGCCTGCCAAGCCGCAAACCTGAAGCCGATCGGCACCAATGCCTACATGGTTCAGGAACACCGCCCCGGCGATACAGTGCTGTATGTTCGCAACCCGAACTACCGCAATGCTGCCGATGTGTTCTTCGATGAGATCGAGATCAAGGGCGGTGGCGATGCTGTTTCGGCGGCCCGCGCCGTCTGCGAAACGGGCGAAGTCGACTTTGCATGGAACCTGCAAGTTCAGAAGGACGTGCTGGAGCCAATTCTGAACGCTGGCAACTGTGACGCAGTTTCTGGTGGTTCGTTCGGTATCGAGCGCGTGGTCATCAACTTCGCGAACCCCGACCCGGCCTTGGGCGATCTGCGCTCGGAGCCGAGCCAGCCGCACCCCATCCTCTCGGACATCCGCGTGCGTCAAGCACTCAACAAGGCCATCGACCGTGAAGCGATTGCCGCTCAGCTGTACGGCCCGACCGGTGCTGCCACCTGTAATATCCTAGTTGCTCCGGCTACCTTGAACTCGCCGAATACGACGTGTGAGCGCGACGTGGAAGGCGCCAAGGCGCTGCTCGAAGAGGCTGGTTGGGTTCTGCCTCCTGGCGGCGGTATCCGCGAGAAGGACGGCAAGCCGCTCGTGCTGTCGTTCTCAACTTCGATCAACGCGCTGCGCCAAGGCGAGCAGGCCATCATCAAGGCGAACTTGGCCGAGGTTGGTATCCAGATTGACCTGAAAGCCGTCGACGCTGGCGTGTTCTTCGGTGGCGACCCAGGCAATCCCGACACGCTCAACAAGATGTATGTTGACCTGCAGATGTACACCAACAGCCCCGAGGGCCCGAACCCCACCTCGTACTTCGAGGGCTGGATCTGCGATAAAGTCAACTCGTCTGCGAACCAGTGGCAGGGTGGCAACGATGGTCGCTTCTGCAACGAGGAGTTCGATGCACTCTACGAGCAGTACGCGGTCGAGTTTGACGCCGAAAAGCGCGTGGAGATGGCGATCCAGTTGAACGATATCCTCGTCAATGAGATTGCGATCATTCCGCTGATCAACCGGTTCACGCCGAACGGTAAGGCCAAGAACTTGGAAGGACCCACCCACAACACGTTCGACTCGAGCCTGTGGAACATTCACCTCTGGAAGCGCACATCCTAAGCGAAGGGCAACGCGATTGCAGGGCGATACAACCAATCGCCCTGCAATCATCTCACTTTTATTGATCCTCCAGATGTCGTTTCGAGGAGAAGGTCAATGACTAATTATATTTTGCGTCGTCTTTTGATCGCCATTCCAACACTGCTCATCATTAGTTTTGTCATTTTTGCAATCCTCGCGATGGCACCTGGCGATCCCCTAGCGCAGTTCGCCCTCAACCCCGCCATTCCCGAATCCACCCGCCAAGCGATCCGCGTGCAACTTGGCCTCGATCAACCCTGGCCCGTTCGCTATGTCAAATGGCTCGTCGCCTTCAGCCAAGGCAGTTGGGGCATCTCATTCTCCACCAAAGCCCCCGTGCTCGATTTGATCAAACAACGAATACCTCAAACACTCGCTGTTGTAGGTACAGCATATTTTATTGCAATACTGATAGCGATTCCTATCGGCATTATTGCTGCTGTGAAGCAATACTCTATCTTTGATCAAATTGCTACGCTCATAGCATTCATTGGTTTTTCCATCCCCTCATTTTTGACCGGCCTAATCCTTATCTTAGTATTCGCTGTTCATTTACGCTGGTTTCCGATCGTGTATAGCTCAACGCTCAAAGTCGTCGATTGGGCTTCGTTTCAAAAACAAATAAATCAAATGGTATTACCCGTCACCGTGCTGCTGATACAACAAACGGCAGCACTTGCGCGTTTTATGCGCTCCTCGATGCTCGATAACTTGCCGCTCGATTACGTGCGCACCGCCCGCGCCAAAGGCTTAGCGGAGCGGGTAGTGGTGGCACGACACGTGCTGGTCAATAGCCTCATCCCCGTGATAACACTGATCGCCCTCAGCATCCCGACCATCTTTAGCGGCGCGATCATTACCGAAAACCTCTTTCGCGTGAATGGAATTGGAGCCTTGCTGATCACCTCAATCAACAACTCCGATACGCCCGTTGTGATGGCGATCACCTTTATTTTTGCGATGTTGACGGTAGCCTTTAACCTACTCGCCGATATCCTCTACGGTCTGCTTGATCCACGAGTACGCTATAGTTAATCATCAGGAGGAGCACTATGTCTGAGGCGAATCGGGTGATTGATCTTAGCGCATCCAACGAGGCAGGCGCTATTTACGCACTGCAACTAAACGAACTCAATCGGCCACCCCGCACACTCTGGGGCGATGTTTGGCGGCGCTTCCGGCGACATAAATTGGCTATCACAGGAATGTTGGTGTTGCTCTTCTTCGCTCTTTCCGTCATTGTTGGGCCGTCATTGTATGTTGCATGGCGCAGCAACCAGGCCGAGCGAGCAGGCATGCCGCTCAGCGATTTCGATCGCACCTTCACCAAGATGATGGAGCAGCTCGATTACACCGCCCTGATGGCCAAACCGAGCCTTCAGCACCCCTTCGGCACCGATGAACTGGGGCGCGACCTGTTGGCCCGCTCGCTGTACGGTGGGCGCGTATCGCTCTCGGTCGGTGTCGTGGCAATGCTGATCGCGATCTCGCTTGGCACCCTTGTCGGCGCAAGCGCGGGGTTCTTCGGAGGGCGAATCGACCAAATCCTGATGCGCCTGACCGACCTGTTCCTCTCGCTGCCCGTGCTGCCGCTGCTGTTGCTGACCGTTTACCTGTTCCGCGATCCCGTCACAAAGCTACTTGGGCCGATCTTTGGCATTTTCACGATCGTCGTTGTGATGATCGGCGCGCTCGCCTGGATGTCAACCGCTCGCATCGTTCGAGCGCTTTTTTTATCGCTCAAAGAAAAGGAGTTTGTTGAGGCAGCCACGTGTCTCGGCATTCCCCGTAGCTCGATCATGTTCCGCCATATCCTGCCGAACGCCTTCAGCCCCATCATCGTGGCGGCCACGCTCGAGGTCGGCAACGCGATCATCACCGAGTCGGTGCTCTCGTTCCTGGGTGTGGGCTTCCCACCCGACACACCCACTTGGGGGCGTCTCGTGACCGATGGCAACCAGTTCCTCCAGGCTGCCCCGTGGATGCCGCTGATTCCGGGCGCACTGATCTTCCTCACCGTGCTGAGCATCAACTTTATGGGCGACGGCCTGCGCGATGCGCTTGACCCACGCTCACGCCTCTAAACGCCACAAGCCAATCATACAAAAAGAAGGGCGATCATCGCGATCGCCCTTCTACCATCTGCGCACTGTTGCAGAAAGCGCCTAGATATATTCCAACTGACTCACACGTCGCCGCCACTCCGCCTTCATCTCAACCGGCGAGCCTTGGCTGGCCAAGAAGTCGAGCAGCATGCGGGTGAAGATATTCTGCTGATCCAAGAACGGGAAGTGATTGGAGTTCGGCAGCTTCAAAACCTGTTGCAAGTGACCATGGTCCTCTTGCAAATAATTGGCGTGCGAACCATCGACAATATTATCCCGCTCGCCGTACACCGCTAGCAGCGGCAATTCGAGCCGCGCTAAATCGGGACGCAGATCTGTCTCAATAATAGAGGCCAACACACGCTGAACCAAATTCTCCGACAAACTCTCAGTATCTTCAATAATCTCGGCTAAGATCTGCGGATAATCGACATCCAACTGGCGGATCAGGCGTGCCCACACGTTCGTTGGGGTCGAGCGGCCCAACAAGCGCGACAACGCACCAGGCCGCGCCACCGACTGTACCTGAGAGCCTTGGATGGGCGTATTCACCACCATCACTTTGATGAACCGCTCGGGTTGCTCGCTCGCGGCGCGGATCGCTACCATCCCACCTAAGCCATGGCCAGCTAAATTGACCTTCGTGAGGCCCAAGTGATCCATAAACGCATAGAGCAAATTCACATATTCTGCAATAGTAAATTGGCTATCGTGGCGATCGGATTCACCAAAACCCCAAAAATCTAAGGCATAGGTTCGATATCGATCAGAAACATGCTCCATCGTTGGCAGCCAATAGCGCCAGGAGCCTAACCAGCTATGTAGAAAGATTATCGGTTGGCCTCGCCGCCCGACAACCTCAAAATGCAACAATCGATTATCGAGATGAATTGCGCTCACACCACCCACCGAATCACTTAAAACGCGTTACCGAGAAGATCGGCCTATTCATCATCATGTACCGTTTGTGGCTCAGGTTGTGATACAGGTAGAATAAAACTAAAGGTACTTCCCTTATTTGCCTCGCTCTTGACCCACATCTCGCCGCCATGCAACTCGACGAAGGACTTCGCGATCGACAAACCTAACCCTGTACCACCCGCCTCATCGCGCAACGGGTTATCAGCCCGGTAGAAACGACGGAAAAGATGCTGCTGTTGTTCAGGTGAAATACCGACGCCATTGTCCTCGACATCGACCTGGAGCATCCCTGATGGGTTCAGAAAAGCACGTAACTGAATACGGCCCTCTGCGTAGGTATATTTTACCGCATTTGAAGCAAGATTCAGAACAACCTGTGTGACACGGCGAGGATCAGCCGTAATCTCCGGCAAGCCCTCCTCGACTTCCGTAGTCACAACCAAAGATTTGCGATCGATTTCAGCGCGCAGCGTCTGCAAGACATCGTTGAACACATGCTCGATATCGATCTGCTCGAAGTTCAACGCAATCTTCTGCGCATCGATCCGACCAATCTCCAAGATGTCGTTGATCAGATCCATCAACCGATTCGCGTTATTCTTGACAACTCCCAAGAACGACAGTTGACCTTCGCTGACGGGGCCAGCAGCTCCCAACAGCAACAAGTCAACATAGCCCTTGATCGACGTGAGCGGTGTACGCAGCTCGTGCGATACACTCGAAATGAAATCGCGTTTCGCACGATCAGCCTCGATCTCGCGCGTCACGTCGCGCAGCACCGCCACGCTACCATACGGCACGCCATCGGAACTGACCACCGGTGCGAAGTTCATTGCAATCGTCTGAGTAGGCGCAGGGAGTTCGAGCATTCGATTGTGGGCCTTGCCCTGCTCGCGCTCGGCCACTAAACCCTCTTGCAAGCTCGTATAGATCAACTCTGCGCGGTGCAACTGCTCTTCTGTCTCGCCGTAATTGCGCAGATGAGACAGCGGTAAACCCAGCGCGAAATCGGCGGGGATGCCCAACACCAACTCGGCAGCCGGATTGAACAGCACCACCCGCTCGCGCTCGTCCAACACGATAACGCCTTCGTTGATACTTTGCAAGATAGCCTGACGCTTACTGGATTCCTCACGTTGCTCGCCAAGCGCCTCGCCCAACCGCGTCGCCAAGTCATTGATGAACGTGTACAACTCCGCGTTGTGGATTACAATCGCGACCTCGTTGGCGATCGTGCGCAACAACTGCAACTGTGCTTCGCTAAAGTAATCGACCTTGGAGTTCGTCAGGATCAACACGCCAAGCGGCTCGTTCTGCGTCAGCAGCGGTACGGCCACCACCGAACGAACATCGCTCGCGCGCCCTTCTTCACGGAGCCAACGTGCATCCTTGCGCACATCGGAGATACGAATGGCCTCCTGATGCTCCATCACCCAACCAGCGACACCCGGACCCTCGGCGAACGTGATCGGGATGTGCGCGGGCTGGACAGTGCCATCGGTGCTGAGAACCGCTCGGCAGATCAATTCGCGGGTCTGCGTATCGCGCAGCATAATCGAACCGCGCCGCACACCCACCGCTTGCGAAGCCAAGCCCAGCGTCTTGATCAGGATCTCTTCGATATCCAAGCTGCGCGTCAACTCGGTCGTGATCGCGTGGACGGCTTGGAGGCGCTCCTTCTCATCCTTCAGTTGCACGTTAGCTTCGGCCAATGCTGCCGTACGCTCGACCACGCGCTGCTCAAGCTCCGCCGCAAATCGGCGAACCTCATCGAACAGGCGGGCATTACGGATCGCTTGTGCGGCCTGGCTCGCCAACGCAAACGCGCTCTGAGCATCCTCCTCAGTGTACATGTTTGGCTTGTAGCTCGCGGCAAACAGCACACCGATGACTTCGTCGTCGAGCAGCAGTGGCGCACCAACCCACGCGTGCACATCGACCTGACCAGTGATCTGCGGTGCGGCGATCGTCAAAGGAGCATCTTCCATCACCAACGGCTGCCGCGTCTTAACGATTCTCGCGATGTTGCTATCGGCAGTCAATGGGAAGGAGAATTGTTCAACCTGTTCGCGTTGCTGCTCCGACAAACCGCGGGTTGCAGCAACATTCAGCACATCGCCATCGCGCAGCAACAACGAAGCGGTATCGTAGGGCACCAAACGCACCAACTGATCCAAGATCAGCGCGACAATATCCGGCAACTCCATCACGCTGGTCAGCGCTTGGGCCGTTTCGCGCAACGTATCGGCGGCGGCGCGGCGGGCCTGCTCGCTCTGGAACAGCCGCGCACTCTCAAGGGCTTGGCTCGCCTGATTGGCCAAAATCGCCAGCAGCGAAATATCGCGGGCCTGCCAATCGCGCGGCGTGCGAGTGCCAGCCCACATCACACCCAGCGGCTGCTCGTGCGGGCCGATCAAGGCGCCAACCAAACCGCGCACACCAAGCTGTATCGCCTCTGAATTGCCATCCAGCGCCTGCGCAAGGTCGTTGTAGACAACCGGTCGGTCGCTATTGATAATCTGCTGTGTGACGCTATTTTCCGAGATCAGCAATGGCGAAATCTCGCTACCAAGGTTCCCTGCATCGAGGATCACCTGCTGCGTAACGCGGCGGTTCTCATCCAGTTGGAAGACCACACACACATCGGCCTTCAGCAACTCGATAGTGCTCGAAGCGACCATCTCCTGAATCTCAGCGATATCGAGCGTACCAGCCAGCACCACACTCACCTCGTGCAGCGCCGTCAGTTCTTGCACGCTTTGACGCGTCTCGCCGAGCAGGCGGGCATTCTCGATCGCGATCGCGCTCCAGGAAGCCAATGTGCTCAACAAACGCACATCATCCTCACTGTAGGCGTGATCGTGCTCGTAATCCTGAATACCGATCATACCGACCACCTGGTCGGCAGCCATCATCGGCACACCCAGCCACGATTTGATCTTCGGATCGAGCGAATGCACGCCAAGAGCCTTCGCTTGCTCAAGCAGATCGGGACCCTGCAACAGCAGCGGCTCGCGGGTTCGCACCACATACGCGGTCGGGCTATCCTCGGCAGCCGATTGCGGCACAGTAATGCGCTCACCCCGCTCAAACAGCATTGGGAAGGAGAACTGGCCGTACCGAGCGTCGTAGAACGCCATATAGAAATTGGTCGTATCGAGCAAGCGGCTGGTCTGGCGGTAGATCAACTCGAGCAGATCATCAAGCCGCGCCACCGCATTGAGTTGCTGACCAATCTCGTTGAAGGTAGCGAGCTCCTCGATACGGCGACCGCGCTCCTGGAACAAGCGGGCGTTCGTGATCGCGATGGCCGCCTGGTTCGCAACCGTCGAGACAAACCGCACATCGTCCTGATTAAAGGCGTATGGCTCGTAGCTTTGGATATTGATGATACCAAACACCTCATCGCCCGAAACGATCGGCACAATCAGGTACGATTGCTCACGGCGCTCAGGGTGGCCGATGCGATCATCGAAGTGCACCTCCTTGTAGAAGGCGCGATACTCGTCCTCAGTGCTGATCAGCAACGGCTGGCGATGCGTAATCACCCAATGATTCACGCCCTCGACGATCTCACGAGGCGGCAACTCCACACGTGAGCCGCTGTCGTACGCGATCATATAGGTCAGCATGTTTTCTTCGGCGTTGTACATGCCGATGAACGAGGTGCTCACATCGATCACTTGACCCAACTCGGTGTGCAAGCGCTCCAGCACATTCTGCAGATCGAGCGTGGAGGTGACAGCGCTGCCGATATCCTTGATCGCGCTCACCTCGCGCAAACGGCGCTCACGCTCGATAAACAACCGAGCATTCGCGATCGCCGTAGCCGCCTGGCTGGCAACCGTCGTCAGGAAGCGCAGATCATCGGAATCGTAGCTCTGCGCATATGGGCTACTAACCGAGATCATGCCCAAAACATGCTCACCCTGAATAATCGGCACACCCACCCACGATCCGTAGAGTGGCGAACCAATCAGCTCCTTCACCTCTTGAGGCGTGCGCAGGAGGAGCGGATGCCGCTCAAGGATCACCTTGCTGGGCAGCGAACCATCGCCCGCACTGATCGACTGCGTCTTCTGGTTCGGCGCAGGCTTGCCGTTCTCCCAGTAGATCGGGAAGCTGAGCAATTGCGTTGTCGGGTCATAGAGGCCAATGAACGAATCGGAGACATTGATCACTTCGCTGATGCCGCGATGCAACACCTCCAACAACACATCGAGCTCCAGCGTGGCGTTCATCGTCTGGCTGATGCGGTTGAGTGTCGTCAGCTCAGTGATACGCCGCTCGCGCTCCTCGAAGAGTTGGGCGTTCTCCATTGCAATCGCGGCCTGATCGGCCATACCCGAAAGCAACTGAACCTCATCGGAGCTGAACTCGCGCCGCTCGATCGTCATAGCCGTCAGCACACCAACGATCTTCTCGTGGTAGATCACCGGCACGCCCAAGAACGATGTCAGCTTATGCTCACGGTTGAAGTACGGGTAGATCGAGCCGCCGTGCTCCTCGACGTTCGCGATCGCCAGCGGTTTGCCCATCGCAGCCACGGTGCCGGTCAAACCCTCACCGATCGGCACGCGCATCTCCAGGAAATCCTCGCCCTCAATACCAGCCATCGCCGAAGGCAGCAGCGTGCCGTTCTCATCGATCGTCCAGAGGGCCACCGAGTTCACATGCAGCTGACGCCCGACCACCTCCATCAGCGAAGCAAGCACTTCGCGAGGCTTCAGCGACGAGCTCAACACACGCGCGGCCTCCAACAAGGTCGAAAGCTCACCGACCTTATGCTGCAGCGCAATCGCACTCTGCTCGGTCTCATTAAAGAGCCGTGCATTCTCAAGCGCTGTGGCCGTCTGGTTCGCGATCGTCTGGCACAGCTCGATATCCTGCGCGTTAAAGACGCGTTGCTTCCCGATGCTATCGAGACCGATCGTGCCGATCACACTATCGCCGACGATCAGCGGGATCAACGCCAACGAACGGACATTGATCTCGCGGAACAGTTCGTGCGACGGCTCTAGTAACGGATCGTGCTGGGCATCGAGCACTACCAATGGGCGCTGATGCGTATCGATCCATTCAATCGAAGGGTTATTTGAGAGAGGAATAGTGATGGACTTCGGCAGATCGCTCGGCAGATATTCGGCAGCAATCGTACCGATACCAGCCCGTCGATCGAAGAGCACCACGCGCGCCTGCTCTGCGCCTGTCGCACGCACCATCGCCTCTAGCGCGGCCTCGAATACATCGCGGATCTGCAGAGTCGATGCAGCCGCCGATGACACACGATTCAAAAGACTGAGTTGCTCAACCTGCTCCTGAGCGCGCTCAAACAGATGCACGTTCTGCACAGCGAGCGACACCTGCGCGCCGATATTGCTGAGCAAGCGCTCATCTTGCGCGCTGAAGATGTTGGGGCGGTGGCTACTCACCGCCAACGTGCCGATAGCGGTGCCATCGTGGGCATGCAACGGAATGCCCAGGTACGAGCGCACAACATCGGTTTCCTGCTCGAACAAGGGCGCGATCTCGGGGTTCTCGGTCGCCAATGCCGCGCTATCGTTCACACGCAACGGAGCATCATGTTCCACAACCCAATCGCCAGGGCGATGCGTATTCATCTCGGGCAGAATATTCTGCACCTCATCGACGAGCACTTCGCCCTTATCGATCAGCAACGAAGTCACTAAGCCGTAGGTACGGTGGAACAACGTAACATACGTGCGTTCGGCACCGAGGATCTCATGCAGCACATGATGAATACCGAGCGTCATGGGCCGCAGTTCGAGCGTCGAACTCGTCACGCGGCTGATCTGGCTCAGCGCATCAAGCTCAGCGATCTGGCGTTCACGCTCACTAAACAACCGAGCATTCTGTACGCTCAGCGCAACTTGGTTTGCCACCGTGGCCAAGAACGACAGATCGCGCTCGCTATAGCGATTCGGCTGCACGCTCTGCACAGCAAGAACGCCAACGACCTCGCCATCGCCGATGAGCAACGGCACACCCGCCCATGAAGCCATCGCCCGACGGTACTTGCCCCAGAAGCGTGGCCGGAAGCCTCGGGCCTTCGCCTCTGTCTGCAGATTAGAGAACAACAACGGCTGACGATTCTCGATAATCCAGGCCGTCATGCTGCCTGGCGTCGGCGCCTCACTGCGCGGCTCGAAGCGCGGCCCTTGTTTATCGACCAGCAGAATATTCGTGATCTCGCGGCGAGGCTCATCGTAGACCAAACAGAAGAAAGCATCGACCTCTAAGAAGCTCGACAGACTCTTGTAGAGATGGAAGAACATCTGCTCCAAGTCGAGCGTCGAACTCGTGATGCTTCCGATCTGGTTGATGACGTGCAACTCAGAGATACGCCGTTCGCGCTCGCTGAACAGGCGCATATTCTCAAGCGCGATGGCCGCCTGATCGCCGAAGATAGACAGCGGCTCGACCGTGCGCCGCGTAGGACGCATACGATCATACGGATCATCGACCGAAATCAAGCCGATCAACTCACCGTTCATCGTATACAGCGGCATCAGCAGCAGATCATTGGCCTGCCATTCATCACCAGCACGCTCATCGGTGATCGTCGTGTACGAGAACGAACTAATATCCTCATTGCCGAGAAGCTTCGCACTCTCCTCGGCTGGGATGAAGTAACAGCGCCCCAACCGAAACTGGGGGATCAACAGCCGATGCACCAGGTCGAGCGAGAACCGGCCCTTACGTAAGCGCTCCAGTTCGGCCAGAGGCAAGCCCGCGCCAGTCACGACACGCAAGACATTGGGCTCATTGGCATCGAGCAGATTAAACACCACCGAGCGGAAGCCAGCCGTCTCGACAATACTAAACGCAATCTGCTCCAACACATCTTCGATCGAGCGATCGGCACGCAGCGCCTGCCCAATCGTCAGCACCTCATTGAGCAAGCCAGCGCGCTGCTGAAGCAGTTCACGTTGGCGCCGCTGCTCCTCGTAGCGTTGCGCGTTACCAATCGCCAGCGCCGTTTGGTCGGCCAAGGCGCGAACAAACTCTAGCGCCTCGTGATCGAACGCCCGCGCCGATTGGCTATGCAGATTAACGACACCAACAACCTGTTCCTCGTAGAAGATCGGCACGGCCAGCACTGAAACAGCGGTCGAGCCAACCCCCAACAGCCGATCATCGCGCATCAGCGAATCGACGATCACCGCCTCGTTGCGCATCAAGGCATCGTCCGCTGCGGTGTGCGTCCCGCTGATCTCCACATTTAAGAGTTTATGGAACTCCTCATCAGTGTAACCGGCGGCAGCGACAACCCGCGCCAGCGTATCGTCATTCGCCTCACGCAGCGCGATATAGCCCTTCGGCGTTTCCTCATTCTCGTTATGTTCAGTATCCGAGCTATAGCCCTGCAGCGCGACATCGGGCTCCTTCATCTCGCCGCTCTCGTACTGCGCCACATAGCCACGCAAGGCGATATACCCCTGCGTCGCCAAGGTCGCTCGTAACGCCTCTTCCAAAGCGAAGCCCAAGATGTTATGGAGATACAGCGTTGCAGTTAACTGGCGGCTGATCCGTTGAAGCGCCTTCAATTGCTGGAAGCGTCGCCGCAGCTGCTCATCGGCCTCCTCGTAGCGACGCGCATTCTGGATAGCCTGAGCGGCTTGGCCAGCCACAATGGTCAGCAAGCGCTCATCGACTGAGGAAAACGCATTTGGGCGTTCACCCAGCAACTTGAGCGTACCCATCAACTGGCCACCGACCAACAACGGAGAGCCCAAGAAACTCTGCGCTATCACGCCGGATTCCAGGGTACGGGCAATTGGTCGCGCGGGGGGATTCTTGAAATCGTCCAAGCGCAACGAACGGCGGTTCTTTGCCATCCAGCCAGTCAGGCCATCCGACAACTGGTACGCCAACGGCATGCTATCTTCGCGGATGCCGTGGGCCAAAGCCACATGCAGCACCTGATCAGCCGGATCGAACAAGCAAATCTCGATAGCGGCGTACGACATCAGCGAGCGTACCGATTCGACGATCGCATCAAGCGTCTCGTCGAGCGCCAAGTCTGCGCCCAAACGGCGAGCGATCAGCTGCAACTTTTCCAACTCGCTCGCACGCTGCTGCTCGGCAGCATACAACTGGGCATTAACGATCGCAGTGGCAACCTGATTCGCCAACGTCTGCGCAAGGTTGATCTCGGCGCGAGAGAAGTTCTGGCGCTGCTCGGAGTAGCCGATGCTCAACAGGCCAACCGTACGATCCTTTACCTTGAGCGCCACCAACAACGCACTGCGATAACCGAACATGCGCAGCACTGCATCGGTATCGGCAGCACGGTGCTGTTGGCTATGCGCCGCATCGAGCACCAACGTCTCGCCGGTGCGCATCAACTGGTCGATCGCCCGATAATTCGCGAAGCGATAGCGTGGTTTCGTGGTCTCATTGTTCGGGTCGGCACTGTACGAAGCTGCTTCATACAACGAGCCTGCATCATTCGGGTCGATCAACTGGATCGCACAACGCTCGGCACCCATCGCCAGCGTGATATTCTCGGCGACCCGTGTAAGCATCGGCTCCAGTTGCAACGTCGAGCTGATGACCTTGCCGTTCTCATACAGCACAAACAGCTCGCGGGCGCGCAACTGCTGCTGCGTCACCAACTGCGCATTCCGCACAACCAACGCCGCCGGCTGTGCGAATGTTTCGATCAGCGCCTGCTCGTTAGCCAGAAAACGCTTATCGGGTTGCGTATGAGCCAGCGCAAGCACGCCAATCAACTCATCCTGCACCAAGAGCGGCACAACGATCCCCGCGCGGTAACGGCCATCCTGATCGACGGGATACTGCCCTTCATAGGTCGTATAATCGTCAATGACGAGTGTTTGGCGCGATACCATCACCTTCCCAAGCGGCCCTTGGTTAGCTTGAATATGCACCAACAACGACTCTGGCTCGACCCCGTGGCTGATCAACGGCTCAAGATTACCATCCTCACCGATCGTCCAGATACCTGCGGCTTGAGCACCACTCAACTCGACCACTCGCTCAATAAGCGAGCGCAAGGCAAGGCGCAAATCGGTTTGACCGAATTCATGCAAATTCAGCGAAGCAGCTGCCTGAAGCATTGCAATTTCTTGCTGGTGTTTTGCTTCAAGCTGTTGCTGTTTCGCCTCGCGCAAATGATGGGTAATCAGCAGCTCAAGCTGTCGAGCAAGCGCCTGCAAAAACGCCGGAGGTAAGGAAGGCTCAGGAGAAGGGGGAGCGGCGAGCACCAATGTACCAACTTGCTGCTCGGCACAGTGCAGTGGCAGTTCGATCAACGAGTCATCAAGCCGATGCCCATTGTGAACGAAAACTTCTTGGAGTTGCGAATCCGTCAGGCCCCAGCTAGCACGCGCCTCAGAGTCTACGGATGCCTGTAGTACGAAAACTCCCCACGGGCAAGCGAGGTGTGAACGCAGGATCGTAACAACACTCTGCACGAAGCTTTGCGCGTCCTGCATGGTTGCTTGGTTCTGCCCACTATCCGCAAGGTTGGCAAGGAGTTCCCATGCACGAACTTGCGGTCCCGCTACCGTTGTCGAGTCCATATTGAGGGCCATGCTCCTTCCAGAAACAGCCGCACTAGCTATTGCTGGATGGGTGGTACGTTAAGGTGAAGAATGTAGGAGCCAAGCAAGGCTAGAGTGCGAGTGGGTATGCAAACATCACTCGGCGCTCAGCCCATTGCGCTCAGGCTCGTCCATAACTAACATGACTCTTGCGACCCTGATCGCGTGCTTCGGCCAACGCCTTTTGGCGAACCTCCTCGGCAGTTTCGCTCAATTCACGAATATCGTAAAAGGGACCATCATCGCTGGTAAGCACACCGATCGAAAGCGACATGAGGGGCACTTGCCGAGGATTTCCAGCATCATCATTAACCACAATATAGCCGTTACGGCGATCTTTATAATTGTAGTGAAGACCAATCTCGGCATCAAAACGTTCGGCAAGTTTTTCGCAGATTGCGCGTAATTGTTCAGGCGTGGAAGTCACGATAAAATCGGGGCCAACCACCATCTGACCAATGAAATCTTCAGCACTACCCAACTCGTTAACGACCTCGCTCAGCAACAATGCGCTAAACTTGAGCACATCTTCGCCGACCACGGCGCCGTATGCTTGGGTAAAGGTCTCAAAACCGTTGATATGGAGTTGAGCCAAAGCCCAGCCGGTGCCCGAGAGCAACGCCCGATACTGTTCGTTGATCAGTTCGGCGGTAGGCAAATTCGTCACCGGGTGCGCCAGGTTCTTCTGACGGGCCCGATCGAGGGCGCCCTTGACAATGGTATGAACTTCTTCAATATCAAACGGTTTGACAATATAATATTCTGCCTGAACCTCACCGAGGCCCTTCAGGCGATCCTGTTTTTCACCACGTGCTGTTAGGAAGATAATCGGGATATGACGCGTACGGGCGCTTTGACGCAAAGTACGCCCAATATCGTACCCCTCCATATCAGGGAGGTTGACATCCAACAACGCAAGGTTCGGCGGCGTTTTGCGGCAGAGTTCAAGAGCCACCTGACCGCGCATCGCCGTCATCACCTCGTATCCCTGCGATGTGAAATAGATCTTGAGCAGGCTAGAGATGTCGGGAGCGTCTTCGACGACAAGAATCTTTTCTTTGCTCACAGGGTAGTCCTCTCTATTGCCGCACACGCGCTGATTTAGGCAGCGCCATCTGAAGCGGTTCAATAAATGACGTATCGGTGTCAACCTGAGCCGCACCCTTAGGGTGTGCATCTATATCAAACCGCTGCGGCCATTTATAGACAGTGCGCGTTAACTCGCCATTCTCATCGGCCTCAGCATCGTCGCTACGGGCCAGATGCTGGACGTTCCGGCTAACTACAGCTTCTTTATCTGCATAGATCAGAGTTGTATTTGAGCCGATCATGCGCGCAGGATAGATCACAAATCCGCTACCAATTTTGCAGTTATGGCCGACCGCAGAGCCAAGCACTGGTAGGCCCACCTCGTGTAGTTCGCCTTTATGAAACGTTTGGAGAGGTCGATTCACGAGGTCGAAATCGGTAAAGATATTCCCAGCCCCAATGAATGTATTTCGCCCGACCACACACAACTGCAAACAGGAGAGTTGCGCGACCATCGAGTTATCCATCAAAGTAGTCATAAACAGACTAGCATTGAACGGCAGGTAGCAGCGGTCGCTCACGACACTGAGCATCACTTGGCAACCCTGCATAATATTGACATTATTGCCGATCAAGCTATTTGTGATAACCACGCCGGCGCCGATAGTCACATTATTACCGATAACAGTTGGGCCATGGATCGTTGCAGTTGGGTCGATCGAGCAATTTTTCCCCACTTTGACCATGCGAGAGCTGGCCAAAAAGTGATTGCGCCATGCAGGTGAGAAGGGATTAAGCTTATGGCCCAGAGTTGCGAAGGAGACCGCCAGCTTCTCCTTCCAACTCTCCTCTACTAATTGCTCCTGGATACGTCCCCACGAAAACACACCGAATGGCGAATTCGCCAAGAAAACGTGTACCCAATTTTCAATCGAGAGAAAGGGTTTGCGGGGAACCTGAAAAACCATGTCGCCCTGATTCGGCGCCATGTAGCTGGGGATGTGGTAATAACCCATCTCACGCGGCTCGGTATCGATCACCAAGGGCTGTGGTTCTTCGTCGATTCCGTTGGGATAGTAAAACAGATCCGCCAGGAACACATTCCGCTGGAGATCGAGACGTATGCCATCCTGCAGACGCAGGGCATGAGTCGTAATGGCTTTATCTTCGCGCGCGAACGCTATTTGGCAAGCATGCCCACTCGCTCGCGCTTGAGTGATAAAGCTATCGATTAATAGGTCGTTAAAGAAAAGGTTATCCCGGTGAACTAGAAGCTCCTCGCGATCACGAGGGATCTCGGATAACGAGTCCACTTCCAATGCGCCCCGGCAATGAAACGCCAACAAGTCGCGCTGGAGTAACCAGAGCGGCTTGTTGAGAATGCGCAAATCGCGTGCCGGCTCGCCGAATGGGGGGATGACTGTTCGATCTCGTATGACGATACGTTTCATGAGCTACTGATCCCCTTTCTGTCGGCCGGAGGCGAACGAGTAGTGGACCTCCTCCAGGGCGGCTGCCCCCTTTACTATACTAGATAGCGTCTACCCATCTCAAGGCCTGCAGATTACAGTCGCATTACGCGATACAGACCTGACAGGCACTGCACGTAACATAGGCATAGGCGTCAACGCCTATGTTAATCTACCGGATCTTTATCGATTGCAAAGGTACAAGTGTTGCCACCAGTGCCTCGGCACTCGATCTCTTCCATATGGAACGAGTGGCCACCGGTCACCCAGGTTAGCGCTTCTTCGAGAATACCCTGTGCCAAATGGCAGCATGGTTTCTCACTATGGCGGCCCCAGCAGACCGGACATTTCTCGATCACATAGATGAATTGACCTTTGCGCTCTTCGACGTGTGTTGGCTGATCACTAAAGCGGTCGAAAGTCTGCGCAGTTGCATTGAGCGCGATCTTCATCTTCATCGTCATCGGCATAAGTTTAAGCGCGAGGTCGGCCATGCCGAGCAACGGCCCAAACTCCTTAAGGCCCAAGTTGAAAGCATAGCGACCGGCGCGCAACTCCATACCACGCGCGCCTCGCGGGCCATACATTGTCTCGGTTGCCGCCGAAATCGTCGTCAGATCAGAGAAAGGGAACTCCCGCTTGAGGTTACTTGGTGGGTAGTTGTTCACTAAATGACGCGCACCCGACAAGTTTAATAGGGCGTTGACGCCATTACGCCCCATGACATCCTCAAGGCTGATCAGATAAAGACGACCGATGAGATTAGGGTAAAATCGCGGCTCAAGTTCGTTCGCGTTGCCACGCTCGTCTGGCATTGCCCGGCTCCTTCGGGTCTAGGGGTGGAAGGCATGCTGAATTCTCGCGGCCCAGAAAAGCTGCGCTCATTGTACACGATGGTCTAGGGATCGTCAACAGCGTGAAAAGGAACTTCTGGGTTGTGTCTCGCTAGTACCATGAACTTCCCCGCTTAGAATGCGGTACCATCGCACTACAATATGGTGCCATAAATGGGGCAGTAAGGCAAGTCTCAAAATGGGTTCTCTTTTGAGATTTTCTTGTAATTTAGTGCGGCTTGGTCGCGCTGCTAGAATGCGAGCTGGCCGTTGAGCCCAACCCCTCGTCGGACAGGCCGTCCCGCAGCCTGCTTATAACTCAATTGTCAAACGATATTAATAATTTGGTTCGCCGAGTCTGCTATACTACCATTGTATGGTACAATTATTTTATTATTAATGATGCGGTGAGGTGGCGTTTATCAATATTTCTTCCCTATTTCTTTCATCTTGCATGTGGTTCTATGCCCACCTCCGCACAGCTGAGCCTCCCCTATACTCAGTTTCTTACTCCATAGATTATTTATGAAACCATAAACTGTGATGATCTTGGGATCATGGATTTCTACCAGAGTGATAGTGATATAACAAGGCCTGCTATTGCATCTTACAATATACTTGCGATGATGAAATGCATCCAAGTAGGAACGATAAGGAGTTGTTATGCGATTACGATTATCTCAGGCGTTGCATTATGTATTATTGGCAATCCTCCTTCTATCCCTCGTTAGTTTTAGCGGGGCAACCAGTCCATCCGTTCAGGCGCAGGATGGCTCCGACGATCCCCAATCAACTGTGCAGCCTCAAGATGTTGTAGAGCCACAAGACATGCCCTCCATGCAGGTGGTGGTCAAAAACGAGGATGGTACCTGGAATGAACAGCAGGTGACAGTTGAAGATGAACGCCTTGAGCAACTTGTCCCGACTGCAACTCCTACAACACTTGATGCACAATCCACCGCAGATACACCAAGCGTCGATGCTGTGGAGCCGAGTTTGGTGCGCCCCTCAGACACCCAACCCGATGGCACCTTTAAGATCAATATTGTCTCGAAACTGAAAGCCCATGCTGATGAGCGTGTGACGTATTCGATGTACTTTACGAATACGAGCAATTTGACCTACAACAATGTGTTGCTCGAAACTAGCATTGGCAATAATCAAGCCTATACCGGCTGTAGTAACGCACCTGCGACATGTCTGTTTACCTATACGGGCACATTAAGCCAGCAACCTTTCATTAAAACCCTTTCGGGGAATACCAATGGTAACAACTATGGTGCCCGAAAGGTCGTTTGGGCGTTAGGCACCGTTGCACCCCAACAGTATGGCAAGATCGACTACACAGTGCGCGTTAACCCGGCGGTCTATCCGCAAACAAAAAAGGCGGCTGTGGTGTTAGGTAATACGGCTGCGCTGTATCGGGATGACAGCATTAGCACGGCCACTGTGCTCAATAGCGACCAATGGGGTATTTTGGTCCATGGGCCAATTTTCAACCTGAAGAAAACGGTCGACAAGACTCAGGCACTCCAAGGTGATGAGTTAGTGTATACCATTACAGTCGGTAATGCGACAGCACCAGAGGATCAGCCTGGAGGTAAGATTCGTGACGACGCTGAGGATGCAACGAATGTTGTCATCTACGACGATGTTCCAGACCAGTTAACGAACGTTGTTCCTATAAATACTAATGATATTACTGGCGTTGTTAGCACCGTGAACGGTCGCACACGCATCACTTGGACCATCGACAGGCTCGACAGGAATCAATCTCGCGAACTCCGGTTCAGTGCTCGTATTCGAACCGATTTAGCTGCAAACAATTGTAACAATATCAACAATAACCAGTACGCCGTTACGAGCAACGAAATCCCAATGAAGTCGGCGACCGAGCGCTATACCATTTCGGGAGCGTCTGTCAGCACTCAATTGTTCCGACCAGTGGTTCTGCAAGTACAGGCCTCGCCGAACCGAGTGTATATTGGCGAGACGGTTACTTGGCGTGTAACGGTGAAAAACAATTGGAGTTCGCAACTCAACCCTGTGACCATTAAACTGTTCCTTCCATCCGCCTTCTCTTACACCAGCAGTGGGGATGGAGGGGTCTACAACAGTGTTGATAATTCGGTCACTTGGAGCAATGTGACGATTCCTCAAGGTACGTTCGCATCACCTGGCAGTAAGCAACTGACTGTACAAAGCACAGCGGGTATTGTCATCAATGCAAACGAGGCGATCGCCCAAGTGATGTCGTTGCCAGCGAATGTGCCCATGGGCTGTGTCCAAACCATCAAGGGTACAGCGAATGTCGAACCGTTGCTGTCAGCAACCAAAACGGTGAATGTGTCAACCGCAGTGCTGAGTGGTACGAATGTTATTTACACGGTAGAGCTCAGCAATCGCTCGTCTACACCGATGACCGATGTGTCGCTGGTCGATACGCTGCCAATTAACTCCAATATCCCGTTTGTCTTCGTACAAATGCTCGATGGTGGGCCGAACCCCTCAAGCGTGAGCTCTACAACTGTCAGGTGGGATAATCTCACTGTACCGGGTGGTTCCGCTGCAAACCCAGGACGTACCGTTTTACGTTTTGTGGTGACAGCGCGTGGTTTACCAGGCCGCTGTTTGAATAACCGCATAAAACCAGACAGTTCACGAAGCCAAGCGCGAGAGGTCAATAGTGCACAGGTTTGTATTGCTTTTCCCTGGAGTATAACAAAGACGGTCGATCGAAACTCGGTGAACCCTAACGATTCGAATCGGTTGCTGGAGTTCACGCTGACCTTTGAGAGCCATATCAACAAAGATCAAATGATCGTGCCCATGGATCGGTTCACAAAGCCAGCGGGTAACTTCTATACCTTCAAGCAAATGTTGGAGGGGCCGCCTCCCGAATCGGTGATACCCGATCAAAATGGGTTTATTTACTGGGATGAGGTTCTGCTACCAGCCAATGGAAAGTTGACCTATCGTTTCACAGTGGAGTTACCACTTGATGGGACTCGTATCCGCGCTGGAGATTATTGTAATCGGGGCTGGATGGAGCCGATCGGCGAGGGATATTCCATCCTAACAGGTGCAGATACCTGTGTACGCGTCAGTGCCATTGAGATGCGTATCACGAAGAGTGTCAATCGAGGCACTATTGCTTTGGGTGAGCAGGTGCGATTCACTATTCAGGTGAATAACCAGAGTGAAACACAAACAGTGTCTCAGTTGGTGCTCAGTGACACACTGCCGATCCATACCACATTTGTCGCGACAAGCCCCGGCAGCACTCCTCCAACATCAGTCACAACACAGCCAAATGGGCAGCAGTTGTTACGTTGGGAGAATGTAAGCGTACCGCCAAAAACGACTTACACATACGAGTATATAGCACGAATGCCTCACTTAATCGGAACGTACCGTAATGGCGTTGAAGTGCTCGGCGGGAATCCCTTCCCCAATCTAGTCTGTAATGGTGTTACAGAAAGTGGCAACTGCTACGCGTACCGCGATGTTGTGGTGGAAAATAAGATCTCTACAACCATCGAGACAACGCCCACCAATCCACAACCTGGGGATGAACTGACCTATCGTCTCTCGATCATTAATAACAACAACATTATTTACGAGAACGTCGCGATCTCGCTGACGCTCCCGCTCGGTTTCTCGTTTATCGAAATGACGAATGGTCCACAACCCGAATCTCTAGGGAACCCGATAGTTTGGAGAAATCTGCGGCTTCCAGTGCAACAAGGAGCCACCCCTGGACGTATCTTGCTCGAATTTAAGGTGAAGGCGGCCTCGGGATACGGTGTGTTCTATTCGTATGTCCATGCGACAAGTACAACTGGTATTATCCCACCCGCCGATGAAGGTGGTGAGGTGCGTATCATTCCTCCATCGCCTGCGCTCACCTTGGTCGGGCCGAATCTGGCAGAGATAGGCTCGGTTATCCAGTTCCGCATTATGCTGGTGAATCCGCTCAGTTCACCGCTTACAAATGTGGAGATCATCAATGTCCTGCCTGAAGGGTTTACGTTCGAGGGCGTTGATGATGAAAGCCCCGCACCAGAGGAAAATGGGCAGACGCTCAAGTGGACTATCCCGCAAGTTCCGGCGATGAGTAGCTCTAGCGAGCCTGGATTGGTGGAGATTGTGTACTATGTCCGAGTGCCCGATACAGAAATGATCGCAACCAATACGGTTACAGCAACGGGTGGAGGTGTGGAGATCGACCAAACCTATAACTCGATCGAGTTGGCGGTGACGAAGATTCTCTACCTGATGCTTCCTGTGGTCCTTGTTAACTCATAACCTTCTCTCAGTGAGAAGGCTTGGCTAGCAAACTCAGAAGGGCGTGTAGGTGTTCTTACATGCCCTTCGCGCTTGTCATACCATGTCAACTTATAATTGTATTTAGCCAGCAATGTAGTAACGGAAGTTAGATATGTTGGATACAATTCGCTCGATAAAAACAACAACTTGGCTTGAAATGGGCTTGTTCTTGGCCCTGTCGATAGGATGGGTGGTTGCGTACATCTCTATGGATCCTATCGATGGTATTGGCACAGATTATTATCCAACGTATCGAGCAGGAAAGGCCATTTTAGATGGACAGAACCCCTATGGTCCTGAGATCATTGCGGAATTTATTGCCACCTGGAAGGTCCCATATCCTGCTGTTGGTTATGTATACCCGCTCCCGCTAGCCTTTAGCATGCTACCGTTTTCGTTACTTCCATTAACAGGTGCAATTGTTGCCTGGATTCTTGTTGGTGGATTAGGGTCCAGCGCTGCTATCGGTCTCAACCCTAACTGGCGACAACTAGTGCTGTTGCCGCTCTGTTTTATGCCGTTATTTAATGCAGTACTGCTCAAACAAGTAACACTCGTATGGTTTGCTATTGCAGTATTACTGCTGTTTTCAATGCAAACTGAACGGACTTGGTTGGTGGGAATATGTATCGCCTTGTTGCCAATGAAGCCGCAAGTCGGTTTTTGTTTTATGCTGGCTGGAGTATTGTGGGCTTGGCAGTGTAATCGTAGAGCCTTACTCTGGGCCGCTGCTTGGAGCCTCGTGCTGTGGGGCAGCTGTTTTTTGATACAACCCACTTGGGTCAGTGATTGGCTTGCTAGTGTTATGCGCTATAATCACATCGTATACACTGCTCATTTATGGCCTTGGGGAGTGCTCTTACTGATCGTCTCCTGGCATTTGCCTTGGTATACGCGATTAGGCGTTTTACACTCACTTTTCATACCCATCCCAGACTCTTATGCGCTCCTACCATTATTGTTGGTTTGGGTCGCGATCGGAGGGCGATTAGCAGTAGTGGGTAGTGCTTTCTCTTGGTTGGGGATCGTGCTTGGCCTGCCAAATACGGCGTTGGTTTTGATTGGAACAACGATTATCCCACTGATTCTCTGCTCCACCTGGCATTGGCGCGAACAACAGCGCCACAAGAGGGAACGACAAGATAACGATCATGCCGCACACCATCACTGGTTCGATCGCGATGCTGGCGCCTTTTGGCATTAGGCCAAAGGGTACGTTGCTGGCGCGGATGCTCCCACTCGCTCAGGCGTTGAAGCGCCGTGGCTACCAGCCAACGATTATTGCTCCGCCCGTGCTCAACCCACAAGATGCAGGCCGCCGCGATGTGTATGGTGGTGTTCCAGTCTATCACACGCCGCTGCCCAAACTCATCGGGCCGCTCAACGATCTGGGGTATGTCGCGTTGCTCCTGCGAGCCACGCTGGCCGAGCGCCCCGCCATCATTCATCTGTTCAAGCCAAAGGGCTACAGCGGCTTGGCTGCACTCCTGAGCCGTATGCTGCTACCTCACGTGCCACTGGTGGTGGATACCGACGATTGGGAGGGCTGGGGCGGTTGGAACGATCTGTTGCCGTATCCGCGCCCCGCCAAAACGGTGTTCGCCTGGCAAGAGCGCGACCTGCCGCGCCGCGCCGCTGCGGTGACGGTGGCAAGCCATACGCTCGAAACGCAGGTGTGGGGCTTCGGTGTGGCACCCGAACGGGTCTTTCACCTGCCGAACGGCCTAGCGGCCAGCGGCCAACCGCAGATCGAACGCGCTGCGGCTCGACAGCAGCTTGGGCTGAACGATGCGCCGCTGCTGTTACTCTACACGCGCTTTTGGGAGTTCGAGCTGCCCGAACTGATCAGCGCGCTGGTGGCGATCTTCAACCAGGCGCCGCACGCTCGGTTGTTGGTGGTGGGGAAGGGCGAGCGCGGCGAGGAGCAGGAGTTGTTGCGCTTAGCTCAGCGCAGCGGCATCGCGGAGGCCATCGACTACCGTGGATGGGTCGAGCCGGAGCAGATTCCAACGCTGCTAGCGGCAGCCGATGTGGCCCTCGCGCCGATGAGCGATACGCTGATCAACCGCGCGCGAGGGCTTGCGAAGCTGCTGGAGTTGATGACCGCCGGATTGCCGATCGTGGCGAGCCAGGTGGGCCAAGCGAACGAGTATCTGCAAGCGGGCGAGAGCGGCTTGCTGGTGCCGCCGCATCAGCCTGCGGCATTTGCCCAGGCGGTGTTGCGCCTCTTGAATGATGCCGAACTACGCCGTCACCTCGGTGCCGCGGCTGCACGACGAGTGGCAGAGACGTACAATTGGGATCGGCTGGCGCTCGCCGCCGAAGCGGCCTATCAGTATGCGATAAAACGATGAACGAGCACATCCTGATCGATTGGGATACGATTCTCTCCGGCATTCGGCATTGGCTCGCAGGCGGCGACCCGTATGGGCCATATACGAAATCGACCGGGATTGAGCTTCCTGCTGGCGCATTCGCCTATCCACCCGCCACCCTGCTGCTCGGCGCACCAGTCGCTCTGCTGCCGCTCATGCTCAGCGGCATCCTGATGTTGCTCGTCTCGGTGATCGGGTTCGAGTATTGGACGCGCAAAACCAGCCAGCGCAGCGGTCTGCTCTGGCTACTGCTCTGGTTGCCGCTCTGCCAGGGCTTGCAATTGGGCCAGATCAGTTTGCTGGTGTTGGTGGGCTTAATGTTCGCCGAGCGCGCCTACCACCGCCAACGCGATGTGCTGACGGGCGTACTGCTGGCCTTGGTGATCTTGAAGCCCCAAACGTTGGCCCTGCCCGTGGGATGGCTGCTGTTGCAGGCGCTGCTGCAGAGACGGTGGCGGTTGCTCGCCGCGTTTGGAGGACTCTCAGCGCTGCTCTGGCTGGGTATTCTGGCGGTCAGCGGACCCGAGATCTATCGCCTGTGGTTGGCCGGGTTGCAAGCCTACGGCCCCGATCTACCCCATTCGCCGCTGATCATGCCGCCAGTTGGCATCTTGATCGGCTTGTTGGCGGCTTGGTTCTGGTGGCGATCGGGCCGCGATGATCCGTTTGGAGCGCTGTTGCTGCTGAATACACTGCTCATCCCGCTTTCGATCCCCTATGCGATCGTCGGGATAGCGTTTGTGGTGATCCGCTGGCGTCACGATTGGCCGTGGTACCCGTTGGTACTCAGTTGGTGCATTCCGCTGCTGGTGAGCGGCCCGCGCACATTCGACACGCTGATTCTGCTTACGCAGACGATTAGTGCAACCGGATTATTGGCCGGCGTTTTACCTTCGACACGCGGGCTCTTTCAGGCCTGGCGTGGCCGTTTACAGCATCAGGATGCCGATACTGCGTAGATTCGGTGAGGCTGTTTCAGGATGATGTACAATCGGGTACAATAGGGGCCACAAATCAACGATACACTTATTGCAAAGGTACATAGGATAGATACGTATGGAGCTTGCCACTGCTTGGGAACCGATCAACGCGACACGCCAGCAAACTGAGCTTACGCCCTACCTCTCGATCGTTGTCCCGATCTATAACGAGGAAGAAAGCATTCCATCGCTGTACGAACGCCTTACTTCAGCGCTGACGGAGCTTGGCCACGAGTATGAGATCATTACGGTCGATGATGGGAGCCGAGATCGAAGCTTCGAGTTGCTGCGCGAATTAGCGTTGACGGATAAGCGGCTGCATGTGGTGCGCTTCCGCCGTAACTTCGGCCAAACAGCCGCTTTCTCGGCTGGGTTTGATCGGGCGCGCGGCAAGGTGATTATCACAATCGACGCCGATCTACAGAATGATCCCGCAGATATCGGCGCGCTGCTCACGAAGATGGAAGAAGGCTACGATGTGGTAAGCGGCTGGCGCGAACGCCGCAAGGACCCGTTCCTTAATCGACGCTTGCCCTCGATGATCGCGAATGGCCTGATCTCGTGGTCAACAGGCGTGCGCCTGCACGACTACGGCTGTTCGCTAAAGGCGTACCGCACCGAGGTGCTGCGCGGCATCCGCCTGTACGGCGAGCTCCATCGGTTTATCCCCGCGATTGCCAGTTGGCAGGGCGTCGCCGTGGCCGAGTTGCCAGTGCGGCATTATGCACGCCAATATGGCAAATCGAAGTATGGCATCAGCCGCACGCTGCGCGTGATCCTCGATCTGATGACCGTGCGCTTCCTGCTCTCGTACTCGACCCGCCCGATGCAGGTGTTCGGTACGGCGGGCCTGGCCAGCCTGGGCTTAGGCACGTTGATCGGCCTGTATCTCAGCTACATTCGATTGGTTCTGCATCACCCGATCGGCGATCGACCACTGCTGTTGCTGGCGGTGTTGCTGATCGTGATCGGCGTGCAGTTCTTGGGAATGGGCCTGCTCGGCGAGTTGATGACACGTGTCTATTACGAGGGCCATAACCGTGCGATTTACGTGGTGCGCGAGGAACTGAACGCCGCACCAGATCAAGAAGCGCTGCGCTAGCGCCCCGCATCACTCAATCAGACTCCTGGCGCTGGCAGCCACCTTGCTGCCAGCTAGCTTTTCGTTGTAGCCACTCAGCCAGAGGAGCCGATTGTGAACACTGCATCGTCTCTGCAGGATCGCGTGCTTTGGATCGCGATCTTCCTCGTTGCCCTCATGACCGCAGGGCTGGGCATTGCCCATTATCAGGGCTACAATACCGGCATGCTCGATCTGGGCAATATGGCGCAGGCGATCGCCTCGGCCAGCCGAGGAGAGCCATTGGTGTACACTAGCGCCGATGGCAGCTTCAGCCGCCTAGCCGGGCATGCCGAGGTGATCTACCTGCTGATTGCGCCTCTCTACGCATTTTGGCCCAACCCTCAGCTGTTGCTGATCATCCAAGCGGTGCTGTTCGCGCTGGGAGCCATCCCGGTATATCGCTTGGCGATGCGACATCTCAACGATCGCTTCGCGGCCCGTTGCCTCTCACTGATCTACTTGCTGTTCCCCACCGCGCTCACGAGCGTGTTGTTCGATTTCCACGGCGACACGCTGGCGATGCCGTTGCTGCTGTTTTTGCTGGATGCGCTCGATCAGAAGGCGTGGGTGCGCTACGGCGTGCTGACGGCGCTGGTGCTGATGTGCAAGGTGTATCTAGCGATTCCAGTGGCGTGTATCGGCCTGTACTTGATGCTGTGGGGCGGCGAGCGACGGATTGGTGCTATCACGCTGGGGAGCGCGGTGCTGTACGGCGCGCTGCTGTTCTTCGTGATCCGCCCGATATTTGCGATGGCAGTCGAGGTGCCGGGCCAAGGGGTGAGCGGCTACATCGGACAGTATTTTGGGCGCTTCGGCGAAATCTTCACAACGCTGCTAGATCGGGTGTTGAGCGCGATCGTGGTGTTCGTGCCCGCTATTCTGCTGATCTGGCGTGGCTGGCGTTGGCTGTTGCCGGGGCTGCCAGTGGCTGGCGCTGCGCTGATCTCGACAGGCCCGGGCGGCGTGTACGATTATCGCTATCACCACTATGCGGTTGTGGTGCCCTTCATCATTATGGCGGCGATCAGCGGTGCGGCGCTGCACAAGCGCTGGCAGGCGAGCCGTCCCCGAGGCAAGCGCGGGCGCAGTTGGCGGGGCGATGTGGGCCTCACACTGGCGATCACGTTGATCTTCACGGTGATGCTGGTGGATACGCCTCTGAACCCGCTGTTTTGGGTTGGTTTGCCGGGCCAGGGCCTCGATCCTTCGGCGTATGGAATCGTGCCGCGCGATCGCATCAAGGATTCATTTCTCGAGACGCATGTGCTGCCCGATGTGCCGATTGCGGCCTCTAATCAGCTTGCGCCACACCTGACGAACCGCCAAACGCTGTACCTGCTCCGTTACCCCGATGAATCGGAGGGGCCGCGCCGCCTGAAGGAGCATCTCGATTCGGTGGAGTTCGCGATCGCCGATGCACTGTTCGACCTGTACCTGCCGTTGGAGGGCGGCTACGGCGGCGGCTTGGATGGCGACCGCGCAGCGATCGGGATTCTGCTGCAGGATGCGAATTTCGGGCTGACGGCGATGCAGGATGGCTTGCTGCTCTTTCAGCGCAACGCCTCTGCTGAGCAGATCCTGCGCAATCAACTGGAACTGCGCCCCGATGATGGCGCACCCGCCGAATACGAGTTCGGCCCGATGATCGCACTGGTGTCGCACAGCTTCGAGCAGATCGGCCCGCAACGCATTCGAGCAAGCTTCACGTGGCGCTTGACGGGCGATGTGCGAGAGGTCGGTCGTTTCGTGGCGGTGAGCCGCTTGGCAGGGGTGGAGCACTCCCGTTTGGTGCATTTGCCGAGCTACGCGCTGTATCCGGCTTGGGAGTGGCAGAACGACCAATTGATCGTGGAAACCTTCGATGTGGAGATCCCGAATGCGTCGCCCGGCAGCTACACATGGGAGGTCGGGTGGCATAATGTGGGTCTGCCGAGTAGCTATGCCACCGATCATCGCAGCTTATTGCCCGGCAGCAGCATCCAAGCGATCGGAACGGTTGAGTTGAAATAGCGGTGGGTTTCGCCACGCTGAGAGGCGTCGTCCGGGTGCACGGCGCACAATACGGCGTGGCGAGGCCGCAGCGACGAGCGTTGAGGCGCGTGCTCGCCCCTTTCACCAAACACCAATAGGCGTTATAGGCCGAGGCGCCGCAGTATCAGGCTGATACCCGCCAGCACCAGTATGCCGCCTAAGAGCAGGTAGATCGCGGCAGGGCCGATGTTGGAGAAGCTGGGCAGGCTACGGCTGCGGCGTGGCGGCTCTAGCTCGATGCGTTGGCCGCGCCAATAGGTGACACGGCTGCGGCTGAGCGGCGCTCCCGCGCGCGACCAGATGTCCCAACCGATTTTAAGCAGGTAGCCACCCGCGACTAACAACGCCACTGTTATCAGTTCAGTCGGCAATCTGCGACTGTTGGCCAGCAGCGCAACAAAGACGATAAGCGCAATCCAACGCCAATCAAAGCGAAAGCGATCCACAGACTCTCCTTGTTCCTTAGCCACTCTGCCACTTGGCATAGGACGCAGTCTTGCAAGGTGTTGTTGCATCTACTTGCGCGAATGCCTGCAGTGCGGCATAATGCCTTATATGCGAAATCCCCAAGTACAACGGATGCTGAAAGGCTTCGTGCGCGGCCTGCTGATGAGCGTCATCAGCGTGTTTGTGTTTCTGCTCTGCATCTGCATCTTGATTGTGGTGCAGGGTTCGCGCGACGAGCAACGACAATCCGCAGCGGCGATCGTGTTAGGCGCTTCGCAATGGAACGGCGAGCCTTCGCCAGTGTTCCGCGCTCGGCTGAACCACGCGATGGATCTGTACCGACGCGGACTCGTTGGGAAGATTATCCTTACAGGTGGCACTGCTGAGGGCGATACGATTTCGGAAGCCGAGGCAGGCCGCCGTTACTTGGTTGCGCAGAATCTGCCGAACGAAGTGTTGTTGCTCGATGAGCAGAGTACCACAACTTGGGAGAATTTGCAGAACGCGGCGGAGATCGCACGCAACAACGGCATCAACTCCGTGTTGTTGGTGAGTGACCCGTTCCACATGTTGCGCTCACTCAAGATGGCTCGCGACCTCCACCTGGTGGCCTATGGCTCCCCCACACGCACTTCGCCCATTTCGGGCAACCGTCTCGAAGAATTGCGCTATATCGCTCGCGAAGCTGGTGCGTATCTGATTTATGTGCTCGCACAGCGTTAGAGCCACAAAAAGAATGCGTGGTGTACTTCAGCACACCACACACCTTTGTTCCACTATCGTTTAACAGAAGCGATCTACGGTTACGATCGGCGCTTTGAGATCACCGGTAACTGATCGGTTCTGTGCGTTTTCTCTGGCTCGCTGGGCCGCTCATCGTTGAGATATGGTAACAGAATGAGCGTAATTGCGATCATCACCACGAGCAATATGCTAGGAAACGTTTCGAATATCATTTGACCCCCTCATCTCCCTCACAGGAATCCCCCTGTGCCTCGGCATACTACCTTGCAAGGCTTGAAGGAGCAATGAGAGTTCTCTGACAAATAGCTGAAGTATTCGAGCGCTTACTGCCTTAGTTAGCGTAGCACATCGCGAACGATTTGCTCAAGGCGATCCAACGGAAATGGTTTGGGCAGATAGTAATCGACCCGGTATTCACGAGCGCGCTTCTCCAATTCAGGAGTCGCGTAAGCAGTGATCAGCACAACCCGAGTTTCAGGTGATGTCTCTTTGATCGCTGCAGTAAGCTGTAAACCGTTCATTCCCGGCATATTATAGTCGGTTATGACTAGAGGAACTGGCCGGAGCGCAATCTGAGCTAGTGCCTCGGCACCGCCATTGACGGTGACGATGTCATAACCCCCTGTAAGGTCACGCATCAAACGGTGGAGAATTATTAAGATATCCGGCTCATCTTCGACGAGAACAATTGCCGGGTTCCGAACGGGCTGATCGGGCATAAGTCGCTCCTCAATGCGAGTAGCAAGGCAACACAACCCATGTTGTCATACTCTCAATTCTATCACACAGCGCCCTAATGGGCAACCACGCGCTGCATATTTGACAAGGTTTTCTGCGGGATGTTGGCTGTACCAGGACATTGGGCAGTTGCAGAAAGTGTTTGTTCGTCCTATAGTGTACCGTTAGGATCTCAACGACCAGCGCACAATGGCCGCGACAATCCTATACGACAGGTTGACACTGCGAGGGATTGAATGTCGAACTCTTTGGAAGAACTGCGCCGCATCTTCACCAGCACCAGTCTGGGGCAAATGGCGTATCACACGTGGGCGCAGCAGGCCCGCCACGAGCGATTCTTCAACATTGCGCGCTTGTTCGAGGCGTTGAGCGCCGCAAAGCAGGCCCGTGCTGAGCATGCGTTCCGTAGCCTCGGCGAGGTGGGCAGCACCAGCGAGAATGTTGAGTGGGCGCTGGCGGGCCTTGAGCCAGAGGCGATCGCGACCGGCCCGGTGACGGCGACTTCGCCGCTCACTCGCGAGCTGTTGAGAGCCGCGCAGGTTGCACTCCAGCAGGGCCGCGATCTCACCGCCGATGAGCTAGGCGATATTGTGGTGTGCCGCACGTGTGGCGAGTTGCGGGTGGGCGCGGTGAGTGGCGCTTGCCCGATCTGTGGTACAGTGCTGGAGGCGCACCGCAGCTTCCGCGTCATCGAGGCGATGGGTGTACTGGGACCACACGCGATCATGGCGTTTTTAGAGAAGAGCGAGCAGGCGATCCGCACCTTGGCCGATGGCTTGAATGAAGGTCTATTATCTCATCAGTTGAGCGATTCGCAGCCATCGTTCAAGGAGTTGGTTGGGCACTTGATCGATGTTGATACGGTGTTTCGCTCGCGAGCGTGGTTGCTGCTAGAGACCGATCAGCCTGAGCTTGCGCCTGGGCACCCGCCGCGCTTGGATGCTGCCAAAGGGTATCGCGACCAACCGATCGAGGCGATCCTGGGCGAGTTTGGGCAGTCGCGCCGCCAAACCTTGAACTTGTTGCGCGGCTTGACGAATGCAGCGTGGCATCGCACAGGACATCACGAGTTGTACGGCACGATCAACTTACTGCATCAGGGCAATTGGGCGGTGAGCCACGAGCGCCAGCATCTGATCGAGCTTGCGCAGATACGCCATGATCTGCTTCACACCGATCTGCCTGGCTCGGTCGTGAGCGATGTTTCTGAAGGTGAATAGACTGAGCAGCCAGTGTTTCTACGCTTGGCGATACAGATTGAATTATTGAAAAGGCGAGCATGGCACGTTTTGGAGCAAAAAAACGAGCATCGGCGTTTGACCTTGAAGAGATCGCGGTCAACCGCTTTATGATTCATAATCCACAAGTTCGCGCCTTTCTCAAAGGCGAAGGTGAATTTAAAGGGCAACTGTTTGAGTTGATGACGTGGCGACGCGATGGGCTATTGGCCCGCATTCGGGCGCGAGGTTTCGAGGTGCGCACACTCGACGATCTGGTGGCGCGCCTGCCTGGGTTGCCGCCGCCACCGCCGATCGGGAACCTTGGTTGGCGGCCTTTGGTGAGCGCGATCGAGCAGTTCAGCCATTTTGATCTGCACCATCTGCGCTGGCATATACTGAAACCGCAGGAGCGCGATGGAGTCAACGGCGTCGCGATCTACGCCGGGTGGGTGTTGCGCAGGCGCAAGGGGCGCGGCGCGGCATCGTTCTACCTGGCTTTGGGCGAGCAGAACGGTGGGATCGGTCTGCGCGCGCTCGATGAGGAGAAGGCGATCTTGAGCGGCTATGCGCAGGCTGGCACACTCCGCGAGGTAACATTGGTGGCCGAGCGCTACGAGGATGGCGTGTTGCTGCCGAATGTGGAGGTACCACCGGTCTATCGCACGGCGTTCCAACACATTGCGACGGCCACTCCCGCCGGATTGAAGGTTGGCGAGCGGGGGTGGGAGTTGGCGCGGAAGGCTTTTGAACGGCTCGGTGTGCGCCTGCTGATCGGCGACTGAGCTTCATTGGGTTATACCAAATCCAAATGATTGTTTATGGTATCAGCACGCTTGCTGAACACTCTTCCCTCAACGTTAGACTAATACCAGCATTTCCAGGGAAGGTGGTGACGATGCGATGCGCGTAGCAGCGCATCGTCACCACAAAAAACGTCATATCCCTTGCAGCCGCAGGCTACAACAGGTTTGTTACTGACACTACCCACGCGGATTTGGTATTATGTCATGAATCGAAAAGCCGAAGGGCTGCGTATAGCGGTCCTTCGGCTTTATGTTGCCTTGGAGAGGCAAATATCACGCGGCATGTGGTGGGGCGTCGTTTAGCAGATGTGCCTTGATCAACATGGATTAGACTATTGCAAAAAACAAACGCTGTACCTGGATTGTATCTCACCCAGGCTAAGAGACCAAAGACGTTAGGTCAATACTATAGTTTCGCACGCTTTTTTTTTCCACGAAACACCAGCTGCGATGGCTCGTTCGTGGGTTTTTCAATCACATATGGCGAAGCAGATAAAGAACGATAACGCCAGTGTTGCAGCGTTAGTTTATAGTGTTTGCGGCGCGGAGGTGCAACTTCATCGGCGTACCAACGGCGTGGCCGCATGACGAACCGGGCGTGGCCAGGCCCACGCCCTCGATCCGCGACAGAGGCCATTAGAGACTCCTTCATCAAGAACAGAGCGACCAGGGCAACCTTTACAAGCTCTGGGGCTTCGAAGCCAGCACAGAGCGCTATAACACTATTTCAGACCGTCTCACCTAATCACCAACCACAGTTGCCATTCTCCAACCGCGTTAGCGCTTGCGATTGCGCAGGAACGGCGGAATATCCAGGTCCTCGCCGCTGCTGAAGCTTGGCGCCACGCGCGGCTGCGTCATCGGGCGGCTGGGCTGCTGTGGCTGCGGCTGCGGATTGACCACTGGCTGCGGCTGCGGTTGCGGCTGCGATGCCTGGCTCGAAGCCGATGGGTACGAGCGCGTGCGCTGCACGTTCGGGCGGTTGGCATCGAAGCCGGTAGCGATCAGCGTCACCTTGACCAAGCCTGCCGGGAAGGTCGGGTCGATCACAGCGCCGAAGATGATTTGCGCATCGGGATCGGCGGCCTTGGCGATGATATCGGCGGCCTCGTAGACTTCGAGGATACCGAGGTCCTCGCCGCCCGCCACGTTCAGCAGTACACCCTTGGCACCATCGATCGAGACTTCGAGCAGCGGCGAAGCGATGGCCTCGTTGACGGCATCGACCATGCGGTTGTCGCCCGTGCCCGTGCCGATCGCCATCAGCGCCGAGCCTTGCTGAGCCATGATCGTCTTCACGTCGGCGAAGTCAACGTTGATCAGACCACGCTGCGTGATCAGGTCCGAGATGCCTTGGATACCTTGGCGCAGCACGTTATCGGCCATTTGGAAGGCCTGCAACATAGAGGTGTTCTTGCTGGCGGTCTGCAGCAGCCGGTCGTTCGGGATGATGATCAAGGTATCGACCATCGGCTTCAGTTGCTCGATGCCCTGCTCGGCGGTCTTGCGGCGGTGGTTGCCTTCGAAAGAGAAGGGGCGGGTAACCACACCAACCGTCAGCATGCCCAGATCTTGGGCGATGCCCGCCAGGATGGGCGAAGCGCCGGTGCCAGTACCACCGCCCATACCAGCGGTAATGAACACCATATCGGCGCCCTTGAGCGCCTCGTAGATCTCCTCTGTCGTCTCCTCAGCGGCCTTCTGACCGATGACGGGGTTGCCACCCGAACCAAGACCCTTCGTCAGTTTGTCGCCGATGCGGATGCGCACGTCGGCACGGGAGTGCATGAGTGCCTGGGCATCGGTATTCACGGTGATGAATTCAACGCCTTGGACACCATCTTCGACCATGCGGTCAACGGCGTTTGAGCCGCCACCACCCACACCAACCACCTTAATTTGCGCAAAGTGCTCGGGCGTCAGGTTCAGGTTGAACTGGTCAGCCATGGTATTTCTCCTTTGTTGCCTGGTAAATAATGTCCCGCAGGACATGGTATGTTCAAGCGTAGATGCTTAAGGGCTCTCACACAACTAGGGTAAAAACTCGCGCAGCCAGCCTTTGAATCGATCATAGGCACTGCCCCAACTATGGCGGTCAACTCCTGAATGGGAAGGATTCTGCACTGCAACCCCGTGACGAGCGCCCCAGCGAACCAACCCTACACCAGTTGCGTATGGAGGTGTATTGATTGTGTCTGACAGCCCGGTCAAATCGGTTGGTGCCCCAACACGCACAGGGACGCCAAGCATATTGCGCATCAACTCATCGAAGCGCGGCAACTGGGCCGAGCCTCCGGTGAGCACAATGCCCGCTGGCAGCATTCCATCATAGCCACTGCGACGGATCTCGTTGTAGATCAGTTCGATCACCTCTTCGGCGCGTGCCTGCACGATCTGGTTGAGCAGGTATCGGCTGATCTGTTGACGTTCGCCGGGTGCAAAACCTTCGGCCTCGATCAAGTCGGACGCAGCATCTTCGGGCTCCTCGCTAATGGCCGACGCATAGCGCAACTTGAGATACTCGGCGGTGTTATGCGGCGTCTGCTGCACCAACACGATGTCGTTGGTGAAGTGGTTGCCACCCACTGGAATGACGCTGGTATGCCAGATCCCGCCTTGGACAAAGACGGCGATATCAGTCGTGCCACCGCCGATATCGACCAATACCACACCGCGATCTTTATCTTCAGCAGAGAGCACGGCCTCACCCGAAGCGAGCGGCTGGAGCACGAGGTCGTCGATCTCCACACCGGCCTTCTGCACACTTTTTATCAGGTTTTGAATCGCCATCACCTCGCCGGTGACAATGTGCGTTTCAACTTCGAGCCGGAAGCCCGACATGCCGATCGGGTCGCGAATGCCTTCGTTCCCATCGACGATGTAGGCGCGAGGGATCACGTGAATGACCTCACGCTGTGTAGGGATGGCGACCGCTTGGGCTGCCTCGACCGCACGGGCAATATCGTTATGGGTGATCTCGTGATCGCTGCGGGCAACTGCCACTACACCACGGCTGTTGAGCGAGCCAATGTGCCGCCCGGCCACCCCAACAAACGCAGTGCCGATCCGATACCCCGATAAACGCTCGGCCTTCTCAACACTGGTAGCAATCGCATTGACGGCATCGTCGATGTTGACAACAACACCTTTATCAAGCCCTTTGGAGGGCGTTAGGCCGACTCCTAGAATATTGGTACGGCCATTCTCCTGAACCTGCGCCACAATGGTGCAGACTTTGGTGGTACCAACATCAATGCCGACGATAGTACGTTGTGCCATAAGCGAACTCTTCTCCATTTTAGATCCCTGCAACTGAGCGACAGAGACCTAAAATTGCCTGTATGTTATGGTTCGGCAGCCACCGATTGGCTAGGTGCATCGTTGCGATAGAACGGCAGGTTCGGGCGCAGATCGAGCAGCGTGAACGGTGTGCCATCGGCGATCAGCGTTCGCAAAATTACGAACTTATCGTCGAAGTCATCGGTTCGGCCAAACATAATGGTACGGTTATCATCGGTTGTCACGACGATACCATTCGTTGCGTCCCAACCGATTTTAGCTGGCGTAATACCAACCTCGGTTGGTAAGCGCAGTGCCAGTGTACGACCCAAATGGAGCGCAAGCGGATTCACTTGATCATTGGGTTCAAAACGCATATTCGAGTAGTCTTCGATAACGAGTGTATTTGTGATCGGGAGGGTATCCGCTAAACTCAGTACTCGCCCTTCCGCATCGAGTACATAGGTTTCGCCACCACTACGCCAGCGCAGATCGGGGCGCCGTTCCTGAAGCACAATCGTTATTTGATCGGGCAGGGATACATACGCCTGAGCCTCTTCGACATAGGCGTTGGCCTGTAGGCGCTCGACAACTTTGTCAGTATCCACCATCCAGATCGAATCGCCGCGTACATCGGCGATCTCGGCCACTTCATACGCATCAAGCGTCTCGGCACCCGCGATAGTAAACTGCTGAATGGTAAAGCGCGGATCGCGAGCAACATAAAACAGCCCCGCCAGCGAGCCGATCAGCAGCATAAGGCTGAACGCCCGCCCACTGGCGAACCACACATGAAGCGCTCGGCGCGGCCCAGGGCTCGCCTGCGATGCCCGCTGCGACGCCAACTTGCGACGACGGGCCGCCAATCGCTCACGCGTATTCGGCTGGTTGTATTTGAAACGATCCATAGTGATCGATCCGGTGACACACGGCGCACAAACGCCCCGCGCCACAAGGTTATGCGTTCCGATGGCGCTCTAACGCCAGTTCGATCAGTCGGTCTAACAACTCTGTATAGCTTATACCGCTCGCCTGCCACATTTTGGCGTACATGCTGATCGAAGTAAAGCCTGGCATGGTATTGACTTCATTAAGATACAGGGTTTCGGTAGTACGTTCTAGCAAGAAATCGACCCGCGATAAGCCAGATCCATCGATTGCAGCGAAGGCTCTGATGGCCATGCTGCGCACCTGCTCCGTCAATTCCTCCGAGATCGGCGCCGGCAACAGAGTTTTTGATTCGCCCGCGATGTATTTGGCGTTGTAATCGTACCAATCGTTCGAGGGTACGATCTCGCCCGGCACGCTGGCGATCGGGTCGTCGTTGCCCAGCACGCTGACTTCGATTTCGCGCGCGTCGATGCCCTGCTCCACCACAATGCGTCGATCGTAGCTAGCCGCCACTTCGAGCGCCTGCTGCAGCGATGCGCGGTCGGTGGCCTTCGAGACACCCACGCTGCTGCCCATATTGGCGGGCTTCACGAAGATCGGATAGCGCAAGCGCTCCTCGATGGTGGCGTACACCTGCTCGGGGTTGCGCTGCCAATCGACCTTGCGCACTAGCAACCACGGCACCTGCGGCAGCCCCGCCGCTGCGAAGGCGGCCTTCATCATCGCTTTGTCCATGCCCACCGCAGAGGCGAGCACGCCACAACCCACATACGGCAGGCCCGAAAGTTCGAGCATACCCTGGATCGTGCCATCCTCGCCCATGGGGCCGTGCATCACAGGAAACACCACATCGAGGGCGTGCTGCTTATGGAGAAGCGAAAACGATTCGTCGGTGGGAACGAGTGCGGCGGCGTCGGCTTCTACCGGTGAAACACTGCGATCGGTGCCAGTAGGTAACAGGCTTTGATCTGCGGCGGCTTCCAGAGTCGCGAGTACGGGACCACCGAACAACCAGCGGCCATCTTTTGTGATGCCGATCGGCACCACTTCGTATTTTTCGCGGTCGAGCGCCGCCATAACAGCACGAGCAGATGTCAACGACACTTCATGTTCGCCTGATTGCCCACCGAAAAGAACACCAATGCGCAGTTTATCAGTCATAACACATTATCCCTAAGCGATAATATCAAAGATAGACGTACTTCTTCATTGCAGTGCGATAACAAAATTTCGTAAAATCGTACAAAACGATATTAGCTAGGTGATTTCAGCCGATTTGCTGAATTTCGAGCGTCAACTGGAGGCCATGCTCCCGAAGTACACGCTCACGAATTATTTCAACAAGGCCGAGAACGTCGTCGCTACGGGCGCCACCTAAATTAACGATGTAATTCGCATGTTTTTGTGACACTTCGGCGTTGCCGACGCGCGTTCCCTTCAACCCAGCCGTTTCGATCAGGCGTCCGGCGCTGTTGCCGGGCGGGTTCTTAAACACGCTGCCACACGACGAGCCAACCGGCGTCTTGCTCTTGCGCTCCGCTGCAGTGCGGCGCATCTGCTCGGCCAACGCCTCGGGGTCGCCCCGCTCGATGCGGAACTCCGCCGCGACCACGATCGGCCCGACTGCCGTGGAGCCGCTGGGTTGCTGGTTGGCCTTCAGCACGCTGGTGCGGTAGCCGTACTCGAAGCGCTCCACCGGCCATTCCTCGATCTCGCCGTCGATCAGCAACCAGGCTCGTTCAAGCGTGTGCGCGATGTCGCTGCCGTAGCAGCCCGCGTTGCCGAACACCGCGCCGCCGATCGTGCCCGGCAGACCTTCGGCCCAGGCCAAGCCCGCCCAACCCTCGGCAGATACGCGCCGCGCCGTGCCAGCCATCGGGGCACCGCCAGCCACCCACAGCCGCCCGCGCTCTTCGTCGATGCGGAAGGGCTGGTTGCTGCGATAGCGCACCACCAAGCCTGGGAAGCCCGAATCAAGGACGAGCACATTGGTGCCGCCACCCAACACACAGATCGGCAGATCGCGCTCGCGGCCCCAAGCCAACGCGGCCTTCAGTCCTTCGGTGGTGGAGACGCTCGTAAAGAAGCGTGCCGCGCCACCGATGCGCCACGAGGTGTATTTCGCCAAAGGATGTTGTTCGAGTATTTCTAACGCCATATCTGCCTATTGTGCCTTTTGGGCGACTCGTGCGGCGGCCCTACTTGGCCGCCGTACGTGGGCACCAACTGAGTGAACTCTATTTTGATTACGAAGCTCCAGCGCGGATGCGCTCTCGAAGCGCGCTCGCCTCGTCGGCGTGGTGCAACTGCTCACGGATGCTCAACGCTTCAAGCCAGTGATTGGTCGCCTCATCGATATTCCCTTCGTCCGCCGCCAGATCGCCCATCCGCTCGATCACCCGTGCGAGGCCGAGCTGATCGTTATCGTGCCGCGCCAACGCCAAACTTTGCAAGTAGTAGTGCCGCGCCTGATCGTAGTTCTTCATACCGCGATGTGTATCGGCCAGGTGCAGCAGCGCGATACCTTGGCCACGCGGGTTTTGGCTCTCGGATTCCAGCTCGTAGGCCCGCTGATGATGCGTCAGTGCCTCATCGTGGCGCTCAAGCAGGTTGAGAATGCGACCGAGCACGCTATGCGAACGGGCTTGGCCCACCACATCGTTTAACAACGTACGAAGCGTAAGACTCTCCTGCTCCACCTCCAGCGCTTCCTCCAGCCGATTGAGATCGAGCAGGGCCAGCGCAAGTTTATCGCAGAGAATAGCGCGCCCACGTTGGCTACCATGCCCTTGCTCCAGCGCCAATGCGCGAGTGTAGAAGGCCAGCGAATCGCTACTCGAACCGAGCACGCGGTAGATATCGCCAATGCCTGTGAACACTCTGGCCAGCTTCACGTAATCGTCGTGCCGCTCTTGCTCCTCCTGAGCGAGTTGCAGTTGCTGAAGCGCTTCGAGATGCCGACCCTGAAGTTGGTGTACCTTGGCCAGATGCACCCGCACGTCGGCCTCAAGCTCGAACAGTTCGTTGCGCTCTGCCAGGGTGCGCGCCTGCTGCAGGGCTGCCTCGGCAGCGGCGAACTGCGAGAGTTCGCGTTGCATGCGCCCGATCGCCAGGTACGCGCGCGCCTCGGCCTCGGGCTGGTTGCGTTTCTGCGCGATCTTGAGCATCCGGCGGGCGTAATCGAGCGCTTCGCGATATTGGCCGCCGAACTCCAGCACGGCGAACGCCAAGCCATACGCCCGCATCTCGTAACTGCGCCGCTGGGCTGGACTCAGTTTCTCTATCGATTCTAAGGTGCGTTCGGCCCACTGACGGGCCGCAGAAAATTCGAGCCGAGCGATCCGCTCTTCGGCGATTTCTAGTGAGAGAGCTGCAACTTCAGGGTGCGCGCCGGCCTGTTCCCAATGCCACACCAGCGTTTCGCGCCATCCCTCGGGCGCTTGGTCGTTGGCTTTGTAGTTATTGGCCAAGGTTTGGGCAACTTGGCGATGAAATGCGACGATTTCGTCTCTCATAGATGCCTCGATATGGCCACAACAAGCGCCTCGCCCTACACCCTCACGCAACCTCCGCACGCTTTTGTGTCAACTTCTCCAAAACTCGCTCGCCAACTTGATAACCATCACCCGCGCCCAGCGTCAACAACACATCGCCGGGCTGAAGCACATCGAGCAGTGCTTGCGTCGCTTGATCCAGATCGCCCACCGCTCGCACATCGGGATGCCGAATCTGCGCCGCCACCACCTCGTCGTTCAGGCCCCGTGTGTCGGTCTCGCGGGCCGCGTAGATGGTGCCGATCCGCACCACATCCGCATCGTGAAACGTCTCGGCCCAATCGGCCAGCAGCGCCTCGGTGCGCGAGTAGGTGTGGGGCTGCAGATAGGCCACGATCCGCCGCTGCGGATAACGGCCCCGCGCCGCCGCCAGGTTCACACGCACCTCGGTCGGGTGGTGCGCGTAATCGTCGATCACCGTGATGCCCGCCGCCTCGCCCTTGAGCTCGAAGCGACGCCCCGCGCCTCGGTAGGCGGCCAGCGCCTCGGCTGCCGCGCTGAGTGGCACGCCCGCCGCCCGTGTCGCCGCGATAGCCGCGACCGCATTCCGCACGTTGTGCGCGCCGGGCAACCGAAGCTGCCAATTGCCCATATGGCGATTCGCAAACGTGGCTGGATCGTAGTTCCACAACTCGAAGTGCGTGGCATCGGGTGTTTCGCGCACATTCACCGCACTCCAATCGAGCAGCGCCCGTCGGCACGAGACGGGGTCACGAGCCAGCACTTCGTCGATGCCGTACTGCTGAGCGCCGGGCAGAGCCGCCACCCGCACGGCCCCCGCATCATCGCCGCAGATGATCACATCACGGGGATTGGGCACCGAAGCGGCGAACTGCCGAAACGCCTGATCGTACGCCTCCTGCGTCGGGTAAATATCGACGTGATCCCATTCCACATTCGTGATCACCGCAATATTCGGCGAAAGGGCCAGGAACGTGTGATCGTACTCATCGGCCTCGATCACCATTGGCGCGGTGGGATCGCCCCATTTGCCGTTGATGCCAAGATCGGGCACTGGTGCACCGATCAGGAAGCCAGGATTCAGGCCCGCCTTCTCCAGCGTGAGGGCGATCATAGCGGTGGTGGTGGTTTTGCCGTGCGTCCCCGCCACCGCGATCACGCGACGCTGCTGCGACCACATCTTCCACATATCGACGCGCTTGAGGATCGGGATGCCACGCTTTTGGGCGGCTTGAAATTCAAGTTGATCGGGCCGCACTGCCGAGGAGATCAGCAACGCATCGGCCCGCTCCACCTGCGCCAAATCGTAACCCTGCACCACCGCAGCCCCACGCGCCGCCAGTTGAGCGGCGAGTGCGTTGTGCTGCCAATCGGAGCCACTGACAACGTGGCCCTGATCGAGCAACACATTTGCGATGGCGCTCATCCCAGCGCCCGCTATACCGACGATGTGGTAATGCGTCATAGCGACAGACCGCATCCTAAGCCGTAAAGTCGCACAATTGAGCGTTTTCCAACAAATGTGCGCATGTTTCCAAAGGACAAAAATCCGAGGCTGAAACAGAGATTGCTCCAGCCCGGAGCCGACGCCTGCACCTACGCGATTGTGCAGAGTGCCGTAGTTACTTCCAGAGATTCGGCAGCCGCCGCACTGCCAGCACTGCCAACACCAGCAACAGCACCACGGCGATGGTTGGCACCAACGCCACGAGGCTGTTGATATCGCCCACGGTCGGCACCACGATCGTTGTGCCTTCGGGTGGCAGGACTGGGTTGCTCCGTAGCGCTCGCAGCCCGTTCAGGAAGTCGTTGAGGGCCACAAACCAGAGCAAACCGGTGAAGCCGCCGAGCAACAGGCCCAAAATATAATCGGCGTTGCTTTTTGGCGGACGGCTCCAGCCGTATTTGCGGCTATAGACCAAAAACGCGAACAGGAAGAACAGTACCGTTCGTGCTAGCAAAAACTGCCCGCTGCTTGGGTCGCCGAATACTAAATTCTCGGGCAATGGTTGAGCATCGTTGTTCCCGACCAGCACGCCAAAAACCCGTGGAATATTCACGACCACTCGATTAATAAACCCTAGCAACTGTGACGGGAAAAAGACCGTCAGCAGCACCACCAGCGCCATACCGCCGGTGATCCCAATCTCCGCCAAAGATCCGCGCCGATAACCAAAAAACGCGAAAATCAGGATCATGGGTAGCAGGAGCGCCTGAAAAGTCGAGAAAGTGAAACTCATGACGTGGGCCTCTTGCTTATTGCCAGAGCCATCAGCAGATCGGCCAGCCGTTCAGCCGCCTCGGGCTGAGCCAAACGTGCACTACGCTCCGACATCATCGCTCGTTTCTCTGGGTCTCCGATTAACTGTCGTAGAGTTTGGAACAACAGTCCGTCCTCGGGCCGCCCATTGCCAAGCATCTGATCGTCGCGCACTTTGATCGCGGCACCGTGCTGGACGAGATGATCGGCATTTTCATCCTGATGGACGAAGGGGTATGGCACGAGTACCGCTGGTAGGCGGGCCGCTGGCAACTCGCCCAAGGTCGAAGCACCGCTCCGACAGAGCGCCAGATCAGCCGCACCAAAAGCCTGAAGCATCGTGGGCTGGGAAGCTTTCCTCAACGGGTACGTTTGTGTCTCCTGATCCGAGCGTTGATCCGATTGTTCACCGCTGAACAGGTATGGTGAGAGCCAATAACGCGCTTGTAGCTCACCGGGAAGTTTTGCAACCGCCTCGCGTAGCCAAACATCATCGCCTTCCCGACCGCATACGTGAATGATCTGAGTAATTGGCAGCAGATGAGGCAACAGGGCCGCCACCGCCTTGTTGATGCTACGCGCCCCACGGCTGCCGCCGTAGACGAACACAATCGGCAGATTGGGGTCGAGGCCGAATGCCGCGCAACACTGCGCCCGATCCTGAGTTGCCAACTCCGCCCGAACGGGATAACCAGTCACCACTAACTTGGCTGCGATTTGTTCGCGCGGTGTGTTTGGTGTCACCGAACGACCATCGAGAACGGGTAACTTGATGTAGCGCGCCGACGAATCGACATTGCAGGCCACGGTGGTGGCGATCCGTGCCAGAGTGCGCACCGCCAGGCCCGGCACCACATCGGGAAGGTACAGCACCGTCGGAACCTTGGCTGCACGGGCCGCTAAAAAGAGCGGGACGCAGACATAGCCACCTGTGCCGAAGATCGCCGAGGGCTGCTCGGCCCGGATCAGCTTGCGTGCAGCGAGCACGCCACGGGCCAGGGTGCCCAGGTTGCGCACCATCGTGAGCGGCGAGCGCCCCCGCAGCGCAGCGACTGGAACACCGTGAAACGGCAACGAACTCTCTTTGGCGACCAAGCCACCTTCCATGCCATCGGTGCTACCCACATACAGCAACGAAACACCACTAGACACATCCTCGGTGGATGTGCCAGCAGGGCGACTCAGCGTGGTTGCCGCCGAGTTGTTAGCGTATTGTGCGCCGACGTGTGCCGTTCGCGCGCGGAGCGCGGCGGCGACCGCTAGCGCCGGATAGACGTGGCCGCCAGTTCCGCCACCGCTCAGGAACAACTTCACTGAACGGGTTGGAGAGGCGTCCGATTCGGACAGCATGGTTTGGCTCCGGTTGTGGTTGATCCACAGTATGTCGAGAGAGATTGAGCAAAATACCGGCGGCGATCATACTCACCATCAATGATGTGCCGCCATAGCTTAGGAAGGGCAGTGTCAGGCCGGTGAACGGCAACAGCGTCACTACCACGGCGATATTGATCAGGGCTTGAAACACCAACCAGCCCGTAAGGCCGACCGCGAGCAGCGCAGCGAACGGGTCGGGCGAGCGGCCCGCGATCAAGAAACCACGATACGCAATGAACAAGAAACATCCGACAATAAATACCGTGCCGATCAGGCCGAACTCCTCGCCGACGATCGCGAAGATCGTGTCGGTGTAGGCTTGCGGCAGCCACTGAAACTTCTGGCGGGCCTGGCCAAGCCCCTCGCCGAATATCCCGCCGCTGCCGAGCGCGTACAGCGCGTGGACGGGCTGATAGCCCGCGCGGCTGTAGTTGGCGAACGGATCGAGCCACGCAGCGATGCGCTCTTGGCGGTAGGGCGCGATCTTCACCATTGCCCAGAACGCCCCAGCAGCCAGCAGCGCCGCGCCGCCGATATGCAGCACATTGGCGCCCGCCGCGAAGTACACAGCACCAGCGATCACGATCAGCACGATCGTGGTGCCGAGGTCACCGCCGAGCATCACCAAGCCGCAGACGGTGCCCAGCGTGACGGCGAACGGGATCAAGCCATAGGTCACGTTGCCGAGCTTTTCGCCGCGCCGCGAGAGCCAATCGGCGAAGTAGATCAGCATGGTCAACTTAGCGATCTCGGAGGGCTGCACGCTAAAGAAGCCGATCCGAATCCATTGTCGCGCCCCGTTGACCTCGGTGATCGAAGCGGGCAAGAGCAGCACAACCAGCAACATGATCAGCGTGGCAGCCAGCAAATGCACCGAATATTTGCGCCAAAAGCGATAATCGATCCGCATAGCGAGCAGCATGCCAAATGTGCCCACGATCGCGGCGACGAGCTGACGCCAGGTATAGTACATCTGCGTTTGATGGAGGGTGATCCCATCCACAAACGAGGCGCTGTAGACCATCACCAAGCCGACCGGCACCAAGATGCCAATCGCCGTGAGTAGAGCGTAATCTGGTTTGCGTTTGGTTGTGTCTAGCATCATGGCTTTGCCCGCGTTTCTGGTAACCCGCAGAGCTCAAGGCACCTGCCGACTACTACATTGCTGGATTGATGACCAAGATCAGGCCGATCAACCCCAGGAGACAGACCAGCGTGCCAGGCCACGCCAGCGGCCAATCTTGTTTGACGATCTGCGGCGGGAACAGCCGCGTATCCACTGCGTAGCGTGGGGCCAGCAAAAAGCCCACCACAGCGCCACCAATCAAGCCACCGATATGCGCCGTATTGTCGATCACCGGCGAACTGAACCCGATAAACAGGTTGAGCATGATCACAGTGATCAGGTTGCCGAGTTGCGCACGAGAGATCTCACCGAGCAGTTTGCGCGACACATAGTAGAACGCGCTCAACCCGCCGATCAGACCGAAGATCGCGCCAGAAGCGCCAACTCCAGGGCTAGCATTGAAGGCATACGATGCGACGCTGCCCGCCAAGCCTGAGATAAAGTAGAGCGCCAGAAAACGCAGCGTGCCGTATAACCGTTCCGCCTCTTGGCCCAGCGAGTAGAGCGCATAGCCGTTGAAGGCGATGTGCAGGATACCCGCGTGCAAGAACATTGCAGAGAGCAGTCGGTAATACTGGCCATAAACGAAGATCGCCTCGTTATCCTTTGCGCCAAGCGCCTGCACAAAAATATCGATAGGAAAACCGAGTATGCGTACCCCGATCCTCGCCAGCAGCCACGGCACCGCGAAGATGACAATGTTCAGCGCCAGCAGCACCCACACCGCGCGCGGCTTGCTCAACGGCAAGCGCAGCGTAAAGGTTTGTGGCTGCGCGATAGGCTCGGCCTCACCGTACACCGGCGAGGACGACGACTGATTCTGCTCACCCGAGCCAGTAGGTGTCATCCGCCGTTCTTCATCTGGGGGTTGATTCCAATCTGCCATGTGCTCCCTACTGCTGGGATTCGCGATATGCTGTCATCCGCTAATCGTCAGCCGTTAACTGCTCCACAATGCTGCGAAACAGGTCACCTCGGTGAAATTCGTTCTGAAACATACCAAAGCTCGCACAACCCGGTGAGAGTAAAACGATATCGCCAGGAGCCGCCAAACCCTTCGCGGCGCGGATGGCCTGCTCAAAATCGTCGAACGGACCGACGATCGGCGGCGCGGCGTGTGTCTGCGCGGCCTCGGCCAGCGCCTGTTCGAGCTTGGGCGTCGCGGTGCCGTTCAGCAGTACGGCAGCCTTGGCGCGACGCACAATCGCCTGAGCGAGATCGGCGAACGGTAGATTTTTATCGGCCCCACCGCAGATCAGCACGATCGGCGCGTCGAAGCTCTCCAGTGCCGCAACCGCTGCCTCCGGCGCGGTAGCCGTGGTATCGTTGATGTAGCGCACACCATCGAGGTCGCGCACCCATTCGAGCCGATACGGCACCCCTCGGAAGCCAGCGATCGCGCGGCGAATGTTCTCGGTACTGACGCCGAAGCACTTGGCGAGCGTCGCCGCAGCGGCCACATTCACGCGGTTATGTCGCCCCGGCAACGTGATCTCGTCGTAGCGGCAGAGCAATTCATCGCCCCAGTACAAGCCATCGTCCGCCACCCGCACGCCAGGTTGCGTCGCCCTCTCGCCGAACCAGGCCACCTGCCCGGGCGCCAACGCGGCCCAACTCGCCACCTCGGCATCGTCGGCGTTCAGCACCGCCACACCATCGGCGGCTTGCCAGCGTAGAATGTGCTGTTTCGCCTCGGCGTAGGCCGCCATACTCTCGTACCGATTCAAGTGATCGGGCGAAAGGTTCGTCACACAGGCGAAGCGCGGGCTGAGTTGCGCCTCCCCCAAGCCCTCAAGCTGCCAGCTCGACAGTTCGAGCAACACTGGCGTGGTGGGAGTGATGCGCGGCAGCGCCTCCACCGCCGATATTCGCATATTGCCCGCCACAACCACATCGGGAAACTGCTCGCGCAGCATCGCGCCAACCAGCATTGTGGTCGTCGTTTTCCCCTTTGTGCCAGTGATACCGAGAATGGGGCCAGGACACAGCTTGAAGAAGAGCGTCATCTCCATCTCGATCGCTGCGCCAGCCGCCCGTGCGATTTGGAGGTACGGCGATTCTCGCGGAACACCGGGATTGCGGATCACAATATCGGCGTTCCGAAAATCTTCTTCGCGGTGTTCACCGAGCACATAACGAACCGGAAGGCCAGCGAGCGCATCGAGCGAGGATTGCAGCTGTTCGGGGGTGCGTAAATCGGTGATGGTGACATCGGCGCCTTGGTCGATCAGAAAGCGGGCGACACCCAACCCACCGCCGTGGATGCCTAAACCCATCACCAGTGTGCGTTTGCCACGTACATTCATATCAACGAATGAGGATAGAGGATGAAGGAGCGATAATCGAATGTCGAACCGAACGCGGCATCTTCAATCGTCTACCATCACTCTTCTATCTTCACTATGCTCCAACTTCTTTATGGCTGCTGTTCAGATATTTGAATGGTTGGGTTCGCCTGCATCGATTGCTCGGGTGGTTCAAGGTCGTTCAGGGTGAGCGCGAGCGAAATCCCCACAAGGGCAGCGACCATACCCAGCAATACAAAGCGTTGTGTGACCTGCGTTTCACTCCAGCCCATCAACTCGAAATGATTGTGGAGCGGCGACATCTTAAACACGCGGCGGCCTTGCCCGAAGCGGCGCTTGGTCCACTTGAAATAGCCGACCTGGATCATCACCGAGAGCGCCTCGACCACGAAGATCGCCCCGACCACTGGGAGCAAGAGCCACTGCTGCGATTGCAGCGCGATGACTGCGAGCGTGCCACCCAGCGCCAGCGAGCCAAGATCGCCCATGATGACCTGGGCAGGATAGGCGTTGTACCACAGGAAGGCCGCGCACGCACCCATCAGTGTGAACGAGAAGGCCATCAAGTTGAGCAACTCGCCGTTTAGGAACGTGATCACACCGTAGGCGGCGAAAGCGAGCGTCAGATTCCAGCCAGCCAGGCTATCGAGTCCATCGGTGAGATTGACGGCGTGGCTGGTGCCCAGGATGATCAGGGTGGCCAGCGGGATGTACCACAAACCGATGTCGATCGAGCCATCGAACGGGATGCGCACCAGACCCGAGTTCGCCAAACCGAACGGCTTGGGCAGGTAGAGCACAAGCGCAGCACCCAGCGCGATAATCAGCGTTAGAAAGAACTTGTAACGGGCCGTAAAGCCATGGGTTTTGGAACGTGTTCCCACCAGCGAGAGATAATCGTCGATCGCGCCGAGGATACCGAAGCCGATTAACACCGCCAACGGCAACAGGATCGACCAACGATCCACCAAGTTGAAGGCGATCGTCAGCACAATCACTGGGATCAGGATGATCACCCCGCCCATGGTGGGCGTGCCTGTCTTCACCATATGGCTTTGCGGGCCTTCGACACGGATCTGTTTACCGATTTTTTTTGCACGGAGGAAGCGCACCCAATAGCCACCGGTCAGCAACGTCAACATGAACGCGGTTGCTGCGAGCAACAAGGCGCGTGGCATGTCACGAACGAGCAACGCTTCCAATATATCGCCCACTGATCATTCTCCTCAGCCTAAGATGTGGTATTCCTTGTTTCGAGTTGGAGCGCAGCAACAATCCGTTCCATAGCGACTCCGCGTGAGCCTTTGACCAGCACATAATCGCCCGGTTGAAGCTGCCCACGAAGCAACTCAATCGCTTGGTCGTTGGTATCGGTAATGGTTATGTGCGAGCTAGGCATGCCTTGTATCTCAGCTTCCTCAGCGATCCAGCGTGCCCGTGGGCCCACCGTGATCAGTTGCTGAGCCACTTCAGCTACGCGACGCCCCACCACCCGATGCGCTTCTTCCTCGTAGCTACCGAGTTCGAGCATATCGCCCAACACCACGATCCGTCGGCCTTCGAGATCTGCCAGCAGGTTCAACGCCGCCAACGATGAGGCTGGCGAGGCGTTGTAGGTATCGTCGATCAGCATTGCGCCATTGAGCGCCGGCACGACGAGCAGCCGCAGTTGAGCGCTCTCGTCGCGTAAGCCCTCGACGATCTCATCCCACCCTAAGCCGAGCAGCAAACCAGCAGCGATCGCCGCCAGGGCCGTGTGAACGCTGTGCCGCCCCAAGAGCGGCAGGCGGAGCGTCACCGTATCGTTAGCGTAGTGAGCGCGGAAGCTGATGCCCTCCAGGCCGTGGCTCTCGATCTGATCGGCCCACAGGTCCGCCTCCGGGTTGAGGCCGTAGAAAAACGGCTTGGCTGCCGTTTGTGTCGCCATCGCCCGCACATTCTCATCGTCGATATTGAGAATGGCGTAGCCATCGGCGGGCAGTGCTTGCACCAACTCGCTCTTGGCCTGCGCGATCACACCAAGGCTGCCCATACGCTCGAAATGCGAGTGACCGACATTGGTCACGATGCCGATTCGGGGGCGGGCGAGCTTGGTCAACAACGTAATCTCGCCCGGCCCATATGTGCCCATCTCCAACACGGCGACTTCGTGGTCGGCCTGAAGTTGGAGCAGCGCGATTGGCAATGTTGCCTCAGTATTGTAACTTCTTGGATTTTTTAAGGTTCGATAGCGGCGGCTCAGTACAGCAGCCACAACCTCCTTAGTGGAGGTTTTGCCCACGCTTCCGGTGATGCCAATCACCTCTGGCGCGAACAATCCACGATGGTAGGCCGCCAAGCGCTGTAAGGCTTGTAATGGCTCATCTACGGCGATCAACACCACCGCATCGGGCGTCGCATCGGCCAGACCTTCGCCGCTCGCTGGATCAACCAGCACGACGGGGCGGTCGAATGAGATCCCTTCGAGCTTTTGGCGCCGCACCAGTGCCCCTCGAGCACCGTGTGCTACTGCCGCGGCCAGGAACATGTGACCATCAACGCGCTCGCCACGCAGGGCGACAAACAGCGCGCCTGGCGTCACTTCTCGCGAATCGACAACGACTTCGCTAAAAGCAACCTGTTGGAGCGATGGCGCAAGCTCTAGCCGATCTGGCTGTTGCTCGCGTGGCAGCACGCCCAACAACACTTCATATAGTTCCAACACCGCCATCTCCTATTGAACATTCCAAGGCATATGGCGGCATTGTAGCATAGATTATCTTATGCGTTGCTGCCATCATTTGGAGTGTCTCAAACCGGATAACAACGGCAACAACAGCTACGTTTCAAAGTGCGAAATGCGATTGAACGCCCACGATTCAAGCCGATAGGCGAAGAACCATGTCACCTATTCAATCACCCCAGCAACTTGGTTCGGCCCCACCTTGGCGGGGTCGGGCGCAATGCGTTCGTAGCGCAGCAGTTGCGCCACGACATTGCGATACGGCAACAACGCAGTGCGTACACCCCAAATGTCATCTTTCGGGTGGTCGATCTTCACCAGCACGGCGTAGCGCGGGTTATCGACGGGCGCCAAGCCGAGCACCGAGCCGATCGTCCAGTTCTCGTAGCCACCCCGCCCGTTCGGCACCGACGATGTGCCCGTCTTCGCGCCGACCGCGTAACCCGGCACCAGCCAGAGATCATCGGGCTTGACCGCGTTCACGTAGCCATTGCCCGAGCGCTGGATCATCTCGCGCAGTTGGCGGGCAACCTCAGCGCTGATCGGCTGGCCCACCTGCTGCGGCTGCGTCTCCACACAGTTCCCGGCGTGGCACTGCCGCTCCACGATGTAGGGCCGCATCAGCTTGCCATCGTTCGCCACCGCCGCCACCATACGCACCTGCTGCAACGGCGTTACCGCGATACTCTGACCGAACGCGTTGGTATCGAGGTCGAGCGGTCCCCAATCGGGCGAATCGGGCTTGCGGTACAGACCTTCGCTCTCACCCGCTAGATCGATCCCGGTGAGCTTGCCGTAGCCGAATGCATCCACCATTTTGTAGAAGCGCTCGGCGCCAGTCATCTCGTTCAGCAACAGCGCACCCACATTGCTCGAATAGTAGAGCACATCGGCGGGTGTGATCATGCCATGGCCGTTAGCATCGAAATTGCTGATTGGGATGCCGTACCGATTGATCACACCAGTATCGTTGACCAGCGTATCCGCCGTGAACGCACCTGTCTCCAAGCCAGCCGCCACAGTCAAGATTTTGAAGGTGGAGCCTGGCTCGTATAGGCGAGCGATCGCCGGATTGAGGTTGTATTCCTCCGGCTCATAATCGGTGTAGCGGTTGGGATCGAAGGTGGGATAGCTGGCGATACCACGAATAGCGCCGGTCTTAACCTCCATCACAATGATGGTGCCGCCGTCGGCATCGTGCGATTCGACAGCCTCCTTCAATTCCGTCTCGATCACATGCTGGATCAATGGATCGATCGTGAGATCAAGGTCCACACCGTTGCTGGCGGGCATCGTTTGCGGGGGGCGGATCCAGATCGGGTTGTTGCCGCCATCCCATTCGGCCTGGATCGTGCCAGTGATGCCCCTGAGTTGCGTATCGTAATAGCCTTCGACGCCGCTGATGCCAACGCCCTCGTAGTTCACCGCGCCGATCGTGTGGGCGGCGTAATCGCCCTGCGGGTAGATGCGGCGCGGCTCGGGCACCAATTCGAGGCCCGGCTCATCGAGCGCCACGATCCGTTCGGCGATCTCGGGCCGCAGCCAACGAGCGATGCGCGAGTAGTGCTCGCGGTCCTCAAGGCGAGCCTGGATCTCGGCGGCTGGCATATCGAGCAACGTAGAGAGCACCAACGCCACGCGCGGCGCGTTAGCGGGATTGAACAAGTTCGGATTGACGTACAAGCTCTCGCGATCAACGTCAAGCGCCAGCACATTGCCCTTGCTATCGCGAATCACGCCTCGGCTCGGTTGGATCGTCACCTGCCGATCGATCTCGGCGCTCGCCAACCCAGCCAATCGCTCGTGCTGCACGACTTGTATATTCACCAACTGTATCGCAATTCGCACACAACCCAACAACACCACTAACAACAGCACATTGATGCGCCAGCGATTAATTGTTACTGGGCGTTTCGATTGTGTAGAGCGTGTTGCCATAAGCGTTATCAGTTAGCAAACAAGACGAGCGTTGATTGCACCATCGAATACAAGCAGTTACGGTAAGTGATCGATTGTGATAACGGGCAACTTTTCCTGCGGAACCTGAGCTGTAGGTTCGATCAAAATGTAACGGGCCTGATCAGGAGTCATTGGACCCATCTGCAATTCACGGGCACGCTGATCGATCGAGCGCAGCGCCTGCGCCTCCGAAAGCTTCAACAGCAGTGCGCTTCGTTCGCGTAACAACTCGGTTTGCTGCGCTTCCAAATCCGCCAGTTGGTAGCCCTTCGAGGCCAACTGACCGATCTGCCCGAGCGAAATCAGGCTGATCAGTGATAACAGGAGCGCTGCTACGATTAAATAGCGGCCCCCATCGAGCCGCAAATAACGAGTGAGGTCGAGACGCCGCGCCCGAGCTTGCTCAAGCGGGAACAGTTTTCGTACATTAACAGCCATGCGTGGGTCTCCCTCCCCAATCGGAAAACGAGAACGAGCGAAATTGTTTCAGTGTTCAACAACAACGAGGGCGTCGTTCGATGTATTTCACGGATTCCGTTCGGCGATGCGCAGCTTTGCGCTTCGGGCGCGTGGATTCGCCTTAATCTCCTCTTCTCCTGCCACAATCGGTTTTTTCGTTACAATCCGCAGTCGGGTCTCTCCTTCCTGCCCTCCATACCCCGACTCCGTGCGGAAGAACGTTTTGACGATCCGGTCCTCCAGTGAATGAAACGAGATCACTGCCAGGCGTCCGCCCGGTGCAAGCAGCTCGACAGCCTGCGGAAGCACGCTTTCGAGGCTCTCTAGCTCTCGATTGACTGCGATTCGCAGCGCTTGAAAGGTGCGGGTGGCCGGATGCACTTTGCCGTGGCGGCCACCGAGCGCGCGTGTCACAAGGGCTGCTAGCTCGCCAGTGGTGCGGATCGGCTGTTTGCGGCGCGCCTCGACGATGAATCGTGCGATGCGCCGTGAGGCTCGTTCCTCACCATACTGATAGATCAGATCGGCCAACTCACCCTCGGGCAGTTGGCTCAACAGGTCAGCGGCGGTTTCGCCTCTGGTGGTATCCATTCGCATATCGAGCGGCGCATCGGCCTGGAACGAGAAGCCACGTTCGGCGGTATCGATCTGATGAGACGACACCCCCAGATCGAGCAGGATGCCATTGACCTGATCGAAACCAGCCTCACGGGCCAGCGCCGCAAGATCGCGAAAATTTCCGTGAACAAGTCGCGCGCGCTCGCCGAAGGGTGCCAACCGCACCGCCGCAGCCGCCAGAGCCGCCGGGTCGGCATCGATGCCAAGCAACATGCCATCGGGCGCGCAGGCCTCCAACACAGATGCGGCATGCCCCGCACCGCCCAACGTCGCATCGATATAGCGACCGCCCGGCACAGGGGCAATTCCTGCTAAGGTCTCAGCAGGCAGCACCGAAACGTGCTGAAAATCTGGATTGAGCAATTCTGGTTGCGATGTATCCATACTGCGAAGCCTATGCTCAATCGCTAACACGATGCTGCGTTAGACGCCCAATTTCGCCAATTGCTCGGCAATCAAACCGCCGTTGACATCCAGCGATTCCAACACCTCACGCCAGCTATCACGCGACCAGATTTCAAAGTGCGTGTTCAGGCCAGCCACAATCACCGGCTCGGTAATCCCCGCATATTCACGCAGATTCTGAGGAATCAATACGCGGCCCTGGCGATCGAGTTGGACATCTGCTGCGCCCGAAAATAATAAACGACGTAGGTTTCGCGCATCGCCCTGCCCGAGCGAAAGCGCACTGACCTGCTGTGCGAGTTGATCCCACATTGCGCGAGGGAAGCCCATCAAACAGCGGTCGAACCCACGTGTTATGATAAGTCCTTCGCCCAATTCCTCGCGAAAGCGAGCCGGAATGGCTAGGCGGCCTTTATCATCTATGTTGTGCTCATATTCGCCTAGAAACATTGCCGTCACTCACGATCACGGTTGTACTACTTCGACTGATCGTTTAGTACTTGGGCTGAATAGAACATTTGTACTATATTCCCCACTTTCCCCCATATTTCCCCACAAGTGCAGGTATTATATACCACCTAATCCCAATTTTCAAGCCTTTTTATGTTCATTTTAGGGATATAACGGAATCTAGGTCGAAAAAACACTTTACGATTACGCTTCGTATTTATTTGACACATCCCTCGTTCGCCTGCTATAGTGATAACGCTTTTTAAACGGCTTGTAGCTCGGCAGCACGCGGCACCACGTACACCCCCACATGCCAAACTCCATAACACAAACGAGGAATCTATGCCGAATCTGACACATCTCGATGCGGATGGGCACGCCCATATGGTCGATGTAGGCGCAAAATCGGACACCCAGCGCGAGGCGATCGCCCGAGGAACGGTGCTGATGCAGCCCGCCACACTCGACGCCATCGTGGCAGGAGAGCTGCCCAAGGGCGATGTGCTGGCGGTGGCGCGCATCGCGGGGATTATGGCCGCCAAACGCACGCCCGACCTGATTCCGCTTTGTCATCCCTTATTGCTCACACATGTCTCGGTCGAACTGACCCCCGATCGGGACAACCACGCCGTTCAGATCGAAGCGAAGGTGCGCACCACCGGCAAGACGGGCGTGGAGATGGAGGCGCTCACGGCGGTCAGCGCGGCGGCGCTCACGATCTACGATATGTGCAAAGCGATCGACCATGGCATTCGCCTCACCGACATTCGCTTGGCCGAGAAGCGTGGGGGGAAAAGTGGGGAATTGATCCTCGAATAGGGCACTCGGGGACTGTGATACACTTGTAATCAAAGTTGACAAATTAACTCGACTACAGTACCATACTCACCACTTAACAAACTATGGTGCGCTTATCCAGAGAGGCAGAGGGACCGGCCCAGTGAAGCCTCGGCAACCACCAACGCGGAGCCTGGCAAAAGAGCCAACGACAGCGACGGAATGGTGCCAAATCCGGCAGCGAAGACTGGAAGATGAGCGGCGAGTCTGGATACGAGCCCTCTCTACGCGTGTAGAGAGGGTTTTTGTTTAAGCCCTCACTTCAACAAGTGAGGGCTTTTCGTTAGAGCGAAGGCCACCGAAAGGAAACATAGATGTCTGAACACATCAACGCATCTTGGGCACTTGCCACGCACCTTGTTCACGCTGGTGAACGTGCGCCCGCACCGCAAGCGACCCCAACTGCAACACCGATCTACACGTCGGCCACCTACATCTACCCGTCCTTCGATGCGCTCGACGCGGCCTTCGAAAACAATGATGGTTATGTCTACACGCGCTACGGCAACCCCACCGTCGATGCGCTCTGCCAGGCGGTTGCCGTGGCGGAACGCGGCGTTGGTGCGGTCGCCTTTGGCTCGGGGATGGCGGCCCTGCACGCGGCGCTGCTCGCCGCAGGGACACCACGGGGCCAGACCGCCCCGCAGCCGCGCGGTATCCTGCTCGCCAACGACCTGTACGCCTCCACCGGGGTGTTGGTGCGCGAGTTCTTCGCCGCCCGTGGCGTGCCCGTCGCCACCTGCGATATGACCGACCTCGATGCGGTGGAGGCCGCTCTGACCGAACACCAGCCCGATGTGCTGCTGGTGGAGCAACTCTCGAACCCGCTGCTCAACGTGGTCGATGTGGCGGCGTTGGCCCAGCGCGCCAAGGCCCACCGCGCGCGCTTGGTGGTCGATAACACCATCGCCACGCCGATCGTGCAGCAGCCGCTCACGCTCGGGGCCGACCTGGTGATCCACAGCGCCACCAAGTACCTCGGTGGTCACGCCGATGTGGCGGGTGGCATCGTGGTGGCCCGCAGCCACTTGGTGCGCGATACGCTCATCCACCAAAGTCGCCTGCTCGGTGCCTCGCTCGGCCCGTTCGAGGCGCAGCAGATCCTGCGCGGCCTCAAGACGCTGGCCCTGCGCGTCGAGCGGCAGTGCGATAATGCCGCACAGATCGCCGCGTGGCTGGCCGAGCAGCCCGAAGTGGCGTTGGTGCGCTATCCGGGCCTGGCCTCGCACCCGCAGCATCAACTGGCCACCGCAGCCTTCGGCGGGCGCTACGGCGCGCTGATCACCTTCGACCTGCGCGACATCGACCGCCCGGCCTTGGGGCGCTTCTTCGATGCGCTGCGCCTGGTGCTGCCCACCACCTCGCTCGGCGATGTGTACACGCTCGCCACCGCCCCGGCGATCACCTCGCACCGCGAGCTTTCGCCCGAGGAGCGCAGCGCGCGGGGCATCAGCCTGGGCACCGTTCGGCTCTCGGTCGGCATCGAGGCCGCGACGGACATCATCGCTGATCTGCGGCGAGGTCTCGACGCCACACATTAAACTGTTGTTCGAGGATTTGAGAGCAAATCCCTGGGTACTACCGAATCCGATTGGAAAGTGTCACTATCAACCCCGTTTTAGCCTGCGGCAGCAAGGTAGTTTTTCTTCTTTTGTGATGTCGTGGCGCTGCTACGCGCAGCACCACGACATCACTTGCCAGGGTGAGACTGGTATTGATCGCAATGCATCGTTTTTTACAACGTTTTTCACTGTCATTCCGAACGAGCCGCTAGGCGACGTGAGGAATCTCACCGTTTTACATTGCATTTCACGATGAGATCTCTCCCCATTCGCTTCGCTCAGGGCTTCGACCTTCGAGATGACATTGTTTTTCGTTGTACAGAAAACGTAAAAGACTGATGACACACTGCATTCAGTAAACAAGCTGATTTAGTAATCATTCGGATTTGGTATCAATAATCTGTGGATACGCTCTCACTCCCGCATCAACACACGGCGCGCCAGCGCTAAAAACGCCGTCAGCGTCGGGCTACACCAGCGCTTCGCATTCCAGATCATCTGCGTGGTCATATTCAGGTCGGGGCCAACCCAGGCCAACTGCGCCAACTCGCCACGCGCCACCTCATCGGCGACCGTCACGCGGGGCAGCACCGCCACACCCATTCCGGCCATCACACACTGCTTGATCGCCTCGACGCTGTTGAACTCCATCACCTCGTGCAGCGGCGTGTTGGCGGCCAGCATCACCTGCTCGAAGCGCACCCGATACGCGCAACCCGCCTCGGTCAGCAGCATCGGCACACCAGCCAAATCGGTGGGCTGCACCGCCGCTGATGACGCCAGCGGGTGCTCGGGCGGGGCCACAAACACAATCTCCTCGATGGCCAGCGGCTCCACCTGCAAACCCGGCGTCTCGTGCACAGGCTCCAGCGTAAACGCCACATCAAGCTCGCCCTGTAGCACATGCTGCCGCAGCAGGAGCGAGGACATCGGGCGGAACACTACCCGTGCCTGCGGCAACTCGGCCCGCACAAGCCGCAGCACCGCCGGCAACCGATACGCGCACAAGGTATCGGACGAACTGATCTGCACCTGGCTGCCAACATCTTCGGCCACCGCCGCCTGGGCCTCATCGGCCAGCGCCAGCAGACGTCCGGCGTAATCGAGCAGACGCTGCCCGGCGCTCGTCAACTGCACGCGCCGCCCCAGCCGATCGAACAGCACCACCGATAGCTCGTCCTCCAGCGCCCGAATATGCGCCGTCACATTCGACTGCACATAGCCCAACCGCTCGGCAGCCCGCGTGAAACTGCCCGTTTCGGCCACCGTGCGAAATGTCGTTAAGTGTCGCAGTTCCAATGTATCACTTTCTTTGATGAATTGTATCTTATTTCTTCATTTTACATGATAATAGTACCATGCTATCCTCCCTTTATCAATCCAAAGCTAGAGAGGGAATAGCATGCAAACGACACATCCGCAACAACTCGCCGAGCGCCGTTCATTCCTGCCCGCCGTGCTCATCACCGCGCTCGCACTCGGCACAACCATCGTTTTGTGGGCCGCCGCTTTTGTGGGAATCCGCGCGGCACTGCCCGCCTATGGCGCATTCCACCTGGCGGCGCTGCGTTTCCTGATCGCAATGGTGGTGATGTTGGTGGTTGCTGTGGTAGCACGGGTGCGGCTGCCTGAGCGGCGCGACCTCGGGCGGATCTTCGCCCTGGGGGTGGTGGGCATCTCAGTCTACAATATCGCGCTCAACTTGGGGGAAGTGGAAGTGGACGCCGGGATCGCCAGCCTGCTCGTCAACACCAGCCCGATCTGGACCAGCCTTACGGCGCAACTGCTGCTGGGCGAACGCCTGCGTTGGCTGGGATGGCTCGGCATTGCGGTGGGCTTCACGGGCGCGGCCACCATCGCGCTTGGGCCGGGCAGCCAAATCCAGCTCGGCTGGGGCGTGCTGCTGATCATCATCGCAGCGCTGGTGCACGGCCTCTACAGCGTGATCCAAAAGCCGCTGTTCCAACGCTACCGCCCCGTCGAAGTGACGACCTACACAATCATTGCAGGAGCGCTGGGGCTGCTGCCGTTCGGTTGGGGCTTGCCCACCACCATCATGAACGCGCCGCTGAGCAGCACGCTCGCTGTGATCTTCCTGGCGGTGGGACCAGCCGCGCTCGCCTACGGCACCTGGTCGGTAGTGCTCTCGCGTATGCCCGCCGCACGAGCCGCTAGCTTCCTCTACCTCGTTTCACCAACCGCCATCATCATCGCTTGGGTGTGGCTGGGAGAAACACCCACCATCACCACGTTGATCGGCGGCGCGTTGGCCCTACTCGGCGTCAGCATTGTGGCTCGTTCACGGCAGGCGCACTAAACCTTGGGTCGCTCCATCTCGAAGACCTGGCCGAGCGTGGTGTACTCGCTGCCGCCCAAGCGCGCAATCGGGCGCCACGCCTCCGCATCGATCAGGCCGTTCGAGCGGAGCAACCCATCGCGAATGTGCAGATACACCACCTCCGCCAGCACGATCGTGTAGCCAGTCGCAGGCACTGTCACCACTTGCACCAGCCGCGCCTCAAGCGCGATCGGCGCCTGCGCCACACGGGGCGGGCGCACCATCACACTCGGCACCGCCTCCAAGCCCGCCACATCGAACTCGTCCACACCCGCAGTGTACTCGCCCGAGGTGGCGTTCATCGCCGTGGCCAACTGCTCGTCGGGCAAGTGGATCACCATCTCGCCCAGCGCCTCGATATTGCGCAGCGTATCCTTCTGCTCACCAGCGCGGCTGCCCACCGAGAACATCACCATCGGCGGCGTGTAGCCTACGAGGTTGAAGAACGAGAACGGCGCCAAGTTTCGGGCGCCCTGCGCATCCTGCGTGCTCACCCATGCGATCGGGCGTGGCACCACCACACTGCCCATCAAGCGCGACAAGTCGCGCCGCTCCAAACTCGTCGGATCAATCGATTGCATGCGATCTTCCTCTTCAATGCACCAATGAGTCTTTACACCCACCGCAGCTACGCCACACTCTGGCCTAGCATATACAGCGCAAAACTGCCCAACCAATGCTCCCCGGCGTACTCGCCACTCGCAATGCCCTCCATGCCCGCGTGGGCATGCGCCTCGGCAGCCTTGGTCAGCAACGCATGGCGCGGATCGTCCGGCGCCAACGCTGAAGCGATACCCCACAAACACCACGCTCGGCTGAGGTTCAAGCCGTCCAAATGCACGATCTGCCCATCGCTGCGGTCGCTCACCACCACCGGCTCCAACAAGCCATTTCCACCTTCCAAGCGGGGCAAATACGCATCGAACCAATCGCCAAAACGCCAGGGCGGCAGCACCCGCCGCATCAGATCGGCGGTCAACAGGCCGGGCGAAAAGAAATCGTTGCCGCTCGGCTCCCAGGCCGTCGGGTAATCGCGGTCCTCGTTGAAATACGCCAAACTGCGCTGCTCGATCAACTGCGCCAACTCGCGATGGCCGACCGCCCGCGCGAAATCGAGCGCGAAGCAGAGCGCAAACGCCGTATTATTGTGCGTCCCGCTGCGCACTGGATACGTCAACTTCGGCAGATACTCGGTGAACCCCGCAATCATCACCTCAGTCAACGGCGCTAACGCACGGAGCCAGCGCTGCGCATCAGGATCATTCCAGGAATACAGCTCCTGCGCCAACTTCAACACCCAAGCCCAGCCGTACGGGCGCTCGAACGAAGCCCGGCCCGGCTCTTGGAAGTACGCCGCCTCGGCCCGCAGATTCGCCTCGCTCAAATGCTGCGCCAACGCCGCCCGAATACTGCTCGCCAGCGGCAGTTGCGGCAGCACGCGCAACAAACGCACCAACAACCAATGGTTATGCACCGCCGAATGCCAATCGAAACAACCGTAAAACGCCGGGTGAAGCTCACGGGGTAACCGCCGATCATCAGCATCCTGATGCACATGATGGGCACTGTAAGGAAAAGCTCGATCAATGTTCTGCAGCGCAATCGCAGCCAACTGCGCCGCCAAAGCACTACTAATCTGGTAGCTCATCGTGGCCTCTTTCTACCTATCGAAAAGCGCAAAACCGGAACGCCTCAACCGTACTCCGATCACCGCCACCTTCGACAATGCCACATCCACGCAATATGCCAGATCTCTACGCCAATTCTTCACAAACGCTTCACACGTAACCACTATATTGGCAGCATTGCACCGATACCACGACAAAGGAGCGAACAATGCACCCAGGCACGATCGGCACACGCCTCAAGACCATCACCAGCGGCCTCGTCCTGGCCATCGCGCTAGCATCCTGTGGCGCGCAAGCGACCCTACTCCCGGGCAACGCCAACGCCCAACAGCAAACCGCCAACGCGCCAGAATCCACCATCACCATCAGCGGCGGCTACGAACTCGACCCGCGCGACAACGGTCGCCCCGTCGTCCTCATCGCAGCAGCGCTCGGCGTATCAAGCGAGGTCTTTCGCGAAGCATTCAGCAAAGTCAACCCCGCCGGAGCGGGCCAAACTCCCAGCGACGCACGAGTACACAGCAACAAAGCCGTCCTACTCGAAGCGCTCGGCCCCTACGGCATCACCAACGAGCAACTCGACCGCGTCTCCGACTACTACCGCTACAACCGCAGCGCGGGCGAAATGTGGCCCACCACACCCGCCACCATCGAAGCAACCATCAGCAACGGCCAAGTCACAGGCGTGCGGCTCATCGACGGCGGTGCGGGCTACACCTCCTTGCCCACCATCACCATCAACGGTCATCCCGAAGTGCGCCTGAACGTCACCCTCGCCTACGGCACCGATCTCGCCACCAACGGCTCAATCGCGAGTGTGACTCTCGCCGAGTAACCGTCAAGCCACCGCAGCGTGTCGTCCACCCTCGCGGCACGCTGCACAACCCAAAAACCGCATCTAACGCCCATTCGGCATATTGTACACCCTCGCAGATGCATTCAACCACCTCTCCCTCAAACAACATGCGAAACCCTCGCGGCCAGACAAGGTGACCAGGTGAATCGGCTACATACCGCGTTATGTTCAACGAAAAGCACTGTCATCTCGAACGGTCGAAGCCCTGAGCGAAGCGAATGGGGAGAGATCTCATAGCCCAAACAATGTAGAGCAATGAGATTCCTCACATCGCCTAACAGCTCGTTACTCAGAAACTAGCCGTTGAATGTGTAGAGTAGAGCATGCCCCAAACGCTCAAGTCTGTAAGGGACGAAGAGATTCTTCACTTCGTGCTGCGCACTCCGTTCAGAATGACTCTATTTGAGAACTGCTCGTTGAATGGGCGCGCAAGACGAGTTTCTGCCCCTCTCCATATCGCCCCGCTTTGGGGATCAGGGGCGATAAGCCCCTGGTCGGGGTTTCCAAAGGGCCGCGACCGACCCTTTGGGCTTGCGCAGCAACGCACGCTCTCGTGCGAACGCGTTCGCCCGCCGAATGGCGCATCCCTCGCATTCGCAAGTCACGAGTACTTCCCTAAAAAACGAAATGTCGATGGCCTGCAACCTAGCAAAC
>CALKHR010000163.1 GCA_937988885.1 uncultured Roseiflexaceae bacterium | reverse complement strand
CCCCATGCTACCATTGTTGTTGCATCATCCGATACATGTTTCATATAATGCAACAGTCAATCGACGAGCCAGAAACAGGCGTCTTGATCCAATCGGTTCAGCGAGCCATGCGACTGCTCAAGGCCTTCGATAACGGGCCTGCGGAACTTGGCGTGATGGAGCTCAGCCGCCGTGTGTCGCTGCACAAAAGCACGGTATCGCGGCTGCTCGCCACGCTGGAGCACGAAGGGCTGCTGGAGCGCATCCCCGAGACCGATAAGTATCGCTTGGGCTTTCTGCTCGTGCGCCTCGCGGGGCAAGTGACGCACTTCAGCGATCTGCGCAGCATCGCACAACCACTGCTGATCGAGCTCAGGGAGCGCTCGGGGGAGACGATCCACTTGGCGGTGCTGGACGGCGACGAGGTTGTGAATATCGAGCAGTTGAGCGCCCCGCACCTGGTGCGCGAGGCGAACTGGGTGGGCAGGCGCACCCCGCTGCACTGTGTGGCGAACGGCAAAGCGCTGTTGGCGTACCTCCCGCCATCCACCATCGCGCGCCTGCTGGCCGCCCCACTCCCGCGCTACACCGAACACACGCTCACAGATCCAACGGTTCTCCAAGACGAACTCACACTCATCCGCGAACGCGGCTATGCACAAGCGATCGGCGAGATCGAGGCGGGCTTAAACGCAGTGGCGGCGCCCATCCACAATGCAAACGGCGATGTGGTGGCGGCTGTCAGCATCTCTGGACCGGCCTACCGTGTGACTTCAGAACGACTCAGCGAATTTGGCGCACTCGTCTGCGCAACCGCACAGCGCATCTCTGCACGACTAGGGTTTGTGGGAACATCGCAACCGGGGCGTACCTGATCTGCGCTACAATATCCGCTCGGAACTACGCAGCCCACATTTTTCACAACTTAAGTGGTAGGACAATGAAAACAAGCCTTCAAATCGCAGCAAGCGCTCAACTCAGCCCCATCAGTGCAATCGCCGAGCGCTTGGGTATTCCCGAACAATACGTCGAGCCACACGGTCGCCACCGCGCGAAAATCAATTTAGACGTGCTAGAGGCGCTATCAGATCGCCCCAAGGGCAAATATATTTTAGTCACCGCGATCACGCCAACACCGCTCGGTGAGGGCAAAACCACCACCACCATCGGCCTGGGCATGGCCCTCAACCGCATCGGCAAGAACGCGGCGATCGCGATCCGCCAGAGCGCGTTGGGGCCAGTCTTTGGCATCAAAGGCGGCGGCGCGGGCGGCGGCTACTCGCAGGTCGTCCCGCTTGAGGAGAGCGTGCTGCACTTGAACGGCGATTTCCACGCTATCGCGCAGGCCCACAACCAGATCGCGGCCATCGTCGATAACAGTTGGTACCACGGCAATCCGCTCGGCATCGATCCCGAACGCATCCAGATTCGCCGCACGGTCGACGTAAACGACCGCTTTCTGCGTAATATCACGATCGGACAGGGCGGCAAGAGCAACGGTTTCCCTCGCCAAAGTGGCTTCGATATCGTGGCGGCGAGCGAGTTGATGGCGATCTTGGCGCTTGTGACGGGCAACAACAGCCTCGAAGCGCTGCGCGATCTACGGGCGCGCCTTGGCCGCTTGTTGGTCGCCTTCGACCAGCAGGGCCGCCCAATCACCGCCGATGATGTGCGAGCGGCTGGCGCTGCCACTGTGCTGATGCGTGAGACGCTCAAGCCGAACCTGATGCAGACCATCGAAAACACTCCGGCGCTCATCCACGCGGGACCGTTCGGCAACATCGCGCACGGCAATTCGTCGATCTTGTCCGACCAGATCGCGCTGCGAGCCGCCGATTATGTAGTGACCGAGGGCGGTTTCGGGGCCGATATGGGCGCCGAGAAGTTCTTCGACATCAAATGCCGCACGGGCAACTTGTGGCCCGCTGCCGCCGTCGTGGTGGCGACCATCCGGGCGCTCAAGAGCCACACGGGCAAGTACGCGATCACGCCGGGCAAGCCGCTGCCGCCCGAACTGCTGGCCGAGAACCCCGACGATGTCTACGAGGGCGGGGCGAACTTGCGCGCCCAGATCGCCAATGTGCGGCGCTTCGGCGTGCCAGTGGTGGTGGCGCTGAACGCCTTCCCCGAGGACAAGCCCTCGGAGATCGAGGCCGTGCGACGCATCGCGATGGAGGCCGGCGCAGTCGATATGAGCGTGAGCACCGTGTTCGCCGCGGGCGGCCAAGGCGGCATCGATCTGGCCCACAAGGTCATCGCGGCAGCCGAAGGTTCCAGCAGCACGCCGCAGTTCCTCTACCCGCTCGACATGCCGATCGCCGACAAGATCCGGGCGATCGCCACCTCGATCTACGGTGCCGACGACATCAGCCTCAGCGAGCAGGCCGCCGAGCAGATCGCATCGTTCGAGGCGAACGGCTACGGCAATCTGCCGATCTGTATGGCCAAAACGCACCTGAGCATCAGCCACGATCCCAAGCTCAAGGGCGCACCCAGCGGCTATATCTTCCCGATCCGCGAGGTGCGGGCCAGCATCGGCGCGGGCTTTATCTACCCCTTGGCGGGCACAATGATGACGATGCCCGGTCTGAGCGCCGAGATCGCGGCTCAACATATCGATATCGACGAGAACGGAAACACGGTTGGACTGTTCTAGCTGATACACCTTGGGGCGCGGCGTACCGCGTCCCAAGGCTCAACAAGAGGTGGGGGATGACCGACGCAACCGAGCGAAGGCGCGAACGGCGCGCACGCCATACCGGAGCGAGCACACCGGCACCAATCCGTCAGATCACCTACGATCTGCCTGTCTACGAACTGCTGAACGCCGAAGGTGAACAACGCCTGCACGATGCCTCGATGCGCATCCTGGCCGAGTTCGGGATCGATTTCTACGATGAGGAAGTGCGCGATATCCTACGCCAACACGGCGCTGAGGTGCGCGGCGAGACGGTCTTTTTCGATGAAGAACTGATCACTAAGTACATCAGCATGGCACCCCGCCAATTCACGCAGTTGGCCCGCAACCCGGAACACAACGTGGTGATTGGCGGCAACCAAATCGTGTTCGCGCCCGTCTACGGGCCGCCGTTCGTCCAGAGCCTAGAGGGCGGGCGGCGCGAGGCGACCCTGAAGGACTTCCAGAATTTTGTGAAGTTGGCCTACCTCAGCCCGTACATCCACCACTCCGGCGGCACGATCGTCGAGCCGACCGACGAGCCGGTCTCCACGCGCCACTTGGATATGCTCTACAGTCATATCAAGTACAGCGACAAGGCGTTTATGGGTTCGGTCACCTCCGGCCCGAACGCCGCTGATAGCGTCGCGATGGCCGAGATCGTGTTCGGAGCCGACCGTATTCGCGAGACTCCTGCGCTGCTCTCGCTGATCAACGTCAGCAGCCCGCGCCGCTACGATGATCGCATGCTGTCGGCCATCAAGGTCTACGCTCGCGCCCGCCAAGCGCTGATCATCACGCCGTTTATTCTGGCTGGCGCAATGAGCCCTACCTCGATCGCGGGCACGTTGGCGCAACTCAACGCCGAAGCGCTCGCGGGCATCGCGCTCTGCCAGATGATCGAGCCGGGCACGCCGGTCGTCTACGGCTCGTTCCTCTCCACCATCGACTTGCAGAGCGGCTCGCCCACCTTCGGCACGCCCGAGAGTCAGATCGGCCTGTACCTCAGCGCCCAGATGGCGCGCCGCTACGGGCTGCCCTTCCGTGGCGGTGGCATGTTCTCTAGCTCAAAGATCCCCGATGCGCAGGCCGCCTACGAATCGGTGATGGTGATGCAGCCGACGATGTTGGCGCGCACCAACTTCGTGCTGCACGCGGCTGGGTGGCTGGAGAACGGCCTGATCGCGGGGTACGAGAAGTTCGTGCTCGACTGCGAGATCCTGGGGATGCTGCACACTTGGGCCAAAGGCGTCGATCTGTCGGACGAAGCGTTGGCCTTCGACGCGGTGGCCGAGGTGCCACCCGGCGGCCACTACTTGGGCACCGCCCACACGATGCGCCACTTCCGCGACGCATTTTACCGCGCCGAACTCTTCGATTATCATTCCGACGAGCAGTGGCGCATCAACGGCGCGCACGACAGCTACACCCGCGCCGCCGCGAAGGTCAAGCAACTGCTCGACAACTATACACCGCCCGCACTCGACCCGGCCATCGACGAGGCGCTCGTCGATTTCATGACTCGCCGCCGCGCGGCGATCGCGCTCGAACCGCACGATTTCTAGACAGGTATTGGATAACCCATCAGAACGCCATACGCTGTCTCGATCAAACCCTTTTGCTTTGGCAGGGAGGCATGCATGGACTTCTCAGATCTTTCAGACGAGGACCTCTGGCTACAGATGCAGGATGATCTCTACGATGGTTTGAAGGACGAAATCATCGAGGAGACGAAGGAAGCACTCAAACGCGGCTACAGCGCCACCGATGTATTGGCGAATGGCTTGGTGGCCGGGATGGATATTGTCGGCGCGGATTTCCGCGATGGCATTTTGTTCGTGCCGGAAGTGCTGATGGCCGCGAACGCGATGAAGGCCGGCATGGAGATTCTGCGCCCGCTGCTGGTTGAGACCGGGGCCGAGCGCATCGGTAAGATGGTGATCGGCACCGTCAAGGGCGACATCCACGACATCGGCAAGAACTTGGTGGCGATGATGATGGAGGGCGCCGGGTTCGAGGTGATCAACCTCGGCATCAACAACGACGCCGAAAAATTCCTCAACGCGATCCAGGAGCACCAGCCCGACATCATCGGCATGAGCGCGCTGCTCACCACCACTATGCCGTATATGAAGGTCGTCATTCAGGCGCTCAAAGACGAAGAACTGCGCGACGACGTCTACGTGATGGTCGGCGGCGCACCCGTCACCGAGAACTTCGCGCAGCAGATCGGCGCCGATGCGTATGGACGCGATGCCGCCGTGGCGGTCGAGATCGCCAAAGCGCATATGGCAAGCCGACGGGTGGCGAAGGCCTAAACTGCTCCGTTAAAGGTACGGAATGCACCCTCGTCCAGCGCTTGGTACGAGGGTGGAAGATGGCGCGAACGCTCGTTGATCGGTGCACTGCGACTACGGTTTGTGGGCATCGATCGACGAGCGCGAACGAATAGGTGATCGAACTACATATCAACACGTTCGCCGATCTTGTCCGTGAGCGTGTGGGCTTTGTTGCATGACCGTTGATCCAACAACACATCTCGTCGTTTTTCAACCATCAGGTCGCCAGGGGCGCGTCGCAGCAGGCACCACCCTGCTCGAGACAGCGCGCCAACTCGGCGTCGATGTCGATAGCATCTGCGGCGGCAGGCAGACCTGCGGCAAGTGCCGCATACGCGTGGAGCAGGGCAGTTTCCCCAAATACGGCATCGAATCCAGCACCGCGCACGTCTCCGGCCCGACCGCGACCGAACGGGAGTATTTCGCCGACCACAATTGGGGCGAGCCCGACGCATCGCGGCTCTCGTGCGTGGCCTGCGTGCAGGGCGATCTAGTGATCAGCGTGCCGCCCGAAAGCCAGGCCCGCAAGCAGATCATTCGCAAAAGCGCCACCGAGCGGGCGATCACCATCGACCCGATTCTGCGGCAGTTTTATGTGGAAGTTGCGCCACACGCGCTTGGCGAACGTGACGGCGATTGGGAACGGCTTCAGCAAGCCCTTGAGCGGGAATGGGGACTCCGCGACCTGCGGATCGACCTGCCCGCGCTGCGCCAACTTGGCCCGGCGCTCAAGCAGGGCAAGCAGCGCATCACCGTGGTGGTGTGGGACGACCGCGAGGTGATCGACGTGCGTCCCGGCTATCACGAGGGGCTGTACGGCTTGGCGGTCGATGTCGGCTCGACGACAGTGGCCGCGCACCTGTGCGATCTGCGCACTGGCGCGGTGCTCGCCACCGAGGCGATTATGAACCCGCAGGTCACCTACGGCGAAGACCTGATGAGCCGCGTCAGCTACGCGATGATGCACGACGACGGCCTGGCCAAGATGCAGCAGGCCATGATCGCGGGATTGAACAAGCTCGCGGGTCTGGCCGCGCACGCCGCCGGGCTGCGCGCCCGCGACATCCACGAGATCGTGATCGCCGCCAACACCGTAATGCACCACATCCTGCTGGGCCTCGACCCGACCGATCTGGGTGCCGCGCCCTTCACGCTGGCCACCCACGCCGCGCTCGACATCAAGGCGCGCGATCTGGGCCTCAAGCTGCACCACGGCGCGAACGTGCACTGCATGGCGCTGGAGGCGGGACATGTCGGCTCCGACAACGTAGGCGTGCTGATCGCCGAATCGCCCGAACAGAGCGACGAGTTGATGCTGCTGATCGACGTGGGCACCAACGCCGAGATCGTGCTGGGCGACCGCAACCGATTGCAGAGCTGTAGCAGCCCAACCGGCCCGGCCTTCGAGGGCGCACAGATCACGCACGGCCAACGCGCCGCACCTGGCGCCATCGAGCGCGTGCGCATCGACCGCACCACGGGCGAGCCGCGCTTCAAGGTGATCGGCAAAGAGGCGTGGTCGGACGAGTTGGCGCCCGAGGAGATCGGCGCGACGGGTATCTGCGGCTCCGGCATCATCGAGGCGGTGGCCGAGTTGTTTATGGCGCGGATCATCCGCCACGACGGGCGTTTCGCCGAGGCTGGCAGCGATCTGCCGCTTGAACGGGTGCGCTGGAACGGCACCAAGGCCGAATACGTGCTGGCGACCGCCGAACAGACCGCCACGGGCACACCGATCGTCGTCACGCAGGACGACGTACGCAACATTCAGTTGGCGAAGGCTGCGCTCTACACGGGCTGCAAGCTGCTGATGCAACGGCGCGGCGTCACACAGGTCGATAAGATCGTGTTGGCGGGCGCGTTCGGCAGCTACATCGACCCACTGCACGCGATGGTGCTTGGGCTGTTCCCCGATTGCGCGCTCGATAAAGTGTACGCCGTCGGTAATGCAGCTGGCGATGGCGCGCGCATCGCCCTGCTCAGTCGTCAGCGCCGCCGCGAAGCCAATCAACTCGCCCGTCGGGTCGAGTACATCGAAACCGCGATCGATCCCAGTTTTCAAGCCGAATTCGTTGGGGCCATCCATCTACCGCATGCCAGCGATGCCTTCCCGCATCTCGACGAGCTTGGCATACTGCCAGCCCGTGCCGCTGCCAGCGAGGATGCCCGCGCCCAACGCCGACGTGAACGACGAGAACGCCGATGAGCCGACGCAGTGTCTTGATCGATGCCCTCGCCGCAACACCACGCGACTTAGCCCGCCTGCTGCGCCCAGTCAGCGCGACGATGGCCCTGCGCCGTCCCGCGCCAGATCAGTGGGGCGTGGCAGAAGTTGTGGCGCACCTCAGCGTGAACGAGGTCGCCTATCAAGAGCGGCTGCGCCTGATCATCGAGCAGGACACGCCAACGGTGCCATACATTCATCCCGATCCCAGCATTCACGATCTGCAGTATCCGCTGCACGAACTTTACGAACAGTTCTGCGAGCGCCGTAACGAAACGCTGACCTTTCTGCGCGGCCTCAGCCAGCACCAGTGGGCACGCCGCTTGGTGCACGAAACGCTGGGGCCATCGCGATTCCGCGACCAAGTGCAGTTGCTGGTCGATCACGATAGCACGCACTTGGAGCAGATCGTCACGCTGCGCGCCTGGATGGACACACTGCGATGACAACTCTAGCCCGCCTTCAAGCCACACTCGATCACGAAATCCCGATCGCCAAGGCGATTGGCATCACCGCCCTGCGGTATCAGGACGGTTGCCTCACGCTTGGCGCGCCGTTGCAGCCAAACATCAATCACAAAGCGACCGCCTTCGCGGGCAGCCTGAACGCGCTCGTCACGCTGACCTGCTGGAGCCTGATCTGGCTGCTGCTGGATGCCGAGGCGCTGCACGGCACCATCGTGATACAAGACAGTTCCATCGCCTACCTGCGACCCATCACACAAGACTTCGCGGCCACCGCCTGCTTGCCGACCGATGGCAGTGTCGAGCGATTTCTATCATTTTTGCGCAAAAAGAACCGCGCACGACTCGAACTTCACGCCGAGATTCGGCAAGACGACCAACTTGCGGTACAGTTTCACGGACGATATGTGGTCACGCGCACTTCGACAGTAGATTCCGTATCCTAAAGCAATAGGAGCCTCCGATGCCCGAACGACGATCACCTCTCTACGATAACCACCTTCGCCTGGGTGCCCAGATGGTACGCGGCGGCGGCGATTACGTCTTTCCGCTCAGCTACAGTTCGCCTGTCGAGGAGCACATCAATACACGCACCAATGTTGGGATGCAAGACCTCTCCAGTATGGGCGAGGTCGATATCAAGGGGCCAGGTGCCGAGCGCCTGATCAACCAACTGCTCGTCAATGAGATTCGCGATCTGGAACCCGGTCGGCTGCGCTACTCCAGCATGTGCAACCACGAGGGTGGGCTGATCGACGATGTGACGGTCTACAAATTCAGCGACGAGCATTTTATGATCGTCACCAGTTCGGCCCCGCGCAAAAAGACCGCCCGCTGGATCGCCGAGCAAGCAATCGGCACAAGCGCCTACGTCACCGACATCAGCGCTGCGATCGCGCTGCCCGTCGTGCAGGGGCCGCGCTCGCGCGAGTTCCTCGCCAGCATCGTGCAGGATGCCGACCTGGAGCGGCTGCGCTACTTCCACTTCACCACGGGCCGCATCGGCGACACGGAACTGGTTATCTCACGTTCGGGCTACACGGGCGAACTCGGTTACGAGCTCTACACACCCGCCGAAGAGGCCGGAGCGCTGTGGGATCACCTGATCCAGGCTGGTCGCGCCTTCGGCCTGAAGCCGTACGGTGTGGCGGCCATGCACACTTTGCGGCTTGAGAAGGGCTTGGTGCTCTACGGCGCCGATGTCGATGAGAGCCACACGCCGTTCCACGTGGGCCTCGACCGCTGGGTCCGCTTCGATAAGCGCAGTTTCATCGGGCGCGAGGCGCTGCTGCGCATCCAAGAGCGCGGCGTCGAGGAGCGCTGGGTCGGCTTGGTGCTGCAGGGCGAGGTGCCCGCCACCGCTGGAGCGGGCGTCTTTAGCATCGGGCAGGTCGCCACAACCGAGGAGCGCGTGTTCAGCGGCCCCGAATCGGGCAGCACCAAGGATCGCCTGCTGCCTGGCGAGCAGATCGGGCGCGTCACCGTCAGCGGGCGCGGCCACAGCGTCGGCAAAACCCTGGCGATGGCCTACGTGCGCACGTCGCACGCCTGGCCCGGCAGCCGCGTGCTCGTTCAGATCGGCGACCATCACGTGCTCGCCACCGTCACGCCCACTCCGTTCTTCGACCCGCAAGGCGCTCGTTTGCGCGCAAAAGCCTAGCCAACGCCGTTGTGCGTTGTTCTGATGGAATAAAGCATGAACCGATTAACCAAACGCTACAACACGATCGTGGTGGGCGTGGGCGGCGTAGGCAGCGCTACAGTCTACGAACTGGCCAAGCGCGGCAAGCGCGTGCTGGGGCTGGAGCGCTTCGACATCCCGCACGATATGGGCTCGTCGCACGGCTATACCCGCATCATCCGCATGCCCTACTACGAGCATCCTTCGTATGTGATGCTGCTCAAGCGATCCTACGAGCTATGGCGCTCGATCGAGCAGCGCGCAGGCGAGAAACTGCTGCACCTGACCGGCTCGATCGACGCTGGCCCCGCCGATAGCTGGGTGTTCAAAGGCGCGTTGCAGTCGGCGCTCGAATACGATCTCGAACACGAAGTGCTGACGGGACGCCAGATCAACGAGCGCTTCCCCGGCTACAAGATGCCGCACGAGACGCTGGGCGTGTTCCAGCCCGATGGCGGCTTCTTGGTGCCCGAGCGCTGCATCGTCTCGTACGTCAACGCGGCGATCGCCTGCGGCGCCGAGGTGCATGGCCGCGAGCGCGTGCTGGACTGGGAGCCGCTCGGCAGTGGCGTGCGCGTCACCACCGATCGCGATGTCTACGAGGCCGAGAGTCTGGTCATTACGGCTGGCGCGTGGAACCATAGCCTGCTTAGCATTTTGCGCGGCCTGCTCACGCCCGAACGCCAAGTGCTGGCCTGGCTGCAGCCGACTCGCCCGGAATACTTCGCGCCGACGCGTTTCCCGGTCTTCAATTTGCTCGTCGATGAGGGGCGCTACTACGGCTTCCCGGTCTTTGGCGTGCCCGGCTTCAAGTTTGGCCGCTACCATCACCTAGAGGAGGCCGTTGATCCCGAAACGCTCGACCGCGAGCCGAACCTGCGCGACGAGCAGATCCTGCGCGAGTTCGCCGAACGCTACTTCCCGGACGGCTCAGGCCCCACGATGTCGCTGAAGTCGTGTATGTTCACCAACACGCCCGACGGCCACTTCATCATCGACAAGCACCCGACCTACCCGCAGATCTCGTTTGCGTCGCCCTGCTCGGGCCACGGCTTCAAGTTCGTGAGCGTGTTGGGCGAGATTATGGCCGATCTGGCGGAGCGGGGCGAGACGCGTCACAACATCGACCTGTTCAAGCTCGAACGTTTTACAAACACCAACGGACAGCATCACCCGCATCTTGGCGACCGTGGCGGCCACACAGCCGCGACAACGACAGCGCAACCGTACGCCAGCAACACGCCGCACCGTTTGGCCGCTGCTGCCGCGCCCGACGCGATTCGTCCTTTCTGGTAAGCTCATTCGGCTGGTTTCTTGGAACACGAAAAGGAAACGCCAATGTCTAACCGTTTTCTCTCATTGCTCGCCAAAGGCGGCCCAATCACCGCCGATGGTGGCATGGGCACGATGCTGATGAGCGCTGGCCTGCTCTTCGGTGACCCGCCCGAGCAGTGGAACACACTGCCAGACAAGCGACCAGCCATTAGCGCTATCCATCGTGGCTACCTCGATGCTGGCGCGCAGATCATCCTCACCAACAGCTTTGGCGGCAATCCGTTCCGGCTCAAGCTGCACAACCTGGATGGGCAGGTCTTTGAGTTGAACCGTGCCGCCGCCGAACTCGCCCGCGCCGAAGCAGGCGACAACGCGGTGGTGGCTGGCTCGATCGGCCCGAGCGGCGAGTTGTTCGAGCCGATCGGCACGCTCACGCACGAGGCTGCCGTGGCTGGCTTCGCGGCCCAAGCCGAGGGATTGGCGGCTGGCGGCGCCGATGTGCTGTGGGTCGAGACGATGAGCGACCTGCGCGAAGTGCGGGCCGCCGTGGAGGGCGCGCGGCGGGGCGCGCCAGGGCTGCCGGTCGTCGCCACGCTCACCTTCGACACGCGCGGCTTCACGATGATGGGTGTCAGCCCAAACCAGGCCATCGAGCAACTGGCCGACCTTGAGTTGGCGGCCATCGGCGGCAACTGCGGCAACGGCACCGACGAGATCGAGGGCGTGATCAGCGCCATGCATCAAACCAACCCGAACCTGCCGCTGATCGCCAAGAGCAACGCCGGAATCCCCGAGATCATCAATGAGCGCGCCGTCTACAGCGGCACCCCCGAGAGCATGGCCACCTACGCCCGCCGCGTGCGAGCCTTAGGCGCCACGATCATCGGGGCGTGCTGCGGCAGCACACCAGCGCACATCAAAGCGATCAACGACGCGCTGCACAACCTCGCGCCGCTGACCGAGGCTGATGTTGCGCATATCGTCGCCGCCGCACAGGAGCGCTACAGCGCCACCAAACGCACTCGCACGCGTCAACGCAGCGCATAAACCACTCCGACGGCGCTGAGAGCCGCTCAGAGCGTCTCAGTGCCGTTGGAACACACAACAATGAACGAACAACCACGAGCCACAACCCAAAGCTCGCAACAACAGCAGGTCGCCTTTGTGCTGTGTGGCGCGCTTGCCCACGAGGTGCTCGCCATCGCCAAGCGACACGAGTGGAACGTGGCGCTGTTCGGCGTGGCGGCCAAACATCACATGCAGCCCGTCAATATCGCGCCCGCCGTCGAGGAGCGCCTGCGCGAACTGATCCCGCAGTTTTGGCGCGTGGTGGTGGTGTACGGCGATTGTGGCAGTGGCGGGGAGCTCGACCGCGTGCTCGAACACTACAACGTGCCGCGCATCGCCGGGCCGCACTGCTACGAGATGTACGGCGGCCTCACCTTCGAGCAACTGCTTGCAGAGCAGCCCGGCACCTTCTTTCTCACCGATTTCCTGGTGCGCGCCTTCAACGGCACCATCTGGAAGGGATTAGGGCTCGACCGCTACCCCGAGCTACAGGCCGATTACTTCGCGAATTACACACGCTTGGTCTATCTATCGCAGGAAGACGACCCGCACCTGGCCACACAGGCCCAAGCGATCGCCGAAAGGCTTGGGCTGCCGCTAGAGATTCGGCACACGGGATACGGCCTGCTCGAAACACGACTCGTCGAGTTGATGGCCGAGATCGACCAAGCCCGTTATCAACCAAAGGAACGACACGATGGCAAGCTATCAGATCCTGTACTGGTACGACATTCCGCTTCAGGTGCGCGCGCGGGGCGAGGGCGGGCGAGCCAGCGCTCCGCTGCCCGCACGCTTTCAGGAAGCCGTCGACGCAGCCGCGATGGCGACGAAACTGATCGGCTCGGATGAGTACACCAATGCGCTGCGCTGGAGCGAAATGCAGGAGCGCGAAGGCGATGCCCGTAGCGTCGCCGATGCTGTCGCCGCCGAGATCGCAGCCGCCCACCCGACGATCGACTGGCGCGCCACGGTTGAGCGGATTCGCCAAGAGCGTGGCGAATCGTAAGGCGGGGCCGCAGTACAGCGACCCCGCCCTCGCCATCACGAACACGACCTACTAGCGCGGCACCCAGAAGACCCGATAGTACTCAACCCGCTGCTTCGCCTTCTCCTTCAGCAACGAGCCAGCCGCCCGCGTATCCAACGGCAACACCGCGAACGGGTAACCGGGCGGCAGGTACGTCGGCAGCACTTTCCACTTGCCGTTCTCCAACCGGCAGATCCGCAAATCGCCCTGCAACAGTTCGCGCTCGTCGAGCGTGTCGAAGTAGATCACCAGCGTCGGCGCGAGCTCCGTGGGCAGTTTCGCGTTGCCCGCAATGCTGAAGGCGTAGCTGCGAGGCTGCGCGCCCGCCTTGGGCGGCGTGCCCTCCATGTTGTGCTGGATCGTCGTGATCAGCTTGATGTGGCTGTAATCCTGCACGTCCGTCTCGCCGCGTGCCTTCGCCTCGTCGTGGAAGAACAGCAATGCGCTGCCATCCGACGAGCCAGCCGTGATCGGGTTGGCGGGCGAGGGGCTGTGCGTGGCGGGGCCACCACCCTGCGAGAAGGGCGCCAACAACACCTGATCGCCCCACTTCAGCAGCACATAGCCATCCAACTGCACCTTGGCATTGCTGGGCAGCGCGCCCGTCCAATCGGCGGTCGTGGGCTGGCCCAGATCGATACCCTGCTGGCCGATCGGGAACAACCACACTCGATCGGCCAGCGCCTGCCCTGGAGCGCTCTGAATGCGCACCTTGAAGCTGGCCTGCTGTGCGCCCTGGCTCGCGGGGTCGGGGATCACATCGATGCGCGGGAACGTGACCGAGTTCGTCTGCCACGCCGTGATGCTGCCATCCTCAGTGATGGTGGACTGCAACGCCACCAACGGCTGATTGCGCTGCTCGGCCAGCAACAGCACTGTATCGCCCGTCTGCGCGCCCAACAAACGGAACGCCGTATGAGACAAGCGCGCATCCAGCGTGCCCTGCGCGATCAGCGTTGGCGTGCTGGTGTTCAAGCCGCGCAGCACGTACACCCACGTATGGTCGAGCCGCGTCGAGGCGGGCAACGCACCGAGCGGCGAGTTTTGCGCGCCCTGAGGAGGCAAAAAGAAGCGCTGCGTGCCCTCGGTGAGGCTGGCCTTGCCGAAGACCGGCAACGGCAACGGCATGCGCCCAGGACCTTCGAGCGTGCGCTCACGGCTCGTCAACAGAGGATAGTGGTTGGTCGCCAGGATCGCCTCCCACTCATCGTCGGTCGTCACCGTCGAGCCATCCGACGTGTGATGCACCAACTCGCTGGTGCCCTCCAACGTCGCCATAATCGATTCGCTCGTCAGGCTGATCGACGGGATCACCGCTCTGATGGTGGACTGCTCACCCGGACGCGCCCGCAGCAGCAGAGTTGCGTTGTTGTTCTTACCGCCGAGACCCGCCGCCGATGCGGGGATCAGGTCGTGCTGGCTCTGGTAGGCATCGCGCAGATGTAGCGCGTAGTGCGACCACTCGTGGATCAGCGTGCGATACGCCTCCGGCTCATCCCACGGGATGCTCACGCGGTTGCGGTCGTTCCACAGCCCACGCCCCACGCGAATCGGCATGTACTTGTTCGGCTGATGCATACCCGCCACCCAACTGCGCGGCAGCAAGCGATTCGACGACATAATCTGGATGTCGGAGCAGGCCATCAATTCCGGTCCGCCAAACACCACCTGGCCGAACGCCATCGCGCCATCGGTCACATCGTACAAAAAGTCCGAAGCGCGGCGGAACGCCCACATCAACGTCTCAAGATCTTGCTGATCGGGAGCCCATTCGAGCGCCACCAACACATTGAACAAATACAAATGCCCATCGAGGCCTACAGCGGGCTGCAACGCGGGATTCTCCGGAATCTCGCCGCTGTGAATATCCCCCTCCGTGCCGTTCGTGATCGGCAGAGGAGGACGGCGCAGACGGCGGCGGCCAACTGCCACATCCGACATGTGGTGTACAATATACCCACGATACGCCCAATTCAGCGAAGCACCAAAAACCTCAACATCGGTTTCCAGCGTCACATTAGAGGGGATGCTTTGAATTTTCAACACCTCCTCAACCTGCTCAAGATGGACTTTTGGCTCATTTGAAAACGCGTGAACAGCCTGGGAATGCTCTACGGCCTTGGCTTCGCCCAAAACAGATGCAGTCAATCCACGTCGCTGATTGAAGGAAATGTGTTTCGGTACACTACTCACAATCCACCTCCCAATTATCGAGTGAGAACACACCAATGGGTCAACTCGAATCGCATCAATCCAGGCCATTCCAACCCAAGCACCATACACGTCTGCTCGAACTCTGTGCACTTCTTCAGTGGTTTGATCGAGAACTGTTGCACCAGCTCTCAGATAGCGAAGAAGAGACCATCACAGCGCTTCTTGCCAGCGAATACGTGCAGGCGCATCCGTCCATTCCAAACACCTATTGCTTGAGCGAATCTGTTAGGAGCGAGGTTGTAGCGGAACTGCGGAGCCAACACACTGCCCGAGAGCTTGAGCTCCAGCACCACATCTTCAACCACTTCCTGCAACAGCTCCAACAAACAGTGTCATTAGATCAACGTTCATTAATCGAAAATTGGAGCATCTATCACCTCGAACAGCTCTTTTTGCTCTTATCTGCGCGTCGCGAATGGCAAACGATCAACAATTACGTGGCGGCGTTCCGCCAAGCCCAGCCGAATCAGCCGCGCACACTGCACTGGCTCACCTTTTACGAGGGATTCGTGGCCCTGCGCACCATGCAGTACGAGCGCAGCCGCCAGTTGCTAAACAACCTGCTGGAACAGCCTGATCTCGAAGCGAAACTGCGTATGCAAACCCTCAACGCCTTCGGGCAGATGCACATGTTCCAATCGCAGTACGATCAGGCGCTCGCATATTATAAGCAGGTCTATCAGATCGCGCAGCAGATCAACGATCTGCCGTATCAAGGCCACTCGATGCTCAACATGAGCCAAGTGTATGCCGAACTTGGCTACTACGAGCAAGCCTTTGAATGCAGCCAGCGCAGCCTCGTCACGTTTCGGGCGCTCAACGACACCGCGCGCGAGGCCCACGCGCTCTATGAGATCGGCAACAACGCCATGTACCTCGGGCGTTGGCAGATCGCCCAAGCGCATCTGCAGGCCGCCAATATGCTCTATCAACAACTTGGGCTGGTGACCGGGCAAGCCTACCTGTTCTGGTGCCAGGGCTTTCTCTACCATATGCTGGGGGACCTCGAACAGAGCGAGTTGTACTACCTCCAAGCCCTCGAGATCGCCCAAAATCCCGCTCAGCCCGAGCACATGGTCGTGCTCGATGCGTTGCTCTACCTCGGCTTCCTGTATCAAACGCAGCAGCGAAGCGAGGAGGCTCACGAAAAGTACAACCAAGCCGAACAGCTCGCCCAACAGCTAGGGAATCGTTATCGCATCAACCAGATCCAGTTTCGGCGGGGCAACGTCTTCGAGCAGCAGCAACAGTTCGATCAAGCCTACAACGCCTATCAACAGGCGATCGAGGGCATCGACCGCCTGCGGGGCGACACCAAGGGCGAGGATTTCAAGATCGGCCTGCTGACCGAGCCGGGACAGGTCTACGAATCAATGGTGCAGCTCTGCCTGCATCAGAACCTGCCCACGCACGCCTTCGAGTACACCGAACGAGCGCGCTCGCGGGCCTTCCTCGACCTGCTCGCCAGCAAATCGCCCCATCTGTACGACACGTTCAACCAACCAGTGGTGACACTCGACGAAGTGCAGGCCAGCCTCGCACCCGGCACGCTGCTGCTGGAATACTTCACGATGGGCGTGCTGCCGCGCGGCGAAAGCCTGCTGCACCAGATCCCCGCCGAGAACGCGAGCCTGCGGGCCAACCTCATCCACCCGCCCCGCATCCTGATCTTCGCGATCACGCACGACCGCTTCGAGGTGCGCGAATCGTCCTTCGACCCGAACATCTTGCGCCCGCAGCCCGCCGATCCCAGCCCCATCCGGCGGCTGTTGCGCGGACGACTGCCCATGCAACTCTACAACGCCCTGCTCGCGCCCGTCGACGACCTGCTGCAGGAGAGCGATCTGCTCTACATCGTGCCGCACGGCCCGCTGCACTACGTCCCGTTCGCAGCGCTGATCGCCGCGCAGAACCAGCTCGACACGCCCGGCCCAGCCATCGCGCTCGCGCCATCGGCGACGGTGCTGCTGCGCAACTGCCTCAACCGCAGCGCCCACGCCGCCACCACCGATACGCTGCTGGCGCTGGGGTTCAACGATCCCGACGGCGAACAGCCGCTGCGCTACGCCGAAGCCGAGGCGGGTCACATCGCTCGGCTGCTCAACGGCCAAGCCTACATCGGCGGCGCGCCCAAGCACGAGATCCTGCGCACCAGCGGCAGCCGAGCGCGCTGGCTGCACATCTCCGGGCACGCCTTCTACGACCCGCGCAACCCGCTCGAATCCGAGCTGCGCACCGGCTCCGACGAATCGCTCAACACGCGCGACATCGCCGAGACACTCACGCTCGACGCCGATCTCGTCACGCTCAGCAGCTGCACCAGCGGCATCGGCCACGTAGTCGCGGGCGACGAGCAACTCGGCCTGCAGCGCGCCTTCCTCTACGCTGGCGCCCGCGCCGTGCTCTGCTCGCTGTGGGAGGCCGCCGATTTTGTCGCGCTGCTGCTGATGGACCGCTTCTACACCGCCTTACAGAACGGCCAGCCGCCCGCGTACGCCCTGCGCGATGCCCAATACGCCCTGCGCACCATGACGGGCCACGATGTCCTCGAGATCTGCCAGCGCTGGCAGGCCAACGATCCGGTGTTCGCCTCGGCATTGGGCGAGCTGCCCTACATCCCGAACGAGCACCTGAACACGCAACTCTACAGCGACCCGTTCTGGTGGGCGCCGTTCATCCTGATCGGCAAGGCCACCTAGACGGGCAACAGGGAGAGGAACGTGGAGCTACACGAGATGATCGCATTGGTACGGGATGGTGTCGATGGCGAGGGTGTGTGGGCTGATCTTGGCGCGGGCACAGGCAACTTCACCCGCGCGTTGGCGGCGCTGCTCGGCCCGCACAGCACCATCTACGCGCTCGACCGCGACGCCAAGGCGATCGCGCGGCAACGTGAGTACGCCACGGCCAACGATCCGCGCATCCAGCCCATCCAGGCCGATTTCACCAAGCCGCTCGGCCTGCCGCCGCTCGACGGCATCCTGATGGCCAACGCGCTCCACTTCATCCGCGAGCAGGAAGCGGTGCTGCGCCAGTTGCTCGGCGCGCTCAAGCCCAACGGCAGGCTGCTGCTGGTGGAGTACGAGTTGGCACAGCCGCAGGCGTGGGTGCCCTACCCCGTGCCGTTCGCGCGCTTCCGAGCGCTTGCCGAACAGCTTGGACTTTCGGAGGCGCAGCGCATCGGCACGCGCCGCTCACCCTCCAGTGGCATCAGCATGTATGCCGCCGTTGCGAATCGCAACCCGCAGGCAGCCGAGCAATCCGCATAGCAACCTCTGGCTCAAGCTGTTGTTGGGTTTGGAGAAGGAAAGGAGCGCAACCGCCGCCTCAACGCCAGTCGCTACGGGTACGGTTGGGGCGGCCCGTGCGCGGTGCTCCGGTGTTGATGCGCAAACTGGCGCCTTTTCAGCCGCCTCTCGCGTCAGCAAAAGACACTCGCTGTATTGGGTAGTGGTGAACCTGCGGTAGCGCATCGCAGAAGTTTGGACAAAAAGAGAGGACGTGCATTGCTGCACGTCCTCTGCTTCGGTATGGCGGGCCCGACGGGATTCGAACCCGCGATCTGAGCCTTGACAGGGCTCCATGTTAGGCCACTACACCACGGGCCCATACCGTTGGTGACCCCAGCGGGATTCGAACCCGCGATCTCCACCTTGAAAGGGTGGCGTCCTAGGCCTCTAGACGATGGGGCCAATTGTTAAGAGATAGGGTACCAGAAGTTTCGCGTTAATGCAAGCCTTCCGAGCAATCAGTTTTCTCAAAAAGGGGGGGACTTGCATTTCTACAAGTCCCCCGCACCTGGTGTGGCGGGCCCGACGGGATTCGAACCCGCGATCTGAGCCTTGACAGGGCTCCATGTTAGGCCACTACACCACGAGCCCACACCATTGGTGACCCCAGCGGGATTCGAACCCGCGATCTCCACCTTGAGAGGGTGGCGTCCTAGGCCGCTAGACGATGGGGCCATCATCACCAATTGCTCTGTTCGCTTGTTCGTGTTCGCGTTTGTGTCTCTCAACAACGTGGGGGATTATAGCATCAATCCTCGATTTTTGCAAATCCGCATCAGGAAGCCTTAAACGGCACTTATTTCCACTAACGTAACACTTTTTACCACAAGGTTTCCGGGCGAAACATGCAGCTTTTCGACCACGCCATCGTGCGGAGCAACGACCACATGCTCCATCTTCATCGCCTCCAGCACCACGAGCGGCTGCCCGCGCACAACGGTGTCGCCCTCGCCGACCAACACCTTAATGATGGTGCCCGGCATCGGCGCAACGAGGCTGGCGTGGCCTGCCGCAGCGGCGACTTGGCCACCAAGCTGATCGGTATTCGGCGCGCCACGCCGTTCAAGCTCGAAGGTCTGCCCACGCCAGCCCACCAAGCGCACGCCATCCACCTCCGCGATCGCGAAGCGCTCGATCTGCTGATCGACGAAGCGCACCGCGACCCAATCGCCCTCGTTGGCGATCTGCTCGATGTGGTAATCGGTTTGGCCGATGCGCATCTGCCACCCTTGGGCGGTTTGGGAGGCGTGGAGCGTATGCTCGGCTTGTAGGGCTTGATAGCGCAGGGTGAGGCCGTTGCCCAGCAGTTGCCAGGGGCCGCACTGCCACGGCTCGGCGGTGGGCTGCTGTGAGGCGCGCAGATCGGCGAGCGCAGCGGCAATCAGCACCTGGTCGGGCAGGTGCGCCGGAGCGAACGAAGCACCCGCGAGGCCGCTCTGTTCGAGGAAATCGGTCTGTACGCCGCCCTGAATGAACAAGGAGGACTCCACAATGGCGCGCAGCAGAGGCAAGTTGGTCGTCACGCCGAGCACGGTGTACTCGGCGAGGGCGCGGCGCAGGCGGCGCAGGGCGGCATCGCGGTCGGTGCCGTGCACGATGAGCTTGGCGATCATCGCGTCGTAGTGGATGCTCACCTCGTCGCCGCTGGCGACACCCACGTCGTTGCGCACGCCGGGGCCTTGAGCGGGCGCGAACAGCGCGAGCCTGCCGATTGAGGGCAGGTAGGTGCTAGGGTCCTCGGCGCAGACGCGCACCTCGATGGCGTGGCCGTGCTGGCTCAGGTCGGCCTGGCTGAACGGCAGCGGCTGGCCCTCGGCGATCGAGATCTGCAACTGCACCAGATCCACGTCCGTCACCAGTTCGGTCACGGGATGCTCGACCTGTAGGCGTGTGTTCATTTCGAGGAAGTAGAAGTTCCCGGCGGTATCCAGCACGAACTCGACGGTGCCCGCGTTGTGGTAGCCAGCGGCTTTCGCCAGGCGCACGGCTGCCGCGCCCATCGCGGCCCGTACATCATCGCTCAAACCCACGGCGGGGGACTCCTCGACGAGTTTCTGGTGGCGGCGCTGAATGGAGCAGTCGCGCTCGAACAGGTGCACGCAGTTGCCGTGCGTGTCGGCCAGCACTTGCACCTCGATGTGGCGGGGGCGCTCGATCAGGCGTTCGAGCAGCAGCGTGTCGTCGCCAAACGCCGCACGGGCCTCGCGCCGCGCCGCATCCAGCGATTCCGCGAGGTCGTCGGGGCGCTTCACGATGCGCATGCCGCGCCCGCCGCCTCCGGCGCTGGCTTTGATCAGCAGCGGGTAGCCGATGGTGGCAGCGGCCTCGCGCAGTGTCTCATCGCGCTGGTCGTCGCCCTGGTAGCCGGGCACCACGGGCACACCGACAGACTGGGCCAACTGCTTGGCGGCGGCCTTCGAGCCAAGCAGTTCGATCGCCTCGGCGGGTGGACCGATGAACAGCAAACCAGCCTCGCGACAGGCGCGCGCCAGAGCCGCACGCTCGGACAAGAAGCCGTAACCAGGGTGAATGGCTTGCGCACCGACCTGCTGCGCCGCCTCGATGATCGCGTCGATCCGCAGATAACTGGCGCTGGCGGCGGCCTCGCCGATCGGCACAGCCTGATCGGCCAGGCGCACGTGCATCGCTGAGCGATCGGCGGCGCTGTACACCGCCACCGCCACGATGCCTCGTTCGCGGCAGGCGTTGATGATCCGCACGGCGATCTCGCCGCGATTCGCGATCAGGAGCTTTTGCACGTGCATCGGCATCTCCGCATCGTTGCTGTGTGGTTGTCGCTAGCTTAGTTCGAGTTCGCGCCCCTCGCGCAACTTCACCAGATCCCAGAAGTCGCTATCGAGTTGCTGTTTGCCTTCCTCGCTGGGCAGTTGCTTGTAGATCGCCTGGAACATGATCCACATCGCGATCATAAAGGCCAGCATGCTCGGGACGCTGAGCGCCACGCGGGTGATCGCGTTCACCTGAGCGACCTGCTGGTTGAACAGTTCGCTGCCGAACGGCGCGAGCACCATCCACCAGTTCAGGAAGAAGTTGGCGATGCCCGCCAGCGCGCTCTCAACCACGACGATCCAGGTGGCGATATTGGTGGCGCGGATCACGCTCGGCTCGCTCATCAGACGGTTGAGCGCCTGCTCTTTGCCGGGCGTATCGGCGTTGAGCGCTTGGGCGAAGAAGAGTTTGAGGATCGGCTTGCCGATCAGGATGGAGCCACCGAAGATCAGCGTGCGCAGCATCCAGCCGACCGTATCTTTGAAGGCGTAGGTGATGCCATCGACGAACCAGAAGGCCAGCAGACCGCCAACCAACGAGGTAAAGCCAACGTAGCTGGTGATGAAGTTGAATTTCTTGGTGATAAAGAACAGGTCGATAAACACCCAGCCGACCGGGATCATCGCGGCGACGATGTACGCGGCGACCGGGCCGAGCGCCTCTGGCCCCGAGAAGCGGTCGAGGATGATGATCGGGATGACCGCGCCCATCACAAGGTCGATGAGCGTTTTCACAAAATTCTTCATGATGACCCTTGTTGTTAGCTGAGTTCTTCGAGCCAGCGCGGTTTGCGCTTTTCGAGGAAGGCGCGCATGCCCTCCTGGCCTTCGTCGCTGCGGCGGGCGTCCACAATCGCATCGATGACGTATTGGCGGGCCGCAGCGCGATCGAGCGTCCATACGGCATCGATCAGGCGTTTGGAGTTCGCGATCGCGTTGGGGCCGTTGGCGAGCAGTTGCTGGGTCGTTTCGGCGACGGCGGCGTCGAGTTGATCCTCGGGCAGGACGCGGTGCACCAAGCCGATCTCCAAGGCGCGTTGGGCGCTGATCCGCTCGCCCGAGACGAACAAGGCCCGCGCTTGGCTCAGGCCGATGGTCGGCACCACGTATTGCGCGATAATCGCGGGCACCAAGCCGATCCGCACTTCGCTCAGGCCGAAGGTGGCCCGTTCCGCCGCGAGTGCGATATCGCAGCAGGCCACCAGGCCCACGCCACCACCGACCGCCGCGCCGTGAATGCGGCCAATCAGCGGCTTAGGCATCTTCCAGGCGGTGTCGAACAGGTCGGCCAGGGCCGTCGCATCGCGCTGTTGTTCCTCTGCGCTCCATTCTAGGCTTGAACGCATCCAGTTCAGGTCGCCACCAGCGCAGAAGGATCGGCCAGCACCCGCCAGCACCACCACGCGCACCGCGGGGTCGCGAGCGAGATCATACAACGCGGTATCGAGTTGGGCGATCATCTCGGCGTTGAAGGCGTTATGCACGTCGGGGCGCGACAGCGTCACAGTGGCGATCGCGGAGGTCCGTTCAACCGTAACAAACTCTGGCATGCTGCTTCCTTTGCCTAACAATTGCTTGACGCGTGGACAAGCTATGCTATCCTGATGGCCTGTTCAAGGAACTGTTTGATTATACCGCATTGAGTGTCTGTTAGGCGATATCAAGGAGCCAATATGCAGATACGCGACCTCAAACCGCATGAATCGGAGCTCATCGAGCAGATCGCAACGCTCTTGGTGGAGGGGTTCCGCAACGATTGGCCCGAAGCCTGGAACGATCAAGAATCGGCTCGCGCTGAAGTCCTCGAACAATTTGCCGATGACCGCATCACTCGCGTCGCGCTCGATGAACACGGCAACGCGCTGGGTTGGATCGCAGGCAACGCGCAGTACGATGGCGCGGTGTGGGAGTTGCACCCGCTGGTGGTGCGGGCCGATGCGCGCCGTCAGGGGATTGGGCGCGCGCTGGTCGAGGATCTTGAGGAACAGGTTCGCCAGCGCGGTGGGCTCACCATCCTGCTCGGCAGCGATGATACAACCAACATGACCTCGCTGGGTGGCGTGGATCTCTACGATAACCTGCTCGGGAAGATCGCGAATATCAAGAATCTCCGCAATCACCCGTTCACGTTCTACCAAAAATGCGGCTTCACGATCGTGGGGCTGATCCCCGATGCGAACGGCTACGGTAAGCCCGATATCCTGATGGCGAAACGAGTACGCCAGTGAGAATTGTGCGATCGTTGACTTACGCGCTGCCGTTAGCGTTCTTGGCGCTGTTCTTCTTCGTGCCGCTGGGCGCGATCTTGCGGCTGAGTTTCGGCGGCGAAGTGGCTGGGATGCGCGGTGGTGGCTTGGCCGTGCTGCTGCAGGACAACTACTACTGGGGCGTGATCTGGTTCAGCGTGTGGCAGGCGGCGCTCTCCACCTTCCTCACGCTGGTGCTGGCACTGCCCGCCGCGTACGTGTTCGCCCGCTACGAGTTCCCCGGCAAAACGCTGCTGCGCGCCATCGCCACCATCCCGTTTGTGATGCCGACCGTGGTGGTCGCCGCAGCCTTCACTGCGCTGCTTGGGCCGCGCGGCCTGGTGAACAGCACGCTCCAAAACCTGTTCGACCTGTCGCAGCCGCCGTTGCGCATCGAGCGCAGCCTGACGCTCATTCTGCTGGCGCACGTGTTTTACAACTACACGGTGGTGCTGCGGATCGTGGGAGGCTTCTGGAGCACGCTCGACACGCGCCTGGAACAGGCCGCAGCGATGCTGGGGGCCAATCGGCTGCGGGCCTTTCGCGAGATCACCCTGCCGCTGCTGTTGCCCGCGCTGGGTGCGTCGGCGCTGCTGATCTTCATCTACTGCTTCGCGAGTTTTGGCGTAGTGCTGCTGTTGGGCGGGCCATCGTTCGCCACCGTCGAGGTGGAGATCTACCGCCAAACGGCGCAGTTCCTGCGGCTCGACGTGGCGGCGGCGCTCTCGCTGATTCAGATGCTGGCGACGCTGGTGATGACAGTGGTCTACACGCGCCTGCAATCGCGCAGCAGTGTGCCGCTCGACCGACGCGCCCGCTCGGCGATCGTTCAGCCGCCCCGCACGTGGCGCGCCAAGCTGATGATCGGCCTGAACGTCGCGGTGATCCTGGGATTGATCGGTGCGCCGCTGCTGGCGCTGATGCTGCGCTCGTTCACCAGCACAAACGGCGGTTGGACGGTCGGCTTCTACACGATGCTCAACGAGAACCGCACCGGCTCGGCGTTCTTCGTCTCGCCGATCGTGGCGCTGCGCAATTCATTGCTGTTCGGCCTGCTGACGATGCTGCTGGCGATGGCGGTGGGTGTGCCCGGGGCGTACTTGCTGGCGGGCCAGAGCGGACGTAGGGCAAGGCGCGACGGTCGTTGGGGGTGGTTCCGCCCTGGCGCGCTGCTCGATCCGCTGTTTATGCTGCCGATGGGTACTAGCGCCGTCACGCTGGGCCTGGGCTATGTGCTGATCTTTGGCCGTGCGCCGCTGCGGCTGCTGGGCACGCCCTGGCTGATCCCGGCGGCGCACGCACTGTTGGCCTTCCCGTTCGTGGTGCGCAGCCTGTTGCCCGCCCTGCGCGGACTCGATCCGCGCCAGCGCGAGGCCGCCCGCATGCTAGGTGCCAGCCCGTTGCGCGTGCTGCGCGAGATCGACCTGCCGCTGCTGTTCCCGGCGCTGTTGGTGGGCGCGGTCTTTTCCTTCACCGCGTCGCTGGGCGAGTTCGGCGCTGCGCTGCTGATCGCGCCGCCCGATTTCCCGACCGTGCCGCTAGTGATCAGCCGCTTCTTGGGGCAGCCCGGCGCGGCCAATTACGGGCAGGCGTTGGCGCTCAGCAGCATCTTGATGTTGGTGACTGGGTTCAGTTTTATCCTGCTTGAGCGCTTCCGCTTCCAGGATATCGGCGAGTTCTAGGCGTTCTGTTCGTTCACACAGTAGTGCCAGGCCGTAGCGCACCGACGCTTCAGCCTGGCACTGCTTGTTTTCGTCGTTTTTTAGGGCAGAATGCCGATCCACTCCGGCGTACCGAACTTCGTCTCGATCAGATGCTCGGCGGCAGCCCGCTCCTCATCGGTGATCTGCGATGGCTGAAGGCCGTACAGGTCGCGGAACGTCTCGATCATGCGCTCGATGATCTCGGCTCGCGAGCGCCCGGTCTGGCGGCGCAACGGATCGACGCGCTTGGCCGCGCTGGTGGTGCCCTTGTCGCTCAGTTTCTCGCGGCCAATCCGCAGCACTTCCAGCATCTTCGTGGTGTCGATATCGTAGGACATGGTGACATGATGCAGCACCGCGCCGCGCCGCCGCATCTGCGCCGCACCGCCGATCTTGCCATCCGCCGATGTGATGTCGTTGATCGGCTGATACCAGGCTTGCACACCCAACGTCGCGAGGGCTTGGAGCACCCAATCGTCCAGGAAGGCGTAGGACTCTACAGCGGTGAGGCCCGCCACAAGCGCCTCCGGGGCGTAGATCGAGTACGTGATGGTGTTGCCCGGCTCGATGAACATCGCCCCGCCGCCGGTGATGCGCCGCACCACCTCGACACCGTAGCGCTCGGCGTTCGCCGCATCGACCTCGTTGCGCAGCGATTGGAAGCGCCCGATCACCACCGCACGAGCGCCCCACTCCCACATTCGCAGAGTCGGAGGGCGCTTGCCCGCCGCCACCGCGTCGAGCAGCACTTCATCCAACGCCATGTGCATTTGCGGCGACTGCGGACCGTCGTGGAGCAGTTGCCATTCGTAGTTGCGCCACTTGTTCTGCTTGCTCACGCTGCACCTCCCGCCACTGCTCGCCGCACGGCGATCGCCACACCTTCGGGCGTGATGCCCAACAACTCCGCATCGACGGTCGCCGCGCGCACGCGTTCGGCCAATTCCTCCTCCGACGAATCGGAGGGCGCCTGCTCCAACGCCGCCATCATCCAAGCCAGCGCCTCATCGGGCGCGAGGAAAAAGTCGCCGCTGATCACGACATTGCTCAGGCGGCCATCCGCGATCTCGCAATCGACCACGATCAGCTTGCCGCCTGGAACTTTATATTCACCATGGTACATAACTATCACCTTTTAACGCTCTGGGCGTACAGAAATCCGCCGCACGCGGTATTGTATCATCTTCCACCGCCTCTCATCCTGCTCGACAAACACCCGCATTTCGTGTATGCTAGCATCATCCATCGCGACATGCCGCTCCACCGACGCTGCCCCATCGCCATAGAGGTGTTGGATGCGTTTGCCAGAATACAACGAGTACCCTGACCGCCTTAAGTTCCGCTTCTGTCCACTCTGCAGCACACCGCTCACCACCATCGTTCAAGACGAACGCCCGCGCCTCAGTTGCCCGAACGACGGCTGGGTCTTTTACCCAACGCCCAACCTCGCAGCAACCGTTGTTGTGGAGCACGAAGGCGGCATTGTGATGCTGCGCCGCGCCATTCCGCCCGATGTGGGGATGTGGCATCTGCCGATTGGGCATCTCGAATTCGGCGAATCGCCCGAACAAGCCGCTCAACGCGAGGTTGCCGAAGAAACCGGCCTGCGCATCGAACCACCCACCTTCCTCGATTACATCCACAGCCCATCGTACAGCGACCCGCGCATGTTCTACATCGTCTTTTGTTACAGCGCCCGCAGCATCGGCGGCGAATTGAAGATCAACAGCGAGAACACGGAGGCTCGCATATTTCCAGCCGATGCACTCCCCGAACTCAAATGGAGTTCGCAACGCCGCGCCATCGCCGCATGGAAAGCGCACCGGATAGGCCAATACTGGGTACAAGGCCAACCAGCCTAAACGCTCAAACAATCGATGAATGCGCATGGTGGCGTAAGAGTTGCTACTGCACTCTATTCCATCAGCATTTGGGTTATGATGGGACTGCACAAGAAAGAGGATAGGTATGCTAAGCAAGACCCTTCAAGATGCGCTTAATACGCAGATTAAGCATGAGTTTTTCTCGTCCTATCTCTACCTAGCAATGTCGTCCTACTTCGAGAGCCAGAGCCTGCTCGGGTTCGCAAAGTGGATGCGCATCCAGAGCGAAGAAGAGCACGGGCACGCCATGCGTCTCTTCGATTTCGTCCACGATCGCGGCGGGAGTGTCGAGCTCCAAGCGCTTGAGCAGCCGCGCGGTGAGTTTGCAGCCCCGCTCGATGTGTTTCAGCAAGCACTTGAGCACGAGCGTTTTATTACCGCACAAATCCATCAATTGTATGCGCTTGCCGTACGCGAAAAGGATTATCCTACGCAAGTGCATTTGCAGTGGTTTATCGATGAGCAGGTAGAGGAGGAGAAAAACGCCTCCGATATTGTCGATCAACTCCGCATCGCAGGGAACGATGGCGCGGCGATCCTGCTTCTCGATCATAATCTTGGCCAACGCCAAGCGGAGTAATCAGTGAGCCTATCGCGCCGAAGTAGCTTGTCTCGATGCAGGCTATTTCGGCGCACTGTTAGCATATGAAGGAAACATTGTGTCCAGCGTTTCACTCCTCGAAGTTCAACACGTTAGCAAATCGTACAACGGCACTCCCGCCCTTCGTGATGTGAGCCTGAACATTGCGGCGGGCGACATCGTTTGTTTGCTCGGCCCATCGGGCTGCGGCAAAACCACACTTCTGCGAACGATTGCAGGCCTTGAGCACGCCGATAGCGGCGAGATCCGCTTCGCTGGCCGCGCAATCGACCATACGCCTCCGCATTTGCGCGGATTTGGTTTGATGTTCCAGGATTACGCGCTCTTCCCGCACCGCAACGTGGCCGAGAACATCGCCTTCGGTTTACGCATGCAGGGCAAACCCGCTGCACAGATCGCGGCCCGTGTCTCCGAAATGCTGGCATTGGTGGGGTTAGAAGGCTACGAGCGCCGACACGTCTACGAACTTTCCGGCGGTGAACGCCAACGAGTGGCGCTAGCGCGCAGTTTGGCGCCGAGCCCGGGGCTGCTCATGCTCGATGAGCCGCTCGGCGCGCTCGACCGTGCCCTGCGCGAACGCCTGCTCGACGATCTGCGCGGCATCCTCAAGCGCGTCGGCGTCACCAGCATCTACGTCACGCACGACCAAGCCGAGGCGTTTGCGATCGCCGATTGGTTGGTGTTGATGAATCGGGGCCGCATCGAGCAAGAAGGCCCGCCCGAACAGGTCTATCGCCATCCGGCCAGCACCTTCGCCGCCCGCTTCCTGGGGCTCGATAACCTGGCGCAGGGGCAAGTCGTCGCGCTCGAACCCACCGGCGCGGTGCTGCTCGAAACGCCATTGGGGCGGCTACGCGCGAACAAGCCCGCCGTCAGCCTGCAGCCCGGCACGCCGATTACGGCGGTGCTACGACCCGAAGCCGCCGAGCTCGCATCCACCCAAGCGGTCGATCCAACCAATCATATCCTCGGCACCGTCGCCGAGCGCTCGTTTCGCGGCAGCCGCACGCGGCTCACCGTGCTGCATCCCAGCGGCCATAGACTCGCATTTGAGCTCGACAACGCCGATCTGCCCGCCGAAGGCGCACCGATTGCCCTTGAACTTCACGCCGAAGCAATTAGTTTGATCGTCGAATAGTTAGGCTGAGGAGTTACGTTATGCGATTTGTGCTTCCCATTATTATGCTCTTCCTCGCACTGGTGCTGGTGATCTTCGGGGTTCAAAACACACAAACCGTCAACGTGCGGTTTCTGAACTTCGAGACGGGCAGGATCTCTGTAGCATTGGTGATGGTGGTTTCGGCGCTCTTCGGCGCTGCGCTCACGGGTTTGTTCAGTTTGTGGTTCCGCATCCGCTACGGCATCCAAAGTTGGCGCACGCGACGCCAGCAATTGGCCGAGCAGCAGCGGAAACTAGAGCTTGAGAAGCGCGTCTCAACGCTCGAACAGGAGAATCAGATCCTGCGCACCACCGGGCGATTGGGCGAAGCCACTGCGAACAGCACGACCGCCGAGAAGCCCTCCACAACCGAGCATAAAAGCGAGGATAGCAGCACACCAGCAACCACTAGCACAAGCTCAAGCAGCGATACGCCGATCACGGGCGTCTAGCGCATTAGGATGGGCAGTGCTGCATCCACAACTGTTACAGAGTGAGTGATGCCTATGATCTCGACAGAAGAACTGCTGCGCCTCCTCGTCTCGATCGATTCGCGGAACCCGGCGTTGGTGCCCGGCGCGCCCGGCGAGGCGCAACTCGCCACTACGCTGGCCGATTGGCTGGTCGAGGCTGGCCTTGAGGTCGAACTGATCGATACCGACAGCGGGCGCCCCACGGTGATCGGTTGGCTGCGCGGCACGGGCGGCGGCAAGACGTTGCTGCTCAACTCACACACCGACACCGTTGGCTTCGGCGATATGCACGAGCCGCTGACGCCCCGCGTGGAGCAAGGGCGGCTGTACGGGCGCGGTTCCTACGATATGAAGGGCGGCCTGGTGGCCATCCTGCAAGCCACCGCCGCACTGGCCCGTGGCCCCCGTCTCGCAGGCGATCTGGTGCTCACGCTCGTCTCCGACGAGGAGCACGCCAGCCGAGGCACCGAAGCAGCGATCGCGCATCTGAAAGCCAAAGGCGCGCGCGTCGATGCGGCGATCATCACCGAGCCGACCGACCTACAACTCTGCTTAGCGCATAAGGGCTTCTTCTGGGCCACCATCACCACGCAGGGCGTCGCGGCGCACGGCAGCCGTCGGACGGATGGCGTCGATGCGATCGCGCATATGGGCCGCGTCCTCGTCGCGCTTGAGCAACTCGATGAAGAACTGCAAACGCGGCCAGCGCACCCACTGCTGGGCCATGGCTCGCTGCACGCCTCGCTGATCAGCGGCGGCACCGGGCTATCGACCTACCCGCCGCACTGCACCTTGCAGATCGAGCGGCGCACGCTGCCCGACGAGAACGCCGAGAGTGTGCTGCGCGAACTGAACGCGATCCTCGATCGCCTCCACGCCGCCGATCCCCGCTTCCAAGGCCAGGTGACGCTCGATATGTTCCGGCCATCGCTCGGCACCCCCGCTGATACGCCGATCGCGCAAGCGCTGCACACCGCCGCAACCGATGTGCTTGGCGCGCCGCCGCCGCATATCGGCGCAACGTTCTGGATGGACTCGGCGCTGCTCGACGAGGCGGGCATCCCCACAGTGATCTTCGGGCCGCGTGGCGCGGGACTGCACGCCGATGTGGAATGGGTGGATTTGGCCAGCGTCGATACCTGCGCAACGGTGCTCGAACAGACGGCGCGCGCATTTTGCCAAAACGCAATCACCCGTTGATTCGCTTTGTTATAGCCAAATTGTAGCGGATTGTCGCTCGTGAAACGCCCACGTCTTCACTACAATCACCTCACGGAATCAAACAGATGAGGTGAACCATGGACGCATTCACGATTCGCGATTTATTGGTCGAGCGGGAGCAGGCCAACAAACTGTTTTACGAATTTCTGCGCGTTCCAGCGCTGAGCGTGGGGCTGTACGTGCTGCCAGCAGGCGGCATCGATCCGCAGCAACCGCATACAGAGGACGAGGTCTACTACGTGGTGAGCGGTCGCGGCATGTTCCGCAATGGCGATGAGGAATACGCTGTGGGTGCGGGAAGCGTGCTCTACGTGCCCGCCCTGCGCGAGCACCGCTTCCACAGCATCGAGGAGGATTTGGTGATTATCGTGTTCTTCGCGCCCGCCGAGGGCACGCAGGCCAAGTAGACGAGCAGGGGCGGGGTGCGAAAGCATCCCGCCCTATTTGTGCTGTAGCGTCTCGCTCAGCCACGCTAAGCCATCTTCCACCGTCTCAAACGCCCCATCGAGTTGCGCCTGATAGGCCTGTTTGAGCATCGCGCCGAGCTCGGGGCCGGGCTTGGCCAATCCCGCCGCCAACACGTGACGCCCCAGCAACACAGGCTCCGGCGGGCCAACCGCAGCGCTCAGCTCACGAGCGTAATCAACGTACTCCTGCGCGGGATTGGCTGGAGGCAGCGGCGGTCGTCCGCTCGCATCGGCCTCGATCAGCCGCCCCCACTGCTCGATCGTGGCTGGGCTGAGCCGCGCCGACAAACGCCGCACCGCCCGATCCGCCAGCGGCATGCCGATGTGCACCATATGTTCCCGCACCAGCGGCTCCACCTGCTCGATGATCTCGCGTGGGCAGCCGATCCGTTTCAGCAACGAGGTAGTGAGCGGCACTCCAGCCTGATCATGGCCAGGGCTGCGAATCCGGCCATTGATGACGGCTGTTGTGGAGGGCTTGCCGAGATCGTGGCACAGCGCCGCCAGTAGCAACACCGCGCGCGCCTGCGGCTCCAGCCCATCGCGCTCGGCCAGTGTCGCCGCCACATTGCAGACGAACTGCGTATGCAGCCACACCGAGCCTTCGGGATGCCACTCCGGATCCTGCGGGCAATCGACTAACGCGACCAGTTCGGGGTACAGGCTCAGCCAGCCGCTCTCCTCCAGCACACGCAAGCCAGCAGCGGGGTGCGTGCCCAGCGAGGCCCACTTCCACCACTCGCCCCACACCCGCTCGATCGCCAGCGTAGAAGCCTCGGGCAGCATCGTGCGGCAGAGCGCCGCCGTCTCGGGGGCCAGGCGCATGTTGAAGCGCGCGGCGAACTGCATGCCCCGCAGCACACGCAACGGGTCCTCGGCAAAGGCCAGGGTAGGGTGGCGCAGCACGCGGTCGCGCAGATCCTGCTGGCCGCCGTAGAAATCCAGCAACTCGCCTTCGGGCGTGAGCGCCATCGCGTTGATCGTGAAATCGCGTCGGCCCGCCGCCTCACGCACGCTCATAGTCGGATCGGGCAGCGCGAGAAAGCCTCGGTGCCCAGCGCCGATCTTGTTCTCGCGGCGCGGCAGGGCGAAATCGAGCTCAATGCCGCCGGGGAAGCGCATCTTCAACACGCCAAACGAGCGGCCAACCGCATCAACACGGCCAAACGCCGATAAAATCTCAAACAGGCGGTCGGCATCAAGGCGGTACACCTCAACATCGACATCGCCATCGAACGGCAGACCCAGCAGCATATCGCGCACCACGCCGCCCACGAACAACGGCTCGCCGCCCGCCGCCCGGATCGCCTCGACAATCGCATTCAGTTGTGGAATAGGTATGTTCATAGGGGTAGTATACGGCATCCGCCAATGATGCGCCATGCGCCCTATGACCGAACAACTATGCAAGGGGAAGAATCGCAACGGCCTGCGCTTGCGGCGCGGCTTTGCGGATGGCGCGGCGGTCGGGAAAAAGCGCAAACAAATAGGCCGTGTTCCTGCCACACCGAAACACGACCTATCTGTATTATGTCCAGTTGAAAGCTACAACAGATCCTCGACGGCCTGACGCCGACCATTGCCCCGGGGCGCTGCAACAGGCGCTGCAACAGGCATCGGCGGCTCCTCGTCGATCGGCACGACGGCGTGCTGCTCCTCCTCCAAGCCGATCAGCGTCGAGGCCGCGACTGACCACGAGACGGTTTCGTCGATCATGCTCTCAATCAGGGGCACCCAAGCGCGCTTCACCCAGTGCTCCAACACATACTCCTTGGTGACGGGATTAGGCACTTGCGCAACGATCGGCGTGATCTCCTTGGTCGCGCCCACGCTCCCGCGCGTGACCTCGGTGCCCGGGCCGAGCGGAATGCTGCAAGCGTAGAACGGCGGGTTGTAGGGCGGTTTGCCAGCCTGCTTGCGGAAGTTATCGACGGCATCAAGCACATCGTACTGGCGCATCAGCGCTGTGATCAAGTCGCCCGTCAGCGTGCCCTTCACAGTACCCAACAGCGGCTCGGTGTAGCCCACCTCCAGCAGATCGCGCAAGAGGGCGCGGAAGCGCAACTGCGACTGTTGGCGGCCACCCGGCAGTGTGCGCCACCCGAAGGCGATGCCGTAGCGCTCGATCTGGTTGTTGTTGCGACTCGGCGACATCTCGTTGATCGACTGAACCCCCTCAGCGATCACAAACATCGTCGCGGTCTCGACGGCCCAGTGCGTCACCAAGTTGCCGCTGCCGTGCTTGATGGTAATCTGCTTGAAGCCCGCCTGTTCCATGGCTTCATCAAGCGTGTCGAGCCGCCCAGCCTCGACCAACCACCCGGCATAAATACGACGTTCCTTCGTCTGAAGCCCTGTCGCCCATTGCAACAGTGGATCGGCCACCCGTGGGCTTGGCCGACGTGCCGGACCACGGGTAAATGTGACGTCTTCCATCTGCTCGTCCCTTCGTGCTAGTTCTCGAAATCTCGCCACATACGGCTGGACCGTTGGCGTACCCCTATTGTAGCACAAATGTGCGACAGATAGTGTCACAAATCGAGGCAATTTCGCACGACTTTTTGTAGTACCCGATGGAAGCGTCAATCACACGACTCGCTCACCGCTGCACTTCGTCGGGGACGGGTTGGCGCACAACAACCTCAGGGCGGGTATGGCCGAACCGCGCAGCGCGCGCCTGGAGAAACTGGCCGATCCGATCGGCAACCGCTTCGCCCTCGCAATCGAGCAGCATCTCGTGGCCGCTCCGCTCGAACCAGATCAGGCGCTTATCCTGCGTGCCAACGCGGTCGTAGGTGATTTGCGAGGCGATGGCGGGGATCACACGATCGTGGCGGGCGCCCAAGATCAGCAGCGGCGTCTGGATGCGGGGCAACGCGGCCTCCACCCGCCGCGACGCCTGCACGATCGAGCCGAAGGTCGCGGTGGGGAAGGTGTTGTAGTTGTTGGCCCTGCTCTTGAGGGTGGGGTCGTTGAAGCCGGCGTTCTCGTCGCCCGAGGCCCACTTCATCACGCGGGAGAGCAGCGGGGCGAAGCGGGCAAAGGGATTCACGTAGCGCAGTGCGGGGGCCAACACCACCAGACTATCGAGCGATTCGGGGGCGCGCAACGCTAAATCGAGCGAGATCAGGCCGCCGACCGATAGGCCGACCACCACCACTCGCTCGGCTTGCGTGCGCAGATCGGCCAGCGCGGCCTGCGCATCGGCAAACATATCCTCGTAGGTGACGCCGATCAGATCCTGCGGCTGCGTCCAATGGCCGCGCAACTGCGGCAAACGCCAGGGCAAGCCCAACGCCTCGGCTTGCGGCACGACCGGGGCGACAGTGGAACGGCTGCTCGTGAAACCGTGCAGGATTAGGACGCCCAACGCTGCGTTCATTCATTCACCTCTTTTAGGGTATAATGGCAGTATCTGCGATTGCGGCGCATCACGCTGCATATCGGTGATTAGCCACAACTTGTAACTATGCGAGGGGGCGACGATGGGCTTCTTTCGAGCATTGGCTCAAGCCGTCTACAACGAGTATGATCGCCGTATCAAACGCGCTAGCGAGATCAAAGAGTACGGTCTAGCCCACCATCACGATCATGATCACGTCGATGAGGCTGAAGAAGAAGCCGAGATTGAGATCGTGAATGTACCGCGTGGCACCCAACTCACGACATCGACAGCTGAGCCGCCAGCATCTTCAGAATAAGGCACACCAAAGCTATCCGGCGCTATTTTACCACATCCGTCGTTTGGCTCATTGCGCGCAAGGCAAAGATCGGGTATCCTAACAGGAAATCTAGAGAATCTCACTCGAAGGAGTCGCTGTGCTCTTGCCAGCGGCTGTTTTGTCGTGCCTAGCGAAGCCGCCAATTTCGCTGGAGCCATTGCTAGAAGGAGGCGGAAATGCGCGTTGGGTTAGATTTTGGAACCACCAATTCGAGCGCTGCACTGTTCGACGGCAAGCACGTGCGTTTGCTTCAACTTGATCCCGTCAACACGACGCCATCGATCATGCGTTCGGCGCTATTTATCACCCGCGAGGGCACGCCATTTGTGGGTCGCGAGGCTATCAACCGCTTCACCGAGGCGAATGTGGGCCGCGAGATCGAATACGAATGGCGCTATGTCGGCGAAGCCGAGGTGACGCTGGCCGATTTCGGCTCGGTAATGCAGGCGCTGTACGCAGTGGTCGATGCGAACAAGCCAGGGCGTTTGTTCCAGTCGCTCAAAACGCATTTGCGCGATCATTCATTTACGGGTACCGATGTGTTCGGCGTTCGCTACACACTCGAAGCGCTGATCGCCATTGTGCTGCGTATGATGTTTAACCGAATCGAGCAAGAGGTTGGCGAAACAGTTGAGGGCATTGTGGTGGGTCGCCCGGTCAATTACGCCGATGATCCCAAGCTGAACATGCTTGCTATCGAGCGGATGTATGCGGCAGCCGAATTGGCCGGGTTGCCGCCGATCACCTTCCTACCCGAACCGACCGCAGCGGCGCTGTCGTACGCTTCGACAGCGGAGGGCACCCAACACGTGTTGGTGTTCGACTTCGGCGGCGGTACCCTCGACGTGACGGTGATGCGCCTCACCGAGCAGGGCGAACGCATCGTGCTCGCCACCGATGGTGTGCCGATCGGTGGTGATCTGCTGGACCGCCGGATCGTGATGGGCAAGCTGTTGCCGCACTTCGGCGCGGGCGCGGTGCTCGGCCCCCGTAAGTTGCCCCTGCCCGCCGTGCTGCTGGAGCATTTGGGCGAATGGCAGAGCATCGTAGACCTCACGCAACCGCGCTACCTGAACATCATCGACGAGGCGATCCTCACGAGCGATAAACCCGAGGAGCTCAAGGCGCTGCGCACACTGGTGCGCGAGAACTACGGCTTGCCGTTGTACGAGGAGGTGGAGCGGGCCAAGGTGCGCCTGAGCGATTCCCGCAGCACGACGATCTCGATGGACGTGCCGGGGATTCAGTTCAGCGATACGATTGAGCGCTGGGACTTCGAGCGTCTGATCGGGCCTGATGTGCGCCAAGTGGCGGCCTGCGTGGATCGCGCGCTGGAGGCGGCCAATCTGCGTCACGCCGATATCGATGTGGTGCTGCGCACGGGTGGCTCGTCGCGCATCCCGCGCTTTGTGCGCATGCTGTCCGAGAAGTTCGGCCCGGAGAAACTGAAGGAGATGGACGTGTTCACGGGCGTCGCTTCGGGTCTGGCGATCGCCGCCGCTGACGAAGCGATGTGGGAGGAACTGCTAGCGACCCCGCAAGTGTAGCGGCCACGATGAGCACGGGCGGTGTGGTTTGCGCTCGGCGCAGACCACACGCTCCGCAGCCACCCACGCCACTCAGGCGGTGAACCATTCGAGCACGGTCGCGCCAATCATCACCAACGAGAGCAAGCTCACTACCACGGTGATCGTCCAGGCGAAGATATTGTAGAACCTCCCGTTCACCTGATTGCCCATCAGTTCGCGGTTATTCACCAACATCATCACCGTGATGAGGCTGATGGGCAACAGCACACCATTCAGCACGTACACCCCGATCAGCACCTGGATCAGTGGCAGGCCCGGCACGAGGGCGAACAGCGCACCCAGCACCACCAGCGTCGTAAAGATCATATTGAACACCGGCGCTTCGTCCCAGGAGTGCGACACACCGCGCTCGATGCCCAACGCCTCGCTCAGCATATACGTGGTCGCGAGCGGCAGCACTCCCGCCGCCAACAGCGACGCGCCCAACAGGCCGATGCCAAACAGGAGCTCGGCGTAGGGGCCAGCCACCGGACGCAACGCCTGCGCCGCCTCGGTGGCGCTCTCCAACGGGCGATCGCTGGGGAACAGCGTAGCCGCCGTGGCGATGATGATGAACGACGCGACCAACCCCGCGAACAGCGTCCCGATGAACACGTCGAAGCGGGTGTAACGATACTCGTGAGGTGTAACGCCCTTCTCGACCACCGACGACTGCACGTACAACTGCATGTACGGCGAGATGGTGGTACCGATCAGCGCGATCAGCAGCAACAGATAGTCGGTGCTCCAGGTGATCTGCGGCTGCACCGTCTCGTACAACACCGCGCCCCAATCGGGCTTGGCCAGGAACGCCGCACCGATGTAGGATAGGAAGACTAACGAGAGCGTCAGGAAGATCTGCTCAACCCGTTGGTACGAGCCTCGGGTGATCAACAGCCACACCAACACCGCGCTGATCGGCACGGCGATGTAGCGGCTGACCCCAAACAGTTCGGCGGCGGCGGCGATGCCCACAAACTCCGACACGATGATGCCCATATTGGCGATCAGCAACGACAGCAGGATGAAGGCCGTGGCACGCAACGAGAAGTTCTCGCGCACCAGATCTGAGAATCCCTTGCCCGTCACCGCGCCCAACCGCGCGCTCATCTCCTGCACCACGCCGACGCAGATCGTCACAAGCACCATCGCCCAGAGCAGGCCATAGCCATACAATGCGCCAGCCGAAGCGTAGGTTGCGATTCCACCAGCATCGTTTCCGGCGCTCGCGGCCAACAAGCCAGGGCCAAGCGCCAGCAGATATGGCCAGAGGCCACGGCGCGGAATACGCGGCAAACGCGGCAAGCGACTGCTGATCCGATCTCGTAGAGTCATGCAACACCAGGCAGGACCGAGATGAGCGTTTGAGCGCATCGGAACGCCGCAAACGTCACCTCAGAACCCAGCTAATCGGCTTCTCACCCACACCATCTAACGGAATGCCCGACTACCACGCCGTTGCCAGATCTCAGGCAATAAGACCGCCATCGCATCGTCCACCGTCACGATCGCCACCAAACGATTATCATCATCGAGCACAGGAGCCGCCAGCAGATTGTACTCGGCCAGCAGACGCGCAACATCCTCGGCAGGATCATCGGGATGCACGGTCGGCACGTGATCGTCGAGCAGATCGGTGAGCGGCGTGTCGTGCGAATTGAGGATCAGGTTGCGCAAGCGCACAATCCCGATCAGGCGGTCTGGATTATCGGCGGCCACCACATAGACTGCCAACAGCGGATCGGGCGGCTCCTCCATCGATTGAATGTACGCGAACGTGTCGCCCACCGTCGCGCCCTCTGGCATCCGCACAAACTCGGTGCTCATGATGCGGCCCGCGCTGTCCTCGTCGTAGGAGAGCGAGAGTTGCACATCGGCGGCGTCCTCCGGCTCCATCTTCGCCAACAACTGCTCGGCGATCTCCTTATCGAGGTCCTCAAGCGCGTCGGCAACCGCACCGGGGTCCATCTCCTCCAAAATATCGGCGGCGCGCTCCTGATCCATTCCTTCGAGCAGTTCGGCGAGGCGCTCGTCGCTCAATTCTTCAAGCGTCTCAGCGGCGGTCTCGTCATCGAGCGCGGCCACAATCTCGGCACCCTCGCGGTAGGAGAGCGCATCGACGATCCTCGCCAGGTCCACCGGGTGCAACTCGGTCAGGCGGTCGTAGGAGACGCGCAACTGCACCGGCGCAGCGCTCGCCAGGTACTGCACGTCGGCCCAGCCGATGATCTGGCGGCCCACGATCCGGTGCGCCAGCGAGCGCGGCCCCAAGCGCCGCAACAACGCCTGCGGGCTGATATCGACGCCCACCACGCGGTACACGCCCTCAACCGCCGCCAACTGCACATCGTTCACCCGCACGATCCGCCGCCCTGTGATATCGATCAGTTGATGATCGAGCACATCCTTGCGCAGCAGCACCTCGCCATCGCGCCGCGCGAACGGCTGCAGATCCACCGTCAGCGATGACAAGCGCGTATCATCGGCGAACGCCAACAAATGTGAGACGGGCACGAAGAAGCGCCGTCGCCAATCGCGCACCACCAGGCCGGAGATCGGCGGGAACAGTTCATCGCCCATCCGGACGATCAGATCCTCCAGGCGGCCAATCACCTCGCCAGATTTCCCCACGACTGGCTGATCAAGCAATGTAGACAGGAATAGCATCGCGCCTCCTGTGGATTCGATCTGATAAACTCCAAGCTCACATTCAAGATGCGACCAAAGCTAAGCCGTGCCGAACGCCAGGCGCTCAACAAACCGCAACGTGTATCATTCGCAACAAGAACTGAGATTGGGCTTATCGTCTATTCGGCTAGCATGATCGCCGCTTGAGGCGTACCTGTCAAGCAAGGCGCAATCGATTCGCTATGCAAAACTTTACAGCAATCTACTCCTAGTCTACAATAGCCGAAGCCAAACGCCATCGGCAACCCTGTTGATTGCCCCTGATGCCAATTACCGACCCTGCTGCTAACGTGGAGGAGTTCCTCTCATGTCTGTCGAGACATTTTCATTGACCTTGCTCGATCTTGTGGAACGCGCCAGTGCTGATCGACCCGCGCTGCTCGCTCCCAACCAGCCGGACCTGAGCTATCAGCAGTTGCGCCACAACATCACCACACTCGCCGATCAACTGAACAGCTTCGGCTTGGGGCGCGGGGATCGGATCGCGATTGTGATGCCGAACGGGCCAGCGCTGATCCAAACCTTCTTCGCCGCCGCCACTGCGGCAACCGCTGCCCCGCTCAACCCCAAGTACAAGCAGGATGAATTCGCCTTCTATTACAGCGACACACAGGCCAAGGCGCTGATCACGCTCCCCGGCGATGCTGAACAGGCGCATGCAGCCGCCACCGACGATATGGTGATCATCGAGGCCACGCCGCAACCCGATGGCGGCCTGCGTTTCACGGCGCTACGCGGTGCCCGTACGGCGCGGCCCGTCGAGCGCGCGCAGCCCGACGATATCGCGATGATTCTGCACACCAGCGGCACCACCAGCCGCCCCAAGCGTGTGCCCATCCGCCACCGCAACCTGGCCGCATCCGCCCACAACATCATCGGCACCTACAACCTCACCGCAGATGATGTGTCGCTGTGCATCATGCCGCTGTTCCACATCCACGGCATTGTGGCCTCGATGCTCTCGACCTTGGCATCGGGCGGCACGGTGATCTGCCCGGATGGCTTCAACGCGCTGGAATTTTGGCAGTGGATCGATACCTACCGACCCACGTGGTACTCGGCGGTGCCGACCATGCACCAGATGATCCTAGCGCGGGCCGAGCGCAACCCCGAGATCGTGAAGCGCCACCGCCTGCGCTTCATCCGCTCCAGCAGCGCCGCGCTGCCGCCCGTCGTACTCGAACGGATGGAGGCGACCTACAACACGCCGGTGCTGGAATCGTACGGTATGACCGAGGCGACCCATCAGATGGCCTCGAACCCACTGCCGCCCAAGCCGCACAAGGCCGGATCGGTCGGCTTTGGCTTCGGCGTCGAGGTGGGCATTATGGATGAGAACGGCACGCTGTTGCCGCAGGGCAGCAAGGGCGAGGTGGTGGTGCGCGGGCCGAACGTGATCGACGGCTACGAGAACAACCCCGAGGCCAACGCCACCGCCTTCGTGAACGGTTGGTTCCGCACGGGCGATCAGGGCATTATCGACGCCGACGGCTACCTATCGCTCACGGGCCGCTTGAAGGAGTTGATCAACCGTGGCGGCGAGAAGATCTCGCCGATCGAGATCGACGATGTGCTGCTGCGCCACCCCGCCGTAGCCGAGGCGCTGGCCTTCGCGGTGCCGCACAAATCGCTGGGCGAGGATATTCACGCCGCGCTGGTGCTCAAAGCGCCGGCCACCGAGGCCGAACTGCGCGAGCACTGCGCTGGCTTGCTGGCCGACTTCAAAGTGCCGCGTAAATTCCACATTCTCGAACAACTCCCGCGCGGCGCGACGGGCAAGCCGCAGCGCATCTCAATGGCGAAACAGCTAGGAATTACGGAGTAACACATATGCGAATTTGCATCGTCGGCGCAGGCGCGATTGGTGGCTACTTGGGGGCACGGCTGGCGCTAGCAGGCGAGCAAGTCACGCTGATAGCCCGTGGGGCACACCTAGCAGCCATTCAACAAAACGGCCTCATCCTCGAATCGGCGGACGGCCAGCAGCGCGAGGTCGCCACACCCGCGCTGGCGACCAACAATATGCAGGAGGCTGGCCCGCAAGATGTGGTGATCGTCGCCGTGAAGGCTCAACAACTGCCGAGCGTCGTGGTCGATATGCAGGCGCTGTACGGGCCAGAGACGGCGGTTGTCACGGCGCAGAACGGCATCCCGTGGTGGTACTTCCAGCGCCACGGCGGCCCGTTCGAGGGGCACCAGATCACATCCGTCGATCCCGATGGCACCATCGCGGCGAACCTGCCGATCGAGCGTGTGATCGGCTGCGTGGTCTATCCCGCCGCCGAGATCGCGGCCCCCGGCGTGATCCGTCACATCGAGGGCGACCGCTTCACGCTGGGCGAGCCAGACGGCAGCAAGAGCCCGCGCATCCAACAACTCGCCAAAACTCTCGCTAATGCTGGCCTGCGGGCACCGATCCGACCGCGCATCCGTGCCGAGATCTGGGTGAAGCTCTGGGGCAACCTGGCCTTCAACCCGATCAGCGCGCTCACCCGCGCCACGCTCGACAGCATCATTCGCTTCCCCGCCACCCGTGAATTAGCGCGCGCCATCATGTTAGAAGGACAAGCGATCGCCGAAGCACTCGGAATCACCTTTCCGATCACCATCGATCAGCGGATCGCTGGAGCGGAACAAGTCGGCGCACACAAAACATCAATGCTGCAAGACATCGAAGCAGGACGACCCACCGAAATCGACGCGCTTGTCGGTGCTGTCGCAGAACTAGGGCGCCTTGTCGGCATCCCGACACCGCACATCGATGCAATGTACGCCAGTGTCAAGCTGCTTGAACATCATGGGAGGTACTGATGACCCTAAAGCAACAAACCGGAGCCATCATCTCGAGCCTGCTTAGCACACCCACGCGCGTAGACCAAGCCACGGCTGGCTGGGATACCGCACGGCTTCGCGCCATCTCACCTGAGGGCCAACATTCGGCAGCGAGCATCCTGGCACATATTCGCGCCAACGATGACATCCAAAACTATCGAGCCTATATGATTATGGCTCGCGAAAACCCGCCGTTGCCCAGTTTCAACATGGAGAGCTGGGCCGCAGCCTCAGGGTACCTCGATGCCGACTTTCATACGTCGCTAGAGACGTTCCGCCTGCGTCGTAATGAACTCGTGGCGATGTTGCGCCGCCTCTCTGCCGACGATTGGCAGCGGAGTGGCACTCACGAGATACGCGGTTCCGTCACGTTGCTTGAGATCATCAATTATACTGTTGAACAAGAAGAACTCCTCTGTTCTCAACTCGAAACGCTCGTAACCCAGTTATCCTAAAGGAGTCTACAATGCCTGGTCTCGATGGCAAAGTTGTTATCACGTGTCCCCTCACAGGCGGGATACACGGCAAAGAAGCCAACCCAAACCTCCCCGAGCAGCCCGATGAAATTGTGGAGCAGGGTATTGCAGCATGGCGCGCTGGCGCTGCCATCCTACACGTTCACGCCCGCCTTCCCGATGGCAGCAATACCATGGACAAGGCAATCTACCGCGAGATTCACGAGCGGCTCTGCGCCGAAACCGACGCGATCGTGCAGCTCACCACTGGCGGCAGCCCCAGGCTCACCGTGCAGGAGCGCCTGAACACGGTGCTGCTCAACCCCGAGATGTGCTCGCTCAACATGGGCTTGTTGAACTTCTTCATTCGCGGCGAACAGACCTTCTTCAGCAATCACCGCTCGGATATTCTGCGTTTCGCCCGTGAAATGCGCCACCGCGGTGTCAAGCCCGAGCTAGAAGTCTACAACATGGCGATGCTTGAGGAGGCCGAGTATCTGATCAGCACGGGCCTGCTTGAGCCGCCCTACGTCATCAACTTGGTGCTGAACACCCCCACGCAGGGTGGTCTCCGAGGCACACCCATCAACCTGGTTGAGATGGTGCGCCGCCTGCCGCCAGACACGATCTGCAACGTCAGCTCGATGGGCCGCACGCAGTTGCCGATCACCACAATGGCGATGGCAATGGGGCTGAACGTTCGGGTGGGCTTGGAGGATAACGTGTACTATCGCCGTGGCGAACTGGCGCGCGACAACGCGCAACTGGTGGAGCGCACCGTGCGCATCGCCCGCGAACTGAACCTCGAACCCGCCACGCCCGACGAGGCACGCGCAGCGATGAAACTGCGTGGCCGCGTCAAGGGGCAACTGCCGAGCGTCCTGGTCGAGAGCGAGGAACCGATCGAGGCATAATCCCCTCGACGAATCAACAAGGGGTTGCCGTTTGGCAACCCCTTTTTCATTGCGATTGATTGGAAAGCTAAACGGTTGGCGTCAGCGAACTCTGCTCGCGGCGAGCCTCGATCACATCGGGCAAACGGTTCAGTTTGTCGATGATCGACGAGAGCTGCGAGATGCTCTGGATCTGGAGCGTCGCCATCAGCACGGCGCGGCCCGGCTTGCGCGTGGGCACCTGCTGCACCTCGGAGATGTTGATGCCAGCATCGGCCACTGCGCCCGAGATGTCGCGCCACAGACCCACCCGATCCCACGCCTCGATTCGCACAGGCACCGGGTAGCCGTTCGGCGGGTTGGAAGAACCCCACGTCACCTCGACCAAGCGCGCCCGATCCCGCTCGTTGAGCACGGTGCGGCAGTCGGCGCGGTGGATCGTCACGCCCTTGCCGCGCGTCACAAAGCCGATGATCGGCTCGCCCACCACGGGATTGCAGCAACGCGCCAAGCGCGTCAGCAAGCCATCGACGCCGCGCACCTGGATGCCCTTCGGGCTGGTGATGCGCTCGGGCTGCGGGGCTACCTGCGGCAGTTGATCCAGACCATCATCGAGTTGCTTGGTGCGTTGGCTCAGCAGTTTCTGGGCCAGGTTGCGGGCGGTAATATCTCCGGCACCGATCTGCGCAAACAGGTCTTCGATCGTCTTCACGCCGCAGATCTGCACGATCTCCTCGAACGGCATGCTCAACCCTAGGCGCTTCATCTCCTTCTCAAGCAGATCGCGCCCCGCCGCCTCGTTCTCGGCGCGGTTGAGCCGCTTCAAGTAGCGCCGGATATGGTTGCGTGCGCCGGAGGTCTTGACGAAGTTCAGCCAATCGCGGCTCGGGCCACGGGCGTTCTTCGAGGTCATCACCTGCACGAGGTCGCTGCTCTGAAGTTGGTAATCGAGCGGCACCATACGGTTGTTGACCTTCGCGCCCACGCAACTGTGGCCAACCTGCGTGTGGATACGGTACGCGAAGTCCACCGGCGTCGAGCCTACAGGCAGATCGATGATCTTGCCCTTGGGCGTAAAGACGTACACCTGCTCTTCGAGCACATCCGACTTGAACGAATCGACGAATTCGCCCGCATCGGTGAGGTCGCGCCGCCACTCGATCAAACCGCGCAGCCACGCCAACTTCGACTCGAACGACGAATCGGTGCGGCCAAAGCCCTCTTTGTAGCGCCAGTGTGCGGCAATACCGTGCTCGGCGACTTCGTGCATCGCGTGGCTGCGGATCTGGATCTCGCAGGGCCGCCCACCGGGGATCAGCACCGCCGTGTGTAACGACTGGTACATGCTCTCCTTGGGCATCGCGATATAATCGTCGAACTCGCCGGGGATGGGCGGCCAGATCGAGTGAACGATGCCCAGCACTTGGTAACATTCGCTCACCGTATCAACGATCACGCGCACCGCGAGTTGATCGTAGATCTGGTCGAGGCTGACGCCTTTGCGCTCCATCTTGCGGTAAATCGAGTAGATATGCTTGGAGCGACCGCTGATCTCGGCTGAAATGTGCTCTTTTTCGAGCGCGTGGCGCAGGCGTGAACTGACCCGTTGCACCAACTTCTCGCGCTCCACGCGTCGCATTGCGAGTTGATGGGCGATTTCGCGGTACTTCTCGGGATTCAGCACCGCGAAGGCACGATCCTCAAGTTCCCACTTGATCTGCCAGATGCCCAATCGATGGGCCAAAGGCGCGTAGATCTCGAGTGTTTCGCGAGCGATACGGCGTTGGCGCTCCACCGAAAGCGAACTGATCGTCTGCATATTGTGCAAACGGTCAGCCAACTTCACCAACACCACACGAGGATCGTCGGCCATTGCGATGAACATCTTGCGGTAGGTGCCCGCCTGCGCCTCTTCCTTCGATTGCGCTTCGAGGGCGGTCAGTTTCGTCACGCCATCGACCAAGTGCGCGATTTCATCGCCGAACAGTTGTGCCACCTGCTCATTGGTGACAGAAGTATCTTCAACAACATCGTGTAAGAGTGCGGCGGCAATAGAGGCAGCATCTAAACGCAAATTGAGCAAGATTTGCGCAACCGCGACCGGATGGTCAATGTACGGCTCACCAGAACTGCGCATCTGGCCTTCATGGGCTTCACGGGCGATCGCATACGCATCTCGCACGAGTGCGGCGTGCTCCTGTGAGGCTGCGCCCTTGGGCTGATACGCAGCTAAACGATTGACAAGATCCGTTGCTACCGAGCTCGATGCAAACTCCGGATTTGGGCGCAACGGTTGAGTCGGTGGTGCCACAGCAGCACGACGGGGAGAACGGTGCGGTTCAGTCGCGGCTTCAGTGCCGGCAGCCGCCAGAGAAATAGCAGCATCCATGTTGCACCTTGGGGTGCGGCGACCGGGGCTTTAGACGAGTCTATACTTTCACGGTCGTCGATACAAACGACGACTGGCTGTCATCGATAGCGGCAAGGATAGCACGCGCGTTAGGCCTTGTCAAGCAACACTGTTACGGTTATCACAGAGTGCCCGATCAACCTCCAGCCGTTAACAAAGCGTTAAAATGATGTTGTAGGCTCGGTAGATTCTCGCTTGTTAGCGGCGTTAACGAACCAATCAGCGTGCTCAATGCGTCCACCCGTTCAGTCGCCGTACTTTGTTCAGATAATAGGAACAGCATATACTGTTCCTCTGGCGTCTCAGTAGAGAAAACCAACATCGTAATACTTGAATCCTCTAAGCCATCACCCATGATTTGCACGTAACGATACGGTCCTACCTCGTACTCATGTTCAAAGCTCCCTATCACATTTGTCATTGTATGTTGCAACGGTAGCAGAGCGAACGTGGTAAACTCGCCTTCGTACAGCAGCATCGTACTGTTCGGATCGCTATCGCTGAGCGCGATCGCCATGCCGCGCATCGACGTGTCGGGCAGTTGCTGCGGAGCGAGCAATGGCTTCGAGACGCGCTGAAGCACATTGTCGATCGGGACACGCTGCTGCCCCAGCACCTCAGGGATGCGCACGCTGGGCAGGCCGTTCAACTGACGCACCCACGGGTTGCTCGTGATCCGCCAGATGCTCTCGTCCACCTCGTTCAGGAGCGCGATCTGCTCGATCTGCACGGGGCGAACGGGCACGCTCTCGGCCACACCATCCAACACCACGGCCACATCCAGTACCGCATACGTCTGCGCGTCGATGGTCAGGATGACTTGCACTGGCATATTCGCCATCGATGAATCGGGCAGTTGCGCCGAGAGTCGCTCGGTGCGGTACGAGATCAGATAGGCCGCCCGATCCTGGAAGGTAGATCTGCCCAAGTACACCGGGTTGGAGGCGCGCGCTTGGGTGATGTACTGCGGGATCGGGTTCAGCAGCGTGCCAAGACTCGACCACACGGTGCCGGGCGTGATGCCGTTGCGCAATACGGTGATCGCAGCCTGGGCATCCTCGAACGAGACTTGTGCATCGAAACTCTCGTTGCTGTTGTATATGCGGAACTGAACCCATCGCTGACCGTCGCTGGCGCTCTCCATCAATGGCTCGGTGGGCCGCCCCTCTCCGTCCTCACCCCGCACGGTGATGCGCAGTCGATGTGGCGAGGCGTAATCGTACCAGCGTTCTACTAGATAAATGGGCATACTGTACGCAGAGATACGGTATTGCTCGTACAAAACGCCACTCGTAATATTGGCTCGCTCGAAACGATGTTGTGCGTTCTCAAGCACCTCGGCGGCGGTGGGCGCGCGTTCCAGCGCAACCGTGTCGGGTTCGCGCAGCCAACCGGGTAGCCAGATGATCGCGACGACCAGCGCCAGCACACCAACCGCCAACAGCAGACGCGCGCCGTTGAACTGCGAGTGCTGTGTTATCTGAGTGCGGCGGGCCGTGCGCTTAAGCAACCGTTCGAGCAGATCGGCGGGTGGCGCGCTCGCAAACAGCGCGGGAACGGCTTGCTGCAGCAGCAGACGCGCCTTGGCGAGCGCATCGCGGGCCGCGCGGATATCGGCAAACTCGAAGATCGCGCCCCGCAGTTCGAGCGCATCGTCGGCAGGCAGGCTGCCATCGGCGAAACGGTCGAGATCGCGCAGCAGTGCCTCATCGACGGTGGCGGGCACTAGGCCAAGCAGATGTGCCATACGAATGCGCAAGCGCGTGAGCGTTTCGGCCACGCGCTCGGTACTCCAGGTTGGCTTCTTGGGATTCGGCGCGTTCAGCACCTCCACAATCACTTCCGCTGAGAGACCGCGCAGATAGTGCAGGCCAATCAGGAGCCGCTCGGCAACAGACATGCTTTGGATGGTGTCGAGCAATGCCTGGGCTTGTTCGACATCGAGCGCCAGATTGGCGATGCGGTCGGGGTTCGGCGCCATGCGCTGCGGTTTGCGGCGCTCTGGCCATGTCAATAGTCCCGCTATTAGGCGTTGTTCACTATCAGCGGCGTCAAACGGCAAACGTTGATACGTTTGATCAACTAAAGCAGCAGCGCTCGCAGGGCTGCCAGTGATCAGCAGCGCTACACGGTAGAGTTGTTCGTAGAACAGGTAGACGAGGCTGCTGTAATCGGTCGGTTGTTGATGCATCATATTGCGAAACGAGCGTTTATGCTGCTCGATCTATCCTTCATTGGCTCGGATGAATCGACACACCTCGTGCATGCCCTTTGCCACCGAGTAGACTAAAGGACATTCCCACCAACGATATGAAGGGGGTTGTAGTTGCGGTGGCTTGGGGCAGGCACTGAGCGACATGGAGTGCCGATGGGTTCATGATACCATAATCGTTTTATGGATGCCGACCTTGTACAACTTTTGTGCGTTGTAATGAGGTTTTTGCCCGTCTTAGTCCATCATTGCTGGGGCACGAATTGCCAGGGCGCAGCAACGAAGGGAAGCGCAAAAAACGACGGCTGGTCCTATTTCATGCCTATCTGCTGCGGAATAAGCGCGGCGGCATCTATGCTATAATGAGTTGGTTATCTATCGCGATTCAGACTGAGTTGTTGATAAGAATCTGGCGCGTTTCCGCCCCTCTTGCAACCTCGCGTGGGATGCTGTGTATCTTAAACGCCTTGAAATACAGGGATTCAAAACGTTCGCAAGCCGCACGGTACTAGAGTTTCGACCGGGCATTGCGGCGGTAGTCGGGCCGAACGGTTCGGGCAAAAGCAATATTGCCGATGCGATCCGTTGGGTGTTGGGCGAGCAGAGCTATGCGGCTTTGCGCAGCAAGCGGCTCGAAGATCTGATTTTTAGCGGCGGCACCAAGCGCGCGCCCGCCGGATTCGCGGAGGTGTCGCTCACCATCGATAACAGTGATCGTCTGCTGCCGTTGCCGTACGGCGAGGTGACGCTGACGCGGCGCGCGACCCGTTCCGGCGAGACGGAATATTCGATCAATCGCAATCGAGTGCGGTTGCGCGATATTCAGGAGGCGGTCGGGCCGCTCGGCGGCTCGTACACCATCATCAACCAAGGCTTGGTGGACGCGGCCCTGACGCTGCGCCCCGAGGAGCGGCGTCGGCTGTTCGAGGATGCCGCCGAGATCAGTTCGTTCGAGGCGCGCAAGTCCGAGGCCGAGCGTCGTCTGCGCGAAACCGATGCGAATCTCGAGCGCTGCGCCGATATGCTTGCGGAACTCGAGCCGCGCCTGCGTTCACTGAAGCGGCAGGCCTCGTTGGCGCGCACCCACCGCGAATTGACGACGGAGTTGCGTGCTCTGCTGCGGCGACAGTACGCGCGGCAGTGGCGCGAGGCGTTGCAGTTGTTGGCGCAGGCCGAAGCCGAGCAACTGCGCCAAGAAGAAGAACTCGCCCGACGGCGCGCGGCTCAGGCGGCTGCGACTGCTGATGTGCGGCAGGTTCGCGAGCAACTGCGTGCTCTGCGCGAGCAACTTGGTGCGCTTCACGCCGAATCGAGCGCGCTCCACCGCCAGGCCGAGGCGGCGCAGCGTGAGTTGGCGGTGGGCAATGAGCGCCAGGCAGCGTTGGCGCGCCGTGCCGAGGAGTTCGAGCGAGCGCGACAGGATCTCGCATTGCGCCGCGAGGAGTTGGAGCGCGAGCAGGCGGTGGTGGCTGAGCGTTTGGCGAATGCCGAGGCCCGTTTAGCCGAGCAGCGCGCGGCTTTGAGCCTGTTCGAGCAGCAGCATGCGGCGCGGGCCGAGCAGCGTCGGGCGGCGCGCAAGGCGTTGGATGCCGCGCAGCGTGCCGAGGCGGAGGCGAACGCCGCGTTGGTCGCGCTTGAGCGTCGGGCCGAACAGGTGCAGCGGCGCCGCGAAAAACTTGCCGAAGAACACGCGGGACACGCGACGACGTTGGAGGCCGCGCAGGCGAAACTCGAAGCGCAACAGGCCGCGTTTGAGGCCGCGCAACTGCGCCTTGAGGCAGCGGAGCAACAACGGGCGGCGGCGCTTGCGGCGGTGGAGAAGCAGCGCGCCGAGCTGGAAGCGCTGCGCGCCGAGCGCAACCGCGCCGACGAGGCCACGGCGAAGGCGCGCCGCGCACTGGCCGATTTGGAGGCGCGTTTCGAGACGCTGAACCAGTTGCAGCGCGATTTCACTGGCACCTTCGCCGGAGTGCGAGCTGCGATGCAGTGGGCCGAGCGCCAGGGCCGCAACGATTTTGTGTTGGTGGCGACGATCGTGCGCACACCCGCCCATCTCGAAACCGCGATCGAGGTGGTGTTGGGGGCGCGCTTGCAGAATATCGTGGTAGAGCACTGGCAGGATGCCGAGGACGCGATCGCTGCGCTGAAACGCAGTGGCCAAGGTCGTGCGACGTTCCTGCCGCTCGATACGCTCCGCGTGAATCTGAACGAGCGCCGACCCGTGGCGACGAGCGACGCAGTGCTGGGTGTGGCCGCCGATCTGGTCGATTTCGATGAGCATTACCGCAAGGTGGTGACGTATCTGCTGGGCCGCACGTTGGTGGTGCGCGATCTGCCCACGGCCCGCGAGCAGTTGCGGCAGGTATCGGGCGGATGGGCGATTGTGACGCTGGCGGGCGAGCAGGTGAGCAGCGGTGGCGCGGTGACTGGTGGCGCGCAGATCAAGGAGAGCGGCACGTTGCGGCGTGCCCGTGAGTTGCGCGAATTGCCCGAGCAGATCAGCGCTCAGCGCGAAGCGGTGGTGGAGGCCGGCGCGCAGCGCAGCGTGATCGATCAGCGGATCGCGGCTGCCGAGCGCCAATTGCAGGAGGCCGAGGCGTCGCGACGGCAGGCGAGCCAGGCCCGCGACGCGGCCCGCGAGGCGTTCGAGCAGGCCCGCCGCGCGACCGAGCAGGCCAAGGCAGATCTCGAATGGCAGCGTCGGCAGCATACGCGAGCCGAGGCGGATCTGGCGGATTTCGATGAGCAGTTGCGCAGTGTGGCCGAGGAGCGCACGAGTTTGCAGGCGCGAGCGAGCGAGGCGCAGGCGCAACTCGAACAGCTACGCGCTGAGGAGCAGGCGCACCTGCACGAGGAGCAAGAGGCGCAGCGCGAACTCGACCGCCTCCGCGCGAATGTGAGCGCGATCGAGGGCGAGGCGCGGGCCGAGCGGGCGTTGTTGCAGTCGCATCAGCAGAATATGCGGCGGCTCGATGAGCAGCAGGCCACCGATCAGCGCCGCGCTGCCGAACACGAGCAGGAGCAGGCACAGCTTGCGGCGCAGTTGCAGGCGCTCGATGAGTCGCACACGTCACTACTGGCGCAGATCGATGCGCTGCGGGCGCAGATCACGCCCGCCGAGGCGGAGTTGATCGCGCTGGAGCAACGCCAAGCCGAGCTTGAGCGCTACGAGAGCGAGGCCACGGCGGCGCTGCTGGAGGGCGAGGCCGCGCATGGCCGCGCTGCGGTGGAGGTGCAACGCGCCCAAAGCCGCCGCGATACGCTGTGGGAGCGCGCCGCCGCCGATGACATCGAGATCGAGACGCTGGCAGATGCGCCCGATGTCAACGACGCACCCGCCGACGAGGATCTGCAGCCGCAGATCGAGCAATTGCGCACCCGCATCCAGCGCTTGGGGGCCGTGAATCCCTTGGCGCTTGAGGAGTACGACGAGGCCTCCGAACGCTACACGTTCCTCACTACGCAGAGCGACGATCTGCGCCGCGCCGAGACATCGTTGCGCGAGTTGATCACCGAACTCGATATGGCGATGCGTTCGCGCTTCGAGCAGACGTTTTACGCAGTGGCCGAGGAGTTCTCCCGCAGCTTCACGCGCTTGTTCGGCGGTGGCCAAGCCCAGTTGATGCTGGTGCAGCCGAACACCAACGGCGATGGTGTGGAGCATCAGGGTGTTGATCGGCTCGGCGTAGAGATTATGGTGCGCCCGCCCGGCAAACGCCAACAGACCTTGTCGCTACTCTCGGGCGGCGAGCGTTCGCTGACAGCGGCGGCGTTGCTCTTCGCGATCCTCAAGGTCAATCCGTCGCCGTTCTGCGTGCTCGACGAGGTCGATGCCGCGCTCGACGAGACGAACGTGGGGCGCTTCCGCAACGCGCTGGCCGATCTGGCCGAGCAGACGCAGTTCTTGTTGGTGACGCACAACCGTGGCACCATCGAGGCCGCCGATACGATCTACGGTGTCTCGATGGGTGAGGATGGTGCTTCGCGCGTGTTGTCGCTGCGACTAGAGGAGCTCGCGGAGAATTAGCCGTATCGTGAAGGAGTGAGGCGATGGGTAGCTCGATCAACTCCGCATCGACCTTCCTGGTGAGCGGCGGCGCAAAGGGCATCACAGCACAGTGCGTGATCCGCATGGCTCAACACTACGGCTGTGGTTTTGTGTTGCTGGGCCGCACGCCAGAATCCTTCACCGAACCTGAATGGGCGCACGAATACCACGACGAAGCCGAACTGATGGCGCAGTTCGTGGCGCACCTGCCCGCGGGTGCCGAGCGCCCTACCCCCGCCGTGCTGCAACAGCAGGCCGCCCGAATCCTCGCACATCGGCAGGTCAAGGAAACGCTGGAGGCCATCCGCCGAGCGGGTGGTCGCGCCGAATACCTCAGCGTCGATATCACCGATGCCGATGCGGTGCGCACGGTGCTGCGGTCGGCGTTGCCCCGCCTGCCGAAGATCGACGGGTTGATCCACGGTGCGGGCGTGCTGGCCGATAAGCTGATCGCCAAGAAGAGTATGGCCGACTTCGAGTTGGTGACACGCACGAAGATCGATGGCCTGCGTAACCTGTTAGCGAATCTGCCGCTGGAGCAGTTGCGCTATATCGTGCTCTTCTCGTCGATCGCGGGTTTCTATGGGAATGTGGGTCAGACCGATTACGCCCTCGCCAATGCGGTTCTCGATAAAGCCGCCCATCAACTCCAGCGTCTCTACCCTTCCTGCCGTGTGATCGCGCTGAATTGGGGGCCGTGGGACAGCGGCATGGTCAGCCCCGAGCTCAGAGAGCTGTTCATCGAGCACGAGTTCACCGTGATCTCGGGCGAGCAGGGCACGCAGGCGCTGATCGATGAGCTTGAACGCGAACAGCCCGCCACACAGACGCTGATCGGCGATCCGATCCAGTTCGCGACCGAGCATTTGAGTCCGGTGCTGCGGATGATCCGCGCGCGGCGGGCGCTGATGGGTGGACGCTACGACCAACTGAACAGCGATCTGCGCAGCTACGAGATCCGCCGCGTACTGACGCTGGCTGCCAACCCGTTCCTGAACGATCACCGCATCAATGGGAACGCGGTGCTACCGATCACGTGTGCGGTGGCGTGGATGACGAACGCCTGCGAGCAACTGTACCCGGGCCTGCAATGCGTGCTGTGCGAACAGGTGACGGTGCTCAAGGGCATCGTGTTCGACGAGCAGTTGGCCGACCACTACCTGCTCAGCCTGCGCGAACTTCACAAAACGGTTGACCCCGCCGAAGTGGTGTTCGAGGCGCAGATCTCCAGCACAACCAGCAACGGGCAGCCCCGCTACCACTATCGCGCCCGGTTGACACTGCGCAAGGAGCCGCTGCCCGCCGAGTTTGTGCCGACGTTCGCGGAGGCGCAGCAGCAGTCCATCGACGCCGCATCCTTCTACCGCGACGGCACGCTGTTCCACGGGCCGAGCTTTCAGGGTATTGAACGTCTTCTGCATCAAGATGCGCAGGGCAACACGGTGCGCTGCCGATTAGCGGCGCTCACGCCCGAGCAGCAAGGCCAATTCACGGTGCAAACGCTCAACCCCTACGTAGCCGATGCCTGTTTGCACGGCGTGCTGATCTGGATGCGGCAGCGCGAGCCGCATCTGGTGTTACCGCTCGGCTTTCAGCGTATCGAGCACCACAAAGTCCTGGCCTTCGACACGCCCTACTTCGCCACCCTGCATGTCGAGAGCGCCACAGCCACACAACTGATCAGCAACCTGACGATTGCCGATGAACACGGGCGGATTCACTTGCGAATCATGGGATTAGAAGGCGCAGTGCTGCGATCAGCGGTATAATGCAAGCCGCACACACCACCCAAGATTGAAGGACCATCGCCTGTGTCTGAGCTACGCAACCACGGCCCCCGATCTGAGCGGCCCGCCGATGGCTGGCAAGGCCATGCCGACACAATCGCCTACGATGAGCCCGATATGCGGGCGCATTTGCTGAATTTGGCGCAACCATGCTATGCCGTGCGCACCGCCGAGGGGATCGGCCTGATCAGCGGTGAGTTGCCCACCCCAAGCGCGCATTCCGACCAATACTCGATCGTGGCCCGCGCCGCGCCGCTGATGCCCGAACAGTTCGGCGATCCGCGCTTTCGGCAGACCTACGGCGTGAAAGCGGCGTACGCCTGCGGCGCAATGGCGAACGGAATCGCCGACGAGCGCCTGGTGATCGCGATGGGGCAAGCAGGGCTGCTCAGTTCGTTCGGAGCCGCCGGGCTATTGCCCTCGCGCATCGAGCAGGCCATTGTGGCGCTGAAGGAGGCGCTGCCGAACGGCCCCTACGCCTTCAACCTCATCCACAATCCGCACAATCCCGCCCTTGAGCAGCACACGATCGAGCTGTATAAGCAGCACGAGATTCGCGTTGTGGAAGCCTCGGCCTTCCTGCAACTCACACTGCCGTTGGTCGAATATCGAGTGGCTGGCCTGAGCCTCGATGCGCAAGGGCGCATCCAGATCGGCAACCGCGTGATCGCCAAAGTGTCGCACGAGCATATCGCTCAACTGTTTCTGCAGCCACCGCCACCCGCAATGCTGGGCCAACTAGTGCGGGCGGGGCGGATCAGCCCCACGCAGGCCACGCTCGCGCAATACGTGCCCATGGCCGACGATCTGACCGTCGAGGCGGACTCCGGCGGGCACACCGATAATCAGCCGCTGATCTGCGTGTTGCCCAATATGATCGCCCTGCGCGACCGACTGCAAGCCCGCTTCCGCTACAGCGAGCCAGTGCGGATCGGGGCGGCGGGAGGCATCGGCACGCCGCATGCGGCACTGGCTGCGTTCACGCTCGGTGCCGCCTACGTGGTGACAGGCTCGATCAATCAAGCGAGCCTAGAGGCCAACACCTCGGCGTATGTCAAACACCTGCTGGCCCAAGCGGGCATGAGCGACACGATCATGGCGCCCTCAGCGGATATGTTCGAGGAGGGCGTGCGGGTGCAGTTGCTCAAAAAGGGCACCCTCTACCCGATGCAGGCCCAAAAACTGTTCGAGCTCTACCGCCGTTACGAATCGATCGAAGCGCTGCCCAGCGCCGAGCTGAGCCGCCTCGAACAGCAGATTTTGAAGCGCGACATCGCCAGCACTTGGAACAGCGTGGTGGAATACTTCAGCCTGCGCAATCCGCAACAGCTTCAACGCGCCCAAGATAACCCGCGCCACCGCATGGCGCTGATCTTCCGCTGGTATCTGGGCCAATCGTCGCAATGGGCGATTCACGCCGAGCCGAACCGCGAACTCGATTACCAAATCTGGTGCGGGCCAGCGATGGGCGCGTTCAACGAGTGGGTGCGCGGTTCGTACCTCGAAGACCCGAACGAACGCCGCGTGGCCGTGATGGCTCGCGAGATCCTCCATGGTGCCGCCTATTTGGCCCGCTTCCAACAACTGCTCCTGCAAGGTGCGCCGCTCCCCAGCACCCTCGGCCAATACCGACCGCAGTCCCGCTGATCTGCATCAGAATGCTATAATGAACGAGACACATTGTAGCAGCGAGCGTTTTAGTAGACATCGATGAACGTAGAGAGGTCGGCTCATGCGGTTTTCTTCGGCGCCAGAAACGCGCAGCATCGCCATTATTGGTATGGCCGCGCTTTTTCCGCAGGCGCGTTCACTCCAGGAATACTGGCAAAATATCATTGAACAGCGCGACTGCATCACCGATGTGCCGAGCACGCACTGGGATGTAGATGATTACTACGATGCCGACCCGAATGCGCCCGACAAGACCTACAGCAAACGCGGCGGCTTCCTGCCCACCGTCGAGTTCGATCCGCTGCAGTTCGGGCTGCCACCCGCTACGCTCGAAGTCACCGATACCTCGCAACTGCTTGGGCTACTCGTCGCCCGCCAACTGTTGGAAGATGCAGGCTACGGCCCCGACCGCGACTTCGACCGCTCCCGCACCGCCGTTGTGCTCGGCGTGACCGGGCCGCAGAAGCTCAGTAATCCGCTCAACAGCCGCCTGCAATACCCCACCTGGAAGCGCGTCCTGCGGGCCAGCGGCCTCGATGAGTCCAGCATCGAACGGATCATCACGCGGCTGCAGAACAGCTACGTGGGCTGGAACGAAGATGCCATGCCCGGCATGCTCGGCAACGTCATCGCCGGACGGATCGCCAACCGCCTCAATCTCGGTGGGATGAACTGCGTGGTGGATGCCGCCTGCGCCAGTTCGCTCGGAGCTGTCAAAGTCGCGATCAGCGAACTGCTGGAGCACCGCTGCGACATGATCATCACTGGCGGCGTCGATACCGATGCCTCGATCTTCCAATACGTCTCGTTCAGCAAAACGCCAGCCTTCACGCCCGGCAGCCACCCCCGCCCCTTCGATCAGGAGGCCGATGGGATGCTGCCCGGCGAGGGCATCGGCATGCTGTTGCTCAAGCGCCTCGCCGACGCCGAACGCGATGGCGACCGCATCTACGCCGTCATCCGTGGCATCGGCGCTTCGAGCGACGGCAGGCACACCAGCATCTACGCCCCGCTGCCGTCCGGCCAAGCCAGTGCGCTGCAACGGGCCTACGAGGACGCCGGAATCTCACCCGCCACCGTGGGCCTGATCGAGGCGCACGGCACGGGCACCCCCGCAGGCGACCTGGCCGAGTTCAGCGCGCTGCGCCATGTGTTCGAGCAGAGCCAGAGCAGTGTACAGCGAACCGCGTTGGGGAGCGTTAAATCGCAGATCGGCCACACCAAATCGGCGGCGGGAGCGGCGGGGTTGATCAAGGCCGCGCTGGCCCTGCATCACAAGATACTGCCGCCAACCAACAACGTCAGCAAACCGAACCCGAAGCTGGACATCGAAAGCTCGCCGTTCTACCTGAACACGAGCGCGCGCCCCTGGCTCCGGGGCGAACACGACCCGCCGCGTCGAGCTGGTGTAAGTTCGTTTGGCTTTGGTGGCACCAATTTCCACATCGTGCTTGAGGAATATCAAGCCGAACACCACGTTGCGTATCGGCTGCAAAGCATCCATCAGATTATTGTGCTGCACGCCGCCACGCCGCAAGAACTGTTGCAGGATTGCCGCGCCCATGCCGCAACGCTGCGCGGAGCAGATGCGCCTCAGCAGTACCATGCGCTTGTGCAAGCCAGCGCGCAACCGCAGATCCCAGCCCAGCACGCTCGGCTCGCCATCGTAGCCAAGGGGGCCGAGCAGGCCACCTCACTGCTCGACACCGCTGCGAGCCTGCTTGAGCGCGAGAGCCGTGCGGCGTGGCAACACCCCAGCGGCATCGCCTATCGCAGCGCGAGCGCCGAATTAGGCCGCGTTGTGGCGTTATTCCCCGGACAGGGCGCGCAATACCTCGATATGGGCAGACATCTGGCCTGCAATACGCCCGAACTGCGCTGGCCGTATCAGTACCTCGACGCACTGTTCGAGCAGGCCCAGATGCCGCCGCTCTCCAGCATCGTCTATCCGCCGCCCGTGTTCGAGCAGAGCTGCCGCGACGCCCAAGCCGCACTGCTCACCCAAACGGTCAATGCACAGCCCGCGATCGGCGCGCTCAGCGCGGGGATGTTCCGCTTGCTGCAGCACTTCGGATTCGCGCCTGATATCGTGGCCGGACACAGCTTCGGCGAGTTAACCGCGCTCTGGGCCGCCAACGCGCTCAGCGATGAGGATTTCTTCCGGCTCGCCTTCACCCGTGGCCGCCTGCTCACACCGCCCGAAGGGCAGGAGGTGGGAGGTATGCTTGCGGTGGTTGGCGATGTCGAAGCGCTCAAACAACACCGACTGCTCCGTGATGGCGCGCTCATCGTCGCCAATGACAACGCACCCAACCAGATCGTGTTGGCGGGGCCGCACCAAGCGATCGCGGCGGCCCAACAGACCCTGCAGAGCGAGGGCTACCACACCACGCGCCTGCCCGTCGCCGCCGCCTACCACAGCGCGCTGGTGAGCTACGCCGACCAGCCCTTCCAGCAGGCGCTCGATCAGATCACCTTCCAACGCCCGAGTCTGCAGGTCTACGCCAACAGCAGCGCCCAGCCCTACCCCAGCGAGCCGGACGGCGTACGCGAGGTGTTGAAGCAGCACATGCTGCATCCGGTGCGCTTCCGCGAGCAGATCGAGGCGATTTACCAGAATGGCGGGCGAATCTTTGTGGAGTGCGGGCCGCGCGACATCCTCAGCAAATTGGTCGGCACGATTCTTGGAGAGCGCAGCCATATCACCATCGCCCTTAACCCACAGCACATTGGCGATAGCGACCAGCAGTTCCGCTTCGCGCTGGCGCAACTGATCGTGGCGGGCTTGCCACTCAGCACCAACGACCAGTACGAACTGCCGCTCGCGCCGCCGAAGCCACCGAGCGCCAGCCGCACGAGTATTCTGCTGAACGGCGCCAACTATCTGCGCGATGAAACAAAGGCTATGATCGAGCGAGCGCTCAACCAACCCGATCCGGTGAATCGTTCGGCTGAACAACCGCCACCCGTGGTGACGCCTACGGAGCAAGCACCCACACCAGCAGAAACAATTATGTCAACATCAACAGCGCCAATCCATCCGATCCACGTTCAACTCGACCAGTATCAACGCGAAACTGAACGTATCCACGAGCAGCACTTGGCGCAGTATGCCGAGATCAGCCGCCAAATCGGCGAGGTGCTGCAACAGCTTCAGCAAGTGAGCGTGGGGCCGCAGGCAACCAATCAAGCGCTGATCAACGCGCTCACCATCGCCCTCAGCACGCTGCGCGACCAACAGAGCGCGCTTCAGCAGAGCTTCGACCGCTATATCGAGAGCCGCGCCGAGTATATGCGCCTGTTGCTTCAGCAAGCGCAATCGGTGCCTGTCTCCAGAACAGCACCCGCCCCCGTGCCTGCGCTCGCGCCCGCAGCTGCGCCCGTGTCAGCACCACCACCCGCGCCCGTATCGGCGTCCGTATCCGCGCCAGAGCTAGTGCCCGCATTCGTGCCCACTCCTGCGCCTGTGCCAACACCGGAGCCCACACCTGTGCAGGCTGCCGCACCAGTGCCGACACCCTCATCCGCACCCGCGCCGGAGCCGAACGCCCTGCTCGATAGACTGCTGCGCATCATCAGCGACAAGACGGGCTATCCGCTCAGCATTCTGGAACCGTCGATGGACCTCGAATCGGACCTTGGGATCGATTCGATCAAGCGCGTGCAGATCCTTAGCGCGTTGCTCGAGCAGCATCCCACCCAAAGCGCGCCACCGCAGGAGGAGATCGCACAATTGCGCACTATTGAAGCGATCGCCGCGTACACCCAACAGTGGCTGCAGGGCGAAACCGCCATGCCCCGCACCGCCGAGCCGCCCGCCCTCGCTATCCCGCAGCCCACGCTGACGCATAGCGACATCAAAATGCGCACGCTGCCCCCACCCGATGCGTTAGCCTGCACGTTGCAGCCCGGACACTGCTGCATCATCACCAGCGACGGCACGCAGCTCACCACCGCGCTCGCCGATGAATTGACATCGCAGGGCTGGAATGTTGTTGTACTAGATTTACCCCATACTTCACTCACAAATCGACTTGAAACCAACCAAGACGTGGCACATTATGTGCTTTATGAAGCTAACGAACCAGCACTTCAGCAGATGCTCACACTCATCCAAACCCGGCACGGCCCATGCGGTGCCTATCTCCACCTTCACCCTCCAATGCCTGAAGTGCAACGGGCCGATGATATTCTTCCAGAATTCGAACAGGAGATTGTGACGAACGTCTTTATGATCGCCAAGCACTTGGCCGAACCACTCACCAATGCCTCACAATTGGGGCGCAGTTGGTTCTGCACCATCACACAAACCGATGGGCAGTGCGGCCTCGGCCAACAACGCAGCTTCCCGGCGATCAGTGGTGGACTCGTTGGGCTTACCAAAGCGCTTAATCTCGAGTGGGAGCGTGTTTTCTGCCGCAGCATCGACCTCGACGATCAACTCCCCACTGCCCAGCAGGTTGCCTACATTCTGGCCGAGCTCCACGATACGAATCGCTTGGTGAGCGAAGTCGGCTATCACGCCGATCAGCGCCTAACATTAGTGAGCGAATAGTTCGTTGTTCGATCGTTTTTCCATACGAACGACCGATTTGCCGAGCGTCACGCCCTTCTAAAATACGAGGGTGGTGTCCTGCGACGATGTTTGTTTCAGATACGTATCAGCTTACAAACATTTGCGCAATCTTCCCGATTTGCTGTGCTGTATGCTATAATTCGTAGTAGGCTTAGCCGCAGATCATCAAGGACTCGATATGACGCAACGAGCGGCCAGGACTGATCCCCTAGAACGGGCACAAGCTGTTCGGCAAACTCGCGAGGCGCTCGACACCATTGATGATACAAGTCTCGTTCAATTATCGCGTCTAAGTATGTCTGCAGTTCGTGCGCTAAAACAGGAGGTTGCTGAGATTTTCCCAGCATCAAACCTTCCAGCATTTCTGCTTCAAGGGCTCATGCAACTCGAAGATCGAGTGGTGAAACAGGAACGTGTCGCTGCAGATCTTCGTGTACTCTTTCGCGGTAGCAAGCAAATCGGGCTTTATGGAACATTCATCGCAGCCCCGGCCTCGGTGCTCTACGGGTATCAGCGGTTATTAGCGCTGGCCGGTAAAGACATCGACAGTGCCTTTCCCGATGGCCCCTGGCAGTTCTATACGCAATTTGGCCTGCGCGAAGATGCAGCGCGCCATTGTGTGGAGACAGTCGGCTTTACCCAGACATGCTCCAATGCTAGCGAGCTTGATGCTGCGGTATGCTGGGTGTACGCCGCAATGCGCACGATTGTGAGCTTCGACGATTTGCTGGCCAACGAATGGCGCGAACGCGTGGCGTTTCGGGCGCTCGATGCCACGTTGCGTGAACGTGCCATTAAATTGCTCGGTAAGCAGTTGCCGAAACGCGGCAACCAACGCGATCAAATGATTGCAGCCGAGGTTCAGCGGTTGCGCGCGCAGTTCCGCTTGGAGCGCATCGCCCAGGATTGGGCGACCGTGCGGCCCTACCGCACGCCGCGCAACGAGCCGCTTGAAAATTATGCTTCCTACCGCCGCAAGTGCTTCGCCGAGTACCTCGCTCGGGCGCTGCAGCATGTCCCCAACGATGTGCGCGCTGTGTTCGAGACGAAATACGAGGCGCTGCAATCGACCGAGTTGCCGACGTATCAACGCCAGCTAACACTGCTCGCGGCGCTGCACCCCGATACCTACCAGGAGCAACGCCAGCCGATTCCTTTGCATATGGCGCGCGTGGCGCTGCTGGTTGGCCATCATTACTACTTGCTCGATGCGGTCGCCCGCGATCCGCAGGGCCAATTGCTGCTGTTCCCCATCGATGGTAAGCTCGATAGCAAGGGCATCCCGCTGGCGCTTTCGCGTGATGCGGAGGGCAATCTGCGGGATCGCTACCAGCGCCTGATCGTGATTGACCGACGTGCACGGGTGTGGGCAGGCCAAGTTGGCGAGACGCTGCTTGGCTGTCTGCGTCCACCCAGTTTGGCCGAGATCAAAGGGCAGGTCGAGTCGATCCTGCGGGGGGAACCGAAGGTGCCAGCGCTCAACCCGGACGCCGAGCTCACCACGGACCTGTTGCTGGCCTGCGCGCCCCGCACGATGCAGCAGGAGCTGCGCAATCAGCTCGACGATACGACGCGGGCCGAGCTGCTCGCGCTTCGCTATGCGCCGATCATCATCAACTGGAATCAGCCCGGCGAGGAGTTGCCGCTGGCCGAAGTACGGCGCGCGCAACGTGGCTGCGGCGACCATGCGATGACGCTGATGCGCACAGCGCGCGGCATGGCGTTCGATATGTCGCACATCTTCTTCGATGCGATCTGGGGCATGTCGCTCGCCGAGATTATGACTAATTTCGCTTCGGGGGCGTACCCCCAGGTGCGCGCCACACGACCCGAGCTCATCCATACACCCAGGCAGTTGCGCCTGTCGGGCACGGCGAGTTTCCGCGAGAGTGCTCGCCTCGCGCTGGCCGATATTCCGGTCGAGGCGAGCGCCGAAACTGACTTGGTGGATCTGCACCAACTCAACCAGTTGCGGAAGCGGATGACCAAGATCGATCTGTCGCTGACGGTGAACGATCTGCTGATTCTGGCGCGCTGTGCTCATGCCACCAGCTATTATCCTGGCCCGTTGGGCCAAAGCGCGCTCGATGCGATCAGCAAACTCGATGGCGGTCAGCGGCTGGTATCGAGCATTTACGAACATTTCGATCAGCAGCGCACCATCAACCCGGCGTTGCTGATCCCGATGGACGCAAGCACCGCCGATCCTCGGATGCGCATCTTCCCTGCCACCTTCCGCAATCCACAGCCCGAACTGCTCGACCGCTTGGAGCGATGTGCGACGTTGGTGGAGCGGCTGCGTCGGCGGTACGACGAAGCGATGTTCCGCGAGTTCGAGTTGGCGCGCCAAGAGTTTTATGTCGAACTCAAAACGTTCGGCAGTTTGTTGCTTGCGTTCAAAGAAGTCAGCAGGCGGGGCGAGAGCTTCACAATGACAGCTTTGCGGCTGTTGGGGCATTTGCCTGGCGCAGTGCAAAATTTAGTCGATATGATCCCCCAAAAGATCGGCATCCTCAACGAGATCCTCAAAGGTCGCGAGGTCTTCTCGAACACAGGCCAAGTTACGACATCCTCAACCCTCACGCGTTTCACCAGTGCCCGCGACGATGGGGCCACCAAGTTGCTGGTGTGGGGGGTGATGTCCGATGCCTCAGGACGCCTCCATATCGCACTGCGCGATTTCCGCCCTCACGTTGGGCCACTCCGGCGCCAAGGACGCGCTGACCTTGCCCAAGCGCTCGCGCAGGATTACCTAGATAGCTACGCCCTGACCGTGAACAATGTGGTGCGCAGTATCCAACGGGTGCTGGCCTATAAGTGAATGACGGTTGTGGGAGATGGTTCTCACGCGCTTGCACTGCCCCGCCGCTCGCAGTGGGATTCGTGCTGAGCCGCTTGAGAATCTGGTTATCATTTGAAGGGAATATAGCAAACTGCTATGGCAATAGACCAATTAACCGGCACACGCTTAGGCGATTACCAGGTCCGCGAGCTTTTGGGCAGCGGCGGAATGGCGAGCGTGTATCGCGGCTACGATCCCGCACTCGATCGCGAAGTAGCCATCAAAGTCATCCATCCGAGCGCGCAGTCGAAGGATTTTGCTGTGCGCTTCCAGCGCGAAGCGCGGATGGTGGCGAAGCTGCGACACCCCAACATCGTGCAGATCTACCATTTTGGCATTCACGAGAACACGGCCTATATGGTGCAGGAGTTGCTGACCGGCCCCACGCTCGAGAAGCGCATTCGGGATGCAGGGCGGCGGCGGATGTCGCCGGAGCGGGTGCAGACGATCATTGCCCAGTTGGCCTCTGCGCTCGATTTCGCCCACGCACAGGGCATTATCCACCGCGATGTCAAGCCAAGCAACGCGCTCTACAACGCCCAAGGGCAGCTCGTGCTCACCGACTTTGGCATTGCGCGCGGGCCGCAGGATATGGCCCGCACAGCAACGGGGCCGGGCGTGGTGATGGGCACACCGAGCTATGTGGCACCCGAACAGGCCATCAGCAGCGCCACGATCACACCCGCCTGCGACATCTACGCGCTGGGGGTGGTGCTGTTCGAGCTAGTAACCGGACAATTGCCGTTCGTGGCCGACACGCCGATGGGTGTGATCCTGAAGCATCTGTACGACGCGCCACCCACGCCGAGCAGCCTACGCCCCGATCTACCACCCGCCCTCGATGCACTGATCCTCAAGGCGTTGAGCAAGGAGCCGAACGAACGGTTCGCGAGCGCTGGGGCATTGGCCAAAGCGTTGCAGTCGGCGTGGCCACAGGGACGCAGCACTGCTTCCGCAAGCAGTAACGGGCGGGCGCGCTCGACCCCCGCGAACGGCACCGAGGCGCCCACCAAGGCCCGCGCGGCAAGTGCGAACAGCGCGGCCCGACGCACGCCCAAGCCTGCTGCGCGCACAACGCCGAAACCTCCTGCCGCATCTGCCGCACGTGCCACACCCACCAAATCCGCGAGCCAGCCCAACGCACGCGCCGCACGCACACCCGCAGGCAACAAACGAGTCGCATCAACACCGAATGCGACCCCGGCACCTCGCCGCACGAATCTTCGGCTGCGAGTGGGACTGCTCACCCTGACAATCGTGAGTGCGCTGCTGCTATTTGGCTTCCGACCGAATGCCCTCGCAGAAGCGTGGCAATCGCTGTTACCGCTTTTAGGGCGCTAGGAGAACTTAATACCGAGTGGCGATCCAACGTTGGCGCAAGTAAATACTGCCACCAATCAGGACGACGCTCACAAGTACCATGCCGATGATCATCAGAGCCTGTCGCGTGCCCTCGCCGATCGGGGCAGCAGCTTGGGGAATAGCATCGGCTTGTGGGGTGGGTTGTACTTGGAGAAGCACGCTGGAAGACGCTGAGGTAGATGAGGCTTCGGCTGCGTTGAGAACGCCTAATTGAACAGTGAACCCTAGCAGAATAAACGCAATGACTCCGAGGAGAACGCCAACACGCCAGTGAGTCATGTCCTCACCTCCTGATAGTGATTTGAACAATTGAGACACTGTGGTTAGGTCTATTATACGCTTAAAGCACCAATAATGCAGTAAAAATTTTATAAAACGTTCTTTGTATTTGATGGATTGTTTGTCATTAGAATTCCACAAGTTGTGCCACCGTTTGAGCTTTTTTCCTCAGAATCTCCCCAAATGAAGCCAAGCCTTCCCTTTTCGCTACTACACACGGTTAGAATCATGTCTCGCGTATCCAATATTACCGCCCGAGAAATAGATTCGCTTGCCATAGCGATGACCCATTGATTGCTATTCTAAGGAAAAGCTGTAGATTTGCTAAGAATTAGATAAAATCGCCCTCATAATGGCTTTCTAAAGGCTTTTTTAGCCGCATTTGGTTGGCCTGTCCAATCGTTTCGTGATAAAATGCACGAGGCTTATATGGTTGCGAGCGGCGTTTGGGAGAGGCCGTGCAGCCCGATAGAAGACTGTTCAAGCATCAGTAATCGAGCGTGTTTCAGCATCTCTCGCACTGCACCCTAAACACTTTCGCTGACGCATCGGCAGGTGCGAACCTTTCACATGGCCTTTCAGCGCACTGTAAAGGGTTCCAAGCCGTTTTTCACTCTGGTTGCTGAACACACCTAAACGTAGTATGATACGAGCACCGCAGCGATCACTCAGTAAAGATCGAGAGCTATGTCTACACAGTTCGTTCAAGTAAGTAAAATACTCATTGGAATATGGATGGCAGGTGTTATCCTGGCCATGTTCCTGGTTGTACCGCAATATGCTGGCCTCGGCGACGCAGGGCGGATCATTATGATGCACGTGCCAACCTCGTGGGTCACAGCGCTCGCCTTCGCAGGTTCTGGCATATACAGTCTCCTGTATCTCCGCCGCCGACGTTTGAGCGACGATGTGTTTGCCGTAGCAACCGCCGAGATCGGGTTTCTGTTCTGTATTCTGGCCACCATCACCGGAGCGATCTTTGCCCAGCTCGCTTGGGGCGTGTTCTGGAACTGGGATCCCCGCCAGACCTCGATTCTGGTGTTGTTGCTGATCTACGCGGCGTACTTCGCATTACGGTCGGCTATCGATGAACCAGAGCGACGCCGCCGATTGGCAGCCGCCTACAACCTGTTCGCTGCGGTTACGATGCCCTTCTTGCTGTTTGTGGCGCCCCGCATCTCCGACAGCACGTTGCACCCCAATTGTGCTTTCATCCAGGGGAGTTCCTGCGATGGCATTACGCTCTCGCTGAATGGCGCTAAGATCGGCCAATTGGGCGACAACATCATTGAATTGAAAGCTCTCGAACAGCGTGGTGACCTCGCCGTTGCCCAGGTTGAGGTTCGAAGCCCCGGCCTCCGCGAGATCGAGATTCTAGAGCCAACGTTCGAGATCAATGGCTCCTCCGCAGACCGACCAACCTTCCCAGGTCAGCGTTTTACGCTCACCCTCAAACAGGTTGATCTTGCTACTGGCACTGCAACTTTGAATATGGAAGCTCCAGGCACCAATCTGATGAGTAATCAACGCACGTTGTGGTCGTTTTTGGCCTCGATGGTCGGATTTACTGCCTTGAGCATTTGGCTCTATCGATTACGCGCAGCAATGCTCTTCGCCGAGGAGCGATTAGCACAACGCGAGGGAAGTTATGCCTGATTTTCTTGCGAATAACAGCGTCGCTTTGTATGTCTCCATGCTTGTGGCGCTTGCTGTTTGGGTGAGCATTTTTCTGTATCTCTGGCGCTTGGATGCGCGCGTTCGCGAATTGAACAAGAAATTGGATCAAGCACCCCGTGCTAGCCAAGCCGCTCCACGCGCAACCATCGAAACCCGTAACCAATCGCCCGAGGCTACCGTCATCACTCATGATAAATAACTGGTGATGGTACCGACTGAGCGGCCACCCACAACACGAAGACACGGTCGGTATATCACACAGACAAGGAGCATAGAATGACAACTGCGACACAGGACTTCAAACCACGCGGTTTTATGCTCAAACCGTTGCATATGATCGGTTTGGCAATTATTTTGATGGCGATCGTCATGGGCTATTTTGGCCTCCAAAGCGCCTTCCGCCCCTACACCACACGCGTCAACGAGGCGCTGACGAGTGGGCGTAGCGTTCAGCTCGCGGGCTTCCTGGGCAGCACTGGTGAATACGATGCCAATGGCAACTTCACCTTTAAGCTGCAGGATGAGACCGGCGACATGGTCACTGTGGTGTACTCGAAGCCACGCCCCGCGAATTTTGAGCAAGCTGTGAGCGTGGTTGCTATTGGCCACTACGATGCTACACAGGGCGTGTTCCTGGCCGATGATATGCTTGTCAAATGCCCTTCCAAATACCAAGAGCAAGCGGAAACTGCGCTTAGCTAGGGTGTTGTCACCGAATCGAGTGGCCCTCTGGGCCACCGATTCGCATCTAGGCTTGGAGAGACGGTTATGTATTTATTCGGCACGCTTCTGATCCTGAGTGGCATCGCGGCTGCCTTGATTGCCAGTGTCAGCTATATGTTGGTGACACGCGGGAATACAGGGGCTTTGATATATGGTCGTTATGGCACACATGCCGCCCTGATCGCCTGTTTGCTCGTGGTGGTGTCGCTCACAGCCTTGTTTGTGATGCAGCGCTACGAGATCAAATACGTCTACGACTATAGTTCTTCGGAACTGAGTTTTGGCTATCGTGTGGCCGCGATGTGGGCTGGGCAGCCTGGCTCGTTCGTGGTGTGGGCCTTTTGGGGCTTGATAGCCGCGCAATTCCTGATCCGCCGCACACGTCATGCCGAGCCGTATGTGCTCAGCATTTTTATGTTCATCCAAGCGGCGCTGCTGTTCTTTATGCTCATCCGCAACCCGTTCGTGCCCTTCACCGATGCGTCGACAGGCGCGTTTGCCACGCCCGCCGATGGTAAAGGGTTGAACGAGTTGCTCCACAACCCGTGGATGATCATCCACCCGCCGATCCTGTTCGTTGGCTACGCTCTGCTGGCGGTGCCGTTCGCGTTCGCGCTGGCTGGCCTGTGGCGGCGCGACTACGATGGCTGGGTGCATCAGGCGTTGCCCTGGACGTTGGGCGGCTGGTCGTTCCTGGGCTTGGCGCTGCTCTTGGGCGGCTACTGGGCCTACGAGACGCTTGGCTGGGGTGGCTATTGGGGTTGGGACCCCGTCGAGAATTCGGCGTTAGTGCCTTGGCTCACCTCGACTGCGCTGCTCCACGCGATGATCACACAGCGCACACACGGCGGTATGCGTCGCGCCACCTTCTCGCTGGCGATCCTCACCTATGTGATGGTGTTCTACGCCACGTTCCTCACACGCAGCGGCGTGCTCTCGTCCTTCTCGGTGCACTCGTTTGTCGAGGAGGGCCTGAAGATGGTGATGACGACCGCGCTGTTCGCCTGCGCTATCCTGAGCACGATCTTCTTGGCCTGGCGCTGGCGCGACATTCCGGTGCGCCCGCTCTCCGATAAGTTGCTCTCGCGCGATAGCTTCATGGTGCTGATGATCCTGGGGCTGCTGGTGATCGCTGCGGTCGTCAGCATCGGCACCTCGATGCCGGTCATCTCGGCCATCCCGGGCATCGGCCACACGCTCCAGAATGTGCTCGGCGCGGCCTTCGAGCTCGACGATGGCACGACCTACGGCTCGGAGGCGTTCACCGATGGGCGCTTCGGCTTGGTGGGTAGCTTCTACAGCACCACCGTTCCGCCGCTGGGCTTGGTGGTCGTGGTGCTGATGATCATCGGCCCGCTGCTGGGTTGGCGCGATACGAACCCCCGCCGCCTGCTGACTGCGATGCGCTGGCCTGCGCTGGCTGCGGTGATCGTCTCGTGTGGCGCGCTGCTACTGAACGCCCGCGACCTGCTCTCGCTCGCCTATGTGGGTTTGGGTACGTTCGCGCTCGGCACCAACTTGGTGATGATCATCAAGACGCTCAAGGGCGGCTGGATGCGCATCGGCGGCTATCTCGCGCATTTGGGCTTGGCGGTGCTGTTGGCTGGTGTGGTTGGCTCCGCAGGCTATGCGGCCCCCGAACAGCGCGTGGTGATCCCGCAGGGCGGCTCGATCAGCGCCTACGGCTACGAGTTCACCTTCAACGGCTATCGGCTCACGCCAGAGGGCAAAGGTCTGCTCGATATCACCGTTATCAAAAACGATAACAATCAGGTGTTCAATGCGAAGCCGCTGATCTACTTCAACGAGCGGATGGGCGCCACCGTCGCTACGCCATCGATCAAAACGGAATTGCTGCAAGATCTGTATATCTCGCCCGCCGAGTATATGCCACAGATCGATCAGAACGCCGCCGATATGGTGGTGAACGATCAGCGCACCATTGGCCCTTACGAGATTACGTTCCTCGGCTTCGATGCCAGCCAGGCACACGAAAACGAGGCCGAGGTCGGTGCTCGTATCAAGGTCGTCCACGAGGGCCAGGAATACACGCTGATGCCGAAGGTGCGCATCACCGCCACCGAGGGCAGCGAAGAGGCCACTTTCGAGGATGTGCCTGCTCTGTTGCCGAACGGCAATTCAATCTCGCTCGTGAACTTCGACCCAATGCAGCGCCGCGTGTATGTGCGCGTCAATGGGCTCGGCCTGCCAGTTGATCCGGCCAAGGCTGTGGTGACGGTGAGCACCAAGCCTGGTATTCAACTGGTGTGGATCGGGACGATCATTGGCGTAATCGGCGGCCTGATTGCGATGCTACGGCGAACGCTTGAAGGGCGTGGGTACTGGGAAAAAGGTCGTGCACGGTTGCCTCGCTCTGTGGGCGACTTGATCCGCGCTGTCAGCGGCGATTAAGCCTTTCACATCTGTACAAGGTGAGCCGATGACACGGTGAGCAATCACCATGCATCTGTTCACCTTGTTATGTTGTTTAAAGCTGTTACGCTTAGTATCGATTAGGCCAGCGATGTCGGTTTCTGCATCCTGCTGCTTTCATATATTGAGATAGGGCATGAGCCAAGATTATTACGAAATACTTCAAGTGCATCCGCGCGCCGAGCAAGATACCATTAAGGCGGCCTACGAGCGTATGTTGGCGCTCTATGATCCCGCTAAACTTGAGGGCGCAGCCTCTGAATTGATCGAACTCGCTCGCGATAAACGTAACCTGATCGAGCAAGCCTACGCGGTGCTGAGCGACCCCGTGCGGCGCGCCAACTACGATGCCGAACTGGCCCGAGCGAGCGCACCTGCCACGGCACAAGCGACGGATGAGGAGGATGAGCCAGCACCCGCGAAGAAGCCTCATGAGCCTCTTGTTGTGCTCGATTATCGGCCACTGCCGCCCGCCAATCGCAAGGAGCGCCCGAAGGACTTCGATCCCTACCCAAAACGCACGCTGAATCGCCGCCGCATCGATGTCACTGGCCCCTCGAACCGCAAGTGGATCGCACCGGTGAGCCTGCTGTTGGTGGCGGTCCTGGTGTTCGGCATCGGCTTCGCGATCACCCAGGGCGATGTGCCAACCGCCAATCTGTCGAGCAGTAACTCGCCGCTCGATGTCTTCGAGGCAGAGGTCGAGCAGGCACGCCAGATCGCCGAGGCGAACCCTACGGTGGCAGCCGCTTGGGTGCAGTACGGCAATATGCTCTACAACAGCGTGGCGATCGTGCGCGAGAATCAGCCCGGCAGTATGCTGTATATCGAGCGACTGCCCCGCTGGCTTGAGGCGGCCCAAGCCTACTCCCGCGCGCTCGAACTTGAGCCGAACAACGCTAGTGTGCGCTCGGATCTTGGCGCAAGTAGTTGCTTCTACGGCTCGGGCATCAACGATCAGAGCTATGTGCAGGCGGGCATCGCCGAGGCGCGCCGTGCGCTCAACGAGATCCCGAACGATGCCCGGGCGATGCTCAATATGGGCCAGTGCTTGATCAGCACGCAACCGCCGCAGCGCGCTGAGGCGCTCGAACTGTGGCAGCGCGTGATCGAGACGACTCCCGCCGATTCGCCGTTGGCGATCCAGGCGCAGCGTTTGATTACGTTGTATCAACAGTGACGATTTGGCGCGTACGATGACAGGGTTTGGTGATCCGCGCCAAGCCCTGTTTTTGTTTGATACCCAACAAGGAGCATTGGCATCGTACCGAATCTTGGGTGCGCTCGCGACAGGCTCACGGTTGCTGAGGTGCAAGCCGTTCAGCTTCAAAATGTCCAAAAAATGTCCTAAAAAATCCTCGCAAGTTTCCTGTACGCGCGCCCGCGAGTCGGTGTATGCTTACATTGCTGTGTTGATTGACATGGACATCTCTCACTACGTCTTGGCTCACCATCCTCGTCACACGGCACACTACAGATCCTGTTGGGTATACCTGTTATCGATGTGCCTTGTATCCGGTGACAAGTTCACACATCGTTGCTATGCGTTGCGCTTGTACCGGCTCAGAGATGAGTAAGCATCATGCAGAGCGTTCCTCCTGCGACGCCCGATGCCCGTAGCCGCCTCCTGCAGCATATTGAGGATCGCCTAGCGAGCGTAGTATCCGACGAGGCGTTAGACTTCCCGATCATCAATGTGCATGGTGCGCCCGGCATCGGCAAGACGAGTATGCTTCGCCGGATCCGTGAACAGAGTAGTCATTCACTGGCAATCGTTGAGTGGGACGCCTCGGTTGGCGACACGACCAACCTTCAGAGTATCTCGCACCCACTCCGACGGTTATTGGCGGCGTTGCGCCCCTACCGTCACGCGAACAATCACGAACCGCTCCTGGTTCTGCTCGATAGTCTCAACGATATTGCGTTTTGGAAAGAGGTACAGGCGCAGGCGATCAACCCACTGCTGCGACGCGGCAATGTGCTGATTATCTGCTTCAGCCGAGCGCCGCTGTTCTGGCATTTTTGGGAGATCCGCGATAAGTGCGAGGTGATCCAACTCTACGCCTTCTCGCTGGCCGAAACCGAACAGTTTTTGCGCGCCTACGACCGCGAGTTGCTGGCCCACACGGCCTATCATCTCACGCTCGGCTACCCGTGGGCGCTAGTGCAGCTGCTGCGCCGCCTCGACGACGATTTCGATAATAGCGAGCCGCAACACGATGAGCCGTTCGATCTCGATCAACTCTCGCCCAGCGCCGCCGCCATCACCGCCGAGATCGGTCTGTTGCGCTTGGTCGATGTGCCGCTGATGGAGCGCTTACTCCATCATTTTCTGCCGCACACCACCAATCCACCCACCCGCAGCGAGCTCTACGCGACGCTATCGGAGTTGCGCAGCAACGATATGTTCATCCCGTATCGCCGCGACCGACGGGCCTACCGCTTGCGCCGCATTCTGCGCCATACCGTCGCGCAAAAGCAGCAACAGGCCGATTACGCCGGGTATCTGGAGCGCTGCGAGTACATCGCGCAGAGTTATGTCACGCAACTGAACGCACAGCCGATCACGGGCGTGGCGGCTCTGATCGAGTGGCTCTACATCTCCACCGAACTGCTGAACGAGCGGCCCACCACACAGTGGATGGAGGAGTTCCAGTCCTTGCTCTCGATCCCCAAGCTCGATCTGCCCACCGCCGTTGCGCTGCTGCTGGAGGACAGCGAGGTGCTGAGCAAGTTGCGCGCTGCGAAACTGCTCGATTACGTGAAGACTAGCATTCGGGCGATGCTCGATCCCAAGGCGCACATCCCGATCGGCTTGGAGTTCCGCTTCTCGCGTGAGGCGATTGTGCGGCCTCTGTTCGAGGAGATCAGCAGCGGCATCCCGATCCAGGGCATTCAGCGCTATATCGACGATATTTTTCTACTGATCATCCAGACCGAAGAACCGTTCGATGGCGCTTGGTTGTACGAACAACTCGAGCGGCAGGCCAGCGAACCGTTGGCGATCAATCGGCGGCATATCGATGAGATTCTGACGCTGCTGAATTTGCGGGGGTTCTTGAACTACAACGCGGCTAATAGCACGTATCAGGTCGATTCCGACCAACTGCTGCGCTCGCTGATGATCCCGCAGGAGCTGACGGTTACGCCCGAGGCACACATTAACCATATTCATAAACGGCAGGAGCGTCAGCATGAATGAGACAGGGCTAGAGCGAACTCGCGAACATGTGGGGCATGTCGCTCAGAAGGCGCTCATCCAGCAGACCGTTGATCGCATGATCACCGAGCGCACCTGTCTGGCGATTTACATCGAGGCGCAGGGCGGCCTTGGCAAGACACGCCTGCTCGAAGATTGCCCCACGATCATCGCCGAGGCGTTCCCCGAGATCCGCGCGCCAGCGATGATCGACATCTACGATTACGCGAACCACAACACAACGCGCATCGAGTATCAGCTTGTGCAAGGGCTACAAGCCGAGTATCCCGGCCAACCGTTCCGGCTGCCCGAGGATCAGGTGCGGCGCTTCTTCGACCGCTACGACACGCTGTACGCGCACTATACCAACGATCCCTCCACATCGGGCAGCTTTGCACTGACGCAGATGTTCGTGCGCTGTTGGAACGCGCTGGCGAACTATTATCCGCTCGTGATCCGCTTCGATACGCTTGAAAAGCTGTTCGCACAGAATACACCACCCGGCGCGCTGATCGGCGATGAGGTCGGCATCACCAGTGCGAATATGCTGCTGGAGTGGCTCGAAATGGTGATCCCCCTGATGCGCCACACGCTGATCATGTTCTGCGGGCGCCCCATCCCCAATAACCCATTGGTGGCGCTGTTGGAGCGCTTAGGGGTGCTGGTAGGCGGCGTGCAGGAGTTGCAGCCGCTCGACAATCCCGTGGACATCTCGGCGTATATGGATATCGACGCCAGCAAGCTCGATAACGAGCAGATTCAGCATATCCAGCGCATCACCGAGGGCCGCCCGCTGCTGCTGACGTGCTACGCCGAGTGTTTGCAGCAACGCCTACCGCTGCCGGGCGAACCGCGCAGCCGGATGGAGTTCGAGGATCTGCTGATCGAGACGATCCTCAACCCGCTCGCGCAGCCCGACCTCGCGCGGCGCACGCTCGCCTACGTGTTGTACGTGCTCTCGTACGCGCGGCGAGGCATCCAGCGCGCCGACCTGCGCGCGATCCTCGATCAGCTTGGGATCGAGCACGATGACCAAGTGATCGACCGAATCGGCTCGTTGGCGCTGATCAAAACAGTTCGCGTGATGCAGGCGAATGTGGCTCCTGCCGAGAGCGACCTGCTGCTGCTGCACGACGAAGTGTATCAGTTGCTCGATAACAGCGGTCGGCCCGATGCGCTCGGTCTGCGCGAGTTGACTTTGTCGTACCTGTACGACAAGAGCCGCGAACAGGTGCTGCAGACCAACGGGCGCGGTTCGAGCCTGTTGCAGGCGATGTCGAACAACCTGTACTACGCTCTCACACTCGACATCAACCAGGGTTACCGCGTCTATACCGATTATATCGACTACTTGCTCAGCATCCGCCAGGACCGCGATGCCGTGATTCTGGCCGATGCGTTTTGGAGCACCATCACGGCCCGTGCGCACCGCGACGGTCACGAGACGTTCCCCTACCTCGACAAGTTGTTGGAGGCGAAGGGGATTCAGTACGATATGATTATGCGCGACGAGCAGGTGCGGCGGGTGAAGTTGCTAGTGGTGCGCGATCAGTTGCAGCGCGCTATCGAGCTTGCCGATCAGCTCTTCGAGCAGTTCGTGCAGGCAGGCTGGATTCCGCCGGATACCGAGGAGACGCCGCTGTTTTACCCCGCGCCGTATCTGTATGTGGATCTGAGCATGGCCTGGGCCAGCGCGACGGTGCAGCTTTCGCCGCAGGACAACGCACGCCTTGAGCGCCGCCTGAATCGGCTGATCGATCTGTTGAGGCAGCCGGAGTTGCACGATGAGCGGTTGCAGCGCTACAGCCAACTGTTCTTGAGCGAAGTGTACGGGTTGCTCGGCTACCTGCGTGAGCGCCAACAGCGCTACGATGCAGCGATCACGAGTTTGGGCGATGGCCGCGATACGTTCCAGAGCTACCGCGCGAACACACCCGGCGATGTGATTCTGCCCAGCACCTGGTACACGTTCCGCCTTGCACAGATGACCAACGACTTGGCGCTGACGCACGCGCGGCTCGGCGATTTGGAGTACGCGCTTGAGATATCGCGGCGCATCCTGAGCCAGCATATCGAATCGGCCTCGAATTATTATCGGGCGCAGTTCTACAACACCAATGCGCTGATCAATATCGCTCGGAACGATTTCGAGCAGGCCAACCGCTCGGCAACGTTGGCGCGCCGCGCGGCGGAGCGGGCCGATATCCCGCACGCGAACGGGCTGGTGCGATGGACGATCGCGCAGATCGACCGCCGCCGCATGAACGAGAACCGCCAGCCGAACCCCGGGCTGATCGAGATCTTCGATGAGGCGGTGCGGCTGTTGCAGCACGAGCCGACAACGCTCTGCGAACTGTACGGCGATTATGCGCGCTTCGCCCGCGACTGCGCGCATCTGTACCGACTGCGTGGCGACGACGAGGCCGCCAAGCAGTTCGATGAGCTAGCGCAGACGATCGTGGGGCGCGCGTTCGAGCAGTTGTCGCCGGGCGAGTCGTTCCAGCGGGCGGCGCTGATCGAGCTACAGGTGTCGATCTTCAACAACGCCGGCGACCACGCCCAAGCGGCTGAGCACATCGCGCTGGTCGAACAGATGATGCATATCGATATGCCTCGGTATCGCTATGTGTTGTGCGGCAAACTGGCGTTCCAACGGGCGTTGGTGGCGTACCACACGGGGGCGTACCAGGAGATGTTGCAGCAACTCACGATCGCGTTGGCGCGCACGGTGCTGTTCGCATTGAAGCATCGGGACCGCGACGCGTTCGAGCTGATCATCGGCCAGTTGCTGACGAGCGTGCCGTTGAGCGAACTGCAGACGTTCCACCACGCGATCCGTGATGGGTTGGTGTATGTGGCGGCGAACGATCTGCCGTATCAGCGCCCCGCTCCAGCGCGCTGGGCCGAGGCGTGGGATATGAGTCTGCGCTACATCGACGACACGATCAAGCAGATCCAGTTGCGGGCCGCGCTGCTGGCCGAGGAGTAGGCATCTTTTCCCATCAACCGCATGTGCCACCAACTCCCATTGGTGGCACTTTTTATATCAAGTCCAAATGATTGCTTACGGTACCAGCACGTTTGCTGAACACGCTTTCTTCAACGTTGGACTGATATCAGCATTTCCAGGGTAGAGTGGTGTCGACGCGCTGCGCATAGCAGCGCATCGACACCACAAAAACGTCAAATACCTTGCTGCCGCAAGCTAACACGGGTTTGTTACTGCCACTGCCCAAACGGATTTGGTATTATTGGCACATTCTGCCCTTTCCTCGTTTTGTGCATAATTTCACATAATACGATAGGAAATGAGCGCAAGTCGCTCGTTTCGAGCTATGTTGATGCAATTTTCATGAAATGATCATGAGAGAGCGACAATTCATGCGCGCATCTGTTGTAAAGGCAATTGGAGCGTTGATAAAGGGAATCAATGCTGGCTTCTTGCATGTTTTTAGCGTTCTTCGCTCGTTGACAGTGTTGGGATGGTATGCTATTATTGAAACGGTTCAATCAACGATTACACTACTCTTTAGCCCACTTGTTTTAGCCGTTCACCTAGTACAAGTTTCGCTTCTGTAACTTGGCTCTGTTCGCCCACTCATGCACTTTGGCGGCACGGCTTGGTGTGCAGCCATCGCTATCTGTTCATACATTCCAGCGCATGTTGGCGCTTGATTCGGTGTACGATGGGACATTACTCGAGCATCCTTTAGGGTTTCGCGCGAGCGATGGTTTTCCATCTATCGGCGGCTGATTTGTGCTCTAAGAGCTTCCTCGGCAAAACATTCGCTTTTTCCGCTTCAGTTTGTACCTGTTGAAGGTATAGGCTCGATATCACCCTTCGTCCTGTTCGTTCACGGTATTCAGGCTTCCAGTGTGGGAGTGCCTGCAGGATGGGAGAGACTATGTCGCGCTGGAATCGGGTGGAGTTGCCTGTGTCGCAGCCCAAACCTCGGCGGTTTATGGCGCTGCCGTCGGTTAAGACGATGCTCCAGGCCTGTTTTGGTATGCCGAACAACGAACGTGTGGCCCAAGATATTCAGACGTTCGTTCCGTTTGCTGATACGTCGCACGCTTCTGTTGAGTTTCAGCCGTTTGATGCGAAGGTTGCTGCCATCTGCGAGAGGTATGTGCAGTTACGTTTGCAGCCGTATCTCTCCACGCTCCAATGGGAGATGTCGCAACGTGGCATGCCCGCGTTGCGCCCTCTGCTCCATCATTTCCCCGATGACCCAGCAACGTATACGATTCCCGATCAGATGATGGTGGGTGCATGGCTGTTGGCCGCGCCGATCTACGAGCCGAAGCACACCTGCCGCACGGTCTACCTACCGCAAGGGCAATGGTACGATTGGTGGAACGAGACGCTGATCGAGGGGCCGACGACGCTGCTTGTGCAGGGTTCGACGGAGCAGATGCCGCTGTTTGTGCGCGCTGGTGCGATCATCCCAAATACGTCGATGCGGGCCTATGTGCCTGGTTGCGTGCTCGATCCGCTGATCCTCGATGTGTTCCCCGGCGTGGGCGGTTTAACGCTGTATGAGGGCGATCAGGCGGCGATGATGGGCGATTCCGATCAGTTCTGCATAACGACTTTCCGCCAACGGGTGTGCGATGGTCGGTTGTGTGTGGTGTTCGGTGAGCAATCGGGTCTGTATGCGCCGCCGCACCGCATACTCGTGTTGCGCGTGCACAACCTCGACCGTATCGCCGCTGCTGCGTACCCAACCGCTCGTTACGATGCCAAACGTCGCGTGCTGACGCTTGAACTGATAGATGATGGGAGAAGTCGGCAACTTGAGTTTGCATTCAAAGTATGATTACACTCAAGCAGATCGCTGATGATGCACAAGTTCCTCTGTTAACGGCGTACCACGCGCTGCGCGCTCTGCCGACGGTCGATCCCGAGACTCAGCAGCGTGTGCAGGCGGTAGCCGCGGCTCACGGGTACACGTTGCACATCACGATCCGCGATGTTGCGGCGTTGGCGGGGGTTTCGGTCGGCACCGTGTCGCACGTGCTGAACAATAGCCCGCTCACCAAGCCCGAAACTCGGCAGCGCGTCCTTCAGGCGATCCACGATCTCGATTACCGTCGCAACAGCATCGCGCGCGGCCTGAAGTCGAATCAGAGCCGTTTGATCGGGTATGCCTGGCACAGCGCCGAAGACCCGGTGCGCCGCAATGCGCTGCTCGATCGGTTTCTGTACGATATCGCGCAGGCAGCTGAGGCGTGGGGCTACCATATTTTGACGTTCGCCCAACACCCCGATAGCAGCGTAGAGAGCTATATCGAGTTGATCCAATCGGCCCGCGTGGATGGCTTTGTGCTCTCCGATTTGGTCTACGACGATCCGCGCGTGCGCTATCTGCAGAAAGTCGGCATTCCGTTCGTCTCGTTCGGGCGGATCGACAGCGAGGTCACGTTCTCCTCGGTGGAGGTCGATAGTCATCTCGGAATGCGCTTGGTGATCGAGCATCTGCTGGAATTAGGGCATCGGCAGATCGCCCTGCTGAGTTGGCCAGCCGGGCAGCGTGTCGGCGACGAACGGGTGCGGGGCTACTACGAGGCGTTGACGTGCGCTGGGATCACGCCGCCCGATGCCTGGATCGCTCGCACGCCCAATACGGTGGAGCAGGCCATGCTCGCGACACAGCAGGTGCTTGCCGCTCAGCCACGACCCACCGCGATCGCTTGCACCAACGACGTGATGGCGTTCGGGGTGATGCGCTATTTGTCGCAGCTCGGCTTGCAGCCGGGCGTCGATATCGCGGTGACGGGCTACGATGACACACCCGTGGCGGAGTTGCTGGGGTTAACGTCGGTGCGCCAACCGACCGATTTGGTGGCGCATAAACTGGTGGAGATGTTGTTGGCCGAGATCCAGGGCGAGGCGCCGCCCGAACGCTCGATTGTGCTGGAGCCGAGCGTGGTGGCGCGCTTTAGCACCACCGGGCACGGACGAGAGTAAGGTGGTCTCTTTTGTGATATCGGCCTTCTGCACGTAGCAGGAGGCCGATGTCATCTCTTCCGAAAACGTCTCGCTCGTTGCAAGGCTAGGGCACAGGTTGATTGGTGCCCATCGCCGGATCGTAGAGTTCAAAACCAGGCAGTGTCTTGCTGTTCTCGGATTCGCCACCGAGCACCAACACGCGGCCATCGGCGAGTTGCGACAAGGTGAGGTTGTAGCGCTCGACCGCCACTGGGCCTAAACTCTTCCACTCGTTGGCCGTAGGATCGTAGCGCGAGACCTTATTGAGCGCCTTATCGTCGTTTGAGTAGCCACCGACGACTAACACCGGTCACCCGATGGCGTATCAATGACGGACAACGTATCGCCATCCTCTTTCCAGCGCCCAGAATCTTTATTGTCAAACCAATCGATCGTGCCACCTTCAGCGAAACGTACCTGTTGCACGAAGTTGATGCTACCATCGCATCCGGGATCACCTGTGAATATCCAGTCGCCGATCAAGTCGGCCTGCTCCGGCAGCGATGTCAGCGTTGGGATAGGCGTGACGGTGGGCGATGGCGTGATGGTCGGCGATAGCGTGACAGTCGGCTCCAGAGTCGGTGTCGCGGTCGATGGGGTAGTCGACGACTCAGGTGTGGCTGGCGGCACGGTCGGCTCGACTGCCACCGTTCCACCACATGCGACCAAATGAGCAAAAGAGACACGATACTCCATGTGGTCGCTATACAAACGACCTTCTGCTGTACGCAGAAGGTCGCGCTTGTGTCGTTTAGCCCAGTACGATTGTTAGTGCAACGAGACGCCCATCTCTAACTCCACGCCCGCCTCGTCCTCGACGGGTGGCGTCGAGCGGCGCAGCAGCAGCGTCAGACAGAGCGCCAGCACCGCTAGCCCCGTCGCCACCAGGAACGCGCTCTGCAGGCCAGCGGTCTGCGCGGCCTTCAGTGTCTCGGGAGCGCTGGGTTGCTGCGCCGTACTGAGATAGGCCGCCGTGCGCAGCGCCATAATCGTCACCAGCATCGCGGTGCCGACCGCGCCCGCCACCTGCTGCAACGTGCTCATGATGGCGCTGCCGTGCGAGTAGAGCGAGCGGGGCAACTGATTCAAGCCCGTCGCGAAGATCGGCGTGAACAACAGCGCCAACGAGCCGTTGAACAGGATCGAGATCGTGAGGATGAGCGCCACGCTGGAATCGGCTGTCAGGCCCGAGAACAGCCACAGGATCAGGCTCAGCATAGACGCTCCTACCGTCGTCAGCACGCGCGGACCGAAGCGGTCGAACAAACGCCCCACGATCGGCGAGGCCACGCCCATCAAGACGCCACCCGGCAACAGCAGCAGGCCAGTCTGCAACGGCGAGAACTCGCGGATGTTCTGCAAGTAGATCGGCAGCAGGATAGCAGCCGAGAAGAGCGCCATCATCACGATCATGATTAGGATCACGCTCATACGGAACATCGGGTAGACGAACGCCCGTAGATCCAGCAGCGGTGTGGGCAGACGCAATTGCCGCCAGATGAACAGCACCAGGCTCACCAGGCCGATCCCCACGGGCAGCAGGACGTGCGCGCTGAGCAGGCTGCCGCCGCCCTCGCCCGCGCTGCTGAAGCCGTAGACTACGCCGCCGAAGCCGAGCGCCGAGAGCACCACCGAGGGCACATCGAGGCTGGCGTAGCGCGTCTCGCCCACATTCACCAGGTAGCGTGCGCTGTAGGCCAGCATCAACAGTGCGATCGGCAGCACAAACAGGAACATATAGCGCCACGACAGCGATTGTAGGATGAATCCCGAGATCGTCGGGCCGATCGCGGGCGCCACCGAAATGACGATACTCACCGTGCCCATCATCGCGCCGCGCCGTTCCACCGGGATCAGGCCAAGGATGGTGGTGGTCAGCAGCGGCAGGATCAGCGCTGTACCCGAGGCTTGCAGGACGCGCCCAGTCAATAGCACGGCGAAGGAGGGCGCGATGCCTGCCACCAACGTTCCAAGCGTGAATAGGCCCATTGCGCTCAGAAACAGCGTGCGGGTGGTGAAGCGCTGGATCAGAAAGCCAGTCGTCGGGATGAGGACGGCCATCACCAGCATATACGCGGTCGCTAACCACTGCACGGTGCTGGCGCTCACCTGAAGTTCGACCATCAGCTTCGGCAGCGCCACGTTCATGATCGTCTCGTTGAGGATCACCACAAACGCTGCCACCAGCATGGTCAAAATGATCGCCATATCGCGCCGCGATGTTTCCTGCGCAGGCACAAAGGAAGCTTGTTGTGTAGACATCGTTCTCTCTCTGACTAGCTGTTTACCATGGGTGGAGTGCCGAGCACGACAAAGCAGCCACCAAACGACACGGTCGGTTGCTCGCGGCGCTGCGAGAGGTTATGAGGGGTCTTTGAAACAACGTGAGGGGTTAGACTAACGCCATAACGTTGCGTATTTTTTGCGGTACTTGAGGTCGGGTTCCGTCGCGATCAGCGCCCGTGCTGTATCGCGAAGCAGAGGATCACCCACTTCGTTGTAGAGTTTCCGCAAACCTTGAAGGATATCGTAGCGCATCAAGGTCGCGTTTTTCATAGTGCCGCAGGCATAGAACCACCCCGAGAGTCGGTCGATAACGAGTTTGCGATGGTCTACACTGACCAGACCGATCTTCCACATCGATTGAAGGGTGTGCCGAGCAATGACGAACTTGTCGTCGCGCAACAGCTTGAACATGGTCTCGAAATCGTTCAGGATACGGTGTTCGGGATCGCTTTTGGCTAAGTTGCACAGCAACTGCGCCGCGATCGCCCGCTGATGCCCGTTCGGATGCTCAAGCTCTGCCACAAGCGTATCCCAGATCTCGTAGGCCCAGTCAACGGGCTGCTCGGTGATGAGCATCAGTGTGTCGAAGGCGGCCAATCGCACATCACCATCCGTTGAGTGTACCTGCTCCCATAATGTCTGAGTCGCATGGTCCATGGTAAAACGGCTTTCCATCGAACGGTTCGAGACTGCGCCATTATACGCTATTGCCACGAACAGGTGTTCAGTCGTTGGACGTATTTCTATCTGTGTGTTTCATTCAACACATTCAGCTAGAAATGTTGATTACAGTCCATTTCAGCTACCATAACACATTTTAACCTATATTTTACATCTCTGTACAGTCATTTGGATGTGTACTCTCAACAATTTTTCCAATTTTCTGTAAAATGAAGGAAAGGTCCATTATTTTCCCTCGTCTTTGTATCGGATAAGCAATAGTTCGGTATCACAGCAATACATGAATTTTCAACCGCGATACAGGCGAAATTCCCCGATCATTCCCGTTTTCGACATACCTTGGCCTTCCGTATGTCTCCAGCAACAATCGAACGAAGCCCTAAGCTAAGCATAAACTCCCTAACCATCTTTATTCATTCTTATCACAACAAAGGAGTGTTTTATGTCGTTCGTTCGTGCACTTCGATGGCTGCAACTTCTCTGCTGTATTGCGCTGTTCTTCGGGCTGTGGCCTAGCGCACCGCTCCCGGTTGCACAGGCACAAGTCCCCAATTATCGGGATTTTGGCGATGCGCCCGATTCGACCAATCAGTCGAGCTCGCCTATGACAGCTTATCCAGGTGTGAACGCACAATTCCCCGTCTCCCGTCTGCCGAGTGGCGAACCAACCGGCCCCTTCCATATCAATGAGCCGTTGTCCTTCTACCTCGGCAACGAGATCAGCGGTGAGGAGGAGGCCGAGAGTGGCATGGATGAGGACCCGGTCAACAACATTCGCCCCGCCTACAATCTCGCCAACGACGATAACGACGATGGCTTGTACGTGCTGAGCACGCTGAAGCACTGCACTTCGGTGACGCTCAAGTACCGCGTGACGGTGACGAACAACGCGACGCTCCCGCAAACGGCGTACATCAACTTGTGGGCCGATTGGAACCGCGACGGCGCGTGGGGCGCGAACAGCGGCATGACCTGCGCAGATGGCTCCTCCGCCAATGAATGGGCCGTCCAAAACCATGCTATCAGGCTCACCGAACCCGGCTCGTTCGTGTTCGAGTTGCCTGCGATTAAGGTCTGGAATGAGCAACACGAGCAGGATATGTGGTTGCGCTTCTCGATCAGCGAGCAAGAGGCCACGCACGCCGATGGTCGCGGGCCTGCCGCAGGCTACGCGCACGGCGAAACTGAGGATTACCTGCTGGAAGGATGGGCGGAGGGTTCCGAGCCGGAGGTACTGCCCGAATTGAAACCGCTCGATCTGACAGCGATCCCGAGCTACACGCTCTATATGCCGCTCGTTGTGGCGCCCACGCCAGCTAAACCCGATATCACGGCACCGCTCAGCCCGCTACGCGAGGTCGATGTGGTACATATCGGAGGGGCGGTCAATAGCAGCTTGAGGCCTTTGATCATCACCGCCAGCGGCACTGGCGCCAGCGTGAAGCTTTCGAGCTGGACCATGAGCAACAATAACAGTCCCACCCATTTGCAGGATAGCCCGATCATTCACGGCTACGATGTGAAACTGTATGCGCTCACGCCGAGCACGTCTTCGAGTTCGGGCTACAGCCTGCTGTTGAGCGCGGTGCGCGATGCGCAGCAGAACTTGTGGCTCACCACGTGGCGTGTGAATAACGCTGGAGAGTTCACCAAGCTCGATACGCGCGGCTACGGCAGCAACGCCAAGGTGCAGGTGTTGAACTTCAGCATCGCCCATCGCTCGCTGCTCAGCCGGACAGGCTCGCTCGATGCGTTCCAAGTCGTCACACCGATCATCGGCAATGTGGCGGAGAACGGCATCCGCATCATCACTTGGCGCGTGAACCCCACCACTGGCGCGATCGTGGGCCTCAAGGATAGCGGTTCGGTCTTCACCGCTAATCCGAACAGCTTGATCGAGATCGCAGCGCTGGAGGGCAATGCAGATACACCGCCGTACTATGTTGTGGTGCACCGCACGGCGCTCAACAATCAAATGGTCAGCTATTGGCGCGTGGATAACAGCGGCCTACCCACAATACACGGTAGCGGCTTGACCGGCGTCAGCTTACGCGGTACGGGTACGGTGGTGCGCACCGCTGAGGATATGGCGATCGCACCGCTCGCCCGCTCGGGCTTCTTCTCAGTCGATAACGGCACCAACCCTCTACGCACCACCACCTGGGAGACCCGCCCTGCGATGTGTAATATCGCCAACTGCTCCTTACGACCGTACGTCATCGCAGATCACACACTCGACCAGAATCCTGGCAAGGGCGTTACTATCACGGACCCAACCGTGAACTCGCAACGTGCCCTATTGGTCGATACACGCCAAAGCTACGAGTTCGAGAAGGCCCGCACGCTCTACCAGCGCGGCAGTGGCATCCAGGGCATTGCGAGCGTCACCAAGGTGATGACGTTGATCATCGCATTGCGCGCCGTGGAAAACAATCAGGTGAGCCTGGACGATATGGTGACGGTGAGTGCAAACGCTGTGAGTGTGAGTGGCAGCCTGATGGGCCTGACGCAAGGCGAGCGGCAGACGCTGCGCACACTGCTGCACGGCCTGATCATCAACTCGGGCAACGACGCAGCTTTCGCGATCGCCGAGCACATCTCGGGCACCACAACCGCTTTTGCCACCGAGATGAACAACCTAGCGGCCTCGCTCGGGATGAGCAATAGCACCTACTGCCAACCCGCTGGTGGCTGTTTCTCCAACACCGCCGATCAGGTGCGCCTGTGGATGGAGTTGCGCGATATGCCAGGCTTCCAGGAGTTCGCAGGCTCAAGCCAGTATAGCGCTTGTGGCACGTTTAGCAACAATACACCAAGCTGTTACAATCTAAGCCGTTCAGTTGGCTCTCGTTATCCGGGATTGGAAAGCTGGAAGGGCGGCAGCAGAGGCTTCTTCTGCGACACTGTGCCGAATGTGCCGTTGTGTGCCTCCAGTGGTTGTCTCTCCTTGCAAGCTACGCGGCTCGATCATACACTGGTGCTGAATCAGTTGCATTCGCAGAGCTCGACAGTTGCCGTCAATCGCTGGACGGATGCCTACAACATTCTCGATTACGGCTTCCGCTTGCTCTTTACGCCCGACCTACGCGGTGAGGTCACAACTCAGGTTGGCGCTGTGAAGGATTACGCGATCGATAACGTCGGCGGCAGCCACTTCGTGACGGCAGTCGCCACCAGCGATGGTAAGCTGAAGCTGTGCGGCTGGAACCTGCTCGTCGCCAATGGCACGCTGAACCAGATCGGCTGCACCGAGCGCTCGTTCACCACGATGCCGACCAGCAATACGCAGGCGCTGAACACCAACAAGATCGATGTGGTGCAAGTGCCGCTCCCCACTGCCGATGGCGGATACGTCAGCGCGCGTTTCGCGAATAACGCGCTGAACTTGCGGATGTGGACGGTGGCACAGCAACCGTAAACCCAATCGCTCTCACAGGACAACGCGCCTCGGCTATGGCTGGGGCGCGTTGTTGTTCGGTTGACTAACAAAACATCCGCCCTCAGGGTCATTCTGAACGAGCGCAGCGAAGTGAAGAATCTCTCCCTACCTGATAGTCTTGTGCGGTGGAGCTCTACTCAACCGCAGTGGATGAAAAAAGACACAACGTTCCTACACAGGCCCTTGAAAAGGCGGAAAATGTGGTATGCTGCTTAATGGCACTAGAAAACTTGGTATAGCGGGTTTCACATGAGAAGCTTGTATGAATCGCGTCGACTTGCTTTCCACACTCAACGGAATGACGCAACGTGAACGGATGGAGCACCTGATCGCACTTAGGCGCAGAGCTCACGAACCCGAGGTCGCCGCACTGCTCGACAGCCTCGCGCAGGGCGACACCTACGAGCGCTGGTCGGTGCTACAAACGTGTTCCAGCAGCCGCGACATGGCCCGCCTGCGTGCCGCCCTCACCGACGATTCTGCGGCGTTGCGTCACATTGCTATGAGCTTGCTCCTGCGCTTCGGCGATGATTCGACGCTTGTCGCGGTGCTAGCCGAGCAGACGCCGCAACAGCGCATCGCAATCTATGGAACACGCCCCCTCAGTGGTGGCAGATATCGAACGCACATTCCGCGCCGATCCCGATCCGCGTCTGCGACGCATCGCCCTAGCAGCGCTGATCGCTCTGACAGGCTTTACCAATTGGAACGACGAACTGCGCGCACAACTCGAACAGTACCGCGTCGACCCCGCACCCTTGGTGGCGGCAACAGCGCAGTTCACCTTCCCACCCGATATCTAGCGCAAGCCGTGCGATGTGCTCGGCCCGAATCATAAACCAATGCACACGCAAGCACCCCCAACTGAATACTACACACGCTTGGCGGCGGCCTACATGCGGGGCAACAACGTCCCGCACACACCCGCCGATGCCGAGTTGTTCAGCGCCCCGCTCGACACGCTCACGCCCGAGCAGCAGCAGCGGCTGATCGCCCTCGCCCGACAGGCCGAACTGCGCATCCACCGCTTCAAGCACACCATCACACTGCCCCGTGTCGCCAAAGTGCTCGGCGCGCTCAAGGGCATCGGCCCAAGCGAACTGCTCGACATCGGCAGCGGACGCGGCGCATTCCTCTGGCCGCTGCTCGACAACTTCCCGCACCAGCCTGTCACCGCGATCGACACGCTCGACTACCGCGTCGCGGGCCTGCTGGCAGTGCGCAACGGCGGCGTCACCACCCTCACAGCGCAACTCGCCGACGCCACAACCCTACCGTTCGCCGAGCGCAGCTACGATGTCGTCACAATGCTCGAAGTGCTCGAACACATCCCCGACACACAGCGCGCCCTGGCCGAAGTCGTGCGCGTGGCGCAGCGCTTCGTGCTGCTCTCGGTGCCATCGAAACCCGATACCAACCCAGAGCATATTCACCTGTTCGATGCGAACACGCTTGAACGACTGCTGCTCGCGGCTGGCGCACAACGGGTGCGCTTCGACCACGTGCCCGGACATCTACTCGCCATTGCAAGCATTGAAACGTAAGATGGACACGCTGTTCAAATACCCACGCACACAACACCTCGAAGGCTCCGGCCTACAAGCCAACGACGACCCCGTCACCCTACCGTTCCGCATGCTGGCCGGGCAAACCCTCACCGTCGAAGAGAAAGTCGATGGCGCTAACTGCGGCATCAGCTTCGAAGCGCCGGGCCAACTACGCCTCCAGAGTCGCGGCCACTACCTGAACGGCGGCCCCCGCGAGCGTCAATTCGAACTCCTCAAAAGCTGGGCGGCCCGCTACAGCGCCGAACTGTGGGAACTGCTCGGCACGCGCTACCGCATGTTCGGCGAATGGCTGTACGCCAAACACACCGTCTTTTACACCGACCTGCCGCACTACTTCCTAGAATACGACATCTACGATCATGAAACCCAGCGCTTCCTCGACACCGAACAGCGGCGCGCCCTCCTGCACAAGGCCCCATTCATCGTCTCGGTGCCCGTGCTCAGCCAACAAAGCTTCAGCAGCATGCCCGAACTGCTCGCCCTGCTCGGCCCATCGACAATGATCGCAGCCGACCATCGCGAACAACTCGCAGCGCAAGCCGAAGCCCACGGCCAACCGATCGCGCAGATCCTGGCCGAAACCGACCCAAGCGGCTGGATGGAAGGACTCTACATCAAAGTCGAACGGAACGGCAGCGTGCTCGAACGCTACAAATACGTACGGTCCGGCTTCCTGCAAACCGTCGTCGATTCTGGCAGCCACTGGATGGACCGCCCGCTGCTGCCGAATCGGCTACGCAAGGGGGTGACACTGTGGTAAACGAACACACTTGGCGTTTCGCGCTCTGCCCAGAAGCCCCCGAATGGCGTGTCGATTGGGAGGCGATTCGCGCGGCCCAACCCTGGCTCGACGAACTCATAAACGTGCCGCAAGACCCGCAGCACCACGCCGAGGGCGACGTGCACACCCACACCCGCATGGTCGCCGAAGCGCTCGCCGCCATGCCAGCCTGGCGCGCCCTACCCGAAACCGAGCGCCACATCCTCTTCCTGGCTGCCCTGCTGCACGACATCGGCAAGCCCATCTGCACGCAGGTCGAAGCCAACGGGCGCATCATCTCGCAACGCCATGCGCGGGTCGGCGCAACCATCGCGCGGCAACTGCTCTGGGTCAACGAAACACTGGGCGCAGCGCCGCCACTGCACGTGCGCGAAACCATCGTAGCGCTAGTACGGCTGCACGGCCTACCGATCTGGTTCCTCGACCGCAACGACATGGAACACGCCCTAATCACATCGAGCTACCGCATGCAGGCCGCCAACCTCGCGCACCTGGCCCTCCTGGCCGAGGCCGACGCACGGGGCCGCATCTGCGCCGACCAGAACGAACTGCTTGGGCGCATCGAGCTCTTCCGCGGAGCCTGTGCCGAGCGCGCCATCCTCACGCAACCCTACCCGTTCGCCTCGCCGCACAGCCGCGTGCGCTACTGCCGCTCCGGCAGCGGCGACCCGAACTACCACGCCTACGACACTACCTGGGGCGAAGTCATCGTCATGGTGGGCCTGCCCGGCGCAGGCAAAGACCACTGGCTGAACACGCAGGCGCTCGACCTGCCGATCGTCTCGCTCGACGCCATCCGCCAAGAGAAGCGCATCGACCCCACCAAGCCGCAGGGCATCGTGGCAAGCGCCGCCAAAGAACAAGCGCGAGTCTACCTCCGCCGCAAACAACCGTTCATCTGGAACGCCACCAACCTCACGCGCATGATGCGCGACCCGCTGCTCGACCTGCTGCTCGGCTACGACGCGCGGGTGCGGCTCGTCTACTGCGACGCGCCGCTCAACGCCATCCTCACCAGCAACCACGCCCGGCAGCACAGCGTGCCCGAAAACGTCGTACTGCGGCTCGCCAGCAAATTCGACATGCCCGATCTCACCGAAGCCCATGCGCTCGATATCGTCGAACGCTAGCCCATCGCAACAAAAGCACAAACCAGCCATTGCGTGGATGTTTTTGGGGAAAGAAAAGCGCAACCGCCCGTGAACGCCCGTCACTACGGGAGAACAACGTCGTGCACAACGTGTGCGCGCTCGGACAGTGATGGCGCTGACGCGCCACAACGCGCGCACTTCACGCGCTGCTCCGCAGCGCATGGCTGCGCCGCTCAATCGTGACAAGGTGACCAGGTGACCGGGGTGACTTGGTAAATCGGCTAAACACCGCGTTATATTCAACAAAAAGCTCTGTCATCTCGAACGGTCGAAGCCCTGGGCGAAGCGAATAGGGAGAGGCCGCAAAGCGCATTCCAATGCAGAACAATGAGATTCCTCACGTCGTCTAGTGGCTCGTTACTCAGAAACTGACGTGTAGCAGGGTAAAACGGAAATAAAACGCTCAAGGCTGAACGAGACGGGGAGATTCTTCACTTCGTGCTGCGCACTCCGTTCAGAATGACACTATTTGAGGACTGGCCGTCGAATGGGCAGGCTAGAGCAGTTTCAGCCCTTCTCCATATCGCACCGCGATATCGGCATCTCGGAATGACAATGAGCATCACCGCAATACAACAAAATCTAATCTGTGTAATCTGCGGATACTCCCCTCACCGCATCTGCAAATCGCGCAGCGTCACCTCGAAATTGCGCGGCTCCCCCGTGCGCAGCCACCCAATCAGCGACTCCGCAGCCGCATTCGCCACCAACAACGCCAACGGGCGGGAGAGCGGATAATTACAATCGTTCGCGCGGGGAGCGGGAGCCACATCGCCCGCCTGCAACTCCACATAGCTCTCGTTCCAGAAACCGCCGCCGTAATCGCCGCTGGGCGCAATCGCGACATGCAGGCACGCAACGCCAAGCTGCTGGCACGCCTGCGCCACCGCCCGACGGCCCGCCAAATTATCGAAGGCATCCACAACCAGCGCACTGCCGCGCAACACCTCCACAGCGTTCGCATCGCCAAGCTCAACGTGCTGCGCCTCGACGCGCGCACCGATCGCACGGTATAGCGCGGCAGCCAGCGTGCGCGCCTTGGGAGCGCCGATATCCTGCTGCATCCACGGCTGCGTCGAAAGGTTATGCGCCTCCACACGGTCGCGATCGATCAAGTGCAGCTTCGCGAAGCCCATCCGCGCCAGCGTCTCGGCCAAGTTCGCGCCGAGCGCGCCCACCCCGCAAATGCTGATCCTCTGATCAACAACGCTACTCAGATCACGATAGATCTGCTCGTGCAGAAAAAAGCTCATACCATCCTCCGCATCACCGTTATGTACAATTCGTTATGCCGCAGGCCGAACACCATTGCACTCATCATACCAAATGCAGGCAATAAACAGCATTCTCATCATAACTACACTAACCAGATTCGGTATAACCCAAACAATCCACCTATGAAACTTGGCAACTTATCAGAACAATACACCACTGATAAACGACCGCATACTTGGGGTCCAGAGGCATTCGCCTCGGTCGGGGTTTCCAAAGGGGCGCGACCGCCCCTTTGGGCCTGCGCAGCAACCCACCTGCTCGTGAGTACGCGCATTTCCGCGTATAGCGCATCCCACGATCTCACAAAGAAAACACATCAAAATGCTTCTCTCATGAGGAGCCACCTGATGTTTGTTTATTCCGCATTGGAAGGCTCTCCAGAAAGCTTCTAGCAACATCAAGATAAACAAAAAGCGTGGCCTAAAGCCACGCATCTATTCATCGTTAGCGACGTACAAGTTTGTACAGCAAATGCCTTGCGGCAAATACATACCGAAGCATGCAGAGGGATTTGAACCCATCTTCCCCGAGGGGAATTACCATGTGTATGCTGCACGTGTTAGAGTACGTCGCTCGGATTTCTTGGTAAAGACGTACGAGTTTGAAAGGCAATCCCGCTCTATCCTCTAAGCTACACCCCTCTCGGGATGGCCGGATTCGAACCGACGCCTGGCACTGATCAAGTGTGTATGCCCTTACAGTTAGAGTACGTCTTTCAACTTCGCTCAGTGTATCACGGTTCTATACGGTTGTCAATGGTTCATTTCTATGCCTTAGACCCAATTCAATTGGACAATTCTTGTATCAAACCAGTTTTAGCCTGCGCCAGCAAGGTACTTGACGTTTTTTGTGATATCGAGGCGCTGCGCGTAGCAGCGCCTCGATATCACTTGCTGGGGAAGGCTGGTATCACTTAAAACGCAGAAACTCTTTACTCTGAAGACACTTCGATTATGTAAACAAATCTCCCAATTTGGTATAAAATCATCTGCGAAATCTGTGTAATCTGTGGATACTCACCAATCCGCATAAGGATCGTTGTACCGCGCATAATCGGGCGCATCGAGCACGACGCCAACGATGCTCGCCAAGTCGAAGCGCTGATCCTCGCCGCCCAAGCAGATCCCCGCCGAGATCACCGTGAGGCTCTGATCGATCAGCGTCACATGGCGCAGCGTGCCACGCTGCCAAATCACCCGCAACTGCTCACCAACCTGCTCGTAGCCCAACAGCTGCGCCCCACCGATCGTGAGCGCCGCCCGCAGCTTCTCATCGAGCGTACGAGTGGTATCGATACCAAGCAGCAGCGCATACGCCGCCCGTTCGCCCTGGCCAAGCCCCGCAACAGCGGGAGCGGGCTGACGTTCCGCCAACGCATCGCGCAGCGCCTCGGCGATCCGTGGGTCGGCGCGACGATCCGGCGCATCGTACCAGAGCGTCTGGGCTTCGCAACGCGCCACAATCCGCTCGAACGGCTGTCCGCCCTCCACCAAATGCACAACCTGCGGGCCGCTTATCCCAAACCGCTGCTGAGCCTCGGCTGCGTTAAAGGGAATCGCCAGCCAATCGGAATCGCGCAACGGCTCCAGCAACACCAAACGCAGCGCGGGCCACAAACGCAAATAATCGCCACGCTGCCACGGCTGCGCCTCACTCTCGATCGTGGCCGTGTGGGCATCCTGCACCCGACAGCACCACCACCCAGGCTCGGCGTTCGGCACGCGAAACTGGTACACCAACCCGTTCAGCCGCGTGCGAGCCTGACCGCCACGCACCAACGGCGAAAGCAGCAACTGCCCACGCAGCGCCGCCTCCTCCTGAGCCAATCGCGCGATCAGATCGCTCGCTTTGCGTGACATACCATCACCCCTCGACTAATCGAGCAATAGACGCCGCTGCAAACGGCTCACCGCAGCCGCAACGGCAGCACGAGTGACATCGAACTGCTCGGCCAACGCACGGATCTCGAAATCGGGCTGGGCTTGGCAGGCCTGCAACACGCGCTCATCGAACGCCAGATCGCTGAAGTTATTCACCAGCAACGTCTTGATATGCTCAATCGCAGCGTCGCCGTTCTCCGCCGAATAACACACCCCGCCCGTCGCCTGGCTGATCCAACTGAACGCGTCCATCGCCCCGGAGTGCATCGCCAGCCCGTACACCGTCACCCGCGCGTGCTCGGCGGCGGCGGTCACACTATCGACCGTCTCGCCGCACGGACAGCCGTTCACGAACATATCGCCAGGGGCACCGATGCCGTGCGGCGGCGCATCGCCCACCAGCACCACAATGCGCTGAGCGTGCGTGCGCCACTCCAACTCGTGGCAGGCCGCCAACACCCCATCCACCACCGCCTCGGGCGCATCGCCGCCACCATTAGCGCTCAAGGCCTGAATAGCATTCTGTGCCGCCTGCAACTCGCCTGTGAACGGCTCGACGTGATAGACAAAGCTGGCTTCCTGCGGCGGGTGATCGCGGTACTGCACGATCGCCAGCTGCAGATCGATAGCCGCAGCATCAACCAGTTCGTCGATCATACGAACCATCTGCTGCTGCGCCGCCAGAATAAACGGCGACATACTGCCGGTTGTATCGACCACAAAGGCCAAATCGACCTGATTTAACGCTGGATTCATGCTACCCTCTCCATAAATTGCGGCAGGGGACCGCCTGCTTTCGCTGGCAGTCGTTGACTGAAAATCAGGCGATCAGCGCTGCGGCAGCGGCACAGCCATAATCTGTGCCACCATCTCAGCACGGTTTGGCATCGCCAGCAACGGCAACAGGTTCGGCAACGCGTAATAATCGCCGTCGAATACCCAGATCGTGTGTGGAATCGCGTGGTCCTTCAGGTTCTTCTCGAACCGTCGGCTCTGCCCACCCACCGCCACAATCATCACATCCGGCCCGATGCCCAACTCCGCCACGTACCGCGCGTACGCATCGTGGAACAGAGGCGCGGTGTTCTCCTGCATATCGGTGATGATCACCAGCTGCTCCACATACTTGCGCTCGGCGGTGAGCTTAGCCAGCGGCGCGCCGATACTCGTGGAGCCGTTCGCCCGGATCAGACGAAACGCCTTCTCCCAGGCGCTGCGCTCCGTGCCCGAGGCGCGCACCTCGTAGCAGGCATCGTCAAAGGCCAACACCACGAAATCGGAGCAGATCGCCCCGACTAGCGCCGCCAACTCCTTCGCGACCTCGATAGCCTCGCTCATGCTGCTGCTCTTATCGACGAACAGCGCGGTCGGTCGGCTGATCTGCGCGATCTGCGCGACCCGCTGATCTGTCACGTTCGTCAGCAGCTCCTCCGTCCGCTCATCGAGCGCCACGTGCGCCAACGCGCGCGTCGCCTTCAATGTCGAAACGCGTCGATCGGTCTGCGCCGCCTGAATCTTCTCCTCGATCAACTGCTTCAACTCGGGATGATCGAACGCACCACGCTTCTTCAACGAAGCCAAGTGGTTGATCGTCTCCTGTGGCGTCATCACATCCACCAACGCCACCAACACCGCAGGCGAAAGCGTCGTCAGCGCACCCACCGCGATCGGGTAGGGGATACGATGCTCAACAATCAACTTCGCCTGCTCAGCTGGCTCCTTGGAGCGCGCCAACTGCTTCAACATATAGAGCGAGCTATCCTCGGGCGGCTGGTCGTCGAACAGGATAGCCTGCGCCCGCTTCGAAGGCGCGATCCGCAGGCTGGCGTACAGGTGCTTCAGGTCGTTGCGGTTCCGCATCGCCGCCCGATCGAAGCGCTCAACATTCTGCTCCAAATCGCGCAGATACGCCGTGATGGCGCTCTTAAACATACGCGGCACCTTGCCGATCGTCTGCTTGGCGTGATCAAGCGCCCGCGCCACCATATGTACCGGCAGCTTCTGCAACAGCACCCAGCCCACCTCGCGCAGCTCCGGGAACTCGCACGTCAGTAAGTGCGCCACAAACAACACCCGATGATCACGCACCTCGCCCCGCTCGGTGTACCACACCGCCAAATGCCCATAAAAGAGGGGATCGCCAGCCAAACCACTCACGTGCAACGGCGCCAACTCCGCAATCTTACCGTGCGGCGTGGACAAAAACGACGAGAGGATCTGGATACGGACATCAATCTCGTTCATGGCGTACCTCAGTGGATCATCAACAAAAAACGTGGTTGCTGTAAGATCACAGCACCACGCCGAAACACATCATAAGCGGCAACGGCGGCGTACAAGTTCGCACAGCAAATCAATTACCATGCCTTTCAGCAAGCAGGTTTACAGCCTGCCAATTGTGTAAGCTGCAACGGTAGGAATACGCCGCCTTACTCAAACTATGCGTAGTACGCGATTGGGCGGATCACGAATGCCTGTGGCTCGCGGATCACAACGTAATCGGCAAAGGCATCGAGAGAACAATCGTAGTGACGAGCCAGCGCGGCCAGCAAATCCTGATCGCTGACATCGGGCGAAAGATCCAAGGCCGATAACGTCAGATCTTCGCTGCGACCGCCGAAGCGCACATGGATTGGCAATTGAGGTATGTTCAATCGCATCTGCAACCTCCTGGCTCTAACGAAACTTCGTGTCTACAAAAGCGTACAAGTCTATAGGGCAGTTTTCCGCTCTTCCACTGAGCTACACCTCACATCGTGAGATGGTCGGAGTCGAACCGACGACCGGCACATTGGCAGTGTGTATGCCCCCTAGGTCAGGGTACGCTCTTGTTAACAAAGCCACTGTATCACGGTTTTATAGGGTTGTCAAGGGGTCAAATTTTATCAATTTGGGTCACGCCATACCGTATGCCAAGCAGCATAGGTTGGGGAAGAAGCGCCGCCACGGTGCGCAGGCACGTCGCTTCGGCAATGCCTCGGTCGGTGCGCAGGTCGCGGGCCAATCCAGATGCCCCAACAGCCGCCTCAACCTCAGCAGCACCGCAACGCCGAGCATCTAGCGATTTGGGCGCACCTGCTCATCGACGATGAACTCTAGCACCTCATGATGGGTCACGAACGGCTCAAACTCCAGCAGATAGTTCTGATCCTCGGGGTAGTAGTAGGCCCGCTCGACCTCATCGCCAGCGAAGGCGCGGATCGCCTCCAACGATTCCCAGAACGATGTGAGCAGAAAATGCGCCCGATCGCCCTCGATCCGCCGCAGCACCTGCACCCCCAAGTTGCCGGGCGTTTTTCGATAATCGGGGATACCACTGCGCTGAAGAAAGGCGTAATACGCATCGGCATGCTCACCAGCCACCACCCCGTGCCAAATCCGTGCAATCATCCTCGCTGCTCCTTGTGCTCAATCATCACCGCCACTCGAATTGTGTAAGAATGTAGCAGATCGAAACATCCTTTCTGTCGGCCCAGCGACCGATCCATCCCCCACCTCGCGACCGAGGAATACCACACAGCATCACAGATTTTTCGCGCCCCCACAGCCAAAGAACAGTCCACAGAGACACTCGATTTAGCGTATCCCAATGCCAAAGAACGGTACACTACACTTGAAAATATTCGTATCGCATGATTTCGCAGATGCGTTATACTACGCTTGCTTTGCGTCTTCGTTTTGAGAATCAAGTGATTGCCCAGCGCGAGCCACTGTTCAGACCACGAGGTTCCCTATTTTCTCTCGATCGAATCCCCACTCCTCCCGACAGCCACGCATCTTCTACGGCTGGGTTATCGCCTTTATCGCGCTAATCGCAGCGTTTGCTTCGGGACCAGGACAATCCTACGTGTTCACCCTGTTTGTCGACCCGATCATGGGCGACACAGGGCAATCGCGAACCTCAATCTCGGGGCTCTACGCCGTTGGCACCGGCATCAGTGCGATCGTCGCAATCGTCGCGAGCCGCATGGTCGATCGGTTTGGGCCACGGATGATGCTAGGATTGAGCGCGTTCGCGTTCGGTTTAGCCTGTATCGGCCTTGGCTCCGCCACGGGCGCGATCGGGCTTCTGTTCGGCTTTGCGGCCCTGCGCGCGCTCGGCCAAAGCTCCATGCCGATCAGCGCGACTCTGCTCACCGCACAGTGGTTTGTGCGCTATCGAGGGCGCGCGATGGCGTTGCTTGCGATGGGCTACTCGCTCTCCAACGCGCTGTTCCCGCCCTTCGCTCAACTGCTGATCGACAGTTTCGGCTGGCGCAACGCCTACCGAGCGCTCGGCATCACTATCTGGCTGCTCGTGATCCCGCTGGCGGTGTTCCTGGTGCGCGATACGCCCGAACAGATCGGCCTGCTGCCCGATGGGCACCCCCCAGACCCCGATCAGCCGAGCAACGTGCCGAGCGAGCCGGTGATCAAGCGCTCGAAACCCGTTTGGCGCACGCTCTCGTTCTGGCTGTTGGCTTCGCCGCTGGCTGCGGGGCCATTCGTCAGCACCGCGCTGATCTTTCACCAGGCCTCGATCTTCGCCGAGCGCGGGCTTTCGGCCACTGTGGCGGCTAACTCCTTCGTCGCCTTCGCGATCACCTCGGCACTCACAACGGTGTTTATCGGCTTCCTAGTCGAGCGGGTCGAACCGCGCTTCATCCTGTTTGCGTCGATGGTGCTCTTAACCGTTTGTACCATCCTCTTAACGCTGGTGAATTCGCCGCTCTCTGCGATCGTCTACATCATGCTGTTGGGCTGCGTATCGGGCTGTATCTCCACAAGCAGCAATGTGATGTGGGCCTACTACTACGGTCGGGTTGGCCTTGGCGAAGTGCAAGGCCTCTCGATGACGACGATCGTCTCGGCAGCGGCAATTGGGCCGTTGCCCTTGGCTGCGCTTCAAAGCGCGTATGGCAGTTACACTGTGGGGCTTTATATGTTAGCAGCGCTGCCCGTGCTGTTCGCATTGCCGCTCCTGTGGTTCCGTGCGAGCAGGCTACAAACCGAATCGAGCAGCCAGTAGCGGCTATCGATTCATACCAGGCTAGGTTGTGATACCTTCCGTTCAAAGAAATAATCGAGGTGACTAACCATGCAGAACCTCAAGTTGCCTTGGGGACGTAAACCCCTTTTCTATGGCTGGGTGGTTGCCTTTATTGCGATGGTGGCCTCATTCGCATCGGGACCGGGACAAGCCTTCGTATTCGCGATGTTCGTTGACCCGATTATGGCCGATGTGGGGGTTTCGCGCACACAGATCTCGGCGCTGTACGCGGTGGGCACCTGCATCAGCGCAGCGGTGGCGCTCGGCGCGAGCTACATTATCGACAATTTGGGGCCGCGCAAGATGCTGCTGTACAGCGCCGTTGTGTTCGGCCTGGCCTGCATCGGCATCTCGTTCGCCACGGGCATGGTCTCGTTGATGGTCGGCTTCGCGGCGCTGCGAGCCTTGGGCCAGAGCGCCATCGCCGTCAGCGTCACCCTGCTGACCGCACAGTGGTTTGTGCGTTATCGTGGGCGCGCCATGGCGATTATGTCGATGGGCTTCTCGTTGTCGAACGCGCTCTTTCCCCCGATCAGCCAAATGCTGATCACCTGGCTGGGCTGGCGCGATGCCTATCGCACCTTGGGTGTCGCCGTCTGGATTATGATCCTGCCTGCGACCTTCTTCCTGGTGCGCGATCGGCCCGAGCAGATGGGCTTGCACACCGACGGCCTCCCACCCGACCCCGACCAACCGCAGCCGACGCCGGACAGGCAGGAGAACAGCCATCAGCGCCCGGTGATCTGGCGTTCCCTACGCTTCTGGATCCTCGCGCTACCGCTTTGCGCGGGGCCATTCGTCACCACGTCGCTGATCTTCCACCAAGCCTCGATCTTCGCCGAGCGCGGCCTCTCGCCCGAAGTGGCCGCATCCGCATTTATTCCCTTTGCGCTCACCTCCGCGCTCACAACCGTCGTAGTCGGCTTTTTGGCTGAGCATATCGAGCCGAAGTGGATCTTACTGGGCAATCTGATCTTTCTCATTGTCGGAGTGCTCTTTTTACAACTCGTCTCATCGCCGTTGGAGGCGGTGATATATAGCCTTATCGTTGGAGCGTTCGCAGGCACACTCTCGGTAGTGAGCAATGTGTTGTGGGCGTACTACTATGGCCGCGAGAACTTAGGGGCTTATCAAGGCGCATCGCTCACCGTCATCATCACGGGCGCGGCGATTGGGCCATTACCGTTGGCGGCCTTCCAGGGCATCTTCGGCAATTACACCGTGGGCTTGTACGTATACGCCTCCCTTCCGCTCATCTGCGCACTGCCACTGCTCTGGTTCCGCTCCCGATACAGCGCGAGCCAACCGACCAAAACAAGTTATGCCACATCTGGGTGAGCCATCCCAAACGGTCCACTTCTATCCTCAACTCGCAACCACCACCGATACTCCTTATGCATGTGATGTCAATACGTTCGCCTAACAACGTATTGACATCACTCTGACCTGACGATGCCTGCAGCCGCAACCCCAAATAGACGTTTCCTGTTCCTATCCCACCTGGTTAAGTGTAAACAGATTCTCAATCTCATTTTCCTATCAGATTCGCCATGAAATAAGGTCATTTCACTATTAGAAAATCTCAATCGTCCATTGAGGCCCTTATGTGATAGAATAGAATAGTCCTCACAAACGACACGATCCTACACGAATGCGATTACAAACACATTCATAACAAACATTTACAACAATGAACACAAATCCGCTCTATCATCCCGTAAATTGGCTTCTAACGCGATCATAGTGCGATTCCAAAATAAGAAATCAATCGACTAATGATGTTTGCACGAAACAACAACACAAGTCACACAATTCGCGCAGTTTTACCGCATATTTCACATAAAGTTACGCTCGCGCTGTGATACCATAGAACGGTCAGCGGCGTATAGGTTTACGATAGCCACTGTATGCACGACTTACAACGTATACAAATACCGTTTATTGGTCGTTCCGAAGCCATCATAACCATTACTGCTTGGCTGACCGATCCATCCTGCCGTTTGGTGACTATTGCCGGGCCACTCGGAAGCGGAACCACACGCCTTGCCCACCACATCGCTTCCCATATGCGCGATGCCTTTCCGCACGCCATGTTCAACGTGATGCTCGGGCATATCCAACATCCCGATGATCTGCTCTCCGCCATCAGCGAAGGCCTGCCATTTCATATGTCGCATCATCACTACGATCTGCATACGCAGCTATTGAAACGCCTGCAGGCCAAACAACAGTGGCATGCGCTGCTCCTGCTCGATCAGTTCGATGTGCAGCCCAACAATGTGCAGTTGATCTCGGAGCTCCTCACGGCCAACGCCAACCTGTCGCTCTTAATCACCGCGCAGGAGCCGCTCGGCCTGCCCGAGGAATATGTGTTGACGCTAGCGGGGCTGTCGTACCACACAGATGCAACAATCGAGACGGAGGCGCTGCATCTCTTCGAGGAGCGGCTTCAGTTGTATCGCTCCCATCAAGGCGCGCTTCAGAATCGGGCGGCGCTGGCCGAGCTTGGCACTCTGGTGGAGGGGATGCCGCTGGCGATCGAACTGCTCGCTGCAAATCTCCCCTACACCGACGAGGGTGTGCAGGGATGCAAGCAGTACCTTGCCACCCACAGCACCCCGGATGGATCGCCAATGCAGGCCGTGTTCGCGTACTGCTGGGAGGCGCTGCCGAGCGAGTTGCAGGGGTTGTTCGTACGATTATCGACCTTCACCGCACCGTTCACCGCCGAGGCCGCCGAAGCCGTCGCACAGGCCACGCCCGACAGTCTGCAACAGCTTGTCGAGCGCAGTATCATCTCGTCGCGCATCGACGGGCGTTACGAGATGCACACGCTCTTGCAAGCGTTTGCCGAGCGCACAGGCACACGCGAGGAATACGCCCTCAGCCGGCAGCGCTTCGTCACCTACTACCTAGGGTTGCTGCATCGGCTAGAACCAGACCTGAAATGCGCCAAGCAACTCAACGCGCTCGACACGATCGGCAGCAATTTTGCGCATATCCGTCAGGCATGGCGCTGGGCGTTCAAGTACGAGGCGTTGCAGCCGATCGAACAGGCTGCCGAGAGTCTGCACTGGTTCGCCCATATGCGTGGCCGCTACTACGAGGTTGTCGAACTGTTCCAGCACGCGCTTGCGCAACTCGATCCACACAACCCCGAGCACGAGGTGTGCAGATTTCGCCTGGAAGCGCGCCTGATTCGCCTGCACCTGCTCGCAAACCATCCGAATACTGGTGATGCTCAGGCGAAGATCGACGCATGCCTCACGGCAGCGCGGCAGCGCAGCGATGATACCGAGATCGGCTTCTGCTTCCTGGTGGCTGGCATGGTGGCCCTGAGTGAGAACCGCCTGCCCGCCGCGCCGAACGACACGGCGGCAGGGTTCCTCCGCGAAAGCTACGCGCTCTACAAGCGCCTCCACGATCCGTTCTACGAAGCTGAAGCGCTTCATTGGCTCGCGGCGACATCGCCCAATCAAGAGTTCGATAGCCCGAACAATGCGTTTCTGCAGCAGAGCTACGAGCTCCGGCAACAGATCGGCGATACCAACGGCCTCGCGTGGCTCTCCCTGAACCTTGCCGAGCTTGCCTGCTCCCACTTCGATTATTTGGCGTGCGATACCTATGCTCGCCAGGCGTTGACCTGCATGCGAGATATCGGCAGTGTCAAGGGCACGCTATCGGCCTTGGCGAAAGTGTGCCAAACCACGCTGATGTGGGGAGAATTTGAGGAGGGTTGGCGGTTAGCGCTTCAACTGCGCGAACTCGCCGAAGAGAGCAATGATGATCAGATGTTGATCCTGGCGCTTGGTCTCCAAGCCTTCGCCATCAGCGTGTTCAAGGAGGATTACGCGTACGCCAACACGCTCGTACAGCAACAGCGCCAACTCGCCGAAACAGTACAGCTCTGGAATCACAATGAGCTGGGTATGTGGTGGGGCGCGGCCATCGCAGCGTGTGGCTTGGGCCACAGCACAGAAGCGCGCCAATTCTACCCTACACTCTTCTGGTCGAGCTTCGACGATCCAGCGACGGGAGCGGCCTGTCTCGCATTCGAAGCCTTTGCGAACGCCGAACTAGGCGAGTTCACGACAGCAGCCGAACTGCTTGGTCTGGCGCTTCGGCAATCGCCGTGGCTTGTGAGGTGGTTAGAGCAGTGGCCCTTGGTACAGCGCTTGCAAGCCGAGTTAGCACGACAACTTGGGCAACGCAACTACGATCTCGCCCGCGAACGCGGCTCACGTTTCAACTTAGCCCTTACGCTTCGCATCATACTGTTTCGGTGAGCGCCCGCACAAAACTAATCCGCACCGCGGCTCCAACTATACCGAATCAGCAGCTTCATCAGGAGTCTGCTCGGCGCGGCTCAATGCCGCAATCATCAGACGAAACAGATCGCTCTCCGTGATCATACCGATCACGTGGTCACGCTCATCGACAACGGGCAAACCGCTCACTTTATGCTGAAGCATGAGCTGTGCAGCTTGCAAAATCGACATATCGCCGGACACCGTCAGAGGATGGTGCGTCATTGTTTCGGAGATCGGAGTGCACTCCAACATCGCTTGATACTCGAACCCGTTCGAGATAACTGCGGAGGAAGGCCAGGCGGCGCGTAGGTCGCCCCACGTTACCAAGCCGATTAACACGCCATTTTCGACGACCGGCAGGCGACGAATATGCGCTTCTTCCATCAGACGTTGCGCTTCCGCCAAGCTTATTGTTGGAGTGGCAACTATTGCAGGGGTGCTCATCCACTTATCAACACGCTCAGTAGGCATATCACATTCCTTACCGTTCCAATGTCTATTACACCCTGCCAGATCTAATGAACAGATAAATCAAAGGCTAAGAAAGGATCACATTAAATAAGCGTTTTATAACGAAATCTTTATAAAACAAATGATATATATATGCTACCACGTTTACTGTCACATGGCGGATGAAGAATTAACCATACGACAGATGTAGAACGAGCTGATGTCAACTATTCTAATCCTAGATACACCCCTGGTTCAAGGAGTCTATTATGACATACATTGATACATACAATAACAAAGCGATCGTGTTTGTTGATCGCGAACAATCGGTACTAGCCATCATCCATCGCCTTTTGCGCGATCTCACCAGTGGCTACGACCTGATCCCTGCGACATCCGAAGCAACGGCGCTCTCGCTACTCGATAAACACACGGTTTCGCTTATGATCATCGATGCGCATCCGAGTGTGGATACGATCTCGTTGATCCACTCCGTCAAGGCGCGCGATCCGAACTGCCAAATCCTTGTGCTCAGCTACGCCGATTTGCCACCGAACCAGAACTTGGAGTTGGCCGGTGCCGATTTTTATCTGTCGATGCCGTTCCCATTCTCGCACTTTGGCCAGGTCGTGCAGACGGCGCTGAACCGCAATATGCATATGAGCTATGCATAGCAGCGCAATCGATTAGCCTCCACACCTCCACAACCCCTCCTCATCAAGACGCCGCTGGTACGCACCAGCGGTGTTTTGATTGTCTTGCAAAAGCCCTGCGATGGCGGTAGCATCTCGATGAGCGCATTATACGTCAATCGCTGCGTAGAGTGAGCATCTCATGGATTCGCCGAGTGCAGAGGTGGTTTGATCATGAGCGCGATCAGCAACGATGATTTGGCTTTGTGGTATGCGCAGCCCGCCGAGGCGTGGGTGGAGGCGCTGCCGATCGGGAACGGGCGGCTGGGTGCGATGGTGTTCGGCGGCGTAGCGCACGAACGTCTGCAACTCAACGACGATACGCTGTGGTCGGGCGGGCCACGCGATTGGGACAACCCAGGCGCCCGCGCTGTGCTGCCGGAGGTGCGCCAACTGCTGGCCAACGGCGCGTATGCCGAAGCCGAGCAGCGCATCAGAGCGATGCAGGGACCGTACACGCAATCGTACCTGCCGATGGCCGATCTGCGGCTCGATTTCGCACATGCCGACGCGTCAAGCGCCTACCGCCGCACGCTCGATCTGCGCACCGCACTGACCACCACCACCTACACGATCGGCGGAGTGAGCTACACGCGCACGGCCTTTGTGAGCGCGCCGGATCAGGTGCTGGTGCTGCATGTGCATGCCGACCAACCCGGGCAGATCAGCCTGAGCGCCACGCTCGACAGTGTATTGCGGGCCACCGCTGCCAGCGAGGACGAGCAGTTGGTGTTGCGCGGCGTGGCACCCGCCTATGCAGCGCCGAACTACTACCCCGCCGAGCAGCCGATCGTGTATGCCGATGGAGCGGGTATGCGCTTTGTGGTGCGCTTGGCAGCCCAGGTCGAGGGCGGGCGACTGCGCGCCGATGGTCAGCGCCTATACGTTGAGGGAGCCGATGCGGTAACGCTGATCCTCAGTGCCGCAACGAGTTTCAACGGCTTTGCGCAGAACCCCGCAACGCATGGCCGCGATGCCGATGCGTTGGCCACGGCGCAGCTCACGGCGGCGCTGGCGCAGAGCTACGATGCGCTGTTGGCCACGCACTGCGCCGAGTATGGCGCGCTGTTCAAACGCGTCTCGCTCGACTTGGGTGAGAGCGAGGCCGCTGCACTGCCCACCGATCAACGCATTGCAGCCTGGAATCACCACTCGGACCCGCAGTTGGTGACGCTGCTGTTCCAGTACGGGCGCTACCTGCTGATCAGTTGTTCGCGGCCCGGCAGCCAAGCTGCGAACCTTCAGGGCATCTGGAACCAGGAGTTGCGCCCGCCCTGGAGCTCGAACTACACCCTCAACATCAATACGGAGATGAACTACTGGCCCGCCGAGGTGACGAACCTAGCCGAATGCCACACGCCGCTGTTCGACCTGATCGCGGGGTTGAGCGAGACGGGCTGCCGCACCGCTGCGACCAACTACGGTGCGCGGGGTTGGGTGGCCCATCACAACAGCGATCTGTGGCGCCAAAGCGCGCCCGCCGGCGAGTACGGCCATGGGCAGCCGGTGTGGTTATCGTGGCCGATGGGTGGCGCATGGCTCTGTTTGCACCTGTGGGAGCATTTCTTGTTCGGCGGCGATCTGGCGTTCCTGCGCGAGCGCGCTTACCCGCTGATGCGCGGTGCAGCCGAGTTCTGCCTCGATTGGCTGATCGAGGACGACGAGGGTTGGCTGTTCACCTCGCCCGCAACGTCGCCCGAGAATCTGTTTGTGGCCCCCGACGGCTCGGAGGTGGGGGTGAGCGCGGGCAGCACGATGGATCTGGCGATCATCCACGCGCTGTTCGGGGCCTGCATCGCCGCCGCAGAGGCGCTGGGCACCGATGAGGCGTTCCGCCAGCAACTGGCTGCGACCCAAGCCCGACTGCGCCCTCCGCAGATCGGGACGCGTGGGCAACTTCAGGAGTGGCTGCAGGATTGGCCGGAGGTTGACCCGCAGCATCGGCATATCTCGCATTTATTCGGCTTGTTCCCCGGCAGCCAGATCACAGCCGAAGAGACGCCCGAACTGTTCGCGGCGGCGCGGCGCTCGCTAGAGTTGCGCGGCGACGAGAGCACGGGCTGGTCGATGGGCTGGAAGGTGTGCGCTTGGGCGCGCCTGGGTGATGGCGAACGGGCGTATGGCGTGTTATCATCGCTGATGCGGCTTGTGCAGGAGCTTGGCGTGTCGGCGCGCGGTGGCGGATTGTACGCGAACCTGTTCTGTGCGCACCCGCCCTTCCAGATCGATGGGAACTTCGGCGCGACGGCGGGCATCGCCGAGATGCTGTTGCAGAGCCACAATGGTGTGATCCGATTGCTGCCCGCGCTGCCCAAAGCGTGGCCCACTGGCTCGGTGACGGGGCTGCGCGCCCGTGGCGGGCTGATCGTCGATATCCACTGGCGGGATGGGCGACTTGTGCGGGCGCGGCTGCAAGCGACGCGCGACGGCGAAGTGAGTGTGCGCGCTGCGGTGCCACTGTTGCTAGAGGGGCGACCGCTGAGCCGCTTGGCGTATTCGGCGGGCAACAGCTACATATTGGTGGCAGAATCGGCAAATTGAGGCTCAAAACGGGCGCGCCCGCTACAAAATATGGTATCATAGCGAACACCGTTACGCTATGTCCAAAGAACGCAACGGCGAGCCTGTTTTCCTCGTCAATCTATCGACGCAGTGATGCCAGTCGATTATACGTGCGTGTCGTACATTCTCACGAGGACAGACGCCACGCGAACGACAGCGAACAGTGCAGAAAGGAACACTCGATGCATATTTTAGTGACCGGAGGCGCAGGCTATATTGGCAGTCATACATGCGTGGAGTTGCTTAACGCCGGGCATGAGGTGACGGTAGTCGATAATCTGAGCAATAGCAAAAGAGAATCGCTTCGACGAGTGGAAACTCTTACCAATAAGCCCGTGATTTTCCACCAGATCGATCTGCTCGACCGTAGCGGGCTCGATCAGGTATTCAGTCAAACTCCGGTGGATGCCGTGATTCATTTCGCGAGCCTCAAAGCCGTGGGTGAATCAGTGGCAAAGCCGCTGCATTACTATCACAACAACATTACAGGAACGCTGATACTCTGTGAGGTGATGGCAGCCCACAATGTGCGTACGTTGGTGTTCAGTTCGTCGGCAACCGTCTATGGCCTCTCCGATAAAATGCCGCTTCGCGAAGATGCACCGATCGGAGCGATCAACCCGTATGGGCAGACCAAGGTGATGATCGAGACGATCCTGCGGGATCTCGCGGTTTCGGACCCGGCCTGGCAGATTGCGATCCTACGCTATTTCAACCCGGTCGGCGCGCATCCAAGCGGGCTGATCGGTGAAGATCCCAACGGTGTGCCGAATAATCTGCTGCCGTTCGTGGCACAGGTGGCGAGCGGTCGTCTGCCGATGATCAAAGTCTTCGGCAACGATTACCCTACGCCGGATGGCACCGGGGTGCGCGATTACATCCATGTCGTTGATTTGGCGATTGGACACCTGCGGGCGCTCGATAAACTGGCAACGAAGCCGGGTGTAGTCACGTACAATTTGGGTACTGGGCGCGGCTACAGCGTACTCGAAGTGATTGCAGCGTTCGAGCGCGCGTGCGGCAAGAAGTTGCCCTACCAGATTGTTGGGCGTCGGCCCGGCGACAGCGCCGAAAGTTATGCCGACCCGACCCTCGCCAACCGCGAGCTTGGCTGGGTCGCCGAGCGCGATCTCGACACCATGTGTGCCGATACCTGGCGCTGGCAACAGGCGAACCCTTATGGATTCAGCTAACGGTTTTCTTTGTATTCGTTGGCCATTGTAGACCGTACTGTGCGGCTGCACTAGTAACACAATCATGATTTTCGAGGCACTTCTCACAATTCCTAGCCACCCCGCTAAACTTAAGGAGGTGCGCCACTGGCTGATCGAGCCAGCTCAACAAGCTAATTTGACCGAAGAGGATCTCGCTGATGTTCAACTGGCGACGATGGAGGCATGTGCCAACATTATCGAGCACGCCTACGAAGGCCGATTCGATCAGCCGATCGCCTTAGCTGTCGCCGCCAATGATGGCGAACTGAAGCTGACTATCCGCAATGGTGGGAAACCGTTCAGTCTGGATGAGTATCAGCCACCGACGGTCAATCAGCATATAGATAGTGGGTATGGTATCTATTTGATGCAGCAGGCGATGGATACTGTGAGTTTTAATCGTTCGGCCACTGGTGAGACGGTGTTGACGATGGTGAAGTATCGTGGTCAGCGCAAGCCCGCCACCCACGGAACAAAACGTAAGGGGCGCCGTTGAACTCACTAGAGCGGAATGATGAAGGCGGGGCGATGGGCTGTGCGCTCATTGCCCCGCTTTTGGTTTGCTGTAGAGATGGTGCTCAATCGGATGATACTCAATCCGGTCGGACAGTTGTTATGAAAAGCTGTTTTAGCCTACGCCGCGCAGAACCGCTCGGCACGCGGTTGGCCTCACTGTCCCGAGACACTATCGATCCCCTCAAACAGGGTGATGAGATGCTCGCGCACATCGTTGGGGAGCGGCGGACGCAGGATCGATGCGATGTTCTCCTCTAAGTGATCCAAGTTGCCCGTGCCGCTCAGGATCACGTGCATGCCCGGCTCGGCTCGGCAGAAGCGATACGCCGCATCGGGGATGCTTTCGGCAAACTGGTAGAGGAAGCCAAGCGGGTTCTGCGGATCGATGGCCGAGCGCTTGATGCGGCCCTGCTTCACCAGATCGCCCACGATCTCCTGAAGCTTCTCATGGCGGCTGAGCGCGTCACGCACCGCGAACATACACATCACGCCGATCTGCTGACGAATGGTATGAACCAGCACGCGCTCGCGGGCGGATTGGTTCAAGATATTGAAGCCGACCATCATCACATCCCAAAACGGATCGTGCACGGCGCGCATCAACATCTCGTGGCCAGTATCGACGCCGAACGCCTCGGTGATGCCGAGGAAGCGGATTTTGCCCTGTTCCCGCAGGCGCTCCAACGCGGGCACCAGTTCGGCCACGGCGTAATCGTAGTGCTCCGCGCGCACAGCGTGCAGATGGTAGATATCGATGTAGTCGGTCTGCAAGTTGGTCAGGCTGCGCTCCAGCCCTGCGATCAGATCCTCGGCACGGATCAGTTGATTCTCTCGCATCATCGACTTTTTGGTGGATAACACGAGGTCCTGGCGCTTCATGCCCTGCAGCGCCGCGCCAACGATCCGTTCCGTGCCGTATGCCTCAGCGGTATCGATGCAGTTGACGCCAAGCTCGACGGCGCGCTGCACCACCGCAATCGATTGCTGTTCGGTCGCGCCGGTCTGCTGACCCAAACGGCTGTGTCCGCCAGCGCCTAAGCCCATCACACTGACTCGTAGGCCAGTTCGCCCCAGCGTCGTGTATTGCATAATTCCTCCTTGGAAGTCGGCACAGGAGCTAGAGCAACGGCGTAAGTGCATCGCGCAGCCGTGCGATCTCCCGCCATTCGTGCCGCTTGCCAGCATAGATCAGGCTGATCACGCCGTCGAAATCGGCCTGTTCGATCAGCGCCATACAGCGTTGCGTATCGTCGGGCTGCAAGCTCCCATCCGGCGCGTATTGCGCTTTGAAGTGTATCGATGTGGCGTGCGGCAGCAGCGCGGCGAGCGTAGCGTATTTATCGGCGGTGGCCTCGGCGTTGCCAGTATCGGCGCACAGGCCAACTTTCCCCTCGCACTGCTGCAAGATCGAGAGCAGGTCGGCGGCCTCTTGGCTGGTGCGCTGCCAATTTTCGGTGATCACGCCCACGTTCTGCTCGGCGGCGACTGCAGCGAAGTGCGACAAATGCTCGGCGCTCTGGCGCAGCAGTTCGGGCGTGGGTGGCTGCTGGCCCGCCGAGATGCGCACTACCCGAGCGCCGAGGGCGGCTGCGATGCCAATCCATTGGTGGATCGTTTCGAGATCGGCGGCGCGCCGCGCGGGATTGGGGCTAACGATATCGCCGGTATCGATCAGCACACTGTAGAGCTCTATATCGGCCTGCTGCAAGGCGTTGCGGAACTGTTGCACGTATTCGGGCGAGGTGGAGGGGAAGTGGAAGTGACAGACTTCGAGCATGCGAATCTGCTGCTCCGCCATCAAGGCGGGTAGCTCCAGCAGGGGCAAACCCGATTGCAAAAGGCCATCGACACTCCACGATGAGATCGCAAATCGGCGCATAGTGTCTCCTGATAGTGGCTGCTAGGCAAAACAACCGAAGGAACGAGGGCCGCGATGCTGGTGCGCGTATTATACCCGCACTCGTCGCCTCTATACGTGACGAGAAGTGCGTTTTCTGATTGACAGCTTTCCAAATTATCAATCTGTGTCATCTGTGGATGTAATCTCACAAGCCGCCATTGCCGAATCGACGGTTTGTATCTATCATAGTACCGCAGATCATCCGCTGAAATTGAGGGAGGCACGATGGATACCTCAACCGACCTGTATCGTGCAGTCGACCAGGCCGTCGATAGTTATGCGCCGCTGATCGAGGGACTCGCCAACGAACTGTGGGAGCTTGCCGAAGTCTCACTTCACGAGGTGGAATCCGAGAAGGCGGTGATCGGTGCTCTGGAGGAACTCGGCTTCACCATCACGAGCCGCCGCACGGCTGGCGTGGCCACCGCCTTTATCGCCGAATGGGGCAGCGGCGGGCCGAAAGTTGGGCTGTTAGCCGAGTACGATGCGCTGCCCGGCTTGGGCAACGCGGCGGTGCCCTACCAAGCGCCCCGCGCCGATGGCAAAACCAGCGGGCACGGCTGCGGCCACAATCTGTTCGGTGCCGCGATCGTCGGGGCGGCGGGCGCGCTGAAGTCGCTGCTGGCCAAGAAGCAACTCCCCGGCACCATTCGCGTCTACGGCTGTGCCGCCGAGGAGGCCGAGGGCGCGAAGACGTACATGGCCCGCGAGGGCCTGTTCAACGATCTCGACGCCGCATTGCACTGGCACCCGGGCGATAACTCAATGGTGATGAACATGCGCTTGCTGGCGCTCAACCAGGTGCGCGTCGAGTTCTTCGGGCGCACCGCCCACGCAGGCGCGGCGCCCTGGCTGGGGCGCAGCGCGGCCCACGCAGCGGAACTGTTCATCCACGGCCTTAACCTGATGCGCGAGCATGTTCAGCCCACCGCCCGCATTCACTACACGCTCAACCGCGCGGGCGAAGCGCCTAATGTGGTGCCCGATTACGCTCAACTCACTGTGATTGTGCGCGATAGCGAGCGCAGCCGCGTGGAGGAGATGACCGACTGGCTCAAGCAGATCGCCGAGGGCGCGGCGCTCGCCACGCAGACCACCAGCAAGACGCTCGTGTTCACAGGCGCGTACGACCTGCTGCCCAACACGCCGCTCGCGCAGCGCATGCAGCAGCATCTCGAACAGGTCGGCGCCCCCCATTTCACCGACGAAGAATACGCCTTCGCCATCGAACTCCAACGTAACGCCGGACTACCGACAACAGGTTTTGATACCAGCGTGAGCCCGTTGCCCAGCGACAGCATGGTGATCGGTGCATCCAGCGATGTGGGTGATGTGAGCTACCTCACACCGACGATGGGCTGTGGCCTGCCCACCGTGCCCCGTGGCGTACAGATGCACACGTGGGCGGCGACCGCCTCGCACGGCACCAGTATCGGTGTGAAGGGCGCGATCCACGCGGCCAAAGTGCTCGCTCGCGTCGGCCTCGATGTGCTGAGCGATGCCGAACTGCGCAGCAGCGCCCGCGCCGATTTCGAGCGACGCACCGCCAACGTGACCTATCGCTCGCCGCTGCCCGACGATCTGCGACGACCGCTTGGCACTCCTGCGCACCTGCTCGAAGCAGAACACGACTAAGTCACACAGAGGGCGCGGTTATCGATGCTACCGCGCCCTGCAACTGTCTTTTGGGTTGATGTAGCTCTCCGTTCTTTTGAACAGCTTTTGCTATCGTTACTAGTACTTCCAATTGCGTAGATAGTTTATATGTATTAACTTCGACATATTGACGTACCATCGTGCTTATTGATATACTAAAAATACTATCATCGTCTTTTTACACCTCTTTGCTAATTCTTTTTGGTCCAATACATCGGTTCATCCATACGCAAACGAAACGATGCCAATCAAACTCGCACAGTACATCGAAGCACAAGGATTTCGCGCAGATCCATTTGAGACATCGTCGGCTGAAAGTGAGGCCGATTGGCTTCCTGCACTGTTCGTTCCCACCGATGTATTCCCCCACCTCGCAAACCCGCACTCGGCCATTTTGTTTGCGCCGCCCGGGCACGGCAAAACCAGCCATCGCATGGAGGTGGAGCGTATCGCCCGCAGCCAACTGCATCCGTACTTGGTGGTCACGTTTATCGATTTCGACCTGCTGTTGGAGCGCGGCGTCGATCAACTGACTATTCAGGATTATATCGAGGTACTTCGGCGCGCCTTCCTGCTTGAGCTCCACGAACAACTGACCGCCGCCGAGGAGTTAGAGCAGGAGTTTCGGCAGCACCAAGCGGAATACGCCGAGTATCAGGAGTTGTTCGCCCAGTTCACGCCACAGCCCTCGCGCACGCAGCGTGCGACACGAGCGCGCCCCAGTCGTGTTGGCACACGCGCCGCGCTCGAACAGCTTGCGCGGATCGCCCAGGCCGCTCAATTTCGCGGTGTCTACTTTCTGCTCGATGGCCTCGATGAATGGGCGGATTCGGCGAATGATCCCGAAGTGGTGATGAAGCTGCTGCGACCGCTGCTCGGCTCGACGGCGTTGCTGTTCACACCCAATGTCACCTTCAAATTCTTCCTGCCGCAAAGCAGCGCAGAGCTGATCGGCTCTCAATTCCGGCTCGATAAGATCCGCCATTACTCGCTATCGTGGAATGATGATCAGCTGCTGCATTTCCTCGCCAATCGCCTGACGATCTACAGTCAGGTCAGCGATACGGGTCAGCGCGGGCGCGTCGAGCGCTTCCAGACACTCTGCAGCGCGGAACTCCCCGATATCGATCGGCGACTCGTCGAGGCGGCGCAACAATCGCCTCGCCGCCTGATCGAGCTTGGCCGCCAGATCTTCGAGCAGCATTGTCTGCACGCCGAGGACCCACACCAACCGATCCAGCCGCATACCGTCCAGGCGGTGCTCAACACGCACAGCACGCAGGAAGCGGCCAAGCCCGAGTCGAGCAATGGGCGAGAGTTGCTGTTTATCGATCAGGATGGCACCATTTTTATTGGGGAGAACCGCCTCAAACAGCCGAGCAAGCTGTTGCGCCGCTGCCTGTTTTACCTGTGGGAGCAGCAGCCACGGCTTGTGCCTCACGATGAGTTAGTGAACTACGTCTACAGCCATCTCTCCGATCAGGAGCGCAGTCAACGCGCCGATCTGAACGATAGTCTGCATCGGCTGATGGGACGTTTGCGCAAATTACTTGAGCCGGATAGCTCAACTTCCGGCAACTTCTCCAGCTCCCCCAACTACATTTACGGCTCACGAACATTGGGCTACCAGCTCGTCCATGTGCGCCGCAAAAACTCCTAGCGATCTCGTCCACTTCATCAAATACCGCGTTGGAGAGATGGGTTAGCTCAGCGCTATCAGCACACTGGTGATCAGCAGCACGATGGTGATGGGCAGCCAGATCAGCCGTTCCCAGCGGCTCGGGGTGGCGGCGTTGCCCAGACAGCCGAGCGCACTGTAGGCCACCACAAACCAGATCGCCACCCGCGAGAAGGAGTGCCACTGCGGTAAGATCAGGCCAGCGCGCGCCCAAACGATCGAGCAAAACAGCACCAGCAGCAGAATAGCGAAGAGACTGGCGTAGCGCATGCTCTGTGGCAGCACACTCGGGTATTTGCCACCCCAAGCGAGATGCCCCCACGGCAGGCCTAAGGCAAGGCCAAGCTGAAACAGGATGGTGATACTCGTCAACGCAGCGAAGATGTATGCGGCAATTGTTGTGGTCATACAAGCTCGTGATTCATAGAATTTTCGTCAAGCATGCGTTTAGTATAAGGTAAACGCTGTACTTCTGCTACTATTCTGCCATTTCGCATATAATGAAAGCTATATCCGTCCCATGTGTATGCTGAAGCGAGCAGGCCATGAAAGAGGAACAGTTCTGCCCAATCTGTGATACTGCAGTAGACTACGTCCCACGCTATCCGGCATATGTCTGTAGTGAATGTGAGAAGTGGGTCAGCGACCGTAACGGACGACCGATCAGGTTCGGCAATGAGACGCTATTGGGTACAGGTATCGTCGCCCATTACGCCGATACTGGCGAGCGATACCCAAGCGATATCTGTTTCATCGATGGCATTCCGTGTCGCGCCGAGGAGGCGCGCTTCGGCGGGATCGTGATACAGACGGTGGAAAAATAGATTACACAGAAGTGGAGGCAGCGATGCTTCATCAACCGACATGGAGCGCTACGGATGATGCTACCATGTTGCTGCGGCAGATGCTCAGCACCCCAGTCTCCACCGCATCCAATCAGAACGCCAAAACCTCGCTCTTACAGGAACTGTTAGCGCATATTCCTCCATTTGCATCGCAGACCGATCACCACGCTGCGCAAGCGCTCCTGTACCAGTTATTGAGCGAGAGACCTCCCAATTCACACGCTCTAGCTCGACCACTCTATCTCCGCTCACTAGAATCTTGGCGATCGCAGGCGCTCGAAAAGTATCTACAACCAACCATATTTGATTCGATGCTGCAGCGTTCCGCATATGCGCTGATGCTGGCCTCGGCCCTCACGGTCGGTTATTGGTTCGCCGATGGTCCGCTCTATGATTGGATGTTCAAGCCGCGCACACAAAGCCAAGCGACCGCAGCAACCCTGCCTAGGTTCGATCCTCGTGAAGATCTGCTGACAACGCTCGCCGACCGCCCGATACGCAGAAACTCACCACCCTCTCCAACAATGCGCAACGGCATGACAACCGCCGAACTTGCGAACCTATTACCCACCGAGCCGCGAAACAGCATTGCGCAGCGCCTTCCTTCATCGACTCAATTCTCCCGACATTACACTGTTGTTGATGATTATCTAGCGGCGGGCCAGCGCCCAATGGCCCGTCAAGCGAGCAATGTGCCAGATCCACGGCCCAATCGATTGATCATCCCAGCCATCAATCTCGACACAACAGTCTATGAGGTACCGATCGTCGATGATACCTGGGCAAATGCCGAATACGCTGCGGGATACTTGCAAGGCACGGGGCTACCCGGCGATGCGGGGAATGTGGGCATCGCTGGGCATATGGGGCTACGCGGCGCGATTTTCGCCAACCTCCACGCGCTTAAGCCGAACGACCAGGTGTACGTGTACGGCGGCGGTTGGCGATATGAGTACCGCGTCAACCGTTCGTTCGTGGTTTGGCCAAACGAGGTGTACGTGCTCGACCCAACGCTCGACCCGATATTGACGCTGGTAACTTGCACGAATTGGGACTTGCAACGATTGATCGTGGTGGCCGATTTGGTGGGATCGGTACCCGAATATTAAGCGAGAGGCGTGGAACTCGTTACAACATCACTTGTTGAGCCAGACCAGCCATTCCTGCTCTAGCACCTCAAGACTTTTACCGTCGTAGATTTGTGCGTACGCAGCCGAACCAGGCGCGCTCTGACCAGTGACATACAGCCGATCAAAGGCATCACGGCCATACGTCTCGATCAGAAACTCGACAAAACTGGCCCACTGGTAATAAAGCGCGTTCATAGAGGCGATATCGAGATTCGCGAACCCCGTCGCCATGGGGAAGATCTTCCCGGCCGCCTGCTGATTGCGCACGTAGGCCCGAAAATTCGGCTGACCGCCTAACCAGTAGGAGCCAGCTGCCCACGTGGCGAATCCTTCTGAGAGGGCCAGATCCGAAGTGAGATGCGCCGCTCCATAGCGCTCATACTCAAATTGATGGGCAAATTCGTGGGCGAGGATCGCTACCGCGCGCCGATAATCGATCGCATTACACGAAAAGACCTGCACCACCGAGTCCTCAGTATAGGCGGAGCCATGCAGTTGGCAATCCTGCTGAAGCGTGATACCCACGGTAAAAGGTGCGGTTGCGTTGATCCCGAAGCGCTCCTTCACATAGACAAACGCTCGGTCTAATTCGTCGCGGATAGCTGTATGATGATCGTCGTACAGGCCCGGCTCGATTAACAACGTAAAACTTGTGCTCGAAACCGCCGAACCCACCAACGGCTGCTCCATATGCGGTTGGCGTGCTGTCTCGGGATAAGAGAACTGGCCGTTGATGGCTTGCGGTGGCGCAATCACCGGAGTTGGTTTCCGGCCCGACAGATACGCGAGTGAAATCTCGCCAGACAATGATATGAGAATCGTGATCAGGGCTATAGAAGCAATAATCCCGATCAACCATGGTCGCTCGAACACATAGCTGTTGATTCGTTTGAGACGTTCCCACCAAGGCGGTAATGAATCTTGTGGTATTTTCATCGATAACCTATACAGCAAACGGCAAACGTACAGCCGGGTCGCCGAGCAGCGCATAGTTTCGGGCATCGTTGCGAGCGACCCACAAACTACTGAGCTCAAGCGGGCTCATCTGGTAGCCGAATTGCATCTGCTCCAACCGATCTGCTAACCGAGCGGCCAACTCACCCTGAACCATATTGAACGCATCTGTCGCGGCACCCACCCGGTCGCCACGCATCAAGCGCCCCAACAGCGCCTCAAAACGCTGCGTTTGGGCGGGAGTATCAACGGTGCGGAAGGAGTGCGACCACGCTCGATCAACATGCCCGAGCACCGCGAGTGCCCCGTATGTCAGCATCCGTTGCGGCAACTGCGCCACCATCGCATACGGAGCGATCTGCGGGCGCGCTTGCCCTGCAATGAATACAAACTGGTCCTCTTGTGGGCAACCCATGCTATAACAGGCGAAGTTGACCACAATCATCCCGTTGAGCTGCACGCTATCATCGAGATCCTCTGCAGCAAACCAATGCTGGCGCTTGAGCGGTCCTGCGCCCGGCCAATCTTGGCAGATCAGCGCGCCCTGATGAGCCGTCTGAAGATGATGGCCCAACGGAAAGCCCAAACCGTGATTCGCGCTGAACAACAGCGCGGGCAATCCACCGGGCATCTCGCCACGCAGCAAGTGCCCGAGATTCTCCTTGGTGGCCTCCGATGCTAGCCAAGCCTGCTGCGTAAAGCCAAACTGTACAGCAAGACTCGGTCGCTGATCCGCGCCCTCGATCAAGGGCTGTAGCAGCTCAGTAGTGCTGAGGCGTGTCGCAATATCGGCGGTGTGCCGCGTGCCGAAATAGGCGATGTGACGCTGCACTGCAGGCTGCCACGCTTGTTCAGTAGCAACGACCTGTTCAGCATAGGCGGTGTAGGCGGCGAGGTCGTGCTGACCAGTCTGTGGATCGGTAAAACACACGCGGCCCACACCCCAAAATAAGTCGAGTTCATACTGAAAGCTGAACGGAATGACATTGTCGTCGTTCTGGTACAGGGCGCCTGGCCGAGCCACGATCAACAAATAAAACGGCACGCCACGGCGGGGATCGACTGGGCCAACCATCACGCCGTGGCGACTGAGCCAAGCGGTACTCGACTCACCTGGTTGATGCACAAAAACGGGCACACCGCTCCGCAACGGATCGCGCAGATCGGCCACATGGCGGCTCAGCCATTCCCCACACGTCTCACCCGCCCGAAACGTTAGAGACGGCACGGGTAAGCCTTGATCGGCACAGCGCTTGGCGATCAATGGCGTCATTGCTTGGATCAGCGCGGCATCCTCTCCCGCCGGGACAATCATCGCCCATTTGGCTTTGGTGAGGTCGTTTTCTTCGCCAAATAGCATACCGAGCACGCTGTCTCGATCGCTATTCCGCCGTGCTGAGTGCAGGTGATAATCGGGATCATGCTGCTTTTCGACAAGGATATTGTTTTGCGCCAATCTACTCGCGTTGATGGCATCGATGGTAAGGAGAGGCTCGCCAGTGGTGGCCAACAAACCATTGGCCACCACCCGGGCTTCAGGATCTAGCGTTGGACCATCGATCAGAATGAGTGGACCTTGCGTTGCCGATGTGCGCACAGGGGGATCGGCAGAAATCATAGCTTGATACGCCTCTTCAAGCTCTGCAACGATCTGGCGCAATTGATGAAGCTCCCATTCAAGCGAAGTGATCGATTGATGCGCCTCTTGGATGAGCGCAGCTATGTGTAGCGATTGATGTTGCTGGGTAAGTGCCATAGCAGACCTCACTTGAACAGATCAACGCACGATAAACACTCACACGATGGCTGAATCGATGCAGTTGCCCATCATTCTATTATGACAACCTACCCAAGCGCCCAACGCTGCCGACGGCGAATGCGTAATCGACGCCAGAGCAGCAGTAAACCAGCCAGTGCCGCAAGAACAACCCCGATCAGCAGACGGAGCGTACCGCTGCTTGTATCGCCGATGCGACCTGGAGATTCACTCATCAGTATCGTCCCTGCCGAAATATCGCCACCATTATAGGTGATTGTGGTGTCGCCCCTATATCGGCGGGTACGATTGGCATCACCAAGTTCAGCAACCACACGATACGTACCGTTCGCCAAATTCGATGTGTTGATAGTGAAATTATAAGGCGGCGATTGACCGCCCACACCAATCGTTTGCTCATGAGAACGCAGATTTGAACTGTTACGTAGGGATATCACAAGGATGTCCCCACTTCTTGGCGTATCTCCGCTAAATGTAACAGAACCACTGATAGTAGCTGCAAAGGCGATAGCTGGCACCGAAAACACGATCATCACAGCGAGCAAACTCAACACGATTCGTCTGATCGACATAGCCCAGCCTCCTCTATAGGTATGCGACAACACAACACCATTGATCATTAAACACCAATATTCACATTTTCAACAAACAAAAAACCCTAAGAACACCGACACTACACAGGTTAAAATTTAGTTTTAATTCAAAAATAGTGTTTTTATTATTAAAAATACCATCATCCACTAAACACTTTATCAAATACTAGACTTTATACGTTTATAGTGTATTATGGATTATATGCGATCTTACAAACACATGCCATAGCTATGACAGCAATTGATATCGAATTGGCCCTCTCACGGTATGATCGTGAACGTTACAGCATTGATGTACGTATCACCGAACCCGATACCGACAGCGAAACGCGTCCGCTCGCTGCGCCTGTACCGATCTCGTTTGATTTCGATGCACTTCGGCAATATGCGCAACATATGCAGCAGTATGGCGTTGCGCTCGGCGAGATGGTGTTCAAAAACGAGGAAGTACACAACGCTATCGAACAGGCGCGTCATCTCGCAGATCGGAACAATGCGCCGTTACGGATACGCATCGCCATCGAACGCACGAACACCGAGTTACACACGTTGCGTTGGGAAGCCTTGCGCGACCCACGGCGCCCCAATCAGCCATTGTTGAGCAGCGGCGAACGACTTTTCTTTTCGCGCTATCTCTCCAGCCCAGATTTCCAGCCAATCAAATCACGGGCGCGTGGCGATCTGCGCGCCTTAGTAGTGATCGCGAATCCGCAGGGACTTGATCGCTTCCGTCTACAAGCGCTCGATGTGCCATACCAAGTGCAACTCGCTCGCCAAGCACTCAGCGGTATTCACACCACGATCCTTGGCGAACAGCAACCAGCCACTTTCGAAGCGCTGATTCATCATTTACGGCAGGGCTACGACATCATCTACCTCATGGCGCATGCGAGCGAACACCAAGAGGAGACGATCCTATTTTTGGAGGATGCTCAACACCAGATCTCGCTGATCAAAGGTCACCAGCTTGTGACGCAGATCGAGGAGCTGATCGAGCGCCCACGCTTGGTTGTGCTCGCAGCCTGCCAAAGCGCGGCGTCGAACACGAGAGCAGCGACAACGCTGCTTGGCCCAAAGCTCGCTATCGCTGGTATCCCTGCGGTGATCGCGATGCAGGGCTTCGTCTCGCTCGAAACGGTCCAGCCATTGCTGCATACTTTCTTCGAAGAACTTCAGCGGGATGGCCAGGTCGATCGGGCGCTAGCGATTGCGCGCAGCTGTGTGCGCGAGCGCCACGACTTTTGGATGCCAGTGCTCTTTATGCGGCTCAAAAGCGGGAAACTATGGTATAAGCCCGGCTTCACCGATCAGCAGAGCAGCAAGATCGAGGAGAAGTGGGAACCACTGCTGGAGAGCATTCGCGACGAGATATGCACACCCATCCTTGGACCAGATCTACTGGAAGGACTGGTTGGCTCGCGCAGTGAATTAGCTCGTTCGCTCGCCGAGCGCTTTCACTTCCCGCTCGCGCCGCACGACCGCGAAGGGCTGCCACAGGTGGCGCAATTTCTGTTCGTGCAAAAAAAGAAGCATTTCCTCGAAATGGTGCTGCTTCGCTCGCTCTGTTCCGAGGTGCGCCGCCGCCATATGAACAGCTTGCCCAGCGAGGAACGAACCCTGGATCTAGAGCAGATTCCACGGCGCAAGCTGTTGGAGCTACTTGACCGTTGGCTGCTGTTCGCTTGGAAAGCCGAGCAAGCCCGGAATCCAGCCGAGCCATATTGGACACTGGCGAACCTGCCATTGCCAATCTACATCACCGCGGATCCCAGCAATCTGCTTATCTACGCCCTCAAACAGGCCGGCAAAGATCCGCAGGTGTTGTTCTCGCCCTGGAACGATTACACCCGCAATGCCTGCTCGAATAGCACTGTTGATGAGGTGATGCCAACGCCCCAGCAACCATTGGTGTACCGGTTGTTTGGCAGTTATCAAGAACCGGATTCATTGGTGCTCACCGAGGATAACCATTTCGATTATCTGATCGGCATCACCCAAAACAAAGGGCGTATCCCAGCGATTGTGCGCGAGCAACTGGTCGATACAGCGCTCCTGATGCTCGGCTTCCGCCCCGACGATGGCACCTTCCGCGTGGTGTTCCGCAGTATGATGAATCAGAGTGGCGCTCCCCGTTTGGCCCACTACGCGCATCTAGCGGTGCAAGTTGCGCCCGAGGAAGGGCGCGCCCTTTCGCCTCGACACGCCCAAAGCTACTTAGAGGAATACTTCACAGGCAATTTCACCAACAAAGATGCCTTCAATATCAACTTGTATTGGGGGCGAGCTGCGGATTTTATTCGTGAACTGCATACACGTCTCGGCGGTCACCGAGTATGAGCACAGCGAACTTGCCAGCCTCCGGTTCGCTGCGGGCAAACCCATTTGTAGGCCCGCGAGCCCTCCGGATCAATGAGCGGGAGAAATTATTCGGGCGCGATCGAGCGCTGCGTGAGCTACGCGCGTTGCTGGTGGCCGAACGCATTGTATTGCTGCATTCGCCATCGGGGGCCGGCAAAACCTCGCTGATCCAGGCGGGCCTCATACCCGAACTTCGTAAACGGCGCTTCTTTGTCTTGCGACCGTTACGGGTGAGTCAAGAACTGCCAGACGATGCGCCTCAATCGGTCAATCGCTTCCTCGCCAGCACACTGCTCTCGATCGACGATAGCTTACCTCAGAAACATCGGCTCTCCACCGAACAACTGCTGGCGCATAGCCTCCACTCCTACTTGCAGCACCTGCTGAGCCTCACCAATATCCCTGAAATGGTCCTTATTTTCGATCAATTCGAAGAGATCTTAGCCATCGATCCCTTTGATCTCGCAGCAAAACACGAATTTTTTGAGCAAGTAGGGCAAGCGCTCGAGGACCCTCGCTTTTGGGCGTTGTTCGCTATGCGCGAAGATTATTTGGCGGCCCTTGACCCGTTCCTCGACCCGATCCCGAATCGTCTCAAAGATACGCTCCGGCTCAATCTGCTCACCGCCGACGAGGCGCGCCAAGCCATCCAAGGTTCATCGGCCAGGGCCGGAGTGCAGTTTGAGGATCAGGCCGCCACCCAACTGATCAACGATCTGCGCAGCATTCAGATCCAGCGTCCCGATGGCAGCATAGCGGTTGAGGCAGGCCCATACATCGAGCCTGTGCAGTTGCAGGTGGTCTGTTTGCGGCTATGGGAACATCTCTTTGGCTCAGTGGATAGCAACCACGAGGCGCGCATCAGCATCGACGATCTGCAGGTATTGGGAGATGTCGATCAAACCCTTGCCGATTACTACGACCAGCATGTACAAGCTGTCGCAGAGAAGCATGGAGTGCCGGAGCGTGCGATTCGCGATTGGTTTACCAATCAGTTGATCACCGTAGATCGGCGGCGCAATCAGGTGTTGAAGCAGGCCCAAGAGAGTGCAGGGCTGCCCAATGAAGTCATTACAGGTTTGATCGATAGCCACTTGGTGCGGGGCGAAGAGCGGCGCACTATGACGTGGTACGAACTGGCCCACGACCGTCTGATCGACCCTATTCTTGAGAGCAATATCGCCTGGAAAGCTGCCAATTACAGCCTTTTACAAATGCGGGCGGAGATCTGGGAACAGAGGCAGCGCGATGAGAATCTCTTGCTGAGTGGCAAGCTGTTTGCCGAAGCACGAGAGTGGGCTATGGAGCACACAGATGAGCTCACAGCCACAGATATCGCCTTTTTACGAGCTTGTAGGAGAAATGAAAAGCTCAAACGAGGGCGGCTACTGGTACGTAGCATTCTGATTGTAGCGCTTGTTATTCTGCTACTGATCTCGACAGCAGCATGGTGGTTTGCGCAACAGGCCGAGGCAAACCAACGCCTGGCGGAAGAAAGTGCTCTCATATCTCGCGTGCTTCAACTCTCCACTCAAGCCCGCCAAAATAGTGAGCATAAGCCCCAATTCGCCCTACTTAGTGCCCTAACAGCGCTCGAAGTTGCTGATGAACATTCCGTCCAAGCCAGCGGATACGATAGCCTACGTACAGTCTTTGCGACCACTGGAGGCCAAGCATTGCGTGGCCACACTGGACAAGTGAGAGTAATGGCATTCAGCCCCGATAATCAATGGCTTGCAACGGGAGATGATGATGGCACCATACGCATCTGGCGGCCGAGCGAGCCGGAGAAACCCGTTTGGGTATTAACCGACCATGCAACACCTATCCGAGATTTAGCGTTTAGCAACGATGCCCGTTGGCTTGCATCGGGTAGTTCGGTTGGCTCGGTCTGGCTCTGGGATGTACGCACCTTTAGTAACAGCACACAACCGAAACCAATCCGTCTGCCGGCTTCCGCCCATCAAGATGTCCTTCAAATTGCGTTTAGCCCAGATAGCCGCTGGCTGATCACTAGCAACCTCGATAAAACCGTACGTATATGGTCAATCACAGATCAAACGTTGCAATACAACATCACGCTTAACAATACTGGTTCTGCACTCACGGTGAGTCCCGATGGCCGATGGGTGGCGGTTGGGACCGAGCAAGGTGAGCTATGGGTGTTTGATCTCACTGATTCCTCCCAGGAAATCAGCCAACCGATCACACCAAATAACGCAATCTATGCATTAGCTTTCGCACCAAATAGTAACCAACTGTTTATTGGTTATATGGATGGAACCGTCCAATGCAGCGCTATTGTGCCCGATCAGATTCCGTCGCTCACTGGAGGCTGTACGATCTCTACGCAGTCGGGAGAGCCGATAACAGTTAGTCAGATCAAACAGCCGGGCGCGGGCATCCACAGACTCGTCGTTCAGAAAAAGGCACTGATCGCCACCGATACAGAGGGTGTCCTTTGGCAATGGGCAAACGGCGACCTCACCCAAACACCGATCCGACAACGTGATCCTAGCGGCGCAATTACAGCAATGACGGTCGATCCGGATAGCAATTGGGTAGTTACCGGAGACAAACATGGCTCACTTCGCTTTTGGCCATTGACAGCCGCTCATACTCCATTTGTGGTACACGGCCACGAAGATGAGGTGCTTGCGCTCGCTTTTAGCCCCAATGGCGATTGGATGGTCAGCAGTGGGGCGGATTCGGATGGAAACGGAAGCGTACGATTGTGGCGCGCCCGCAGCCCTGAGCATGAACCGCAGACGTTTCGTTTGGGCAAGAACCAGGATCACATCGCCAGTAGCTCTACTTTGCTTGCAGCTAGTGGGCAAGATAAGGTATTGGTCTGGCAACAGAATGCACTAGAGAAGAAGCCGCTTGAATTGCCCATTAAGGGCTTCATCTCTGAACTGGCCTTCAGCCCGGATGGCCAATGGCTGACAGCCGGAACTTATGATGGTTCGCTCTGGCTATGGCGCACCGATCAGTTAACAGCCACGGTAGAACCAATCAAAATGCATGATGCAGTAATCGCAGCCCTCGATTTTAGTTCCGATAGTTCACACCTTCTCAGCGGCAGTTACGATGGGAGCGTCTATCTCTGGGATCTCAACAGACCTAATACCCCACAACTGTTAGGAACGCATACCAAACAAGTACGAGCAATGCGTATTAGCTCACAGGGAACTTGGCTCGCTAGTGCAGCCCAAGACGATGGTGGCGTATCGGTTTGGCGCAACATTGCCAAACCGCAACAGGTTCGAGAACTTCAGGCGGGCAGTAGTGTGACGCTCGATTTCAGCCCCGATGAGCGCTGGCTTGCCGTGGGCAATCGAGAGGGTGAATTATGGTTATGGAATACCGAGCAGTGGAATACACCTGTCCTCACCACAACGCTTCATAGTGCTGAATTAAGACAGGTGCGCTTTAGCCCCGATAATCGGTGGCTGGCTACAGCTGGCAACGATGGCGTTATTCAGCTTATTCGCTTGGATAATCCGCACGCCGAGCCGATCACACTGTACGGTCATACCAAAGCGATCAAGGCGTTGCGCTTCTCCTCCGATGGCAGCCTGCTCGCCAGCGCCAGCGAGGATAATACCATTGCCCTTTGGCCGGTGCAGAAGCCAGGCGAAGCATCGCTTATGCTGTATGGTCACGAGAATCGAGTAACTGATCTTACCTTTCTTGTTGGGGATCGTTTGCTAGCCTCCAGTGGCGCCGATGGAACTGTGCGGTTATGGCGCACTCACAATAGCGACCTGCAATCACAGATCTGCTCGATCACAGGGCGCAATCCTTCGCTCAGCGAGTGGCTACAACTTCACCCAGAAGAATCCTACCGCTCGCTTTGTAACAACATCGCGCGGCCACTCGACTATTACGACAACTTACTGAAACAAGAAGGTATCGCAGCAGCGATCCATGCCTACCAAGAGGATCAACAGCGCGATAGCACACTCGCGCCGCTGGTAGCCTGGGTTATTGCTCGAGCGGCAGGAAAAAGTGAGCAAGATATGTCTCAAGCGCTGGCATGGTATCAAGTAGCCTACGAGATCGATCCGCAATTGCGTGGTGTACGCTACGATGACCTCAACACCATTTGCGCGAATGGATCAGCCAGCGCGTATCTAGAACAGACACTTGAGGTATGTAATGCAGCGGAGGGGTTGAAACTCAACTATAACAACATCTACTTCAATCGCGCGATTGTGCTGGGCAAGCTTGGCCGAACAGATGAAGCGAGCAGCGATCTTGAGCGCTTTTTAGACTACGCAGAAGGCTTACGAAATGATCAGCAAAATATCGAGCAGGCCGAAAAATGGCACGCTGACCTAGAAGAAGGCCATAATCCGTTTCGTTAGCAACTAACGCGGCACTTCGCTCATCAGCGCCAACTGGTTGCCGGATAGATCGCGCAGAAACGCCATCCACAGGTCGTGATCCGCAAGTTGCGCGATCAGATGAGGATCGTCGTTGAACACCGCACCACGCTCGCCAAGCGCACGGTAGGCCGCGTGAATATCGGGGACGCGAAAGTAGATCGTGGTGGCGCTGCCGCTGCTCTGCCCTTCCTCGGACTGGCTGAGCATGAGCCGCACGCCACCGCAATCGAAGAAGGCCAACCCAGGCGGGGCGCGAAACAGCAACGGGATGCCCAGCACCTCGCTGTAGAAGCGCACCGATTCCTCCAGATCATCAACCAGCATGGCGATTTGGCCGATAGCCCCCAATGCTCCCGACGTTTCCGCAGTCATGGTCGCCTCCTTTAAGATCATACAAATGATGTACAGTATAGCACCGCACCCATGAGCATACCAGGGTACAATACGCAGCATCGTGTTTGCCAAGAAGCCTATTAGTGCTGGAGATACCTCATGCACGAACTGCTGCACCTCAGCGCTGAGCGCGCTAGCCAGTATCTTGCCTCGCTCGAAGAACGCAATGTCGCCCCAACCCCCGAAGCACTGGCCCAACTTCACGAACTCGGCGGCCCGCTCCCCGAACACCCCAGCGATCCGACCGCCGTTATCGACCTGCTCGATCGCATCGGCTCACCCGCTGCCACCGCGAGCGCTGGCGGGCGCTTCTTTGGCTTTGTAACGGGCGGTTCGTTACCCGCTGCGCTGGCCGCCAACTGGCTCAGCAGCACGTGGGATCAAAACGCCTTCTCAGCCGCCACCTCACCGCTGATCACCCGAATCGAGGAGATCTGCGAGCGTTGGTTGATCGACCTGCTGGGCCTACCGAGCGAATGCAGCGTCGGCTTTGTGACTGGCGCGACGATGGCGAACTTCAGCGCGCTGGCGACGGCGCGGCACGCACAACTCGAACGGGTCGGCTGGAACGTCGAGGAGGATGGGCTGTTTGGCGCACCGCCGATCACGGTGATCGTGGGCGACGAAGTGCATGTCAGCCTGTTGAAGGCGTTGAGCATGCTGGGCCTGGGGCACAAGCGCGTGGTGCGCGTGCCTGTGGACAACCAAGGGCGCATGCGCGCCGATGCGCTTCCGCCGATCAGCGGGCCGACGATCGTCTGCTTGCAGGCTGGCAATGTGAACACCGGCGCGTGCGATCCGGCTGCCGAGATCTGCGCGAAAGCGCATGAGGCCGGGGCGTGGGTGCACGTCGATGGTGCGTTTGGGCTGTGGTACGCTGCCGCGCCGAAACGGGCGCATTTGGCGGCTGGCCTAGCCGATGCCGATTCATGGGCTACCGACGGCCACAAGTGGCTCAACACGCCCTACGACAGCGGTTTGGTGTTCTGCCGCTGGCCCGAGAAGATGCGCGCCTCACTGTCGGTGCAGGCGGCTTACCTGATGCGTTCCGAAGGGCGCGGCGACTCCTACCAGTACACGCCCGAACTGTCGCGGCGCGCCCGGGCTGTTGATGTGTGGGCCGCGTTGCGCTCGCTAGGCCGCAGCGGCGTCGCCGACCTGATCGAGCGCTGCTGCCAGTACGCCAGCCGCTTCGCCGAGGGCTTGAGCGAAGCGGGCTACAGCATCCTCAACGAAGTGACGGGCAATCAGGTGCTCGTGTCGTTCGGCGAACCCGCCGTGACGCAGCGCGTGATAGCGGCGATCCAGGCCGATGGCACCTGCTGGTGCGGCGGAACGGTGTGGCAGGGGCAAACAGCGATGCGCATCAGCGTGTCGTCGTGGGCCACCACCGCCGACGATGTGGAGCGCAGCCTCGCAGCTATGCTGCGGATCGCGGCGGCGGAGAACGCCCGCGCTTAGCCACATCCGAATGATTGCTTACAGAATCAGCATGCTTGCTGAACAACCTTGCTTCAGCGTTAGACGAATACCAGCATTTTCAGGAAAGGTGGTGTCGATGCGCTGCGCGTAGCAGCGCATCGACACCACAAAAAACGTCACATACCTTGCTGCCGCAGGCTAAAACGGGTCTGTTACAGACACTGTGCAACTGGATTTGATATTAGCCACCAAAGCGTATTGATAGGGTAGACCGAATGCTGTCCATCCCTCTGAAATGCAAACAAACCGTGGATAAAGAAAAAGGCATCGTAGGTTGCGTTCCTACGATGCCTTTTGCGTGAGGAAGGGATTACGCCTTCACTTCCTCGGGCTTCTGGCCGTTGGTCGAAACGCTCGGCGGCACAGGAGTGCGGTTCTCGCCGTCGGCGTTGATGAAGTCCTCGACAAGCTGGCGAGCCTGATCGTCGGTGTACTGAATCGGCGGGGTCTTCATCAGATACGACGACGGACCATCGAGCTGGCCGCCGATGCCGCGATCAAGCGCGAGTTTGCACAAGCGCACGGCGTCGATCACCACACCCGCGCTGTTCGGGCTGTCCCACACTTCGAGCTTCACTTCCACGTTCAGCGGCACATTGCCGAAGGTGGTGCCTTCCATGCGGATGTACGCCCACTTACGGTCGGTGAGCCACGGCACATAGTCGCTCGGACCGACGTGCACGTTATCGGCGGGCATCTCGTAGCCGAGCTGGCTGGTGACCGCGTTGGTCTTGGAGATCTTCTTCGACTCGAGGCGCTCGCGCTCCAGCATATTGAAGAAGTCCATGTTGCCGCCGAAATTCAGTTGGTAGGTGTTATCGAGGCGCACGCCACGCTCACGGAACAGGTTGGTCAACACGCGGTGCGTGATCGTAGCGCCGACCTGGCTCTTGATATCGTCGCCGATGATCGGCAGATTGCGATCCTTGAAGCGCTTCTGCCAGTAGGGCTGCGAGGCGATAAAGACCGGGATACAGTTGACGAACGCGCAACCGGCCTCCAACACCTGCTCGACATACCACTTGGTCGCCATCTCCGAGCCGACGGGCAGGTAATTCACCACCACATCGGTGCCCGTATCTTTCAGAATCTTGACGATATCAGCGGTGGAACCGAGGGCTTTCTTCACGCGCGTGCTGAGGTACTTGCCCACGCCATCGTGCGTCATGCCACGGTGCACCTTCACACCCAAATGGGGCACATCGGAGAATTTGATGGTATTGTTCGGCTCGGCAAAAATAGCCTCGGAGAGGTCCAAGCCGACCTTAGTCTCGACGACATCGAAGGCCGCCGAGAACTCCACATCACCGATATGATAGCCGCCCAAATTGACGTGCATCAAGCCGGGCACCATCTCATCATCCGGCGCATTGCGATAGAACTCGACACCCTGTACCAACGACGACGCACAGTTACCCACGCCAATAATAGCAACACGAACTTTCTTATTACCGCTCATGATGAACAGGTTCCTCCATTAAAGGTATCGCCAGGCGTCCAAACCAGGCGCTAGATGTAAAACGAACAAACCGATACAGACGCGGTTTGTCACGATCCCAGCAGAATCACAGGCAACTATGCCGCTCGGCATACAGGCCATCGGCCTTGTTGTTAATACACTTTTGGGCGTGCAAACAGCAATTGTACCAGGATTACACATGTTGTGCTTGGAGGCTGACGCGCAAACACAACAATGCCCACAAAAGCAAAGGAGTGTTTGAGCAGGTCGCTCTCACACCCCTCGCGAACCGACGCTTACGAAACGCGAACATCGCGGCGGGCGGTGATCACGCCGGTGTTTAGGCCGATCGTGCTGAGGCCGCCGAAGAAGCGGGCGTGCTCGATCTTCACGCAGGCGTCCATCACCACTTCGAGGCCCGCGTCACGGGCGCGGCGCGCGGCATCGTGGTTGATGACGCCAAGCTGCATCCACACGACCTTCGCGCCAATCGCAATGGCTTCCTCCACAATCGGCGGCACCGCCGCAGGATCGCGGAAGATATCGACGATCTCAACAGGTTCGGGGATGTCGCTGAGCGACGGGTAGCAGCGTCGCCCTAGAATCTCCTTCTCGCGCGGGTTCACCGGAATGATGTTGTAGCCCTCGGCGAGCATGTAGATCGCGGCGAAATGGCTGGGCCTGAACGGATTCGCCGATAGACCCACCATTGCGATATTGCGGTAGGAGCGTAAGATGCGCAGCCGATCGAAGGCGGTGGTGGCGAATTCGGTGCCGTTCACCAACGATCCTGCGTTCACTCCAGTCAACATCTCGGACATTCTCTATCTCCTCTGGCAATACGCCAGTTCGCATACTCAGCTTAGCGCAGAGCCTGATCCAGGTCCCACAGCAGGTCGTCGACATCCTCCAGGCCGATCGAGAGGCGGATCATCTCGGGGAGCACACCACTGGCGCGCTGCTCCTCCTCGCTCAACTGCTGATGCGTGGTGCTGGCCGGGTGAATGACCAGCGACTTGGCATCGCCGATGTTGGCGAGGTGCGAGAACAACTGCAAGCGCTCGATGAAGCGTCGGCCCGCCTCCAAGCCGCCCTTCACGCCGAAGGTGAGCACCGCGCCCGAGCCTTTCGGCAAGTAGCGCTGAGCCAGGGCGTGGTAGCGGCTACTGGGCAGCGATGGGTAATTGACCCACGCCACCTTGGGGTGCTCGTTGAGGAAACTCGCCACGGCCTTGGCGTTCGCCACGTGCCGATCCATGCGCAGGCCGAGCGTCTCGACGCCCTGCAGGAACAGAAACGCGTTGAACGGGCTGAGCGCCGGACCGAGGTCGCGCAAGCCCTCCACACGGGCCTTCATGATGAACGCGAAGTCGCCGAACGTCTCGTAGAAGCGGATGCCGTGGTAGCCCTTGCTCGGTTCGAGCAACTGCGGGAAGCGGCCCTCGCCCCACGGGAAGCGCCCACTATCCACGATGATGCCGCCGATGCTGGTGCCGTGGCCGCCGATAAACTTGGTGGCCGAGTGCACCACAATATCCGCGCCGTGCTCGATCGGGCGGCACAGGTACGGCGTCGCAAAGGTGTTGTCGATCATCAGAGGTATGTTGTGCTCGTGTGCGATGGCGGCCACCGCTGCAATATCGAGCACGTTGATGCTGGGGTTGCCGATCGTCTCGCCGTAGAGCACCTTGGTGCGCGGCGTGATCGCCCGTCGGAAGTTCTCAGGGTCCTCGGGATCGACGAACACGGTGTTGATGCCCATGCGACGGAAGGTGACATCGAACTGCGTGTAGGTGCCGCCGTAGAGTGTGTTTGCGGCCACGATCTCATCGCCCGCTTCGAGCAGGCTGGTGAGCGCGACCATCTGGGCGGCTTGCCCGCTACCGACCGCCAACGCGCCCACGCCGCCCTCGAGCGCGGCCAAACGCTCCTCGAACACGGCGTTGGTCGGGTTCATAATGCGGGTGTAGATATTGCCAAAACGCTGCAAATTGAACAGGTTGGCAGCGTGCTCGGTATCTTCAAATACAAACGAGGTGGTTTGGTAGATCGGCACCGCCCGTGAGCCGGTGGTTGGGTCAGGGCGCTGGCCAGCATGCAATGCTAGGGTATTGAAGCCAAAGCGCCGGTCGTAGTTCGACATCCCTTCACTCCTTTAGATGGTTACTAGCAGCAAGCCCAACAGAAGGTCTCACGTCGGGCCGAGCGCACAACTGGCAGGTCTTTTCGGCACACACTTGGCACCATTGCGCGATGTCTCAGCGCTCGGCAGCGGCGTGCAGCCTACGAGCGCATCGCGCAAACAATGGATGTGTACGGCAGCGCTGATGGTGATCTGTGCTGGCGGAATATTATAGCAGAGCAGCCAAACAACCGTATCACACAATCGCTACAATTCGTCTACAACGGGAATAATCTCGCGGCCAAACGTTTCGAGCAGGGCGATTTCGTGCACATTCGGCATATTGAAGATCGCTTGCTGCACACCCATCGCCGCCCACTCACGGCACTGCGCGATCAGGCTGGCGGGCGTATCCTTGCCATCCAGATTCACGGTGTGCAGGATGGTGCGCTCGATCTCGTCGTACGGGCGCCCAATCGCGTCGCAATGCCCGCGTAGGATGTCGAGCTTTTGGCGCAGCGCTTGGTTGCCCAAATGCGTGAACAGATTGCAGGCGTTGGCGTACTGCGCGACAAGGCGCAGAGTCTTTTGCTCACCACCGCCGCCGATCATAATCGGCGGGTGCGGCTGCTGCAGCGGCTGCGGGTGGTTCAGCGGATCTTCGAGCAGGTAGTGCTGCCCGCGGTACGGCGTGCGATCGTCGCGCCACATCTGGAGCACAATCTGCAGACATTCTTCCAGCATCTCGAAGCGCTGCTTGAGCGGCGGAAACGGCACACCCAAGCCGCGCGCTTCGGCCTCGAACCAGGCCGCGCCGATGCCCAAATAGGCCCGCCCGCCCGACAGCACATCGAGCGTGGTGACGGTTTTGGCCAGCAGGCCTGGGTAACGGTAGATCACGCCAGTCACCAGCGTGCCGAGCTTCACGCGCTTGGTCAGCGCCGCAATATAGTTGAGGACGCTGTAGCTCTCCAGCATCGGCTCCTCGGGCGGACCAATGATCGCAATCTGAAAGAAGTGATCCATCACCCAGATGCTAGCAAAACCCGCATCCTCGGCAGTGCGCACGATGTCGGCCAGGCGCGGCCCAATCCCCGCCGTGCCACCGGGCCAACTGAAGTTGGGAAGTTGCAAACCGATTCGCATAGGATTCCTCCTACAGCTATGCGCCAAACCGCAATACTTGACGCCTGCCATCTTTCACTATAACGTTGAATCTGCCGATAGTGGATGTTTTAGCGGGTGATGGACAGGTACGAGGCGAAGTTTACGCGCTCGATGGGGTTTGCGCAAAGGCAGCGAGGGATACTGTTTTAGCAATCCGGCGAGTTCGCGGCGCACCTGCTGCCAGTACGGCCACGAAAAGCCCGTAAACGCAATCTGCTCGGCGGGCTTCGAGAGCGCCGTGACCTGAGGATGCAGGTATATGGCAAACTTCGGCATATCAGCGCACACCAGCAAAAAGACTTCTGAGGTCTATCATACCAGTTTCGTGAGACAGCGAGTGTCCAATTTGTATACCTTTTTTGAATGGTATACCTGTATGCACAATGCTATAATGAAGTTTAGGAGCTAAAGCATGTATACATCGGATGGTGTATAAGTTGAACATTTCGATGGTTGTTAGAAGCGAGGTCTAACGTGGAGCTTCAAAGCGCTGGTAGCTCCTCACTCCAATACGTCGACCCGTATCCATAGCTTATCGTTTCTCTGGATAGAGGAGCCTCAAGCTGGCGACTTGGCTGATCTACTTCATAGGTCGTTGTTTAGGTAAGAAGAATACCCACAACATCCTATCTCGCTCAAGCGATCATTCCGACCTGCTCTTAGCATCATTTGCAAGCACCTTGTATACATCCTACAATCCTCGCAAATATTCTCAAGGACAGCTATGTTGAGCGTGAGCCTTACGGTGCTAGGGACGTGTTCGCTTACCGTATCAACAACGACCATCACCCAGTTTCCCACCGAAAAAGTTCGTGCACTCCTGGTATATCTCGCGCTAGAGCCACGCCCACATCGACGAGAGGCTATCGCCGAACTCCTATGGCCCGATAACCGTCCCGGCATGGCGCTCAGGAACTTGCGCCTCTCGCTGTTCCGTATACGCCAAATGCTCACCACAATCGATCCCCAACTGGCAGATCGATTGCTATTCATCGATCGGCAGACCATCCAACTCGCGCCCGACATTCTCTCCGTCGATGCGCTCCGCTTCCAAGCGGCTATAGATGTGTGTGAGCAACACAGCCACCACGCTATCAGCGAATGCGCCACTTGCCGAGCACAACTGAGCGCTGCGGTTGCCGAATATCAGGGCGACTTGTTGCCACATCTCACCCTCCCCGATGCTCCAATCTTCGAGGAATGGCTTCAACTCCGGCGCGAAACGCTGCGCAATATGGCGCAACATGCACTCCACACGCTGACCACGGGCCTGGTGAACCAGGGCAATTATCAGCAAGCACTGAACTTCGCCAACCAAGCGCTGCTGCTTGATCGGTACCGCGAGGAGAACCATCGGCAGGTGATGCTGTTATTGGCCTATTTAGGGCAACCACAGCGCGCCCTGAGTCAGTACCAACGCTATTGCCAGATCCTCAAACAAGAGCTTGGCCTCGATCCAACAGGCGAGATCGTGACGTTGATGCAGCAGATCAAATCGGGACAATTGATCACACCTTCAACACACAGCTACGCTCGCATCGCACTCTCAACAGATACGCTCAGACCGCAGATTGTGCATAACAACCTGCCCGGAATGCAGACCGAACTGGTGGGCCGCCAACGCGAACTCGCCGAACTGAGCAACTTGCTCGATTCGGACCATATGCGCCTGTTAACTCTCATCGGTATGGGAGGGATGGGCAAAACGCGCCTCGCCATCGCCCTCGCGCAAGCGAACGTCGCAAAGTACCGTCATGGGGCGGTGTTCATAGCGTTGGGCGCACTCACCTCCACAAGTTCCCTCACCACCCTCATGCTCAACGCATTGGATTTGCATACAGAGGGCGATCCGCTCCAGTATCTCATCCGCTACATACGCGATAAACAACTCCTGCTCGTGCTCGACAACGCCGAACATCTGCTCAACGATGTCAGCGAACTCGCGCTAGCCCTGCTACAGGCGTGCCCACATCTCCAGATTCTGGTGACATCGCGCGAGCCGCTCCTCGTCCGTGGAGAGCATCTCTACCACGTATCGGCGCTCGACAGTGAGCCAACCAGCGATAAGCAGACCGAGCAGCCCGCCTCCGTGACGATGTTCGTGCAGTGCGCACAACGCATGCAAGCCAATCTGCAACTCGACGACGAAACACTCGAACAGATTCACACCATCTGCCGCTTAGTGCAGGGTGTGCCGTTGGCGATCGAGCTTGCGGCGGCTTGGACAGCCCATTACTCGTACGCTGAAATCGTCCGTGCGATCAGCGAGAGTGTGGATTTTCTGTCGTTCGAGTGGCGCGGGGCACCGAAGCGCCAACAGAGCATGCGAGCGGTCTTTCTGTGGTCGTGGAACTTGCTGTCATCAGCCGAACAGGAGGCGCTCCGTACGGTCGCCCTCTTTCAAGGGGGTTTCACGCAGGAGGCCGCACTGGCGGTCGGCTCCATCACGCCGATGATGCTGATACGGCTCAGCCAAACATCACTGCTCAGTTTCACTGAACACACCAACGGCAAGCGCTACGCTATGCACGAACTGCTTCGCCAGTATGCGCTCGAACAGTTTGAGAGTGACGAACAGCGTATCCAAGCCGAAGCGCGGCACTGTCGCTACTACCTCGCCTACTTGGCATCGCGCGAACAGCGCCTGATGGACAACGAGCCACGGGCCGCTGCTGCCGAGATTTGGGCCGAGATGGACAATATCCGTCAGGCGTGGAAGTGGGCCTCACAACACGCCTACGCAGCCGAGATCGAACAGTGCGTCGATGCGCTCTATCAATTTTATATGGTCTCGGGGTTGGTTGCCGACCGTCTGCCTATGTTTGCGCTGGCCTGCGAGGCGTTCGCCGACCAAGCGGCGCAACCCACAGCGGATGCTCAAACGCGGCGAGTGTACGGCAAACTGCTGGGCTTTCACAGTATGGCGCTGGCCCGCACCTTCCAAATCAAGCGCGCCATTGAGGTGGTGCAGTTGGCGATCGCGCACAAACAGTGGAGCCCTGTAGGGATGATTATGGCGCACATGGCCTGGAGTCTTGCGCTCTTTAATCAGGGCGATTACTACGGCTCACGCGAGCAGGTCGAATTGGCGTTGGCGCACAATACCAAGGCACAGCACAACAACCATCGCTCGGCGCTGCAACGCATGGTCGATTGGGCGGCTTACGTGTGGCTCTCCGGGCTCAATCTCAGGCTCAGCGATTACCAACAGGCGCACGATTACGCAGAGCGCTCCCGTATCTTCTGCGAAACCTACAATCTCCAGCTCGGCAGGGTCGATAGCCTGCTCATCTTGGGCGATGTCGCGCGCATCACCTACGATCTGCCCGCCGCACGCCGCTATTACGAGCAATCGCAACAGATGGCCTCGCAGTTGGCGTCGCGCACAACCGAGAGCCGTATCTTATTCGGCTTGGCCGAGGTGCTGCGGTTGCAAGGCGTGTACGCTCAGGCTCGCAATGTGCTTGAGCATGCCCTCGGTGTAGCGCAGGCAACCAACGAACAATGGAACGGCTACCTGCTCAGTGTGGCGCTGATTCACCTGCTTCACTTGAGCGGCAATCCATCGCTCGCAAAGCACAGGTATCTGCGCCTGAGCCGCAGTGACGAGATGCGTATCGCCCCATCGCACCGCATCACCGCCCTGTTGGCCCTCAGCGCCTATTTGCTGCACGTTGGAGAGCTCGCGGAAGCCAACGCGCACGCCGAGGAAGCCTACCAATTGGCGTGTCGCTCAAGCCACACCTACGATCAAGCGCACAGTCTTGTGTTGATCGCACATAGCCGCGCGCTCCTGCAGCATCCGCAGGCGGAATCGGCGTATCGGCAGGCACTGCAGATCTACGAGAGCATCCCAAACCAAGGCGCCGCAGCCGAGGCCTGGGCCGGCTTGGCTGCACTGGCGTTGCAGCGCCACGATCCGATTGACGCATACCATGCCGCCAAACAGATTATGCACAGCATCGATAATGGGCTACGGATTGGGCTCAACGAACCGTTCTTCGCCTACCAAACTTGTGCCTACATCCTCCAAATCCTCGACGATCCCGAGGCCGAGCGCATCCAGCGCGCCGCCAACCAGATGATCGAGTTGTACGCCGCAACGCTTGACGATGATCACGCACGTCAAGCATTCCGAGAGCGCGTACAGGCCAACCACCTGCTGCGTTATACCAGTTTGGGCGCTGTGGGGTAGCAGAAGTTATGCGGCGTCGGCCCAGGCGAGGTAGGATTCGAGCGAGCCGTTGTAGTAGACATGCACCACTTGGTTGTGCGTGATACGAGCAACGGCATCCCACACCTCGTCGTCGGTGTCGCCGTACACAACCAGCATGCCGCGCTCAGGCGCATATTCGTCTTCGCCTGGCGGAATCACGAACGCAAGCCACTTGTTTGGGTAACGCTGCTCAACCTCGGCGATCAGCTCGACGCGCCCGCGCTCCTCCATGCCCGTGTACGGACAGCCGCAGGTGCAGTTGGGGCCGCACGATGAGCCATCGGTGCCGCAGGACATTGTGGTGCCACCGTGCTCGGCGGTGGTAAGGTTGATCAGGACTGGCATAAGACTTTTCCTTTAGCCGAAGCCGCGCCCGAGCAATAGATTCAGGCGCGGCTTCAGAAAACAACGTATTAGAGGTGGATGGGCTGACCCTCGGCGGCTGCGTGCTCAGCCTCGCCCAATGCTTCGTACAGCGTCGGGTGGGCGTGAATGGTGCGCATCAGCGACTCGGAGGTAGCCTCGTGCGAGAGTGCCACACCGCCCTCGGCGATCAGCTCGGTGGCGTGCGGGCCAATGATATGAATGCCCAGTACCTCGTCATACTGCTTATCGGAGACGACCTTCACAAAGCCAAACTTGGCGTCGAGGATACGCGCCTTGCCATTGGCCGAGAAGGGGAACTTGCCGACCTTCACGTCGTAGCCCAGCTCGCGAGCCTTGGCCTCGGTCAGGCCCACGCTGCCGATCTCGGGGTTGGTGTAGGTGCAGCCCGGGATCTTGTTGTAGTCGATCGGTGGTGGGTTGTGCCCGGCGATGTGCTCCGCCGCCACCAGCGCCTCGGCGGAAGCCTTGTGGGCCAGCCAGGGCGTCTTGACCGTGCAGTCGCCGATCGCGTAGATACCCTCGACATTGGTGCGCATCATGCTGTCGACTTTGATGAAGCCGCGCTCGTCGGTGGCCACACCAACTTCCTCCAGGCCGATGCCCTTGTTGTTGGTGGCCTGCCAGCCGATGCCCACCAGCATGCGCTCGGCGGTCAGCTTCTGCTCCTTGCCGTCGGCATCGATCACCGTGGCGGTGACCTGCGTATCGGTGCGCTCGACCTTGGTGAGCTTCGCGCTGGTCAGCAACTTGATGCCGCGCTTGGTGAAGGCGCGGGCCAACTCGGCGCTCACTTCTTCATCTTCCACAGGCACAATGCGCGACTGCATCTCGACGATCGTGACCTCCGAGCCGAAGGAGCGGAACATCGAGGCGAACTCGCAGCCGATCGCGCCTGCGCCGATCACGAGCAGCGACTTCGGCACTTCCTTCAGGTTCAGCGCGCCCGTCGAGGAGAGGATGCGATCCTCATCGAAGGTGGCACCGATCTGCGGGATATCGCGGGCCTTGGCGCCCGTGGCGATGATGATATTTTTAGCAGTCAGGTTGATCTGCTTACCGTCGTTACCGGTGACCTGCACGCTGTTGCGACCAGCGATGCGGGCGCTGCCGTTGATCGTATCGATCTTGTTCTTCTTCATCAGGAAGCTAACACCCTGCGTGCTAGCCTTCACAACGCGATCTTTATTGGCCATTGCAGCGCCAAAATCCAACGAAACATCCTGCGTAACCACGCCAAAGCGCTTGCCATCGCGGGCTTCTTCGAGGAGATCGGCGGTGTGGAGCAGTGCTTTGGTGGGAATACAGCCGACATTGAGGCAGACGCCGCCCCAGTATTGGCGCTCGACAACCGCAACTTTAAGGCCCAATTGCGATGCACGAATCGCGGCAACATAGCCGCCAGGACCCGCGCCAATCACAACAACATCATACGTTGTATCGCTCACTGAAACAACCTTTCTTTGGATGGACAGGTGATGTAAGCCTATTGTACCACAACGCTACGCGATAAGCGTGTAAAGTGCCGCACAATACATCGAATTTTAGGAGGCAAGATCGGCGGAGATTTCGGGGTTCCCTGCAATCAAACTGTAACGCACGTCTGTTGATCGCATCATACCCTGGGGAGTACCATTGGATGCAGGAAAGAGGAATGCGCGCTCCCGCGCGCCAGGACATCCATACCAGGAGGAGCGCTATGTTTGGACGCCGAAACCCGAACGCCCCGACCGAGCCAACTTCGGCCAACACCTCAACTTCCGAAGGCGATATCGACCTCGATCTGTTGCCCGAGCTGCCGGCGATGTTGCCACCCCGCCGCCGAGAGCCAGCGCCAGAGCCACCGCCTTCGGAGCCTGCTTGGCACGCCAGCGCCACCCCTCCGCCACCCGAGCGACCAGTGCGCACCCCCGGCGCACCACAGCCCTACGATCAAGGCCAAGGCACGTCGAACGCGCCGAACACACAGGCCACCAACGCAACCAGCAAACCAGCCGATGACCCGGTGATCGTCACGCAGACGGTGCCCACCGCAGCCCCAGGCGGCCCAACGATCACGCTGCCGCGCTACACCAACAGCGCCCCAGCCGAGAAGCCCGCCCTCTCACGTCCGAAGACCACCGCCGAGAGCGTGATCGGCCCTGATGACTTCTTCGATGGCCGCTACCGCTCGGAGCGCGGTGTGCGCATCCAGGGCCACGCACGTGGCTCCATCGAATCGCGCCAGTACATTTATGTCGAGTCGGGTGCCGATGTGGAGGCAGATCTGGAGGCCGAGGACATCACGGTGGCGGGCAACTTCACCGGCAAGATCGTCTGTCGCCGCAAGCTCGAGATTGCGAGCACAGGCAAGGTTCACGGTCAGATCACCACTGCGGTGCTCATTGTGCAGGAAGGTGGGCTGATCGATGGCGAACTGCATATGCAAGACGAGCAACCGCACTCCGCAGCGTGAGCAAACGCGCACAACTCGATGGACGCACGAAAAAGCGCTTGCCATCAACAGTGGCAAGCGCTTTCGTTTGGTGGAGCTAAGGGGGCTCGAACCCCTGACCTCAACACTGCCAGTGTTGCGCTCTCCCAGCTGAGCTATAGCCCCGTATGGGAACGACCTGGGCGACTATTTGCGTGAAAAAACGCTTGCAGCGAGCAAGCGCTTTCGTTTGGTGGAGCTAAGGGGGCTCGAACCCCTGACCTCAACACT
>CALKHR010000162.1 GCA_937988885.1 uncultured Roseiflexaceae bacterium | reverse complement strand
AAGTGAAGAATCTCATCGTGTGTTCTCAGCGAAACACAATGTCATTCCGAACGGCGCGCATAGCGCGGAGTGAGGAATCTCATCGCCTTTCATTGTTTTCTTTGTTGAGATCTCTCACTTCGTTCGAGATGACACTGCTTTTCGTTGTTCTGTCGAGCACCCAAACACGCAAGGCGGCACAGTACGCAGAGATTCTTCACTTCGCTTCGCTCGTTCAGAATGACCCTTATGCGCTGTGTCCGTTCAAGGTGACTGGGCTTCTCGGCGCTTCCTCGTCACCTTGTCACCCAGTCACCTTGTCACCTTGTCACGCAGACCCCACACCAAGCAGCACATCGCTACCGCCGAGCGTCACGCTCTCACGGTACACCTCGGCGGGAGGCTCGGCGAGCACCACCTGCAGCGCCAACGTCTCCTCGCGCAGGTAGGCGCCCCACTCACCCAGCACGTCCTCCAGGGCCGCGCCGCCCTTCAAGTAGAGCGTCACACGGTCGGAGAGCGCCATGCCCGCCGCCTTGCGGGCCTCCTGCACCGCCCGCACCAGGTCGCGCGCCCAACCCTCGCGCTCCAGCGCCGCGTCGAGTGTGGTGTCGAGCGCCACCTGCAACGCGCCATCCTGCGCCACTGCGTATCCCGCCAATGGCAGCGTCTCCACCAGCAGTTCCTCGGGCCGCAACGTCAACGCCTCGCCAGCCACCTCCACCGTCACTTCCTGCCCCGCCGCCACACGATGCGCCAACGCCGCCGCCTCGCTCGGCTGCAGTTCCTCCAGCACCGCCCGCAACTTCGGCACCAACGCGCCCAAGCGTGGCCCCAACAGCCGCAGGTTCGGCTTGAGCCGATACTGCTGCAGCGACTCGGCCTCGGGCAGTTCGAGCGCCTTGATGTTCAGCTCGTCCAGCAGTTCCGTCTCGTGTTGCCGCAGCGCCGCCCGCTGCGCCGCCGTGGTGCCCGCCACCAACATACGGGCCAGCGGCTGCCGCACCCGCACACCAGCCGACTTACGCGCCACGCGGCCCAATCCCGCCACCTGACGCACCACCTCCATCTCATCGAGCACGGCGTCGTGCGCTGCCAACGGCGTTGGGAATCCCGTCAGGTGTACGCTCTGCGGCGCGTTCGCATCAACGCTGCGCACCAACTGCTGGTAGAGCGTCTCGCTCAGGAACGGCAGCACCGGCGCTAGCACGCGAGCCAACGTCACCAGCGTCACGTAGAGCGTATCGTAGGCCGCCTGCCTCTGCGCCGCATCGCCGCCCCGCGTGGAGCCCCAGAAGCGCCGCCGCGACCGCCGCACGTACCAGTTCGACAACTCGTCGGCGAAGCGCTCCACCTCGATGGTGTAGCCACGGGCATCGAAGGCGCTCAGGCGCGCCCGCGCCGTCTCGACCAGTTTGCTGACCCGCGCCAGCAACCAGCGATCCAGCGGGAGCAGCGAGCCAGTGCTGCGGTGCTGCTCCAGCCGCCAATCGCCCAACTGCAACTGCGACTCCAGGTTCGCGTAAGTCACAAAGAAGCGGTACACCTCCCAGATCGGCTGCAAGCGCCGCGCCGCTTCGGCCACCGCCTCGCGCCCGAAGTTGATGTTGCGCTCCAGCGGCGCCGAGGCGAACAGCCAGCGCAACGGCTCCACGCCCATCCAGGCGGCGGCCTCCTCGAACCAGATCGCGTTGCCTTTGCTCTTGTGCATCTCCTCGCCGTTGGCGTCCTTCACCAGCGCGTGGCCAAGCAGCGTGCGGAACGGCGCGTGCCCCGTGAGCGCAGTGCTCATCGCCAGCAGCGCGTAGAACCAGTTGCGGAACTGCCCCGGGAAGCTTTCGAGCACCAGATGCGCCGGGAACCATTGCTGCCAGCGCTCGCGGTCCTCGTAGTAGCCCATCGTCGAGAACGCCACGATACCCGCGTCGAGCCAGACGTTGCCCACATCGGCCACCCGCGACACCGTTGCACCGCACTGCTCACAGGCGATCTTCACCGCATCGACCCAGGGGCGGTGCGGCGAGTGACCGTCGAACTCGTCCCAGCCCTCCACGGCCCGCTGCTGCAACTCGGCCCGCGAACCGACCACCGTCACATGCCCGCAATGCTCGCAGGGATAGATCGGCAGCGCCAAGCCCCAGTAGCGCTTTTTGGAGATCATCCAATCATCCATATTGCGCAGCCAGTCCAGTTCGCGCTCCAGGCCGAACGCGGGCAGCCAGGTCGCCTCCTTCGCCGCATCCATCATCTGATGCCGCAGCGAATCCATGCTGATCAGCCACTCGTCGGCCAGCCGGAACAGCAGGTCGGTGCCGCAGCGCCAACAGACCGGGTAGCGGTGCGTATACTGCTCGCGCCCGAACAGCACGCCCTTGCCCTCCAGATTCGCGGCCACATCCTCGGCAACACCGCTCGCAGCGCGCCCGCTCAGCCAATCGTAGCCAGCCAAGTAGACGCCGTTCTCATCGAGCGGGGCCAGCACGGCCAGGCCAAGCTCGCGCCCCAGCAAGAAGTCCTCCTTGCCAGCGCCCGGCGCGATATGCACCACGCCCGTGCCATCCTCGGCGCTCACCTCGTCCCACGCCACCACACGATGCTCTACGCCAGCCTGCGCATCCAGTTCATCGAATGGGCCACGGTAGCGCCAGCCGACCAACTCGCTGCCCAGCCGTTCCTCGGCCTGCGTCCAGCCGCGCACCACGCCAGCCGCCTGCAACGCCGCCACACGGTCCTTCGCCAGCCACACGCCACGCCAGCCATGCTCGGTGGGCTGCGCCGGCTCCAAACGCACATAGGTCAACTCGGGATGCACCGCCGCCGCCACATTAGCGGGCAACGTCCAGGGGGTCGTCGTCCAAACCAGCAGCGCCTCGCCGGACCGCTCCTGCAGCGGAAGGCCGACCGTGAGCGCCAAGTGCGTGCGCTCGGCGTAGCCCTCGGTCGCGATCTCGTGCTCGGAGAGGGCCGTGCCGCACCGGGGGCACCACGGCATCACATCGTGGCCGCGGTACAGCCAGCCGCGCTCGTGGCACAGTTTGAGGAAGCCCCAGATGCCGTAGTTATTCTCGTCGGAGAGCGTAAAGTACGAGTTATCCCAATCCATCCAATAGCCCAACCGCTGGCTCTGGCGGCTGATCACATCGGCGAAGTGGAACACGCGCTGCTTGCAGGCTTCCACAAACCGATCAACGCCGTACTCCTCGATCTGGTGCTTATTGGTGAAGCCGAGATCGCGCTCGACCGCTACTTCCACCCACAACCCCTGGCAATCGAAGCCCTGCTGCCAACGCAACTCGTGACCCAACATCGCGTGAAAACGGTTGTAAAGGTCCTTGTAGGTGCGCCCCCAAGCGTGGTGCACGCCCATCGGGTTATTGGCAGTGATTGGGCCATCCAAGAACGACCATTTCGGGCCGCCGCGTGTCTGCGCCCGCAACTGCTCGAACGCCCGCGTCTCGGCCCATAGGCGCAGCACCGCTTCCTCGTGCGCAACAAAATCGGGCCGCGCTGTCACTTCCTGAAACATATTCTCTCCTTATCACATATTGAACGTTGTCGCACAATCCGCGAATGCCAGCAATACCATCGCCGTCCATGGCCAATCACCTCCTTTCGTTGGGAATCAAAAAACCCCGCCCCATATCAGATCAGGGACGAGGCAAAAACCCCGCGGTACCACCCTTGTTCAGCGTTGCAAAGCAACAACTGCGCTCGGCGAAGGTCGTGTTCAACCTCCCGTCCTTGATAACGGGGGACGAACCCGGACGCCACTACTACACCACAAGGGCGGTTCGCGTGTCGGCTCAGGAGTGATATTCAGCGGGTGTTCTGGCGCGCGGCTCACACCGTCCCGCGCTCGCTGGGCCTCCCTGGCCCGCCTACTGGTCTCCGTCAACGCCTGTAGGTAATAGTATACCATGCCAATCGACTCCGCGCATCAGTCAGGAGATTGAGCATCCACAGATTTCACAGATGGAATTTTGGAATGAAGGAATGTGCTCTATGTTGTGATGCTAAATCTAGCTAGACTGTGTTCATTAAAAAACCAGTTTTAGCCTGCGGCAGCAAGGTATTTTATGTTTTTTGTGATGTCAAAGCGCTGCTACGCGCAGCGCTTTGACATCACCTGGCGAGGAAGTGTTGGTATCAATTTGAATGCCGAAAAGATGCTTTTGATAAGCCTTTTTGATGATGTAGAAGTAACGAGCTTATGCGCGTAGCAAGCACTTCGACACACCAAAACCTCAATACAACATCTGCGAAATCTGTGTAATCTGTGGATAAAAATCAACGCAGCACGGGATGCTGCGCATCGAACACCCAATCGGCGAGCGGCTCAAGCTGGACGAGCGTGAACGGCTCGCCCGATGTCGTCCGCTTGGTGAGATGAATATCCACCACGCGGTTATCGTTCACCTCCAACGGCGCGCACAACGCATCGAGCAGCGCCTTCAGCCCGCTATCCACATCGCGGCGGTTGCGCGGCGCGAAGAAGAAATCGGCGTACACGGCAAGGTAGCTCGGTTTGCGCTTGGCCCGCAGGCTCGCGGGGAGCAGCGTGGCGATCTGCTGTTCCTCAACAATCGCCTGCACCTGTTTGCGGAAGCGGCGCAACTCCGTGCTGCGATGCCGCCGCCCGTTCACGATCGTGTACTGCTCGTTCACGCTGGGCGGGATGGGCAGTTTGAAGGTGAGCGAATCGAGCGCCTCGCCAGCATCGCCGTCCCAATCCCACTGCTCCACAATATCGATGCTCACCTCGACGCGCGGGTTGAGCGGGTCGATCCGCTTGATCAGGCGCACATCGACCACCCGCGAATCATCGACACCCAAGCCCTTGGAGACCACCGCATCCTGCACGATCTTCAGCCCTGAATCGAGATCGCGCCGCAGCGGCGTCTCGAAGTAAAACGTCAACAGCAGCGAGAGATGACCGCGCTGAGCGGCCTGCAAAAACGTGTCGCTCAAACGATCGTCCCAGTGCATCTCGAACAGACGGTACGCGACCACATCGCGGTAGCGGCGCGACCACGGAGTAAGCGTATGATGACCACGATGCGTAAAATATTGGGCGTTGAAGCTAGGAGGAAGCGGAAGCGTGAAGGTTAAGGTTGGGAGCATTCCATTCCTGAACTCGGTGCGGACAACCAACGAACATACGTTCTATTATACCATACTCCGCCCGAGACAGGAGAACGTCCTCCACGTTTCGCGACCTATGAGTCGCAACGCAATACACAAATATCACACTTTTTGGAATACTAACCAATCTTTCAGCCAAATTTCGCTTTCTACAGATGATATATTCGATCTACTGTGATATGATGATGCTTGCAATCCCAACGCAACCCATATGTGAAAATTGTTGCGAAGTGTTTCCTTTAAGTGTTCGAGCATTTACGATGCTGGCCCTCGTTATCAGCTATACTGGCCTCATCAAATGAACGGACACAAACTAAGCCCTGGAGGAATTCGATGAAAGCGCTACGTCTCTTCCCCAAAATTGTGATGGCCGTCGGTATCGCCTTTGCGATTGCAGGTCTGATAACTGCCGGAGCAGGCATCTACATCAACAACTTCGTGAAGCAACAGTTGGCAGCTCAGCAGATTGTCACTCCCGCGGATGCATCCATCCCGAACACGCCAGTCACCAACATCCCGACTGCGCTCAGCATGGCCGAGATCATTCAGAAGCACGCAGCGGCCAGCAGCAACGGCCTCTCCTATGCGCAGATGGGCAAATTCGCGGTTGAGAGCGGCGATCCAGCAGGCACCAACGACGCTGCGGAAGCGTTGAAGGATGCCAACGGCAATCCAGTGGCGAACGCGGCACGCAACACCCAACTTACGGCAGCAAGCTTAGTGACTTCGCTCAGCTTGTCGGCAATGGCATTCGGCGCCTCGTACGGTGCGATGGCCCTCGGCCTCGGGTTCGTCGTCCTGGGCGTGGTGATCACCGGCCTCGGCTACGCGCTGCTCGGTCTGATCACCCCAGAAATGGCGAAGCGCTTTGGACTCCAGCCAGTTGCCCAGTGAGTTTTTGTCAGAAGAAGGCGAATGAGCAATGACGCTCGTTCGCCTTCTTTTTTCCCATCATCCTCCAAACGGTTGCTCCCAACGAGCAGCCGTTTTGCTCTGCCGATCAATTCAATAGCAGCACTAGCCTTCATCTCCACACCCCAAGCCGCCCGTCGCCATCACCGAACGTATCTCAATCGGACCGTGGTACAGATGCGGCGTGCGGGCAGCGATCTGAATCGCTTCATTGAGATCGCGCGCCTGGATCAGCAACACGCGCTGCAACTCCACTTCAGCATCCATACACGGCCCAACATCCACCGAAACGACACCATGCTCTAGCCGCAACGATGTCGTGCCTACGCTGGGGTCGAAGGTCGCCTCTGCCAACAAATGGCCGCTGTAGCGCAGTTCCTGCTCATGGAGCTGCTGACGCTCGTCGTTAGCATAAGCGTATGCCGCATCAGCGTACATCAACACAATGTAATGCATATGCTTCTCCCTATCCCCTACGCAACAAAGGTAAGATTACAAGTTGCTGAATGTTTCAGGCGCGCCCCTCCATCACACCCAAGCTCCCTTGGATACATCCACACTCCTATCCCTCTTTTTGAGCTGTGCCCTGAACATGCACTTACACATAGTCGTGCACAGCCACACTAAATCGACAACTCGACAAAACGACATATGACAAAGGATGCAAAAAGGGAACATATTGTGGTACGATTCCTGACGCACGCAGGCCAGGAGGTTTTCAATGACTCGTCTGCAACGTGCCCGAGTGGCTCAAGAAACGCTCGCCATCTGCGAACGGGGGACGTATTCGGCTGCAGGGCAGACCATCTCGATCGGCGAGCAGCTCGCTCAAGCCTGTGCGGGAACAGTGTTATATCGGCCAGATGACTACGACACGCTGATGAACGCTGTCGCGCAGTTGCCCCGTTACGATACTGAGATCGTGGTGAGCGCACGCAGCACCTTGGCGGCAGGGCGCAGCCTCGCCGAGCGCTTTGCGCATGTCGCTTGCCTGAACTTTGCGTCGGCGCGCCATCCCGGAGGCGGCTTTATCGGCGGCAGCCAAGCTCAAGAAGAAAGTCTCGCGCGAGCGTCGGGCCTGTACGCCACCCTACAAACGCAACCCGCCTTCTACGAGTACCACCACTACAACCCCAGCGCGCTCTACTCCGACCATATGATCCTCTCGCCGCATGTGCCCGTCTTCCGCGATGACCAAGACCGCCTGATCTTGCAACCCTGGACAACCACGTTCCTCACCGCTGCCGCCGTCAACGCCGGAGTGCTGCACCGCAATGATCCAACACTGGTTCCGCAGATCGAGCCGACGATGCAGCGGCGCGCACGCATGGTGCTGGCGATGGCGGCGCATCACGGCTGCGAGGCGCTGGTGCTGGGCGCGTGGGGCTGTGGCGTGTTCAAGAACAATCCCACCACCATCGCACGCATCTTCGCCGATGCCTTGGCCGACCCAGCGCTGGTTGGCTTATTCAAGGCAGTTGATTTCGCGATCTACGATTCGATGGTGGGGCAACCGATACTGCGGGCGTTTCACTCGGTGTTTGGGGAGTGAGCCTGCACAAACAATAAGGCCGTTCTGCTCACACAGAACGGCCTTATCGCAGAAACCACAGATTCTCTGCCGACGCGCGCTACCCCGCCAAATGCTCCCGCAGAAACTGCCCCGTCAGCGAGCGCTCCACATGCAGCAACTCGGCGGGCGGGCCAGAGAATAACACCTGGCCGCCCCGTCGTCCGCCCTCCGGCCCCATATCGATGATCCAATCGGCGCTCTTGATCACATCCAGGTTGTGCTCAATCGTGATCACCGTGTTGCCCGCGTCCACCAGCCGATCGATGATGCGCATCAGCAACGTGATGTCGGACATGTGCAGGCCGGTCGTCGGCTCGTCGAGCACATAGATGCTGCCCTGTTTGTGCAGCTCGCTGGCCAGCTTGAGGCGCTGGCACTCGCCGCCGGAGAGGGTGTTGAGCGGCTGACCCAACGAGAGATAGCCTAGCCCAACATCGACCAGCGTCTGCAAGCGGCGCTGCAACTCCTTGCCCTTCAACGTCTCCTTGGCCTGCTCGATGCTCATCGCCAGCACATCGCTGATCGACACGCCGTTCAGCTTATACGCCAGCACCTCGTCCTTGAAGCGCTTGCCGCCACACACCTCGCACTCCAGCTTCACTTCCTCGAAGATCGCCGCATCGGCGTAGATCACGCCCAAACCCTGGCAGTTCTCGCATGCGCCCTTGGAGTTGAAGCTGAACAGCGACGCGCTCACCTTATTGGCGGCTGCGAAGGCCTTGCGCAGATCATCCATAATGCCCGTGTACGTCGCAGCGTTCGAACGGCTCGAAATGCCGATCGCCGACTGATCGATGCGGATCGCATCGGGATACAGCTTGAGGAACACATAGTTGATCAGCGTGCTCTTGCCCGAGCCAGCCACGCCCGTCACCACCGTCAACACGCCCTTGGGGATATCCACGCTCACATCGTGCAGGTTGTGCAGCGTCGCATTGCGGATCGACAGGTACCCCTGCGGCTGACGCGGCTGCCGCTTGAGCGGCATCGTGCGGTGCAGATACTTACCAGTCAGCGTATCCGCCTTCAAGAGTCCGGCATAATCGCCCTGGTACACGATCTGGCCACCGTTGCGTCCAGCGTGCGGCCCCATATCCACAATCCAGTCCGCTATCTTGATCACATCGGGATCGTGCTCGACCACCAGCACCGTGTTGCCCTTATCGCGCAGCTGCACCAACAGCTCATTCAAGCGGTGCACATCGCGGGGGTGCAGGCCAACGCTCGGCTCATCGAAGATATAGGTCACATCCACCAGACTGCTCGTCAAGTGCTTGACCATCTTGATGCGCTGCGACTCGCCACCCGAGAGCGTATCGGTTTCGCGGGCCAGCGTCAGGTAATCGAGGCCGATATCGATCAGATAGCCCAAACGCTGCTTCAACGAGGCCACGATCGGCGCGGCAGCCGGATCATCGATCTGCTCAATGATGCCCAGCAACTCGCCAACCTCGATCGAGGCCAACTCGGCGATATTGTAGCCATTGATCCGGCAATTCAGGGCCGCCTGGCTCAAGCGCGCACCGTGACAGAGTGTGCACGGCCCCATCACCAGAAACGGCTCCACCATCTTCTGCGTGCGCTCGGACAACGCCTTTATATCGCGCAAAATATACTTGCGAGTGAACTTGCCCACCAATCCTTCGTAGGTCAAGTTCATCGTCTTGCCGCCCCACTGCATCTCCACCTTAACGGGCTTGGCGTACAACAGCTTGTCGAGTTCTTCCTCGCTGTACTGGTTCAACGGCTTATCAGGATCGAAGAACCCCGTCTCCATCATCAGGTTCCCCTCCCAACTATCGGCGGCGAACTCGGGGAACTTGATCGCGCCACCCCTGAGCGACTTGCTGTAATCCACAAACCGCTCCATATTCAGCGTCAGCTTGCGGCCCAAGCCATTGCACTCCGGGCAGCACCCCTGTGGATCGTTGAACGAGAACAGATTGGCCGGGCCAACATACGGCTGCCCCACCCGCGAAAACAGAATCCGCAACACGCTGTAGATATCCGTCACAGTGCCGACCGTGGAGTGCGAGCCACCGCCCAAGCGTTTCTGATCCACCACAATCGCCATCGTCAGATTCTCGATAGCATCGGCATCGGGCTGCGCATAGCGGGGCAAGAAGTTGCGGATAAACGTGCTGAACGTCTCGTTTAATTGGCGGCGCGCCTCGCTGGCCACCGTGTCAAACACAATCGACGATTTCCCCGATCCTGAGACACCTGTGAAGATCGTGATAGCACGTTTCGGGATGCGGAGCGAAACATTTTGCAGGTTATTCTCGCGGGCACCCCGAATCTCAATGTACTCCTGAGGCATGTCTGCTCCTTCACAATGCTGCAAAACCTATCGATACATACTCCAACTCACGGCGAACGAAGCCACATGGGCTATCAGTTTCCAACACGCTTCACAACTTCGGGAAGGTCGCTTCGCACCACCAGCGAACACACACTATCGCCCAATCGATGCGATCTGTTGAGGCTGAATTGATTGTAGCAGGCTATGGAATAAAAGTCGCGTAAGAGTAAGACGTCTTATGGTATCCTGTGGTTACATCGCATTGAGGAAAGAGACCCTATCCCATGTCTGAACCAACCCAACCAACGCCTCGACGGCGACCTCCACCCCGCCGCGTTGTGGTCAGCCGCGTCGAGCAACTCACACCGCATCTGGTCCGTATCACATTCAGCGGCGAAACACTCTCCACCTTCACGTGGAACGGCCCCGCCGCCTACATCAAAGTCATTCTGCCGGAAGAGGGCCAAACCGAGCCGATCCCACCCTCGCCCGATGGCCCGCGCCCAACCATGCGCACCTACACGCCACGCCGCTTCGACCCAAACACGCTCGAACTCGACGTGGACTTTGTGCTGCACGGCCACGGCCCCGCCTCGAAGTGGGCAGCGCAAGCCGCGCCCGGTCAGGTCGTGCTGATCGGTGGGCCAGGCCCGCACTACGAGATCGACGCGAGCGCCGAGCGCTTCGTGATCGCTGGCGACGAATCGGCGTTGCCCGCCATCGCCACCATCCTCGAAGCACTGCCCGCCAGCGCCAACGCCACGGTGCTCATCGAGATCGCTGATGTCAACGAGCGCATCCCGCTGATCAGCCCAGCCAACATCGATCTGCAATGGCTGCAGCGCAACGACACCAAGGACAAAGCCAACGTCGTGCTCGAAGCCACGCTGCGCGCATTGCCAGCACTCGCCGAAGCGCAACGTGTGTACGTCGCCTGCGAGGCCAAAGCGGTGCGCCGCATCCGTAGCTACCTGCTCAATGACCGCAACTTCGCGGCCACCAATATCGTCACGCGCGGCTACTGGCAGCGCGGCGAAGTCAACCATCCCGACCACGACTATGGCATCGACGGCGAGGACGGACGCCCGGTCCCGCCACAACGTCGCGGCTAAGACGCACAACGAGCGCTCTCGCATGCCCCCAGCGAAAGCGCTCGTTGAACAACGGCTTGTCCTACGACCCAAACACCAACCAACTTGTGCCGAGCTCATTGGCCTCTAGGTCGCGCCGTACACGGATGAGCGTGGGCGGAACCCATGCCCATCCCAGGATCATCGCAGCAGTAAAGGCGAACATCACAAAGGCGAGTGCCGCGCCCCGCAACCGTCCGCCCAGCGCGATCCCAAAACATGCTGCCCCCAAAAACATGACCGTAAACTGTGAGAACAGCGCCCAACCAGGATGCCTGCGTTGCGTTATCGCGGATCGCAAACACAAGCACCCAACCAATCCGCCAGTAATCTAGCCACCCGCCGTGGCGCCAATGATCAAGAACGGCTCCTGACCCGCCGCCACAGCATCGGGCAACGGCGCATCGGGCGACTCATGCGAGAGATCCTCCTGGCAAGCGAAGAACCGCACAAACGCGCGCCGCTGCTTCGTCACATGATCGCGGATCGTGCCCCGCAGCATCGGGTAGCGCTGCTCAAGCGCATCGAGCACCGAACGCTGCGTCACAGGCGCTGGCACCTCCAGCAACACATCACCGGAGATACGCGCTAATCCGCGCAAATGCGCTGGCAATACCACCCGAATCATGGCAACGTCTGCACTTCTATCGACAACACTGGAGGCAGATCGCGGACGATCGCCGTCCAACTATCGCCGCTATTCGCCGAAGCGTACACCTGGCCGCCGCTCGTACCGAAGTAGATACCGCAAGGATCGCATGTATCGACCGCCATCGCATCGCGCAACACATTCACGTAACAATTCGATTGGGGCAAACCCTCCGTCAGCGCCTCCCACTCATTGCCACCCGTGCGGCTGCGATACACTCGCAACCTCCCATCGGGCGGGAAGTGCTCCGAATCGCTCTTGATCGGCACCACATACACCGTCTCCGGCTCGTGCGCATGCACCGCGATCGGGAAGCCGAAATCCGAAGGCAGATTACCACTGATCTCGTACCACAACTCGCCAGCATTATCGGTACGCATCACATCCCAATGCTTCTGCATAAACACCACATCAGGGCGCGAAGGATGGATCGCCAGATTATGGACACAATGGCCAGTCTCAGCATCTGGATCGGGAAGGAACTCGGAGCGCAAACCACGGTTAATCGGCTGCCACGTCTCACCACCATCATCAGTGCGGAACGCGCCCGCCGCCGAGATCGCGATATACATCCGCTGCTGATTGCTCGGATCGATCACAATCGTATGCAAACACATCCCACCAGCACCGGGCTGCCAGGTTGGCCCCGAACCGTGCTTCCGCAAACCCGAAAGCTCGTGCCACGTCTGGCCACCATCCGTACTGCGGAACAGCGCCGCATCCTCGACCCCAGCGTACACCGTATCGCGGTCGCTCAACGAAGGCTCCAAATGCCACACTCGCTTAAACTCCCACGGATGCTGCGTACCATCGTACCACTGATGCGTGCCGGGCACCCCATCGTAGATAAACTCATTCCCTACGGGTTGCCAGGTCTCGCCGCCATCATCGGAGCGCTGAATCACTTGCCCAAACCACCCACCGGATTGCGAAGCGTAAATGCGATTGGGATCAACCGGCGAGCCTTTCATATGGTAGATCTCCCAGCCACCAAACAACGGCCCCTGCACATCCCATTGCTCACGCTTCTCATCCGACCGTAAGATAAACGCCCCTTTACGTGTGCCCACCAAGACTCGTACACCACCCATTGTGGATTCCTTTCTGGTCTAGTGCAACAGTAGGAAATATGACGAGCGAGAATGAAACAGATGTGCTGATATTCTAACATATGTTCTACTTGTGTTCAAGCAGCAATTTCTAAGCCAAACGGGTATACACATACCAACAGGCCATGCCACCCAGGATGTGGAATTTAAGGCAAAAAAAAGCGCACCCTCGTGCGCAACGTGACAGCCTCATGCCTTCGCTTAAAACTACAGGGGAGCACAACAACAACACGAACCGCAGTGCTACAGCGGTGTGGCACAACCCAACAACGCCGCTTTCGAGCCGCAAACGCGGCACCAACACCATACACGTGCGGGATCTCGCTACGCAAGCGAGACCCCGCACAAGCATCCGCACCTAGCCCAACGTCAGCGTGCCGCGCACCGTCCCTGCGCGCTGCGCAACCGCCGTCACACCAACCTCGCTGCCCGGCTCGCCCCGCACGATCCACTCCAACTTGCGCAAGTGATCGGTCGGGACACTGGTGCTCCACAACCCGTGCTTATTGGCGCGCCCCTCCAGGTGGCCAATATCCTGCACCGCCTGCCCGCTGACGATCTCAGCGCCAGAGGGCAGCGTCACCTCCACGCGGATAGGCTGCACCGCCTTAGCCACCAAGGCCCGACGGCTGCCATACGTTGGTAGGTAGCCGGAGTTCACCAACAGCGCCCGCAGCCGATACATCCCGTCGCCGAGCGCCTCGGCACTCCACTCGCGCAACTCAAGGCGCGGCAACGTCCGCGCGTGCGCAAGCACAAACTCGGTGTTCGGCTCCAAGGTCTTGAGCAGGAACTTGGGCGGCGGGTTGCTGAACGTCTCGTGATCGATCCACCCGCCGATCTCCACTGGGCCGAGTTGCGGATGCTCGAAACTGCGCCAATTCACGAAGCCCTTGCCATCGAGATGCTCATCGTTCCAGCGCAACACCTTCAGATCATCCTCCTCGGGATGATTGCGCATCCAACCGATGAAATCGCGATCCTTAATGCCCGCCTCACTGAGGATATCCCACAACTCCACCACAAACGCAAAGATGCCCTGGCTCTCGTAGGCCCAGCCATCGAACGAGCCGTGCATCACATCGCGGGGGTGGTAGCGGAAGCCGTGATACACCGAGACGTGCGGGTAGCCCGTGATCTCCTGGCCGCGCGCACCGATCGCCTCGTAGGTCCACAGATCTTCGAGCAGCATGGCATCGTCGGGACGGTCGCTGTAGGGGCGCAGGATCGCACCGCTGTAGGTGTGGTACGAGATCGCGCAGCCGATATTCGGGTGGCTGCTGACAAAACGCACCAGCGCATGCGTCTCCGGCTCACTCAATGCGTAGGGGCCAGCACCAAGTTGCTCGCCCTCCGGCACCCACGCAAACGGGAAATTGCGGTTGAAATCGAGCCCCTGCAGCGGCGGCGCGATTTCCACCTGATAGCCATCGTAATTGCGAATCAAGCCCTCGGTGTAGAGCCGATAGTAGGTGCCACCCTCCTCATCGGGATCGCGTCGGCGCATCAAACGCGGGTCCTTATCGCTCACCTTCCAGCCGCCATCTGGATCGACCACCCGCATTTCGAGGATCAACCCATCGCCATCGATATCGGCGGGGTACAAGCCATCGCGCTCATCGGAGTAGGGATACGGGCGGGTGCCACTGCGCACGTAGAGCGGCGAACTCAACACCTGCTCCATCCCATCGGGATTAACGCACGGCACAATATAAAAAGCGCGGGTATTGAGCAAGGCAGTCACATCGGGCTTGGTGCCGTACTGGGTGAGCAGATGCTGAATGACGTGGAGCGCGCCCATACAGCCAGTATTTTCCGAAGCATGCAGATTACCGTCGAGCCAATAGGCTGGCTTCTCCTCGGCGATGCCCGTCTCCCGATTGGTGATCGTCATACACCAAATCTCGCGGCCCTCGTGGCTGGTGCCGATCGACTGAAGCGACGCCAATTGTGGGTAGCTCTCCACGAAGGCGTGCAGCGCCTCGGTCATCTCGGCATAACGATAATAGCGGGTGAAATCGATGGTGGGCATACAGACTCCTCTAGCTGCAAAGAGGGAAGTGCAGGGAAGGAGCCATTATCGGCGGAGCAGAGGTAGTGGCGACGTGGCCGTATAATGGAGGCAAGCGGCACTTCGCAAACGAACGGTGCGCGGCTATTATAAAGGCAAGCGCTAAAAAATCCACAGATGACACAGAACTTGCAATCACAGGCGAACTGCTGCACTGTTTTCATTGTCATTCCGAACAAGCCGCTAGGCGACGTGAGGAATCTCATTGTCTTTCATTGACATACGCTGAGATCTCTCACGTCCGTTCGAGATGACAGTGCTGTTCGTTGAAGAAACGACACTAGCGCTGAAACATCCACAGATGAACCACGTAGGCACAAGCGCTCAGATCTCCTAGCAGCTCAATAAAGCAAAGTGGCACACAATGGAATACACCACACACCCGCTCTACCCCCACTACGAAACGCTCTGGAACAGCACCCTCCCCGCCGTACAGCGCGGCGCACTACAGTACGACCCGTACCTGCCCGACAAAACCAACGATGCACGGCGCGGCGTCACCCTGATAGCGCGGCTGGATGCCACGGTAGCCGCAGCCATCCAACGCATGCTGCGCGAACTCGCCGCACAGGAGCCGGAGCAATACTACTATCCCTGCAGCGATCTGCACATCACCATCCTATCGCTCTTCTCGGCCAACCCCAACTACCGCGAGCAACTCGTCCACCTGCCCGCCTATCGCGAAGCCATTGCCGCAGCACTGCGCAGCATCCCAGCCATCATGCTCGACAGCATCGGCATCACCCTCTCGCCGAGCGCCGTGATGGTGCAAGGCTTCCCCCACGACGACACACTCAACCGCCTGCGCGACACGCTGCGCTCCGAACTCGCCGCGCGCAGCCTCGCCGACACCCTCGATCAGCGCTACCGTCTCGTCGCTGCGCATAGCACCGTGGTGAGGTACACTGCGCCACTGCGCCAGCCGCGCAAGTTCGCAGCAGCACTGCAACGCTACCGCCACACTCGGTTCGGCACCAGCACTATCGGCAGCCTCACACTCGTCCTCAACGACTGGTACATGAGCAGCGACACGCTCGTCGAACTTGAGCACTTCCAACTCGGTGCCGAGTTAGCAGGCTAAAACGGCTTTCTCATCACCACAACCGACTTTGGTAGAACCCACTCCTCACAACATCCAAACTGAAACAATCCAACTTAAGAATCGTCAAAATATTATCGTGCAACCTGTCGATTCCTTGTAACTCCGAACGACTACCCTATAGAACACATCGCACGGCACGCTGGTAGCAGTGCCTGTATCCGAATTCTATAGTTAGTCACTCGATACGAGTACTCACAGGAGGATCATCATGACACAATCGACAATGACTATCAATGCACGCCCATCGCGCGCACTCAGCATCGGCCTGTGGATCATCCAAATCCTGCTAGCGGTCGTTTATCTGGCCCACGGCCTGATGATGCTCTTCCCACCCGCCGAACTGGCGGAACTTATGAACGAACAGATGGGCGTAGCGCTACGTCTGTTCATTGGCGTCGCCGAACTCGCCGCCGTAGCAGGACTGATCGGCCCCGGCCTGACCAAACTGCTGCCCTTCGGCACAGCGCTCACCGCCATCTGCCTCAGCGTCCTAATGACGCTCGCCACCATCACGCATATCACGCGCGGCGAATACTCCAGCGCCTTCACCTGCATCATTCTGCTTGCGCTAGCGGCGTTCCTGGCCTACGCGCGCATCAAACTGCTCCCAATCCAGGGACGAGCGAAATGACGCGGTGACTGGGTGACTGAGAGAGGATAGCCCAGTCATACAACGCAAGTAACGAAACCCAATGAAAAGACCTGTTAGGCGTCGCACCGTGCAGCATAAAGATGCCGCAAGCCGCGCCTAACAGGTCAAACTATGCCCAAACAATGTGCTGCGCTGAAGGCAATGAACAGCGCTGAAAAGCGCTGTCATCTCGAACGCACGTGAGAGATCTCAGCGTTAAGGCAAAGAGGACAATGCAACGCATTGACGTTGACCTGTCAGGTGGGCACACTACAGCATTAGGACGCCTTAAAACGCACCTGACAGGTCGACAAAGAAGTGCAATGTTTTGCATTGCTTCGCCTTCGGAATAACAACGAGAAACAGCGAAAAGCAGAGTCATCCTGAACGCAGCCGCTAGGCGAAGTGAAGGATCTCAATGCCCAATACAATGCGCAACAGCGAGATTCTTTATGTCACACCACACGCTCCGTTACTCAGAAACTGACGCTAGAAGGGGCCTTCCAGGCTGATTGATTCTCACAACATCTACATCAGTCGCTCATATTTTCTGTACGGTAGCGAAATAAAGTGCTGATGATGAGCGAACACCCTTCGCATCTCCCCACCACCAAATCAAAAAAACCTGGTAGCGAGAGAACCCGCTACCAGGTGCTAAGCGTGCTAGCTACAACCTAGTTCTGAGACTTCTTGCGTTCGCGCCGCTTGTAATCGGAGATGCGCTTTAACCCCATCTCCTGTCTATGGAACCGGTGGAGTTTGAGGTAAAGGTGTGGGTGGAACTTGTCCGTTACGAATGATTGCCAACTGTTGTTTTACTTCTCCTAATGTTTCGTCACCAACTTGAAGTGCTGCCTGAACTAGCATTTCATCACCTTGAGCTGCAAAAGTCTCATAAGCCAGACGATACAGACCCATCATACTAACCACTCGCTCATGATAGGCGGATAGACACTCAGGCGCTTTCATACGACGAGTTTCCGTTTGAAGATTAAGCAACTCCTGAAGGGCAACGCCAAGAGACATACGAGGTGTTGAACCAGCAACAGATGTTTGCATCTCAAATGTTATTATTTGTTCTTCTATCTCATCTGCATATGTATTTAAGGCGATTTGCCCACATACTTCCGCAGCCTGCGTAGTAGCCTGTACAGATGTTGCAACCTGCGCTGACTGTGCGGTTGATTGTACAGCAACAGCGATAGTTGCTTCAATATCAGCTTCTGATGGACCTCCGCAACCAAGCAGTAAAAATAGAATAACTAAATAAGTAAAACGATGCATACCTTAACTCCTCAGTATTCATGATATATTCATCAGTTTACGTACAATCACCAATTGTTTTTCAACCTCTGTAATTTCACCTTGTAGCCGACGCGCATTGCGCTTAAATTCTTCTCTAGTCTAGTAGCTATCAGACTATCAATCCTGAGTTGAATTTCCAACAGAGAATTCATTATACCTAAAAACAAATTACTCATTACAAAGCCAAACATACCAAGATATATCCTCTATTTACAACCATACTATTATTACTTATCCGTTAAACACTCACATAAACCAGCCCAACCAACCGCCACAATCGCTCTCATCGGCCCAGAATAAGTCTTGAGCAGGTTGACTTAAGCCTTAAGCACATCGGAATAAGTCTTAAGCACGTCGGCTTAAGCCTTAAGCACATCGGAATAAATCTTGAGCAACCTGGAATAAGTCTTAATCACACCGGAATAAGTCTTAAGCACACCGTTTAAAACTTCACTGTGCAATCTGCCGAGCTTTCTATCTTGGTGGAGCGGTGAATATGGTAGGAAAGAATCCATTACTCCGACACTGACTGTTGAATAAGCTGAGTGGAACAAGACCCAAACGCACAAGGCTGGATGTGATGGGGAGATTCTTCACTTCGTGCTGCGCACTCCGTTCAGAATGACTCTATTTGAGAACTGGTTGTTGAATAGGCGCACTAGACTAGTTTCTACCCCTCTCCATATCGCCCCGCAATATCGGCGTCTCAGGATGGCAATGAATAAGCAATGAAAAGCGCTGTCATCTCGAACGCACGTGAGAGATCTCAACGCCAATGCTAAAGGAACAATGCAACGCATTGACGTTGAGCTGTCAGATGCGGGCATAATATAAACGCATCCAATAGGTCGGCAAAACGGTGCAACGTACCAATGCGAATAACACGGTCGTATCACAGTGAACGTCGTCGTTCATTGTGATACGACCGCTTAAGCGTTATCGTGGTGTTGCGCTCCAAGTGCCATCCGCAGTGACATCCCAGAAGCACGGGCCTCGCTCAAAATCCACAATGACCGAACCAGTGTATGCTCCGATTTCATTGACAATCAGATCGTTACCACCCTCACAACGTAACCAAATAGCAAAATTTCTTTTGCCTGTATGGCTAAGATTGTAAGGCACTGGACCAAGACGAACTGGAGTAAATAGACCGCTCACGTATTCGCCATTACCCGAAATACCATGCGCAGCAGCTGGATCATTTTGTAGAGCCTCGATAGTGATTGTCCAAGGTCCATCAGCAGAGACCTCAAAGTATACGCCACCAGAGGCAACAAGAGGACGCTGAGCATGCACCGTACCGATATCGTTTGCAACAAGATCTCTCGAACCATCGTCGAGATAAGCCCAAATACCAAAGTGGCGTTTCCCTTGATGTGTTGATATCACTCGGTTGCGCCCACTCGGTAACATGACTCTGTCAGTAACTGTATCACCCTGACCCTGTATTACAATCGCGGCAGCAGGAGGGGCAGGCGCAGGAGATGAATTGCCACCTTCACGAATTTCATTACCCAGCAAGCCTAACAAAACATTGAAAGGTGGCTGATTTTCGGGGTGCAATTCCATACGCGCACGTTCGAAGTGTTGAGTGAGATATGTTTGACCATCGGTCGGGCTTACCTCTTCGGCAGCCTCCGATATTGGCATACCAAAGAGCGCTAAACTCTCCGCTTCTGTGATACCAGGCTGAGAAAGATCGAGCCCGTGTGTTCGGAAATAGTTCAGAAACGCCCCACAGATCGTATGTCCTGTTTCGGCAAAGTGCCGACAACCACTTTGTTCACTCCCCTTTGGAAAGGCGAACCAATCACGCCCTTGTTGCTCAAGCCGATCTACACCTAAACGACCCAGTAACACATCATAGGGACGAGCATTTTCAGGGTGCAATTCAAGGCGATTGCGCTCGAACCACTGAACTTGAAATGGCTGACCTTCAATCAATTCTTCGTGCTGATCCGTCGTTGGGTATCCAAAAACTGGCAAACCACCGTTCTGTTCCCAAAACTCACGGATACGGCCACTAATGCATTGCCCTGTTTCGGGAAAACACCGTTGATCTTGAGCTTGCGCTGGAGAAATAAAAGCTGCAAGCAATAACACGAGAAGAAAAACAACACGAAGCATAGCGCCACCTCCTAATACAACATTTAAAGCACATTGACATGTCTTAGAGGCAGCCCGCAACGCGGATTAGAGGGGAATAGTGACAGTCACAATCGAATGCTAGAACGATGATTAGATTAGAGTGGAGTGGAGAAATGGAGAGCGCTGATAAATCGGCAGAGAATGAGAGTATCAAGAAGCTTCAACAGCCTCTTAGCTCAATTTCGAAACCAATCAATCAGCAAACCATCGCTTAAAACAAGTATATCAGGATTATGATCCCATGACAAGGGTTAGGCATCAACACATCAAGCCTATACAACTGAATAGAAGTATCATCAACAAAAAAAACGCCGCATCCACAAGGTGGATACAGCGCTTTCGAGTGTGGAGCGGGAGACGGGATTCGAACCCGCAGCCCTCTGCTTGGGAAGCAGATGCGC
>CALKHR010000161.1 GCA_937988885.1 uncultured Roseiflexaceae bacterium | reverse complement strand
ACACATTGGGTCATTCTGAACGGAGTGCGTAGCACGGAGTGAAGAATCTCCTCGTCTCATACGGCCTTGTGCTCTCTTCCTGCGGCCCTGCCCGACTGTGCTTTGCATTGAAAACAATGCAACACATTGCCATTCTTTGCCGACCCGTCAGGTGCTTCGGTGTGATTTTATGGCATTAGAAAGCCTCAGAACACACCTGACAGGTCAAAAGCAATGCTATCCATTGTTTTCGCTGCTTCCTCGATGAGATCCTTCACTTCGCCTTCCGCTCGTTCTGGATGACTCAGCCCTTCATCGCTCCCCAATCACCCAGTCACCTGGTCACCTGGTCACCTGGTCACCTTGTCTGCTGAGTCACACCCGCTCCGCCACGATGATCGCGTAGTAGGTGCTCAGCGAGTGCACGCGCCCACCCTCCACCACCACCTGAAACGCCTCGGCGCAGGCGGGCGGCGCGGTCAGCAGCCACGCCTCCAACGCATCGCGCTCGGCCTCCGGCATCTTGATGCGCGCCGTCCAACTGGTGAACTCGAAACGCTTGGGCTGCAGCGGGTCCACATGCGTCACGCGCATACCCGCCTCCGTGATCCACTGCGACCACACACTGATCGGCGCCGCCCGCACATGGCTCGGGTCGCGCCACTGCTCGAAGCGGTTCATAAACGCCTCAAGCTCGGGGTCCTCGGGAGCCATATTGTCGTTCAGCACGAAGCGCCCGCCGGGCCGCAACACTCGCGCCACCTCGGACACGAAGCGCTGCGGCTGCGGAAAGTGGTGCGGCGCGATCCGCGACGTCACCAGGTCGAAGCTCGCATCAGCGAACGGCAGCGCCTCGGCATCGGCCAACTCGAAGCGCACATTGGTCGCGCCGCGCTCAGCGATAAACGCCGCCGCTGCTTCGAGCATACGCGGTGTCAGGTCGGTGGCCACCACCTCGCGCACATGCGGCGCGAATGCCAGCGCCGTGTGCCCGCCGCCCGTCGCAATGTCCAGCATCCGCTCGTCACCGCGCGGCTGCGCCAACTCGACCGTGCGCCGCAAATCGTCGCCCTTGGCGTGGCCTGCACTCTCAACATAGCCCTGAGCCGCAGCACCGAACAACTGCTGCGCTAAATCCTTGATCGCCTGATTATCCACAAGTATGCTCCTTCGACCTGCATCGGTCGGACTATTTTGGGTAACACTAAGCAGACTGTTCGGCCATAGCAGAACAGCTCATTGATATTCGCAGTGCAACAAACGAAGGGAAAGGAGAGCGTTATGAGCAGGAGTCGGACGAACGCTCTCCCAAAGACGCGAGCTTACACTAACTTGCCGAGATACACATACGTCTTATACGCGAACTCGACGAAATCGTCCTGCGCATAGCGGTCGAACAGTTCGCGCAGGGCGGCGTTGAGCGGCTCGTAGTTCGGGTCGCCCGGCAGCGGCGCATACGACGACGAAAGCATGCGGCCCACCAAGCCCTCGAAATCGAGCAACTGCTGATTAGCGAACTCGTGCTTGCGCCACTTGCCCTCCGCAAAAAACGCGCCGATCTGCTCATCGCCGAGATGCCGCGCGCTCACATGGTCGTACTCGCTGCAATAGCGCCGCAGCACCTGCTCGTACTCCGCCTGCAACGGGCTACCCTCGACATCGCGGATATTCCACACCAGCGCCACCCACGCATCGCCACGCAGTATCCGCTGAAACTCGGCACGCGCCGCCGCTTGATCGAACCAATGAAACGCCTGCCCCGCCGCGATCAGATCGACACTCGCATCGGGCAAACCCGTCGCCTCGGCCCGCCCATCGACACTGCGAAAACGCGGGTACGCCGCAAGAAACTCCTCACCCGCCTCACGCATCTCGCGGTTCGGCTCCACACCGATCACTTGCCAACCGTGCTGCAACAGCGTATACGTCAGCAAACCCGTGCCAGAACCGATATCCGCGATCGTCGCATCCTCAGCAAGCCCACACTCCTGTTCGAGCAACTCGGCCACCTCCTGCGGATAGCCGGGGCGATACCGAATATACTGCTCAACACGATTGGAGAACCGACGTGTAGGATCCATACAACCCTCCATTTCCTTGTTGCAACTTCAGTATAGACCGATGCACCGCAGAACTCAAACAGCAAATCACAATCACCACAATAGGTTTGCTCTATCGAAAAGGGTCGCGTATAATCGGGAGACCGCGAACGCAACCTTAGTAAAACCCAACCGTTAGTGGCGCTCGGCTCGCCTAGCCGATAACCGTGTCGTTCGCACAAACCAAACATACAATGGATATACCAAAACTTCGTATCTTTGTCACCGTCGTGCAACTAGGCAGCTTCACCCGAGCCGCCGAAGTCCTGTACCTCACACAACCAACCGTCTCACAACAGATCGCCGCGCTCGAAGCGCAACTGGGCATGCAACTGATCGAACGCCTCCCGCGCCAACTGCGCCTCACACCCGCCGGAGCCGCACTGCTGCCCTACGCCGAACAGATCCTCGAACTGACCGACACCGCCATCAACGCCACGCGCGCCGCCGCCGGCCTAGCCGACCGCACCCTGCGCATCGGCGTGGGCCACACGCTCGCCACCTACCTGCTACCAAAACTACTGCAAGACTTCCGAGAACGCAACCCGCACCACATCGCCCGCATCAGCGTGGGCAACACCGCCACCCTGCTCGATATGCTCGCCTCCGACACCGTCGAACTCGCGCTCGTCGGCTCGCCAGCCAACCACCCCAAAATCGAGATCGTACCATTTATGCACGACCACCTGCGGGTGATCGTCGCACCGAGCGACCCGTGGGCCAAACGCAGCAGCATCGACCTCAGCGAACTCGCGGGCCGAGTCCTGCTCACCCGCGAACCAGGCTCGGCGCTCTACGCCACCATCGAACAACTGCTGGGCACCGCCACGCTCGCCAGCGACCAAGTGATCGTCCTGGGCGAAACCGAAGCCATCAAACGCAGCGTCGAAGCAGGGCTAGGAGTCGCACTGATCCAAGGCATCGCTATCGAGCGCGAAGTCGCCAGCGGCACACTCTGCGCGCTCCCACTGCGGGGCGGCGACGACAGCCGCACCTACAACTACGCCTGGCGCAGCGGACGCGAACTCTCCACGATCGCGCAAGAACTGGTGGAACTGCTGCACGAACTCGGCAACTGATCAGCGCAAGCGTACGCCGAAACGTGGGTTATTGTTTTGGGGAAAAGAAAAGCCGCCACATGGGGAAACGTGGCAGCTGCATGCCTCCGCATAAAACTGCAAGGGAGTGGCGCTCCAACAGTTATCGCAGTGCTACAGCGGTGTGGTACAACCCTGCCAAGCCGCTTTCGAGCCGGAAACAGTGTGCCACACCGCCCTGGCTGGCACACCAAAGCCCAGAGCATAACCACGGGCAACGCTACGAACTGACCATCACATCCCACACATGGATCGCCAAATCCTCGCTCGCACTCGCGAAACGGCGGCCATCGGGGTTCCACGCCACATCAACCACACTAGTAGCGTGCGCATCGATCGTACAACCGACCCGCATATTGCGCACATCCCACAGCCACACCTTACCATCCTTGCAGCCGCACAACAACAACGGGCGGCTGGGGTGCCAACTCAAGCAGCGCACCCAATCGGGGTGGTGGCCCAACACACCCGCACACGAAAAGTCAGTGCTGTTCCAGATGCGGATCGTCTCATCGAGGCTGCCGCTGGCCAACGCCACACCATCGGAATTCCACGCCACACACGAAGCGTACCAATCGTGATCGCGGCGCGTCTCCAGCAGCGTGCCCTCGGCCAGATCCCAAAAGCGGATGGTCATATCCTCCGACGACGTAGCGAGCAGCGGACGCTTGGGGTGATGCGCCATATCGGTCACGGGCGCGGTGTGGCCCTTCAGCTGCATCGTCGTAGCGCCCTCCGAGATATCCCAACAACGGATCGACTTATCGGCGCTGCCGCTGATCAACGTGTGCTGATCCCCGCCCCAACACAGCGCGGTGATGCGCCCCAAATGGCCGATCAGCGTGCGGCTGAGTTGCTTGGATTCGAGATCCCACAGCATAATGCGCTTGTCCGACGAACCACTCGCGATCAGCGGCAATGTAGGGTGCCAAGCGATACTCGTATTCCACGCCGAGAAACGCCCCAACATGCCGAGAGTCGTCCCTTCCCGCGCATCCCACAAACGGATCGTGCCATCTTTGCCAGCGCTGGCAAGCTGATTGCCATCGGGACTCCACGAGATCGCACGAACAACGTTTGTATGACCCAAAAACGACCAACGACGTTGGAACAGTGTATTGGGCTGTGGATCGAGGTAGTTACGCATAGATGCCCTATTTGCCTATCTGATGACCTGCATGATGCAGTATATCATATATTCCTTGACATTTATATAACCATCAAGTAATATAAATGAACTAAGAACCGTTTTACTCACAAAGCAATGACGCATTCATCGCTCAGTCTGTTTGAGATCATAGCCGAGCCGCATCGTCGGCTGATTCTTGATCGGCTGTGTATCGGCCCGCAATCGGTGAACTCGTTGGTGAGCGTGTTGGGGCTGAGCCAACCAGCCGTCTCGAAGCACCTGCGGATTTTGAAGGAGGCAGGGTTGGTAACGGTGCGACCCGAGGCGCAGCGCCGTTTGTACACGTTGCAACCCGCCCCATTGCGCGAGCTAGACGCTTGGCTTGCGCCGTACCGTTCGCTTTGGGAAGCGCAACCCCACCCACCCGAGTAGCACCCCACAAACAGCATCTCAAACGTACCCGCTTTGTATACGTTTTAATGCCCCACATGGGTGCATGTGCTGTGGTATTGTAGCGCAATCTGTGGGCCACCCGACGCACCCGCAGCCAACTACTACAGTAGTACACAAATAAACGGTCTTCACGTAGGCTTTCTGCATATGATCGGCCACCAGAACTATCCGGAGCCGATTATCTCAGTGTATTTCTCCAGTCATTTTCACTGAAACGCCGTTTTCGCCTGCGGCAGCAAGGTACTTCCTTTTCATTGTGAGGTGGAGGCGCTGCTACTCGCAGCACCTCCACATCACCTTTTTCGCGAGAGGTCAGTATCAATTGGAATGCAGAAACTGGTCGTTGTATGAGCCGTCACAAAGCCGAAAAAGAGCGAACCACACTGCCCATGGCCACCGAGCGTGCACCCATACCATCACCTGCGACGTACCGCAAGGCATAACCACGGGCGTAACAAACGAGGAGGCCTTCCACTTGGGGGTCCAGAGGCGATAAGCTCCTGGTCGGAGGTTTCCAACGGGGCCGCGACCCGGCCCCTTTGGGCTTGCGCAGCAACGCACGTTCTCGTGAGGACTCGCCCTCCCGCCGAATGGCGCATCCGAACGCTTCTTAGAAACGGATGAAAGTCATCGCCCCTACAGCAAGCCACCGTGCCCCAACACGATAATATCGCGCCGCGAGATCTGCTCGCCCGCCAGCAAGCGCGGCAACAGCAGATCGACAATATTCACATCGCGAGAGCGCACGCAGCCCGGCGCGCCAAGCACAGGCAACTCATCGAGGTAGGCCAGCAGCAACAGGTTGCCCGGCTCAACAGGCGCGCCGTAATGCTCGATGCGCCCACCAGCAAGCCGAATGCCCTGCGGCGTTACATCGTCGCGGTCCATGATCGAGGTTTCGCCCGCGATAATCAGCAACTGCGCGCCAGCCTCCCGCAACTCACCGATCGCATCGGCGATCTCCTGCTCCTCGGCATCGGTGTAGCGCGTGGCCAACACATGCGAACCAAGCTCGGTGACGCGCGACTCGATGGCGGGGTACACACCCGCCTCGATGCGGGGTTGGGCGGCGCGGCTGCCCACCAGAATCACGCCAACTGCGCAGGACTGCAACGGGCGCACGGCGATCACGGCGGCGCTGGCTTTCCCAAGCGCCTCGGCCTGCGCAAGCTCCGACTCGCGCACCGCGAACGGGATGATCTTGATGGTCGCCACGCGCTGGCGGGCGCGCACCAACCGATTGGAGGGCAACGTCGCCACGGTCAGACCGTCGATCGCGTTGATTTGCAGCAGCGCCTCGACATCGACCTTCATCACACCGTCGGCCTGAGCGAACAGATTCACGCGGCTAGCGGCGGGAGGGCGCGCCTGCACGCCAGGGCCGCACACCGCTACCGCCAAGCGACGAGCGGCCTCGTCCTCGTGGACATCACCGTCCTCCAGCACGGCGACGCGCAGTTGCTCGACACCAAGTTCGCGTAGCTTGGGCAGATCGTTAGCGTGGATGCGATGCCCTTTGGCGAAGGCTTTGCGACCATCGGGGCCAGCGAGGTTGTGGCGCAAGATGTGGCCGACGGCGGCTTCGATCGGCATAGTTGCCAGGAACATAGCGTACCTCGTCATTGATTCCGCGTTCCGATGCGCCAGCGTAGACATCAAACGCTACAGGATTTTGCGCAACAGCCAGGGTACAACCCAACTATAGATCACCAGGATCAAATACGCCAGCGCCAGCAGACCGGCCAGGGGGCGCATGTTCAAGTAGCGTAGCAAGAAAAACAGCACCATAAAGCCGAGCCACAGGCCAAACGCGCCAAAACTATGGAACGGACGCAGCGGCTTGAGCAGCCAATGGTTCGCGATGCGCTCCTGTCTGGCTTGCTCCGCCAGCAACTCTTCGTTGGATTCTGTTTGTGTGTTCAACCTTGCACTCCTCTCCACCAGTCCAGCAGGAACGTAGTGGTCTACTGAAAATGCTGCCGCACCAGACGCGCATACTCTTCGGGGGTGTCGATATCGGCCAGCGGCGCATCGTCATCGAAGGGCACGCCCTCGATCAGGTCGCGATTGGCCGCCAACACGCCACGAGCCCCTTGATCGCCCTCGACCGCCAACAGGTCGGGGAAGAGCGCCCGACTAAACAGCACGGGATTACCACGTTGACCGCGATAGATTGGGGCAACGATCGGGGCTGCGCTAGCCCGCCACGCTGCGATCAGCGTATTGAGGATGCTCGGCGTAACAAACGGTTGATCGCCCAGCAGCACCAGGGCCGCGGCGATCTCGGGGGGCAGCGCGCCGATGCCAGCACGCAACGAGGTGCTTTGCCCGGCGGCGTAATCGGCGTTCACGACGATCTCAAGCGGCAGACCCGCCAGCGCCGCCACCACCTGCTCACGGGCCGCGCCAACCACAACAACCACCCGCTCGACCTGAGCGGCCAGAGCGTGCTCGGCAGCCACGCGCACCAGCGGGCGACCTCCCCAATCGAGCAATTGCTTGGGGCGGCCCATGCGATGTGCGCTTCCAGCGGCCAGAATCACAACAGCAATTGGTTCATTCATGGGTATCGGCGGGCGAACCGCTCGGCGCAGACGCTGCGATTCGGCTAACGGCGCTGGGCGCTGTGCCCGAGCGCGAAAGTGAACAGAACCAGCAAGACCACATTGCAAGTATAGCCCAGATGTTCAAAGCGGGCAAATACCCGATTCTGGTATAATCTGCCGATACAATCAGCGAATTAATGAGATACGCTCGTTTGTCGGAGTTGCGGTGCACCGCAGATAGATCAAAGGAGATTCATATGGCAAACACTGCGCAGTTTTATCATATTGGCTTCGGCAGCGGGGATCTCGGCGATGACCCGCCGCGCATCGCCTTGCTCTCGGGCGATCCAGAGCGCGCCCGGACGATCGCGCAGACGCACCTGAGCGATGTGCGCATGCTCTCGGAGCACCGCGGGCTGAACAGTTATGTCGGGCGGTTGCCGAACGGCACGCCGATCCTCTCGGCCACCAGCGGCATGGGCGCACCCTCGCTCTCGATCGTCGTGAACGAACTGGTGCAGGTCGGCATCACCAAAATCATTCGGGTGGGCACCTGCGGCTCGATCCAGGCCCACGTGCTGCCCGGCAGCGTGGTGATCTCGCGGGCCGCTCTGACACGCCAAGGTGCCGCCAACGACATCGCGCCGCCCGAGTACCCCGCCGCCGCCGACCCGTTCCTGACGGTGGCGCTGGTCGAGGCAGCCAAGGAGCTACAGGTCGATCATCACCTGGGCATCACCGCATCGGTCGATACGTTCTACGAGGGCCAGGAGCGCAGCGAATCGTCGGCGAACCCCCGTTTGATGCGCTGGTTGCGGGGCATCACCGAGGAGTACCGTGGGCTGAACATCCTCAACTACGAGATGGAGGCCGGGACACTGTTTAAGATGGCAGGTGTGTACGGGTTTGCGGCGGCGTGTGTGTGCGGCGTGGTGGCGCAGCGCACCTCCGGCGAGAATATCGTGGTCGAGCAGAAGTCGGTGGCGGTGGAGCACGCCATTCGAGTGGCGCTGCGTGCCGCCGAGCGAAGCGCCTAACGCGGGTGAGCGTGAGGCCAACGCGGAACTACGGTTGGCCTCACGCCCCACTTCCTACATAAACTTCGGTTGAATCACGATCTCCTCAACCGTTGCGCGGCTGGGCATCTCGATCACCAGCATGACGCAGCGGGCCACATCTTCGGGTTGGAGCATCTTGGCGCGCGCCTCGGGCGGAGGCATCACTGGACGTCGTTCGAGGATGGGCGTGTCGATCTCGCCGGGCGAGATCACGCAGGCGCGAATGCCGTTGTTGCGCTCCTCGGCGTTGATCGCCTGGGTGAGGCCGACCAGACCGAACTTCGACATCGAATAGGCGACACCCGCCAGCGCCGAAGCCCGTAGGCCAGCGATCGAGCCGATGTTCACGATCGTGCCGGAGCCGCGCTCGCGCATGCCTGGCAGGAACGCTTGCACGCAGAAGTACGCGCCGTCGAGGTTGGCGGCCATCATCATCTCGTAGTTCTCGATGCTGAGTGTTGCAAGGCTTCGTTCGGGCGTGTTGGTGCCAGCCGCGTTCACCAGCACCTCGACCTCCCCAAGCTGCGAGGTGACGATCTCGGCCATGCGCTGCACCGAAGCCAGATCGCCGACATCGCACGGAATAACGAGCGCTCGTTCAGCCGCCGCCCCCGCCTTCGCCACCGTCTCGTTCAAGGTCGATTCGCGCCGCCCCAGCAGGGCCACACGCCAACCGCGCTCCAACAGCATGAGCGCAACCGCCTGGCCTACACCACTGCCTGCACCTGTCACAACTGCGACTTGAGACATACATTCCTCCTTGAACACACTCCCAGGTTCACCTGCACATTGGCCAGCCGACTGCGTCGCGATCCTGGCGAACTGCCACGGTATCGCTTCAGGGCTACAAGAACACGTTTCCTGTGGGATCGCAGTATACACTATTTTATCGGGCGCATTGACAAGCCTATAATGTATGGTATTATAACAATACAGGTATTAATCACATACATATTTCCTTCTATGGCAATGAGGTGAGCATCATGGCAGGACTCATCGACCGTCGGCCATTTGGGGGTCGTTACAGTTTGGCCGAGAAGGCCCGTCGTCTCTCGAACTTCCGCTACCTAGAGATGGAAATGATGGAGTGCCTGGCCGGTTGGAGCCAGAGCATCGTGCATATCCCCCTGAGAATTGGCTTTGGTTTTGGCATGTACACCCATGCCGTTCATTGCCGCGACTTAGCTTGGGCGCTCAACAACCTCAAGCGAGCACACTTTCAAACCGTTGCCCCCTCGAACGAATTTGTCCGGTTATGCGAACGCATCTGGCTCGCCGAATCGCCTCTGTTGCGGTTGGTTGGCATCTATCGTGTGTTGAAACCGCACTTGATCAGCGCGTACCAGTACCACATCGAGGCCACCGACCCGATCAGCGATGCGCATAGCGTGCGGGTATTGCAGGCATGTCTCAACGATCACATAGCGGATGTCGCGTGGGGCAATGCGATGATCGAGAAGTTGGCTAATACAGGTTCGCTTCGCCAAGAAGCCCTGCTCTATCAAGCTGAACTCGAACAGCAACTGGTTGAGAGCGGCGGCATTACAGCCGAGGGCGCGCCAGCCTATTGGTTACCGTACAGCGATGATGAGGTTGCCAATAACGAAGTGATGGCGGCTCGCGCGAGCCTCAAGGGCCAGGGCGACCTACGGAGCCAGGGCTACACCTACACCAAGCGGCCAGCGCCCTTCCCGACGGGTCGTCAGCCGTTCGATGAGCGGTTCTGCTATCGGCAGGATATCCCCGATTACACGCCACCCGAGTTCCCCGAAGGCTCTGTCGATTGGCTGATCTTTGGGGTGCATCACCTGTGGTACGGCGAGAACTTCACCGTTGACCGCATGGGCCGCATGATCATTGACTTCCCCGATGCGCCCTTCGAGCTGAAGTTCGATATGGCGCAGCAGGCCTGGGAGGAGGCCCGTCACATCGAGATCGACACCCACATTCTCCACGCCCTGAATGCGAAGTTGGGCATGTACCCGCTACGGGGCTTGCCCTACGACGAGATGATGTCGGAGCCTGACCCCTGCGTGCGGTTGGTGCGCGATAACATCGTGGGTGAGGGAAACGCCGCCGCGCGGAGTCACTTATGGCTCAAGCATTGTTCGAGCTGGCTACCCGACAGCGTGAGGCATGGAATCGAACACTTAGCAGGCGATGAGCGCGTGCATATCGGCTTCGGCAACGATTGGACCGAACGCCTCACCGCTGGTGATACAGCTCGCCGCGCAAAGATCGTCAAAGCAGTGGAACAACAGATCGTTGATTGGTTCTCGCCACAAGACTACGAAAAGTGGTGTATGAAGATCCGTCAACGCTATGATGTGAGTCATGTGGTGTAAGTGTATGTCTCCGCCACTGATATCATATAATGCTTAGATAGGGAACGAATCGATTGAAACATAAAAAAAGGCAGGCGATTTAATGAGTCACGATATTGTGCGCTCACTACCACTATATGCGCAGATAGCCCAGCAGATTCGCACGCAGATCGCCCAAGGTGAGCTCCAAGTTGGCGATCGCTTACCATCGGAGGCTGAGCTATGTCAGCGCTATGGTGCTAGTCGCGTCACAGTTCGTAAAGCAATTGAGAGTTTGGTGAAGGAAGGAGTCGTGCATGCGAAAGTCGGCAAAGGCACCTTTGTAGGCGCCGAGCCCACCACAGATCAGGGAGTCGCTTCCGTCCAGCCAATGCGTGTCTCGACCTTGACCGATATGGTTGGCTTTATCTCGATCGGCGACAGCACACCGTTCGCGCTCGATATTCTGCACGGTATTCAGAAAGCCGCCGATCTCAACAACACGCACATCATCTTCGCCAATGCCAACTACGATCGTCACCAACAGGCTCGGCATATCGCAGCCCTGCGCGAGCGTCAAGTGGCTGGGCTGCTGATCATGCCCACGTTTGAGGCTGATGATACGCTGAAACAACTCGCCAGAGAGCAGTATCCCACCGTGTTGATCGACCGCTACTTCGAGGATGTTGCGCTCCCGTGCATTACCTCGGACAATCGAGGGGGCGGGTACCAGGCGGCCCGGTATCTGTTCGAGCTCGGTCATCAGCGGGTGGCGTTTATTGGGCGCGTGCCGATGTCGACCAGCCAAGAGCGTTGGGCGGGCTATCACTCGGCGCAAGCCTATTACGGGATACCGCAGGATGAACGGCTCACCCTATCGCTCGACACTGTGCCCCACGACGAGGCATTGATCCTGAACAGCGGCTACCCCACCGACAGCGTCGCCTATCCGTTCGTGCGCCAATTTCTCGAACAACAGCGCCCGAGTGCTGTCATCTGTCACAATCCCTACTTCGCCCTCGTCACACTGACAGCACTGCGCGACCTGGGACTGCGCGTCGCGGAGGATGTGTCGTTGATCAGCTTTGACCGTGATGTACAGGGCACATTTTCGAATTGCCCGCTCACGATCATCACACAAAATGGGTTCCATATCGGCGAGACGGCGTTTCTCACGCTCCAGCGCGCATTGGTCGGTATGCATGTCGGCCCACGAGTCACCCGCATTGCGATGCGGCTCGTGGTTCACGAATCATGTCGGCGTTTCACAGGGTAGCCTATCCCTAACGCAGTTTGCGTATTCATTAGGTTAATCGACATAGAGCCCGTATTCTCCGATTGGCGCCAGAGCGCCATATCGTTGGTTGGTTGCACCCAAAATTCGGCCAATAGCATCACTTGTCGGCACAAACGGACGTTGTCATCTAGGTATCACCGCATCAAGGGGCAGAGTTGCCATTCCAAACGCTCGCAAGGAGGCACCGATGAAGGAATGTACCACTTCAGCCGCGCAGGTCTCACGCCGTCGATTTCTCCGTTGGATCGCGATTGGTAGCGCAGGAAGTTTGCTCGCCGCATGTGGCCAATCGGCCTCTACATCGCCAAGTGCGCCAGCACAGACAGGCCCAGTCACGCTTCGTCTGCGCACCTTTTTGGACCCACGTGGCCCATCGCCTCGCGAACAAGCCTTTGCATCGATCATCGAACGCTTCCAAAAGGATCACCAAGACATTCAGGTCAACATCGAAACAGCACCCTTCGATCAGCTCAATACGAAGCTCATTGTCGAGAACGAATCTGGCAATGTCCCCGATGTCACCTACCTTCAACCGCAGTACATCACCCAAGTTGTCCAAGCCAACAGTCTGCTCGCCCTCGATCCGTTTATCTCCTCCATGGGCCAGAGCTGGCGCGACGAGTTCAGCAGCCAAGGGTTATGGGATCAAACCGTCATTGATGGGAAGAAGTACACAATGGCGCTCGGTGCCCACACCCGCGTCCTGTACACCCGCCCCGACTTGTTCGAGAAGGCCGGGCTCTCCGGCAGCACACCGCCGCAAACGCTCGATGAGCTTGTAGAGTTTGGCCAGAAGCTGACGAGCGGCAACACCTATGGCTTAGGCTACACAATGGCTCCCGCAGGCTCCACCATCGAGTTGACGTTTAACGCGCTGTTCTGGGGCTTCGGTGGCGAGCACCTCGATGCTACTGGCAAAGCCGCTTTCAACAGCGAGGCCGGGGTCAAGACCCTCGATTTTATGCGGAGTTTAGTGCGCGAGTGGAAGATCACCCCCGAAGATGTGCTCTCGGTGCCCTACGCCGAACTCGCGCAGCAGTTCCCCGAGGGGCGCTTCGGGATGATGCTCGATGGCAACTTCCGTCTGTCGGGTTGGCTCGAAAAGGGCATGAACGAGCAAACGCTGGCGGCCTTCCCCTTCCCATCGGCGAGCGGCAAACCCGCGCCGATCTTCACGAACTCGTGGGATGTGGGCATCCCGGCAGCCGTCCCCGAGGCGCGGCAGGAAGCGGCCTGGAAACTGGTCAACTACTTCTTCAAGCCAGAGATCAACCTTGAGTACGTCAAAGCCGAAGGCTCGCTCTCGCCGCTGAAATCTTTGGCCAATGATCCGGCGTTCAATACGCCTTGGCACAAAACATTGGGCGATGTGCTCAACAACTACAGTCGCACGCTGCCCAAAACGGCCTACCTCAACGAAATGCACGATGCCCTCGTGAAAGCGCTCCAGAGCGTGTTGTTGGATCAGCAGTCGAGCCAAGCCGCGCTCGATGAAGCCGCCAAGACGTACAATACCGCAGCAGGAGTTGCCTAACACGTATCGGCAGCGTGGTGGCTGTAGCACGCAACGGTTACAGCCACCACCTGCACCAACACGAGGTCGCTTATGCGTCGTGAAGCGCAGCTATCAACGCAAACGAGCGGACAAACGGCACCCCAACGGGTCAGCCTTATGCAGCGCATTTGGTACCACCGCACCGCGTACCTGTTTGTGCTGCCCGCCATTCTGGTGGTGCTGTTTGTGCGCCTGCTCCCCACGCTGGAGGCAATTCGCCTCAGCCTGTACGATGCGCCGATGGGACGTCCAGCGCGCTTTGTGGGTTTGGCCAATTATCAGCGGCTGTTCACCGAGAGCCAGTTCTACCTGAATCTGCGTATCACTGCGTTCTTTACGCTGAGTGTGGTGGTGCTGAGTCTGCTGGCGGGCCTGCTGCTCGCATTGTTGCTACGGCGTGCATTTGTTGGCTTTGATCTGCTTCGCACTGGTCTATTTTTGCCGTATGTGGTGATGCCAGTCGTCGTAGCGATGATGTGGCGCTGGATGGCGGACCCGGTGCGAGGTATCCTCAACTTCGGCCTCAACCTGCTCGGCTTCGAGTCGATCGCATTCCTATCGCGACCGCTTCCCGCGCTCATCCTTCTGGTGATCGTGGCCACCTGGAATCTCTACCCCTTCCCGATGATTATGTTCCTGGCGGGGCTAAGCACGATTCCAGAGCATCTGTATCAAGCGGCGCGTGTGGATGGCATTGGCCGCCTACGCCAGTTCTTCGAGATCACACTGCCCCTGCTCAAACCAACGCTGTTTATCACGACCACCACAGTCACATTATTCGCGCTCTACGCGGTGGAGTTGCCCTTGGCACTCACACAGGGCGGCCCCGCCAGTTCCACCGAGGTGCTCGGCATTCGCCTGTACGTCGAAGCGTTCGAATACTTCAACCGTGGCTTCGCCTCGGCGATCGGCGTGGTGATTTTAGTGATCAACGTCCTGCTCGTCCTGCTGTTCGGGCAACTGTTTACCGCAAAATGGAATCGGTGAGGATAGCCATGCGATCCGAATCTCTGCACAGACAAGGGGGTTCGCTCACCACCAAGCTCCTCAAAGGCGCTGGCATCGCGCTCTTAGTGCTCGGCTTCATCGGCGCATTACTGCCGATCTACTGGACGCTGATCACGTCGCTGCGCTCGGCCAATGAGGTACGCACGTTGGGGATCGAGTTCTGGCCCCGCAACCCAACTCTCGAAAACTTTAAGCTGCTGTTCGATCGTCGCTTGGCGGATTACACCACGAATAGTTTGGTGGTGGCGGGTAGCACGGTGCTCTTGGGACTGCTGATCGCCACGCCGGCGGGCTACGCAGCCGCGCGCTTTCACTTCCCCGGCAAACGCCTTTTGCTTGGCGTGTTGCTGTTCACCGTGATGGTGCCGGGCATTGTGATCATCGTGCCGTTGTATATCCAAATGGCGCGCTGGCGATTGCTCGACACCTATGTGGTGCTGATTGTGTTGACGTTGGCGTATGTCACGCCGTTCACGGTTTGGCTCATGAAGGGCTTCTTCGAGGCGATTCCGGCGAATATCGACAACGCAGCCCTGGTCGATGGCTACTCTCCGCTGGGTGCGTTTGTGCGGGCTGTGCTGCCCTTGGCGCGGCATGGCATGGCGGCTGGCGCGGTGTATATCTTCATCCAGGCGTGGAATAGCTTTCTCTACCCGCTGATCTTCACGAGCAGCGACGCTGTGAAGACCTTACCGTTGTTTCTCTATTCATTCATCGGTTTCTACGATATCGATTGGGGCCGCCTCACCGCCGCCGCACTGATCGCCGCTAGCCCAGTGATCATCCTGTACGTGCTGCTCCAGCGCGTCTTCCTAGAGGGCCTGGTGGTCGGCTCTGTGAAGGGGTAAGTCGTTATGGCAACGCTGTCTTTAGAGCGCGTCAGCAAACGTTTTAATCGGCATCTCGCAGTCAACGACCTCTCGCTGCATGTGGCCGATGGGGAGTTTATTTCGTTGCTTGGGCCTTCTGGCTGCGGGAAATCGACGACGCTCAACTTGGTTTGCGGCCTTGAACAAGTCGATGCGGGTCATATCTGGATCGATGATCAGCAGGTGACCCAATTAGAGCCGAAAGATCGTGATATTGCCATGGTTTTTTCAGAACTATGCACTGTACCCGCATATGACTGTCTACCAAAACTTGGAGTTTCCCCTCAAGCCGCGCCGTGTACCACCTGCCACGCGGGCGAAGCGCATCGAGGAGGTGGCCAAGGCGCTCGATCTGAGCGCGTTATTGGAGCGCTACCCCCGCCAACTCTCCGGCGGGCAGCAACAGCGCGTGGCGCTCGGTCGGGCCATGGTGCGCTCGCCGAAGCTCTTTCTGATGGATGAGCCGCTCTCGAACCTCGATGCCAAACTGCGCATGCAAATGCGGGCCGAACTGCGCCACCTCCACGAGACATTACGCATCACCACGCTCTACGTCACTCACGATCAGGCCGAGGCGATGATTTTGTCCGATAAAATCGCCGTTTTAAACAACGGCGTCCTGCAGCAGTTCGCTTCGCCCCGCGAGGTGTACGATCAGCCCGCCAATAGCTTCGTGGCAGGCTTCGTGGGCAGTTATCCCATGAACTTCATCCGTGGGACGCTCCAGGCCGGCAGCACGCCTACGATCATCACCGCGAGCGGCGAGATTGCGCTGCTTCCCCATCAGGCCACACAACTGAGCGAGCAACTGAGCGATCGTGAGGTGCTCGTTGGCATTCGCCCGGAGAAGAGCCGCGTTCGCCTTCAACCCACCGAAGGCGCACTGCAGGGCCAGATCTACGTGGTTGAGCAGCTCGGTTCGGATGCGCTGGTCGATATTGAGTTGGCCGATACGCGCGTGCGAGCCCGCGCCCAGCCGACGTTCCGGGGCAAAGTGGGCCAACAGGTGTGGTTCTCGTTGCCCACCGAACACCTCTACCTGTTCGACGCCACGAGCGGCAAGACGCTGGTGTTCCCCGAACCGCACGATGACGATGTGGACGAGGTCGAGTCGCAACAGTGGATCGCTTAACAGTCGGTCTCATATCCTTCGTAGCCTTCTAGCCATCGGCTATTTGTAATAGGAAGACGCATGGATTGGTACTACGCACTCTGCCAACACCCAATGTACTTGATCATCGAGGAAGATGATCAGGCTGCTGAACGTGTGCCACCCTGGGGTGAGCCGACTATCGACGGCTATATCGATCGTATCCGGCGCAACCTCGCCTCGCTGCAACAGTACCCTCACCTGAAGCTCAACTACGATTTTTCGGGCGTTGAGCTTGAACGTTTGGCCGCTCGCGCCCCCGACCTGATCGAGCAACTGCGCCAAGCGTATGCCGAGAAACGCATCAGTTTCGTCAACGGCAGCTACTCGCAGGCGCATCTCCATACGCTCGGGGCCGAATCGAACCTGCGCCAACTGCAGTATGGCCTCGCGACGATCGAGCGCATCATCGGCCAGCGAGTGCGCACCTATGCACACCAAGAGCCTGCGGTTCACGATCAAATGCCGCAGATCCTACAGGCGCTTGGGTATCGCTATGCCGTGACGCCGAGCTTTTTCTATGTGATTGTGTTCCTCGATCCCCACGAGATTCAAGGCGTGCAGTACCAAGGTCTGCGCTATATGGAGGCCGAGGAGTTTACGATGTGGCAGGGCTTGGACGGCCAGCAGATTCCGCTCTATTTGTCGCAGCCGCGTATCTTACCCAAGGGCGGCATTCACGGCTCGGAGAGCCATGCCAAGGCGGTGCGCACCGAGTATGTGAAAGATACGTTGCGCTACCCGCCGCTGCGCTGCGATTTCCCCGATATGGTCGAGATCGACGAGGCGTGGATCGCGGATCTGGCCGACCACGAACATGTGATCATCGAGTCCGCCCTCGATGAGCGGATGCGAAAGTGGCCGCCGAAATCGCGGGCGCGCATCTACAGCTATTGGGGCAGCGGCGATGGCTTGAACGCCGAGGAGTTGCACCGCAGCAACCGCGCTGGCGAGATCGCGCTGCTACGCGCCTCGGCGAGCGATGCACTCGCTGCGAGCCTGCTGCCCAATTGGCAGCCGAGCGATCTCGATCATGCCTGGCGGCAACTGCTCGCCGCGCAACACCACGACGCCTATTGGGTCGGGGCGCCAGTGCTGCGCTCCAAAGCCTGCGGTTGGGCGCGAGAGAGCGCGAGCATCGGTCAACAGGCCGCACAGGCCGCGCATACCGCCCTGGCCGAGCACATCGACACGACCGCACAACCGGGCGATCCGGTGCTTTTGGTCGAGCCGTGGCCTGTGAGCCGTTCCGATGTGGCCCTGATCGAATACGAGGTGCCCATTGGCACCACCGCCGTCACCGCCCGCAACGCTCAAGGCGAAGCATTGCCAAGCCAGATCATCGAGCGCCTGCCAGACGAAGCGACCAACCACGAGCGCTGTATCGTGGCTGTGCACCAGAAGAGCCACGGCTTCGGGTATCAAACAGTGTGGCTGAGCACGAGCGACCAAGCGCCCGCCCTCCAAACCGATGAGCGCGCCACCATCAGCACAGCGTTCTACCAAGCCACCATCGAGGCCAATGGCACAATCAGTTCACTGCAACTGCCAGGAAATCAACGCGAACTCATTCAGGCCAACAGCAGCGGCGGCAACACCCTGCGTTGTCAAGACGAACACGGCGCTTGGCAGGAGTTCCGGGCCAACGGGCCGTTGCGCATCTCGCGAGGGCCGCTCGCCGATATCGTCGAGGTGAGCGGCAGCATCGTGGGGGCGGCGCTCGCACAGCGCTTCATCTTCCACAAGTGCATACCGCGCATCGATGTACGGCTCACATTCGATTTTGATGCGACGAGTATCGGCAACTTCTGGATCGATACCAGCAAACTGAACGTGTATTGGCCAGTCGCCCCGCGCGGGCAGATCTGGCACGATATCCCCTTCGGCACGATCGCCGGGCGCGAATCCCGACCCTTTTTCGCGCTCACCTGGCTGCGGCTCGGCGACCAACACGATGGGCTGGCCTACTTCAATCGCGGCACCGTCCGGCATCATATCGAAGATAATGTGCTTGGGAATGTGCTGGCCTGCGGCGTCTTCACCGATGACATCGGCACGCGCGCCCGACCCGAGCCGTACGCCAAAGCCTTCGACCTGCGGCTGCGTGGCCGCCATGTGATCGAGTACGCTGTGTACCCTCACCACGGCGATTGGCAGAGCGCACAGATCCCGCTGCATGCCCTACAGTATCAGTATCCGCTCGCCTCACACCGGATGCAGCGCCAGCATGGTACACTAGCGGCACAGCAATCCCTGGCCACCTTCGCACAGCCACACTACATACCGACGGCGGTTTGGCACCAGGATGGGCGACTGCATACACGGTTCTTCGATAGTTATGGTCGAGCAGGCCGCCCCGATCTGGGCCGTAGCATCACGCTGCGGGCACTCGATGGGCAGCCGATCACGGAGGTTCGTGCCTTTGGGATCGCCGAAGCGATCCTTGAGCGCTAGGTTCACTCAGCATACAGGAGCATAACATGCTATCGCAGCAACAATACGAGGTTGCTCGTCAACGTACATTGGAGTATTTGGCCAAGGCAGGTATCGTGCTGACCCCCGAGGAACAGGCGAAGATCGAAGTGGCCGATTTCGGGTTGAACGAGCTTGAGCAGACTGGCTTGCAGTTAATCGTCTATGTCAACACCGAGCGTGTCTGTGCGAAGGAGTTAGTGCTGTTCCCGCGCCAAACCTGCCCGGAGCACCTGCATCCCACGATCAACGGCGTACCTGGCAAGGAGGAGACGTTCCGCTGCCGCTGGGGCACCGTCTACTTGTACGTGGATGGGCCGCCGACCGCTAACCCAATAGCGCGACCGCCCGCCCACCGCGCGGATACGTACGGCGTGTGGCACGAGATTGTGCTGCGACCCGGCGAGCAGTACACGATCTACCCCGATACGCTGCACTGGTTCCAGGCTGGCGATGAGGGCGCGGTGGTGTCGGAGTTCTCGACGCGCAGCACCGATGAGTTGGACATCTTCACCGATCCGGCGATCGTGCGGGCGCCGCAAATAGCTGCGGAGTAGCCCACGTTCGGCGAGGTGTTCGGCGGTGCCGAGGTTCTGTATGCGCAGAGCCTCGGCACCGCTTTTATGCGGGGTTTATTCGTGATCGGGGCGATCCTGCTGTTCGCGCAGAAAGAGCAAGAAGTTGCGGGCCTGCTTCTGATTCTCGGGCGAAAGCGTATCGTAGAGCGATAGGAAGGCATCGCGCTCGCGGTTCGATTCCGAGAACTTGTAGTTGTCCTGCTTGGCCGCCTCGCTGATCAGATCGAAGACGGTAGTGCGGAAGACGACCGCCAAACTCTCGATCTCGCTGATGCGGGGGCTGGTGTTGGCCGATTCGATCGCGCTGATATACGAGCCGCTCACGCCGATTTTCGCGCCGAGGTCGGCTTGGGTGAAACGATCGCGCTGGCGCTTGCGCTTAACCACTTCGCCGATCCGCTCATTGAATGTTGGCATTGCATTGCTCCAAGGCTTCATCGTGAGTATCACCATCGTTCAGTATACCAGACATCATTTCTGCCCCGCAATCAGAGCGCATCCCGCGATACCTCTTCCAAATCACCACTCTTAATTCAGTTGAAAAAAAGACGGCAGCACACTCGCTGTCGTTTTGTATGATGTCGTGGCGCTGCTATCATTCGAATTGAATGAAGCGAAATAGACCTTTTTTCCTAACTACCATCGTTTTTGTAACAAAAACTGACTCAAACCGCAACAAAAAAGAACACTACACTCTAAGGATGCTACGCGTTTTATATCAAAATATATTTAAGGATTATGCGGATACGTACCGATTCGTCTGATTGAACCATCTATCGAGACATAACATTATGTCTGCTCGATCAAATATTTCTTAAGAGCGTGTTTAAGAATTATGCGTATTATGATGATGATCAAGCCAACGGAG
>CALKHR010000160.1 GCA_937988885.1 uncultured Roseiflexaceae bacterium | reverse complement strand
ATACTGCGCTACGGCTCAGTGGGCCGCTGTCAACCGGCCCTGAAGCCCTGTCGTCCATTGCAGGCGATGAGGGCAAGCTGCCTGCTTTAGCTGGCAGTCGTTGACACACAGACTGATACACCGCTTTGCGAACATCGCGGTACACATCATTGCGCAGTAGCAAGATAAAAACTCGTAGATGAGTGGAGCTAGAACATGGCACAGAAACCGTCGTCCCGCTCGCTGATTCCGCATTACTGGGCCAGTCTCAAGCCATTCGGTATCGGCGAACAGCACCCAAACAATTATGCAGAGCTTTGGAAGGCGCTCGTCGAGAACCGCGACCAATTGCCCTACGCCTGGCGCATCCTCACCCAGGGCGTCTGCGATGGCTGCGCGCTCGGCACCACGGGCATGCACGATTGGACGCTCGATGGCGTGCATCTGTGCAACATCCGCTTGCGGCTGCTACGCCTCAATACCATGCCAGCCTTCGATCCCAAGTTGCTCGCCGATGTGAGCGGCCTCAAACAGCGTACCAGCGCCGAACTGCGCGAACTGGGGCGGCTGCCCTACCCGATGCTGCGGCTGCGAGGCGACGCGGGTTTCCGCCGCATCGAGTGGGATGTGGCGCTGGATCTGATCAGCAAGCGCATCCAGTCCAGCACGCCGGAACGGCTCGCCTTCTACCTCACCAGCCGAGGCATGCCCAACGAGGCGTACTACGTCGCCCAAAAGGCCGTACGCGCGATGGGCACCAACAACATCGACAACGCCGCCCGCATCTGCCATTCGCCCAGCACGGTCGCGCTGAAGGATGGGTTGGGCGTTGGCGCCACCACCTGCTCGTACACCGATTGGATCAAGAGCGATCTGATCGTCTTCTTCGGCGCGAACCCCGCCAACAACCAGCCCGTCACCACCAAGTACCTGCACTACGCCAAAAAGGCTGGGGTCAAAGTCGCCACCGTCAACAGCTACCGTGAGCCGGGCATGGAGCGCTATTGGGTGCCCTCCAACATCGAGAGCGCCCTGTTCGGCACCGTGATCACCGATCGCTTCTTCCTGATCAACCAGGGCGGCGACATCGCCTTCATCAACGGCACGCTCAAGCAGATGATCGCCGATAACCTGCTCGATTGGCGCTTTATCGGCCAGCACACGATGGGCTTCCAGGAACTCGCCGCGAGCTTGGCGCAGCAGCCCTGGGAGACGCTGGAGGCGCAATCGGGCAGCAGCCGCGCCGAGATGGCCGCGTTCGCCCATATGATCGGCAACGCCAAGCGTGCCGTGTTCGTGTGGAGCATGGGCATCACCCAGCACGTCACGGGCGAGGATGCCGTGCGCGCGATCATCAATCTGGCGCTGACCAAGGGCTTTGTGGGGCGCGAGGGCTGCGGCGTGATGCCGATCCGTGGGCACTCTGGCGTGCAGGGTGGTGCCGAGATGGGCGCCTACGCTACGGCGCTGCCCGGCGGCGTGCCGATCAACGCCGAGAAAGCCGCAGAACTCAGCGAGCAATGGGGCTTCCATGTCGATGACAAGCCCGGCATGATCGCGCCCCGGATGATCGACGCGGCCTACGCGGGCCAACTCGACCTGCTATTCTCGGTCGGTGGCAACTTCCTCGAAGTGCTACCGGAACCCGATTACGTTCAGGATGCGCTCGAACGGGTGCCGCTGCGGGTGCATATGGATATTGTGCTCACCCACCAAATGCTGCTCGACCCCGCCGACACCGTGCTGTTGCTGCCCGCCACCACGCGCTACGAGATCCCGGGCGGCGTCACCGAGACCAGCACCGAGCGGCGCGTGATCTTCAGCCCCGAGATCCCCGGACGCCGCATCGGCGAGGCGCGACCCGAGATCGATGTGTTCCTCGACATCGCACGACGCGTGCGCCCCGATCTGGTCGATAAGCTCACCTTCGCCAATACCGCCGCCATCCGCCGCGAGATCGCCCGTATCGTGCCGTTCTACGACGGGATTCAGTATCTCACCAAGGCGGGCGACCAGTTCCAGTACGGCGGGCCGCATCTGTGCGCCGATTGGAACTTCCCCACCAAGGACGGCAAAGCGCACTTCAGCACGGTGGCGCTGCCCCAAGACAGCCTGCCGCAAGGAGCGTTTCGCGTCACCACGCGGCGCGGCAAGCAGTTCAACAGTATGGTGCAGGAGCAGAAGGATATGATCACCGGCGCGAAGCGCGATGCGGTGTTTATGAACGCCGACGACGCCAGGCAGCACGGCCTGCGCGACGGCGACCCGATCACACTGCGCAACGAGTTGGGCCAGTTCCAGGGCCGCGTCTTTATCGCGCCGATCAAGCCCGGCAATATACAGGTCCACTGGCCCGAGGGTAACGTGCTGCTGCGCCGCGACCGTCGCTCGCCCCAGGCTGGCATCCCCGATTACAACGCGCTCGTCTGGCTCGAAGTGGGCCAGCACGCCGAACAGCAGACAGTAGGCGCGCCATGACCGTTCGTCCCGCCAGTAAAACCCGCGCCCAGGTGGTCGTCGTCGAGCGAGGCAAGCGCCGCCAACAGCGCGACCACCTCGCCACCGAGGAGCCGCTGGAGGTCCGCGTGACTGCAGGAGGGCAGCAGCGCACCGTGGCCATCACCATGCGCACGCCCGGCGCCGATTTCGAGCTAGCGGCGGGGTTTCTGTTGGGAGAGGGCGTGATCAGCGAGCGCGACGAGATCGAGCGCATCAACTACTGCGTACGGGCCGACATCGATATCGAGCAGCGCTACAACATCGTCACTGTGGCGCTGCGCCGCCCCACGCTGCCCGACCTCGCCTCGCTCGACCGCCACTTCGTCACCAGCAGCGCCTGCGGCGTGTGCGGCAAAGCCAGCCTCGACGCCCTCGAACTGCGCAGTTGTGCGGTGCTCCCCGCCGAGCCGCAGATTAACAGCGAGCTGCTGTTCGCGCTGCCCGACCTGCTGCGCACCAACCAAACCCTGTTCGCCGCCACCGGCGGCCTGCACGGCGCGGCCCTGTTCGACCGCAACGGCGCGCTGCTCACCGTACGCGAAGATGTCGGGCGACACAACGCCGTCGATAAGCTGATCGGCTGGGCGCTGATGCAGGATTTGCTGCCGCTCAATCAGCATATCCTGTTGGTGAGCGGGCGCACCAGTTTCGAGATCATGCAAAAAGCGCTGGCCGCCGGACTACCGATCGTCTGCGGGGTTTCGGCCCCCAGCAGTTTGGCAGTCGCGCTGGCACAGCGCTTCAATATCACGTTGGTCGGCTTCCTACGGGGCGAACGCTACAACGTCTACGCCGGAGCCGCCCGCCTGATCGACTAGGCGTTGGTGCGATTCACCACCTTCGCCAACTCCGGCAGGTGGTTGCAGAAGAACAGCGTGCCCGCCGTCACGCAGATCGGGATGGACAGCAGGTTCACGAATGGGATGCTCACCAAGCCAAAGCAGACCAACCCAAAACCCAGGCTCGCGGGCATCGTGTGACGGATAAAGCTGAACTTTTGGCGAAAGCCGAGCAGGCGGCGCTCCAACGGCGCATCGAAAAAGTCGAGGCACGATACCAGCACACCGATAATCACGGTGCCCACCACGGCGATCACCTGACCCGCGCCCGGCACGAAGTTCAGCACCAGCAGCACCAAGCCCGGCGGCAGAAACACCAGCAACTTCTTCAACTCAAAGCCGAGCGTCCGCCAAATGTCGCGCAGCGCAATCTGCAGCGTAGCCTGCCAACCCTCAGGATCGGGCGGCGGCACTTGGCCCGTTAACTGCTGCTCCAACTGGCTCGACAGCTGCGAGTACCAGGGCGAGCCGAGGATCACGCCCAAACGCACCAACACAAAGCCCGTCGCCAGGAACAAGCCGATCACCAAAACGATCCGCAGCAGCCAGGTCACGAACGTCGCCCAACCCTGCAATCCCCCCACAAGGTTGTCGATAGCGCCGAACCCTGCGAACACCAGCGCGGCGTAGACGGTCACACCCAGAATGATGTTCAACACAATCGGGATGAGCACATACTTCCACAAACGGGGCGTCACCATCAGCATCGCAAAAGCGCGGAACGGGTAGACCAGGCCAGAGAAGAAAGATTCGATCATTATCAACTCACAATATGCTCAACATATCGCAATCGTGACAGTGGGACGTAGCAGGATGGGGAATTGTTGCAAAGGGCAACAAAAAACCGATACGCGGATCGCGTACCGGCTAACGTTGGTGGGCGATACTGGACTCGAACCAGTGACCTCATCCGTGTGAAGGATGCGCTCTAGCCAACTGAGCTAATCGCCCGGGTGTCTCGTCGACGTGCGTAATAATAGCATAAGACCGCAGAACGTGCAAGTTGCGCATGCCAACGCCAAAAAGCCCGTGCCGAGGCCTGCTGTGGTATAATCGCCCAACATCATTGGGAACACTCAAAGCCGCTAAGGCCCACACATATGCACTATTTCAAACGCTTGAAATCGCAGCCGTTGCGCACCAGCCTGCTCGCGCTCGGCACGCTCGCCCTGTTCGCCCTGCTGCTGCTATGGCGGCCCGTCCTACGCGGCGAAGTCTTTCTGCCCGTCGATGCACTGCTGCACCTGCATCCCTGGCGCTACTCCTACGAGCGCGTCGTCGTCAACAACCCCACCAGCACCGACCCGATCAAGCAGGTCTACCCGCGCCGCGTACTGGCAAACGAGATGCTGAAACAGGGCAAACTGCCGCTGTGGAACCCGAGCGTGCTGACGGGCTACCCGATGCTGGCCGATGGACAACTGGCCCTGTTCTTCCCCAGCAGCGTGCTGTTCCTGATCGTGCCGCTGTTCTACGCCTACGGCCTCTACGCCTACCTGCACGTCATCCTGGCGGGATTCGGCACCTGGCTGTTCGCCCGACGCCTCGCGCTCGGACGGGGCGCGTCGCTGTTCGCGGCCACCTGCTACATGTTCAACGGCTATCTGCTCACCTGGCTGCAATTCCCGCACCACACTGGCGCGACCGCCATGCTGCCCTGGTGCTTCTGGGCCGTCGAGCGGGCCGTGCAGGAACAGCGCTGGCGCAGTTGGGCGCTGGCGGGCTTCGTGCTGGGGCTGCCCGTGCTCAGCCATTTCCAGCTCGCCTTCTACATCTACATCGGCGTCGGCTGCTACGCCCTGGCGCGCCTGCTGGCCGCCAACGCCTGGCCCGAGCGCCGCAGGATCGCGCTCGGCTTCAGCGCCGCCATCGCAATCGCCCTGGCGCTCAGCGCCGTGCAACTGCTGCCCGCCGCCGCGCTCGCCAGCCAAGGCCAGCGCACCGACCTCGGGTTTGCGCCCGGCTCCGCCGATGCCCAATTCACCAACCTGCTGCGCACCGTGCTGCCGCTGCTGGGTGGCGCGCCCAAGGACCCCGCCGCCGTCGGCTGGGGGCCACGCCTGCAACAGGTGCCGATGCCCTACACCGGCCTAGCCGCCTTGCTGCTGGCCGTCATCGCCCTGCTGCTCTCGCGCCACCGCCAGAGCAGTTTCTTCGGCCTGCTGGCGGTCGGCAGCTTCAGCCTGGCGGTCAGCAGCCCGTTGCTACAACTGTTTATGTGGCTGGTGCCGCCCTACCGCCAGTTCGAGGATCACCTGCGCTGGTTCGTGCTGTGGGGCTTCGCCATCGCCATCCTGGCAGGGATGGGCATCCAAGCGCTGAGTCGCGCCCAACTCGCGCATCCCAGCCGACGCGCCTTGATCTTCAACCGCGCCCTGTTGGCCGCCGTGGCGCTGTTCCTGGCCGTATGGGGCCTGCGCTACATCCAACTGTTCACGCCTGAATCGAAGTACGGCATCTACATCACGCTCATCCGCCAGCAGCAACTCGGCATTGCGCTGGCGCTCGGGTTGGCGGCGCTGCTGGCGGTCGCCGCCCTGTGCATCCGCCGCGTGCCCCGCACGCTCAGCATGGGCGCGCTGATCGGCGTCCTGCTCATCGACCTGCTCTGGAACGGCGGCACCTACAACACCAGCGTCAGCCGCGACATCGTGCAGCCGACCGACGACCTGAAGCAGGCGTTGGCCGCCTACCCGAACCACGACGACAGCCTGATCTACCCGCCCACCAGCCAGATGGCGTTTCTGCAGAGCCAGCCCGGGCCGTTCCGCATCCTCGGCGGCGACTACCTGGCCCTGCCGCCCAACCTCAACAGCACCTTCGGCATCGAGGACATCCGCGGCTACGTCTCGCTCTACTCGGCGCGCTACAATCGCCTCGCCCGCCTGATCGACGGCAAGGACTACCGACAGACTGGCGAGGGCGACATCAGCTTCCGCGCCTACTTCACCAGCGCCTACGAGCAGCGGCGGCTGCTCAACATGCTGAACGTGGAGTACATCATCTTCCCGCCCGGCAGCCCGAACGCCGACCTGTACGCGCCGCTGGAACTGGTGCTGCGCGACGATGAGGGCACGATCTACCGCAACCCCGAGGTGCTGCCGCGCGCGTGGCTGGTGCACCAAGCCGAAGTCCTGCCCGACGACATCGCGCAACTCGATCGGCTGGCCCAGGCCGAGTTCAACCCAGCGACCAGCGTCATCCTCGACAGCGCGCCGCCCGCGCTCGCGCACGCCACCGCCGAGGAGCCAACGCCCAGCGTGAGCTACTCGCCCAACCGCGTTGATATCCAGGCCAGCGTCAACGCGCCCGCCATACTCGTACTGGCCGACGCCTACGACGAGGATTGGCGCGTGACGGTGGACGGCGCGCCCGCTCAACTCTACCGCGCCAACTACGCGTTGCGCGGCGTCTATCTGCCCAGCGGCGAGCACAGCATCACGTTCGAGTATCGGCCACGAGCCTTGCTGTTCGGCGGCGTGCTCAGCCTCGCCACCAGCGTGGGCCTGCTGCTCTGCGCCGCGTGGAGTCTGCGCCAACGCGCCAGGGCCACACCATCGGCGTAGTGCTCGCCCGTTCGCCAGTATGGTTTTAGGAAAAGTAGCGCCGCCAGCGTCTACAACGCCCTACCAGCATGCCCACGTTGATTCCCAAGGGGCGGCGCATGAACGGCAGCCATTGCAACGCTACAGGGATGTGGCTAGGAATCTCATCCTAAACGGCCATCCACCACTCGCAAAGCTTGGCTGCCTGTGTTAGCATGCTCCTACCGAGTACGAGCGTTCTCTCAACAACAGCACCGTCCTGCTCAATTTCGGCTGGGCAGTGCCGTTGAGATTCCGATGCAGTCTTTGCTCAGTTTTCAATGATTTTCATTGTCATTCCAAACAAGCCGCTAGGCGACGTGAGGAATCTCATTGATCTACATTGGAATAAGCTTTGAGATCTCTCCCTTCGTTCGAGATGACAATGCTTTTCGTTGAATAGGAATAGTAAAGAACGTCAACCTGTGTTTTTGTGATGGCTGTGGTAAAACAGTAAATTACAATCTGTGTAATCTGTGAAATCTGTGGATTATCCCTAGTAGATTATCCCTAAAGGAACACCTATGCCAACCACCTTAGCCGATGTGGCTCGCCACGCAGGCGTATCGCTCGCAACCGCCTCACGGGTGCTTAACGGCAGCACGCGGAGCGTCACGCCTGCGCTCGCCCAACGCGTGCTAGCCGCCGCTCAGGAGTTGGCCTACGTGCCCAACGCGCACGCGCAAGCGCTGGCCCGCGCCAGCACCGGCACGATCGGCGTGATCGTCCACGATATGAGCGACCCGTACTTCTCGGAGATCCTGCGCGGCATCCAGAACGTAGCGAGCGCCAACGAGCGGCTGGTGATGGTCTGCAACAGTTATCGCGACCCGCAGCGCGAACTGGCCTACTTCACGATGCTTGAGGGCCAGCGCGTCGAAGCGCTGATCCTGGCGGGCAGCGGCCTCGATGACCCCGAGTACACCGAGCGCCTCGCCGCGCACGTCAACGCGTTCGCGGCCAACGGCGGGCGCACAGTGCTGATCGGGCGGCACAAGATCACCGCCGACGCGATCCTACCCGACAACTATGGCGGCGCCCGCGACCTGACCCGCGCCCTGCTGGCGTTGGGGCATCGGCGGATCGGCGTGATCGGCGGGCCGGCGGTGCTCACCACCAGTCACGACCGCTTCGGTGGCATACTGGAGGCGCTGGCGGAGGTGGGCATCGCACTGCCAGATAAGTACGTGGTGCCCAGCGACTTCACGCGGGATGGCGGCGCGATCGCCACGCACATTCTGCTCAACCAAGCGCCCGATATCACCGCGATCATGGCGCTCAACGATTCGATGGCGGTCGGCGTGCTGGCCGCGCTGCGCGAGCGCGGCATCCCTGTGCCACAGCGCATCTCGGTGGTTGGCTTCGACGATATCCCCGTGACGCGCGATGTGACTCCGTCGCTCTCGACGGTGCGCCTGCCGATGGTGGAACTCGGCGCGCGTGCGCTGACGCGAGCGTTGGAGCCACAGGGCACGGCGCCACAGACGGAGCGCCTGCCAGCGGAGGTGGTATTGCGCGAGAGCACCGGGCCAGCACCGCAGGATTAGTCCCCGCAGACCACACCGCCGTAGTTACCTGGAACCCCGCACCGAGGCTGGCACTCCAAAGCCCGGAGCATGACCACGGGCGCTGCCCACGAGGTTGCGCCTCTTGCGCCAGCAGAAACAACCCACACACCACGCGCTACAGGCCCGCATCGCCGAGCGATAGCGTGCGCTCGGCCACCACGCCCCGCAGTAACCCCAACAGCCCCAACTGCACGGAGCCATCCGGCTGCGGCCAACGCATCACCAACTGATGCTCCACCAAGCTGCTGAGCAGCGCCAAACCTTGCGGCCCGCTCAGCGCCTCGGCCTGCGGCAGCGTCCAGGTCGGGCGCGCGGCGAGTTGCGCGAGGAGGCGCCGCTGCGGGGACGTCAGCAGGGCGATGCTGCGCTCGAAGGCGGTGCGGAGGTCGTGGTGGTGCGGTTCGTGATCGCGTTGGGCGTTGCAGAGCAGGTCGGCTCCCTGGGTGCGCAACCGCTCCAACAGCTGGGGCGGCGAGAGCAGGTTGGCCCAACACGCCGCGAGTTCGAGCGCGAGGGGTAGGCCATCGAGTTCGCGGCTCAGGGCGATCAGCGCCTCAGTGTCGGCGGGCGAGAGGTGCAGGGCGGGGTCACGGGCGCGCCAGCGCTCCAGCAGAAGTTCGAGGGCGGGCTGCGGGTCCAGCGGCTCGATCGTCAGCACGCGTTCGGCGCGCAGGCGCAACGGGCATTGGCTCACGGCCAGCACACGCAGGTGTGGGCAGGCGTCGAGCAGCGCAGCCACCTCGGGCGCGTTGGCCAGCAGCTGCTCGCAAGGGTCGAGGATGAGCAGGGCGTTCTGGTGCTGGAGGGCGTTAAACAGCGCTTGATGCGGTGGGATGCTGAGCACATCGGCGATCTGCGCGAGGATGCTGGAGCCGTTGGTCAGCGGAACGTAGAAGATCGGCGCGGGGTGCTGGGTGTACTGGCCGAGTTCGAGGGCGAGGCGGGTCTTGCCGACACCTGGCCCACCAGTGAGGGTGATTAGGCGGGCGTTTTGGTCGGCGAGCAGTTCGTGAAGGGCTTGCAGTTCGGCTTCGCGGCCTATCAGGCGGTTGGGCGGGGCGGGCACACGGTGGGTGGGCGACAGGTCCGGCGGGCGCTGACTGATCGGCGGCAGAAAGGCCATCGGGTTGGGGTGTTCGCCCGTGCTGGCGAAGTGCAGGAATGCGAGGTGCGCGGCGGGCGCGAGGTGCAGGAAATCGGCGACGCGCTCGGCGAAGGCCCGCGATGGGGCGCTGCCGTACTCGATCTTGCGGTAGGTGATGGTGGCGTAGCGCAACTGCGCCGCGAATTCGGCTTGGGTTAGCCCGTACACGGCCCGACAGCGCTTGAGCCATGTACCAAACTGTCCCACTTGACGCATACCACCCTCCCGTTATGTCAAATCAAGAAGCGATATAGGTGCGCGAGACGACGACTTGGGATGGGTTCGATGATGGTTGTACGGTATCGAGGTATCGAAGGTAGGAGATGTATCACTTTTCGACCGAGATTATATCACGCTGTAGGGTTGTGTTTCAAGGCGAAAGGGGGGTATTGTTAAGACATCCCTTTCAAAACGCAATAGGACGCTCAAGCTTGCTAGATCGAGGACCGTAACGCCAAGTTAGCGTGGCGGAATGGTTTGCGCTCTTGTGATGCTGGTTCAGGCCACTCCGTCCACCGACTTTTTGGATGGAGGTTGTGTTATGGCAGCATTTGAGGAAGCAAGGGCGATCGGCGAATCGACGTGGTCGGCACGCTTTGGGTCGACGTTCATGTTCCTGACGGGAGCGCTGGGGTTACTGATTTCGGCGTTCGACCGAGCGTTCGTGGGTGTTGGCCTTCCCCTTGTGAGCGTGCAATTCAACTCATTCTCCTGGTATGTTTGGGCTTTGAGCCTCACATTGTTGGCCGAGTTCATCACGATGCCGATTTGGTTGCGGCTCTCGACGCGGTTGAGTTTACAGCGGTGCTTTGTGGCGGCGTTGGTGCTCAGCCTGTTGGGCGTGAGCCTGAGCGGCGCGGCGCAGTCGGCGCTGTGGTTGTTGCTGGCGCGCTTCGTCCAGGGCGTTGGGATGGGCGCGTTGCTGCCGTTGGCGTTGGTGCTGCTGAGTCGGCGGGGCGATGCGGGAGCGATTGAGCGCCGTTGGTTCCTGCTTGGGTATGCGCTGGCGCTGATCGGTGGGTTGCTGCTCGGCGGTCTGCTGGCCGATCGGTTGGGATGGCGCTGGCTGTTCTACGGGCAGGTGCCGCTGATCGTGCTGGCGTTGGCGACGGCGTTGCTGAGCAAGGCGCCGCCGAGCACAGCGAAGCACACGCCGATCGTGTTCAGCCATGTGCTGCTGTTGATGGGCGGAAGCATGCTGCTGCTGTTCGGCATCGCGCTGCCGAGCGTGATACCCGAGACGAACGGTCGCTTGGCGATGGTGCTGCAACTGTGCGGTCTGCTGGCATGCGTGTTGTTTGTGGTGCAGCAGCGCCGCAGCGCAACGCCGTTGCTACCGATTCGCCTGCTGTTCCAGACGCTGCCGCTGATCGCGACTCTGGCTAGTCTGCTGATTGTGAGCGTGTTGGGCAGCGCCGAGGCGAGCAATCATTTCGGCATGATCGCGATGATGTTGCTGATCGGCTTGGGGCTTGGAGCCGCGCTGCCCCAGTTGTGGTCGATTATGCTGCCGAGCGACCCGGTGCCGCAGCCCGCCCCGACGATGCTGCTCCTTTCGGTGCAGCAGTTCGGGCTGATGCTGTGTTTGATGGTGTTCGGCACGCTGCTCGCCAACACGTACCGATCGCAGTTGCTGTGGGCGCCGTTCAACGCGCGCCTCTCCGCGGAGATACCGACGGAGTACAGCAGCACCACGCTGATACTGGCGCAATCCAACGACTCGCTCAGCCCAACGGTGCAGCAGGCGCTCACCATCGCCACGCAGGACATCTACACCATTAGCGCGCTGCTGCTGCTGATTGTGCTCGGCAGCCTGTTGCTGTTTATCGGCTCGCGCCAACCCGCACCCGCCCTGGCACTGAGCGACGAGTGAGCGAGTGACAAGGTGAACACGGTGACCAGGTGACTGCGTTCTAGACAAACACAACGACAAAACAACGAAAAACACTGTCATCTCGAATGTAATGAGAGATCTCACCGCGCATTCCAATGCAAAACAACGAGATTCCTCACGTCGCCTAGCGGCTCGTTCGGAATGACAGTGTAACGCGACGAAAAACACTGTCATCTCGAACGAACGTGAGAGATCTCATTGTGTATGCAACGATACAACGTTGAGATTCCTCATTTCGTGCTACGCACTTCTTTCGGAATGACAACGAAACGCGCTG
>CALKHR010000159.1 GCA_937988885.1 uncultured Roseiflexaceae bacterium | reverse complement strand
AATCTGCAAAAAACGTATCAAATGGGCGATATCGCGGTGCCGGCCCTGCGCGGCGTCAGCTTCGATGTTTATCCTGGCGAGTTCGTCGCGATCATGGGTCCGTCGGGTTCGGGTAAATCGACCCTGATGAACCTGCTCGGCTGCCTCGATACGCCAGACAGCGGCCAGTATCTGCTCGATGGCCTGCCCGTCGAACAACTTGAGACCAATATCCTGGCAGCGGTGCGCAATCGCAAAATTGGCTTTGTCTTTCAGCAATTTAACCTGCTCCCGCGCCAAACGGCCCTGGAGAACGTAGCTCTCCCGCTCGTCTACCTTGGTGGCGTGAGCGCCGAGGAACGGACGCGCCGCGCCGCCGAGATGCTTGAACTGGTAGGTCTTGGCGACCGTATGCACCATCACCCCAAAGAGCTTTCGGGTGGACAGCAGCAGCGCGTCGCGATTGCGCGGGCACTCATCACCCGACCGGCGCTGCTGCTCGCCGACGAGCCAACCGGCAACTTGGACTCCAAGGCCAGCGTCGAGATTATGAAGCTGTTCCGCGACCTGAACGAGCAGGGCATCACTGTGGTGCTGGTGACGCACGAGCCAGACATCGCCGCGCAGACCAAGCGCGTCCTGACGGTGCGCGATGGCCAGCTCGCCAGCGACAAGCCCGCCAGCCAGATGGAGCTTGGCTATCACGCGCCCGAAACGATCGCCGTGCCGCCAACGCCTCGTTCCGAGCGCAGCGCACGACGCATCTCGATCGTGCCACGGCCACGGCAACGCGTATCGAAACTCGTAACGCAGCAGCCTAGGTGAGAAAAAACGCATCGGCGCGGTGCCTCGCCGTACCATTTTGCCCATGGACAGCCCAAACGGTCAAGCAAACCGACACGTTCGGCCATCCCAAGCAGAATCGCGCAGGCAATCGCCGAAAGAGAAGATAGTATGAGCAGTATGACCCCAACCATTGCAGAGATCGTCACGCCCACCGCCGACGAGTTGGCGCCGCAGATCGAGGAGTTGTCGAACGGCGGCATCAGCATCATCGAGACGCTCAACATCGCGCTCAAGAGCCTGACCGCCAACAAACTGCGCACCCTGCTGACGGCCCTTGGCATCATCATCGGTGTAGCAGCCGTAGTCGCGCTGATGGCGATCGGTACCGGCTCGCAAGCCACGATCACCGCAACGATCACCGCCAACGGCGCGAACCTGCTCACGATTCGCTCGGGCGCCAGCAACGCGGGTGGTGTGCGCGGTCAGATCGGCAGCGGCCAAACGCTCACCACCGCCGACGCTGAAGCGCTCGCGAACCCAGTGAACGCACCCAACATCAAACTCGTCTCGCCGGAATATCAGGGCAACGGCCAACTTGTCGCGGGCAGCCAAAACACCAACGCAATGATCATCGGTGCCGCGCCGACCTATCTTGAGGTGCACAACCACTCGATCGCCGAGGGCGACTTCATCACCGAGACCGACCTGAACAGCCGCGCTAGCATCGCCGTACTCGGTGCGAATGTGGCGAACACGCTGTTCCCGAACGGCGATGCGCTCGGGCAGACCTTCCGCATCAACGGGCAGCGCTTCACGGTAGCGGGCATCCTCGCGTCGAAGGGTGGCAGCGGCTTCGGCTCGATCGACGACGCCGTGATTGTGCCGCTGAGCACCGCCCAACGTAAACTCTTCGGTGGCCGCGCCATCAGCGGCGGCTCGCTGCTGCTCTCAAGCATCGCGGTGCAAGCCGTCGATTCCGAGAGCGTCGATAGCGCCGTCAACGATATCAACCTGACCCTTCGCGAATCGCACAACCTGCCCAGCAGCGGCGAAGCAGACGATTTCAGTGTGATCAATCAACAGGATATCCTCGATAGCGTGGCGCAAACGACACAGACCCTCACGCTGTTCCTGGGTGCCATCGCGGCTATTTCGCTCTTGGTTGGCGGCATCGGCATCATGAACATTATGCTGGTCTCGGTGCGCGAACGCACCCGCGAGATCGGCCTGCGCAAGGCGTTGGGCGCGCGCGAGAGCGACATCCTGATGCAGTTTATGCTCGAAGCGCTGATCATCAGCCTGGCGGGCGCGCTGATCGGCCTGGCGATTGGTGTAGGCATCGCACTGCTGGTCAACGCCAGCGGCCTGATGACGACACAATTGAGCGTCAGTTCGGCGGTGATGGCAACCGGCTTCGCGATGTTGGTGGGCCTGTTCTTCGGCATCGCACCCGCACGCAGCGCCGCACGCCTGAACCCTATCGAGGCGTTGCGCTACGATTAAGCGCCCAACGCCCATCTTGAAGCCTGTTGATGTATCATTCAACCGAACATACGCACTAGGCACCGAAACGACCGGAGGCACCCTATGGCACAGACGATTTTGGTTGTTGATGATGAAGCAAAACTGCGCGATCTCATCCGTGTGTATCTCGAACAGGAAGGGTATCGCGTTGTGGAGGCTGGCAACGGGCGCGAAGCGCTGTATGTGGCCCGCATCGAGAAGCCCGATCTGATCATCCTCGATCTGATGATGCCTGAGATGGGTGGCAACGAGTTTATGCGGGCCTTCAGCAAAGAGGCCGACACTCCGGTGATTATGTTAACGGCCAAAGTCGAGGATCAGGACAAGATCCTGGGGCTTGAACTGGGTGCCGACGATTATGTCACCAAGCCGTTCAATGTGCGCGAGTTGATCGCACGGATACGGGCGGTGCTGCGGCGCACCAGCAAAGCTGCGGCGGAGCCCGATGTGCTGCGTGTTGCAGATATTGTGCTCGACCGCGCTGGCCGAACGGTATCGATCGGCGATCGTATTGTCGATCTCACCCCTTCGGAATTTGCGATCCTGGCGACGCTGATGGCTTCGCCACGACAAGTGTTTTCGCGCTTGGATCTGCTCGATCGGGTGCAGGGCGACGCATACGAGGGCTATGAACGCACGATCGACGTGCATATTCGCAACCTGCGCACCAAGATCGAGCCCGATCCCAAGAACCCCACCTACATCGAAACGGTGTACGGCATGGGCTATCGATTTGCCACACCTAAGGCGCCACGCGTATGATATCACTGGGCCACAACCAACGCCCGCACTCGGATGCCGAGCATCCATCATCACAGCCAAGCACATTCCGCTGGCTGAGGGCTCTGTACGAGGATACAATGCGCTCGTTGATGTTCAAACTAACCTTGGCCTTTGTGCTGGTGGGGCTGACCGGCGCGCTGCTGGTTGCGGTGCTGGTGGGGGTGCGCACGCGTTCGGAGTTCGACCGCTTCCGCTTGGTACGCGACCAGACGATGCTGATCGAGGCGCTCAGCCAGTATTACGCATCGCAGAGGAGTTGGGATTCGGTCGAACAGATGCTGCAATCGTCGCCGCTTGGCTTTGCGAGCCGTGGGATGCTGATCGTCGATCCAGAGGGCACCGTGGTGATGTCGAACCGCGAGCACAGTTTGGGGAGCCGCCTCCCCGATTCGGTGCTGCGTTCGGGCACACCGATCACAGTACAAAACGACTTGGTCGGCTATGCGCTGTTCCCTATGTCAGTCGGGCGCGGCGATATGCCCGGCCCTCCGCCGCTCGATGCGCTGTTCCTGGCCCGTGTCACCTGGGCGTCGGCGATCAGCGCGGGGATCGCGACGCTGATCGCGCTGCTGATGGGGTTGTGGCTAGCGAGCACGCTCACGCGGCCATTGCGCGAGCTCACCCGCGCCACGCAGGAGATGGCGCGAGGCCAGTTGAATCAGCGTGTATCGGTCAAGACCAAGGATGAGATCGGCGAGTTGGCAATGTCGTTCAATCAGATGAGCGCCGACCTCTCGCGGGCGAGCCAGTTGCGCAACCAGATGACGGCGGACCTAGCGCACGACTTACGCACGCCGCTGAGCATCTTGCGCGGCTATACCGAGGGCTTGGAGGACGGGCGGTTGCAAGGTTCTCCCACACTCTACCGCGTGATGCACGGCGAGGTCGAGCATCTGCAGCGGCTGGTCGAGGACCTGCGGCTGCTCTCGCTGGCCGACGCTGGCGAGCTATCGCTGAACCTGCGGTCGGTCGATCCGGCGGCGCTGCTGGAGCGGGCGGGCTTGGCGTACTTCGATCAGGCCGAGCAGCGCGGCATCACACTGCGGGTCGATGCGAGCGAGGATCTGCCGTCGATCGCCGTCGATACCGACCGCATGAGCCAGGTGCTGAACAATCTGGTCTCGAACGCGCTGCGCTACACCACCCAGGGCGAGATCGTGCTGGCGGCATCGGTGCGGGAACAGCAGGTGCAGATCGAGGTGCGCGACACAGGCAGTGGCATCGCGCCCGAAGACATCACGTTTATCTTCGATCGTTTCTATCGGGCCGATAAAGCGCGCCAACGCAGCGATGGCCTGGAATCAGGCCTGGGCCTGGCGATCGCCAAAGCGATTGTGGAGGCGCACAAGGGCACGATCGATGTGACATCGAAGGTGGGCGAGGGCACGACGTTCACGCTGCGCTTCCCCATTGCGGCGCGCAGCGAGCCGATGGTGACGCAAGCCTAGATGCGCCGTACACATTGAAGCGAATAGAGCTTAGCCTGCGGTAGCGGATCGGGCTTGCGGGCGAAATGCACATACCAAAAGGGCGCCGCGATTGCAGCGCCCTTCGGTGTGTTTGTGGCAATATCGTTTAGATAATGGCCTTCTCGGTCTCGCGGTCGAAGATGTGCACCTTCTGCATATCGACGATCACATCGACCGGCTGGCCGACGCGCGCGTGCGTGCGTGGGTCGAAGCGGGCGACCAACTCCTTGCCGCCGTTCTCGACGTAGGCGTACACTTCGGCGCCGAGCGGCTCGATAACGTTGACGTTGGCGCTGAAGCGAGCGGTATCGGCGATGCCGGGCGGCACGAAGTTCGCATCGTGCATGTCCTCGGGGCGGATACCGAAGTAGACCTGCTTGCCGACCTGCGCGGAGAGCGCTTCGCTCTTCTCGGGTGGCACTGGCAGATGGAAGGTGCCCAAGTCAACGACCAGGCCGCCGTCGCCGCGATCGAGCTTGGCCTCGAAGAAGTTCATCGCAGGCGAGCCGATGAAGCCTGCCACGAACATGTTGGCCGGGTGATCGTAGAGAGTCTGCGGCGTGTCGAGCTGCTGCACGATACCATCCTTCATCACGGCGATGCGGGTACCCATCGTCAGAGCCTCGGTCTGGTCGTGGGTCACGTAGATGAAGGTAGTCTTGAGGCGCTGGTGCAACTTCGAGATCTCGGCGCGAGTCTGCACGCGCAGCTTGGCGTCGAGGTTCGAGAGCGGCTCGTCCATCAAGAAGACGGCGGGGTTGCGCACGATGGCGCGTCCCAACGCAACGCGCTGGCGCTGACCGCCGGAGAGAGCCTTCGGCTTGCGATCGAGCAGGTGGCCGATGCTGAGCATTTCGGCGGCTTCCTTCACGCGCTTGTCGATCTCAGCCTTGGGCGTCTTGCGGAGCTTGAGGCCAAAGGCCATGTTGTCGTAGACCGACATGTGCGGGTAGAGCGCGTAGCTCTGGAACACCATGGCGATGTCGCGATCCTTGGGCGGTACGTCGTTGACCACGCGGTCGCCGATGTAGATGTTGCCTTCAGTGATTTCTTCGAGGCCAGCCAAGCAGCGCAGTGCGGTGGTCTTACCACAGCCCGAAGGGCCGACCAGAACCAGGAATTCCTGGTCGCCGATGTCGATGTTCAGGTCTTTGAGCACCGATACTTCGCCGAATCGCTTCCAAACGTGGTCGTACTTGATACTTGCCATGGGAGCTTGCTCCTTTGCTATGCAGATCGCCAGTGGCGATCACCACAGAAGAACTCAGCGCGGCGTCCCCGTGGAGCGCCGCACGATTAAACGTGTGCCAAGCGTAAGACTTTCGGGCTGTCGGTTGCGATCTTCGATTGCTGCGATCAGCGTTGCGGCCAAGTGTTCGCCGAGTTTGCGGCGCGGTTGGCGCAGCGTGGTCAACGGCGGATGGCAGTGTGCGGCCAACGGCAGGTCGTCGAACCCAACGATCGAGATATCGGTGCCGACTTGCAGGCCAGCATCGTACAGGGCGTGCATCGCGCCAAACGCCAGTTCATCGCTACAGGCGAGCACGGCGGTCGGCGGCTGCGGCAGGCTCAGGAGTTCGTTCATGGCTTGGTAGCCATCTTCCTCGGCGCGCCCAGCTTCAACGATCAGCTGCGGGTCGATGGTGATGCCAGCTTCGGTGAGCGCATCGACGTAACCCAGGTAGCGCGGCTCGCTCTCTGTCAGCTCGGATGGAAGCTGGATCAGACTGATACGCCGATGCCCGTGAGCCAACAGGTGATTGACCGCTTGGATCGCTCCGGCACGGCCATCAATAGCGACCGATGGAGTGCCTTCGCCTGCGGGTGCGGGGCCAGCGCAGACGTGCGGCACGCCAGCCGAGCGCAGCAGAGCGACGCGCTCATCATCGACGCGGGTGTCGAAGAGCAGCAGACCATCGACGCGGGCGGTGCGAGCGAGTGTCAAGCAGAAATCGGCCTCGGTCTGATCGGCAGCGGGGGTAGCGAGCAGCAGGTGATAGTTGCGCTGCGCGGCTGCATCGGTGAAGCCCGCCAAGACTTCGGCCAGGGCTGGGTCGGCGAGACGGTTCGGCAACGCCTGTAGGGCAAGACCGAGCGTGTAACTGCGGCCTCGTAGGCTGCGGGCTGCGTGGCTCGGTTGATAGTTCAGTTCGGCCACCGCGTCCAACACACGCTGACGAGTCTCGGGAGTGACCGTGCCGGTGCCGTTGAGCACGTACGAGACGGTGGCCGTCGAAACGCGCGCGAGGTTGGCGACTTGTTTGATCGTTGCTGCCATCACGACGTAGTGAGCGCTTCTTTCAAACTAAGGCAAACACGTTTGCCAACTGAATCGTTTAAGTGGTGAATCGATTAAGCGGAGTATAGCACGGCCCGATAAGGCTGTCAAATCAGTTTACTGAATCGTTTAAGTGACATGGCGCTATCGGTGAGGGTGGCTGTAAGGTCAATCGATAAGTGGTGTCGAAACGCAGCTATACGCAGCGCCTCGACACCACAAAAGAAGGAAATGCCTTGCTAGCGCAGGCTAACACTGGTTTGATAGTATCGCTATCCAACCGGATGCAACACTACTTATCGAAGACATGGACGCGGAACCGATCCGAGTGCATAGTCTCGGTGCTGATGGGCGCGAGGTTCTGTTGCGCGCGTTCGGTGTAGGTCACGATCACGCGCACATTCTGTTCTCGCAGGGCATCTTGCAACTGCTCCGGTGGCAAGGCGAGCAGACTTGGGTTGTTAACCTCATCAAAAATACGCTCTTGATTCACTACCTTGAAGGTCGGATCACGATCGTAGATCACCACGCCAGGATCACCGGAGAAGAGATGCAAAAACAAATATTCCCAAATGCGCACCTCGATTAAGATCCGATCACCGGCTTGCAGCACACCTTGCTTGCGCAATTCGCTCAGCTCAGTTTGCACATCAACAATATCTTGTTTCAAGATCGAGGGGTAATTGGGAATGGTCCGCAAGGGCACCACAACGGCATACGCGATCAACAACGCCATAATGCCAGCGATCCAATACTGTTTTCGCTGAATCATCTGCTGAACAGCGAACAAAGCAAATGGCACCAAGGCGATCACATGCACCACCACCATTCGTTGGGGGTTATTGTTCGAGATGGTGAAGGAGAGTGTGGAGCTGATCAGCATGAGCAGGGAAGCTGTCCACATTGCAACAATCATCAGCATCTCGGAGCGCTTGCGGGCCAGCCAGAAACCCCATAGGCCGAGCGGCACCAAAAATGTGCCCACATACCACAGATCCTTGGGCTGCGCCAATAGACGCTCGCTAAAGCTGGGCAATACCGCGTGGGTTTGTATATAGTAGCGCTGGATCACGCCCGAAAAATGGAACGGATTACCAAAATCGCGCCACTGATATACAAGCCAAGTGAATGGAAGCACCCAAGGCAGAGCCGCAGCAGCGAGCCAGCGCCACGAGCGTGTTTGAGGGTTGCGCAGCCAATACCAGGCGATCAACAACGTGAACGGCACGCCATGGCCCCAGGAGTCGAAGCGGGTGTAGGCAGCAATAGCAAAACCCACAGACGCAATCCATAGCCACATTTCGCGCTTGGTCGTTCGCCAGTAGCTCACGCCGCAGTAACACCAGACGATGCCACAAAAGGCGAGTGGCTCTACTAGACCCGAGACACTGAGCCAGATAAACCAGGGCAGCAACGCCACAATCACAATGCTCAGCAACACAAACATAAGATCTCGTACCAGCAAACGCACCCACAAAGCCATACCAAACAGTGCAAGCGCTGACGAGAGGATATTGACGACAACTGGGGCCCTCAACAAATTTGATGAGAGTTTATAGACAATCGCTTCGAGCCAAAACTGCAATGGCGGCCAATTGGGCGATGGCACCAAATTCCCTTGCGACACTTCCCAAGCAAACAACGTCCGATGAAAATCATCGCCCGAAATCGCGAGAAAAGGGATTGAAAGTGTAGAGAACCACCATAAAATCCCTATAATACACGCGAGAATGGTCACAACTATTGCAACGTAGTGCCCTGTCTCGTTGCGATACGTCACTTGTGATTGCGAAGAAGCTACCATACAACCCTCATCATTCCAAGCTGCGATTTCAATTGCTGCATTATAATATCCCTTTTCAATGAGTTATGTGGATGTGATGCACACCCACATCAGAATAGCGGTATTGGATATAATGCGACAGACGATGTAACCAGCATGTGGTCCACAACGAGCATAACATCACCTGAACTTGTTCAGCAGCATAAAGGAGCCACGGAATGAAGCGCAATATCGGCAGCAAGGGGAGCATCCTCAGTATCGGCAGTGTGGGCAGTATTTTGAGCATCGGCGGCTCGGGCAGCATCTTGAGCATCGGTAGTTCGGGTAGTGTGCTGAGCATTGGCAGTGTGGGCAGTGTGCTGAGTGTCGGCAGCGCGGGCAGCGTGCTGAGTGTATTGAGTTTCTTGAGCATCGGCAGTGTGCTCTCGGCGCTCAGCATCAAGAGCATCCTCAGCTTTATGAGCTACAACGCGGTGCGCAACTGCAAATAGCTACGAGCGCGGTCGCCAGGTTCGGATCAACCAGAGATCCAGGGCGAAGGCAAGCAGACCGCCGATCACGTACATCACCAGATCAAGCGCGCTGAAGGTGTTGCCGAGCAGTACGTAGGGGATACTGCCCTTCTGGAAGCCGAGCAGTTCAGCGAGGCGGAACGCCTGCAACGTCTCGGCCACAAAGCCAGCCGCGATACTGAGCGCGCAGGTCAAGCCCAGGCGGATGTTGAACACGCCCCGCAGGAAGTAGTAGATCAGCGCAATCACCAGCACATCGCCGAGGCTGCCACGCACAAAGCCACCCGGCATCGCTCCTGCGATCAGCACTTCGAGCAGGAATAGCCCCACGACTATCAACAAGTACAGGGTGCGCAAGCGCATAACAGTTCCTCTCCAAACAAAAGATCGAGGTAGTCGCCTACCTCGATCTTTTTTGTGACTATGTCGGGCGGAATTAGCCCTGAGCGCGCTCCAGCGCCTTGAGCAGCGCGCGCTTGGCGTAGACCTTCACCATCGCGGCGCGGTACTCCGCCGAAGCGTGGATATCGCCCATCAGATCCAGGCCATCGCCAGCATTGGCCACCGAAGCAGCCACGGTGTCAGCATTGGCGGGCTGGCCGTTCAGAGCGTTCTCCACCTCCGAGAGGCGCACAGCATGGTCGTAGGCACCAGTCAGGGCCACGCGAGCGTTCTGAATGGTGCCGCCGCTCACGGTGATGCTGGCCGCCACGCCGACCATCGCGTAGCCGCTGGCCGGGTTGGCCAGTTTGGCGTAGGCGCTGCCGGTGCCAGCCGCTTGGGCCGGCAGATCAACCGAGGTGAGGATCTCGTTGCTCTCCAGCGCCGACGAGAACATGCCAGTGAAGTACTCGTCGATCGGGATTGAGCGCGCGCCGTTGGGGCCAATCACGTTGATCGTGGCGTTCAGCGCCAACACGACCGCAGGCAGGTCCGCCGCCGGATCGGCGTGGGCCAAGCTTCCGCCGATGGTGCCACGATTGCGCACCTGCGTATCACCGATGATCGTGACCGCATCGTGGAGAGCGCTGTAGGCCTGCAAATTCGCATCGCTGGCAGCCTGCGCGTAGGTGGTGAATGCACCGATGCGCCAGCCGCCGTTATGTGCGGAGATACCGCGCAACTCGGCGATGTTTCGGAGATCGACCAGCGCCGCTGGCTGAGCCAAGCGTAGCTTCATCATCGGCAACAGGCTATGGCCACCTGCGAGCGCCTTGGCATCCGGGTTGCTCGCCAAGGCCGCCAGCGCCTCGCTCAAGGTGCTTGGCGCAGAATACTCGAACTGTGCCGGGATCATAGATTACTCCTTATGGCAGTTGTACGCGCTTGATTGTCCATACTACCGACAAGCATACGCCTACTTGGCCTGCTGAATCGCCTTCCAGATCGTCTCGGCGGTGAGGGGCAGGTCAATATGGCGGATACCCAGTGGCGAGAGGGCGTCGATCACCGCGTTCACAATCGCGGGGGTCGAGCCGATCGTGCCAGCCTCGCCGATGCCCTTGACACCCATCGGGTTGCTCGGCGATGCGATGCCTGCGAACGCCGTGGTATACGAAGGCAACTGGGTGATCTTCGGCACTGCGTAGTCCATCATCGAGCCGCTCAACAATTGGCCGCTCTCGTTGTAGACGGCGTTCTCGTACAGCGCCTGGCCGATGCCCTGCGCCACACCACCGTGCACCTGGCCCTCGGCGATCAGCGGGTTGAGCACGTTACCGCAGTCGTCCATGCAGTAGAACTGCAACGGCGTCACGATACCAGTATCGGGATCAACCTCGACGATAGCGATATACGTGCCCGATGGGAACGTGAAGTTGATCGGGTCGAAGAAGGTCTGCGCCTCGAAGCCCGGCTCCAGCCCATCGGGGTAGTTGTGCGCCAAGTACGACATCAACACTACTTCGCCGAAGGTCTTGGAGCGGTCGGGCGAACCTTTGACCGAGAAGACGCCCTTCGCATACTCAATATCGGTCTCGTTGGCTTCGAGTAGGTGCGCAGCGATCTTCTTGCCCTTGTCGATCAGTTTCTGGGCGCTCTGGTAAAGCGCGGCGCCACCGACCGCCAGCGAGCGGCTGCCGTAGGTGCCCATACCGAACTGCGTCTGCGAGGTATCGCCGTGGACCACTTCGACATCCGACATCGGTATGCCGAGTTGATCGGCAACCAACTGCGCGAAGGTCGTCTCGTGGCCCTGGCCGTGCGAGTGCGAGCCAGTGTAGACGCTCACCTTGCCCGTGGGGTGCACGCGGATGGTGCCCGATTCCCACAGACCAGCCGCAGCGCCCATCGCGCCCGCCATCTTCGAGGGTGCGATACCGCATGCCTCGATATAGCAGGCCACGCCAATGCCGATGTAGCGGCCTTCCTGGCGCGCCTTGGCTTGGCGTTCGCGCCAGCCAGCGTAATCGAACTGGGCCAGTGCTTTGTTGAGGTTGTCCTCGTAGTTGCCGCTATCGTACATCATGCCCGTGACAACGGTATGCGGGAAGTTATCGGGCGGGATGAGGTTGCGGCGGCGGATCTCGGTCGGATCGATGTTGAGCTCGTCGGCGGCGATATCCATCATCCGCTCAAGCAGGTAACACGCCTCGGGGCGGCCAGCGCCACGATACGCATCGACGGGCACGGTGTTGGTGACCACACCCAGCACTCGGCAATCGATCGCGGGCAGCGCGTACACGCCCGAGAGCAACGTGCCGTACAAGAAGGTGGGCACCAGCGGCGCGAAGGTGGTGAAGTACGCGCCCATGTTGGCGTACGTCTTGACGCGCAGACCCAACAGCTTGCCATCGCGCTTGAAAGCCATCTCGACATAGCTGATGTGGTCGCGACCGTGGGTCGTGGCGAGGTAGTTCTCGCTGCGTGTCTCGGTCCACTTGACTGGCACCTGGAGATCTTTGGTGATCAGGGCCAGCAGGATCTGCTCGGCGTACAAGAAGATCTTGCTGCCGAAGCCGCCACCCACATCGGGAGCGATCACGCGCACCTTGCTCTCGGGCAGGCCGGTGACAAGGCAGAGCAACAGGCGGATCAAGTGTGGGTTCTGGTTGGTATCCCACAGCGTAATCTCGCCAGTACCGCGATCGTAGCGAGCCACCACGGCGCGAGGCTCCATCGCATTGGGGATCAAGCGCTGGTTGACCAGACGCTCCTTCACCACAACTTCGGCCTGAGCAAACGCACCATCGATATCGCCATTGGCGAGTTTCCAATCGAACGAAATATTGTTGGGGATATTATCGTGAACGAGCGGCGCACCCGGTTCGGTGGCCTTCTCAGCATCGACCACCACACCAAGCGGCGAATACTCGATATCGATCAGTTGGGCGGCGTCGCGAGCGGTGCCAGCATCGCTAGCAACCACAGCGGCCACGATCTGCCCAGCATAGCAGACCTTATCGGTTGCCATCACGGGGTAGGTCGGCGAGATTTGGTTGCTATCGGGCAAGTTCACGCCGCAGGGAACAGGAACAGAAGCAAAATCTTTGCCGGTATAGACCTTCAGCACCCCAGGATGCTGTTCGGCGGCAGAGACATTGACATTCGTGATAGTAGCATGAGCATATGGGCTGCGCACAAACGCAATCGCTTGTGTACCAGGCAACTGTACATCATCGACGTACAGACCACGCCCAGTAATCATGCGCGGGTCCTCACGGCGTTTCACCGCGCGGCCAAACATCGTTTCGGTTGTCATCCATCTGACTCCTTTGTGAGAAACGAATCAACCGACATCATCGAGGGTACAACTCAAATGCTAATGCCTTCAGCCAGGGGAGCAGCGAGGATGCTGCACCCTTAGCCGAAAAGAGCACTAGGCAGATTGAGCAGCAGCCCCTGATTCAACTTTTTCTGGTTCTTCACCGCGCATCTTAGCAGCAGCATATTGAACTGCTCGAACAATGTTGTGGTAGCCAGTGCATCGGCAGAGGTTGCCTTCGAGTGCATGGCGAATCTCTTCCTCGGTGGGGTTATTGTTGCGCTGCAACAGATCGACCGAGGACATGATCATACCGGGGGTACAGAAGCCACATTGGAGACCGTGGCGCTCCCAGAAGCCTTCCTGGACTGGATGCAGATCGCCGTTCTCCGCCAACCCTTCGATAGTGGTGATTTCGGCACCATCGGCTTGTACTGCGAGGACAGTACAAGATTTCGTGCTAACCCCATTCAATAAGATCGTGCAAGCACCACATTGACTCGTATCACAACCGACGTGCGTACCAGTTAGGCCAAGCGTCTCGCGCAGATAATGAACCAGCAAGGTGCGTGGTTCAACATCGCTCTGGCGAAGTTTCCCATTGACCGTGACCGCAATCTTAGTCATGTGACTTCCTCCTCACTGAGTATTGCTGCTTCGGGGTTACAATCTACGCGCGTCTGCGGCCAAGCAGGACGCCTACGAGGAATGCGATGATCACCCAAGGGAGCCAAGGGCGTTCTTTGATCAAGTCTTCAGCGATCCCAAATACGACTGCCTCAGGCTTGAGTTGCTGATCAGCGGGCACCACCACGGTGCGTCGCTCGAAGGAGGCTGGGGCAGCTTCCGACGAAGCGGCGGGTGGCTCAGCTGCAGCGGGTGGTTCAGGTGCGGGGGATGATGCAGTAGCAGCAGGTGGCTCCGCTGCGGCAGGCGGAGTGGGAGCGGCGGGTGGCTCGGGAGCGGCAGGTGGTTCGCCGCCTTTGGCGCGGAGGGCGATCTGCTCACTCAGCGCTTTGAGCGACTGATTGATCATCTGCTTCGCTGCGCCTTCGATCAAACGCTGGCCAACACTAGCCAGCATACCACCGACCTGAGCATCCCCACTGTACTTCAGCAACGTTTTACCGTCTACTTCTGAAAGGTCGATCGTCCCAGCACCATCAACAACACCATTCGCGCTCCGTCCATTAGCCACGAGCTTGTAATGTGTGGGTGGTTGAATATCTTCAAGACGGATACGCCCGTTGTACGTGCCCTTAATCGCTTGGATGCCGATTTTCACGGTTCCTTCAAATTCATTTTCGCCAGTTTGTTCAAGGCGCTCACAGCCAGGAACGATACGAGCGAGTACCTCCATGTCGTTTAAAGCCTCCCAAACCAATTCCTGGGGGGCATCGATCGTGTAGTTACCGCTGATCTTCACGGGGAACTCCTTTTTCAGGCCATGGCACACGGAGACGAAATGGGGCGCCTGTGTAGCACAGTAGGTAGTACACCTCTGAGCTATGGTACGACCATCAATACGATGCTCGCAACCTAGCGAACAACGGCCTGAGCAAAACCTTTACAGATTATTAAGAGCTGAAGTAGCACCATGGTACTCACAGGTTATCCTTTTGTCAAGAGCAATACGCAGATCCAGAGCATATGATAGGCCAGATCCACACTCAAAGAGGGAGCACCCTACAAAAGGGCAGCTTCTAGCGAGGAAATCACACCATAGGTATGAGAAAAAAAGGGCTTGAAGGAGCTGTGAGGTAAGTAATTTGTTTTTATATCAACATAGCTCAGAATCAGGTTCGCTACGTTCAGCATATCGCCGACACAGCCAAAGACAAGCAAAACAGAGCTTGTGTCGCGAGCAAACACAGGTTGTAGAGCGAAACGGGATAAGCCCTTCTAAAAATGCGATATCCATACACACTACGATGTTTTATTCAACTGTCACCAACATCCTCAAAAGATGGAGCGGAGGCGTTGTGCGTAGCGACCTATGGACACCATTAAAAAAAGAAAATAACGTTTTAATTACCAATCGGGCAGGAAACAGGCTGAGAATCGAAAAGTGCTGGCTTGCTGTTGCAAAACCAGCACTTAGACACAGCGTTTAACAATAAAAGGAGCTTAGTTATGCAGCAACTGCTGATCGATCTTATTGACGACACTCGTCCGCTCGGTGCGGTTTGAGAGTGTTGACGGCGTGTGCCCGTTGGCATTCAACAAGTAATTCGCCAATGCCTCTTGGGGGCTGCGCACCGTCTTGATGCCTTCGAGGTCAACGCCGAGATGGATCAGCGAGACAGCCACGTTCGCCGAGATACCGCTCAGCACAACCTCGCAGCCGAGCAGACGCAGCGCCTGCACAGCTTGAATCAGCGCCCGAGCGACGGCGGTATCGACCATCGCCACACCAGCGATATCGAGCACCACTAACTGAGCGCGAAGCGAGGTGGCAGCCTGCAGCATACGCTTGGTGAGAGTATCGGCGCGACGTGTGTCGATATGCCCGACAATCGGGGCCAGCAGCACACCATCAGCCAACGGCACCACAGGAGTTTCAAGCGTCATCACCAAGCTGAGCAACTCCTTCTGTTGCTCAAGTTGCTTGTTGATCATCTCATTAACTCGCGCCAACTCCTCGGCATGCTCCTCAGCCCGTTTCTTCTCTTCGCTCGCCCTCTCAGCGTTCTCCTGCGCACTCCGCAGAGCCGTATCGGTGACAAAGCGAGCCAGTATCATGCCACCGACCACCATGGCAAGGATCACCAAGTTGATCGGACTAGCATACACACCTTGGAAATCGGAGCGGAATAGGAAAATAACTAGAATAGCAGCCGCACTACCAATAACCCAAGCAGGACTAGCGAGAATTAATGCAACAACAGCCGGGATCAGCGTAGAATAGGCCATTTGATTGATCACATACTCATCTGGAGTATTGAACCCAACCACCAAAGTGATTGCTGCGATCACCAAATACCGAGCTGGCTCCCAGCCACGCCAATACAAAAAGAGTAAAACACCAAAGATGAGAACACCGGCAACTGAGCTATAAATGGTCGCTATATCACTACTACCTTGGAAGAGATAATCAGCTAATACCAACAGTGAACCGACAGTCTGTAGGAACAGAACGAACAAAGTCGCTTGCCGCTGTGTCAATTCCATGGTCAGCCTTTCTGTATTTGTAGTGGTGTAAAGGTTACGCTTACTTTCGTATCTAATAGTTTATTCAATAGGATATGCAGCTATTTATTAATAGTAAAGCGAACGGGGACTAAAGGCTGATACTTCGAGAGGGGACCAACATTTTGTATATGATCGCCCTATTACTATAGTAACAAACTTTTGCTTGATACACAACAAAATCAGTAAAGGATTAGTAAAGGTGCGGAGTATTTTTAACCCCGCACCTTCTCTGCTCACATAAGATCCGCAACCAAATGCTCCGCAGCTATGATTGCATATGCTACTACTGGACGTGGTAGATACAGTGTCTTACCAATCCATAAGCCAGGCCAAGGCTGATGGCGCTGTAGCTTCAATGCTCGTGCTCCCGCACGAATCGCTGCAGATGAGCGCACCCTATCAGTTAGACACAGTGCATGCAAGGCATACGCCGTTTCCTCGGCGCTTCCCCATCCACCATCGGGACCTTGCGCCTGCAATATAGCGTCGCGCAGCCGTTCCCACAAACCCTGATCGAGACCATACGTCGAGAGAATTCCACGACTTGTTGTATAAAGCGGGCTCGCATGCCATTTATCTGAGAGCATGCCATCTGCTCGCTCATCAATTACTCGATGGAGGTATCGCAAGATGCTTTCGATCCACTCATCACGTTGTTGAGAAGGTGGAGCAGATCGTAACGCTAACAATACATCCACATTTGCGGAGCTCGACATATCGTGCTCATAAATGTAACAACGAGCACCCTGATCAGTCATAAATTGAGCAAACACCTGGATATCAGGGGAAAGACCAATATTACGCTGAATAAGGAAGTTCAATGCAGTATCGTCAGCATTTGGCAATGGTGCATCGTCCGAGTATGAAGCCCCTTGTGGCGTCCACGACCGAATTGCACGTGCGCGCAACCGTCGCGCATTGCGCGACATACCCTGACCTATCATATCAAGGTAATGACACGGCCACGCGTTAGCAAACGAGTTGATCGGGTGAACAGCAGGGATTCCCCCATTGTTCTGCTCGGCTAACCACACTAAATAGGCCCAACTTCGTGGTGTAGCAGGGTAGTGCGAAAGGTAGTTTGCTGTTGCAGATGGAGAGGCGAATAACGAGCCTCTTGGCGAGATTAAATGGCCAACATGTGGTGGAATAGTGTCTAGCCCATCAACCGAAAAGAGAAGAGTACCCTGAATACCATCAGCAATGCGTTTTGCACGACGTTGACGTTCGGGTTCAAGCAAGTTAGCTGGCAACGGTAGGCCAATGCCCCTAACCCAATCAAGCAGGTAGGGAGCTACCACCTCAAACCCGATTGTTTCGTGATCATCCTCATCGAGACGGGCTATTAACTCGGGGATCGTCTCTAATGCTCGCTCCACTGCATCTGGTGCAGTATTCGTCTCATGCAGAGTACGGATCGCTGCTAATGTACTAACAAGCCGATCGTGGGCGTGCCAGCGGTCGCCACCCCAAGTGCCATCGGCGTGCTGGTGCCGTACAAGCCAGTCCAATGTCTGCGGGAAGCATAACTGGCCATGCGCATCACGGAGCCGCGCAACAACAGCCGAATCGTACGCCACGGGACCAACATCTGTGGTACTCGGAAGCGCTACAGGCGCCACCTTCTTGGGGGGGGGAGCCAAAATGCGTGCTAGCATACGTCTGCTCCTTGCATTACAGAGTTCGAGAACAACAAATCTACACCTTCACCATGGCATCGTCTTGGCCATCGTGATGCACCTAAGCTGTTCACAAACACTGTGTCTTAAGGGCTACAACGAATATGGCAAGTTGAGACATAGGTAGCGAGCATATATGTCTCAACTCAATACGGAAGGAGGGGTTGATGAGCAAATGGGGTTACTATCAACAACCCAATGAACATCTCATCTACACCTCAACTGAATCGTGGAGCCGGATCTCCTGGGGATACCAGAACGAACCAACTCGCCGACCCAAACCCAGGATCGGATTCTGCGCCCAGATCTCCTGCTGACCTGGCACCTCGATATAACGAGCCATCTTGTCGGGCACCCACGTCTTGCGCACGTAGGCGTAGTCGTAGGCGATCATGCGGAGCTCTTCATCGGTCAGGATGTAGCCAGGACGCTGGTAGAAATAGCTATGTGTCTCCTCACCGATCAGGACGAGCGGCATAATCTCAGGGCTAAAGAACGGCTTGCCATAGCTCAAGAACCATCCGGCAGGGGGCACATCCTCACCGAAATAGTTGCGCACCACCTCTTGCCGCGAAGTCGCACCCTGCGCCGCCCGTAGTGTGCGCTCCCAAACCATATCGTTCGAGCCCGTGGCCAGCCACCACACCGTCCCACCGTCGTTCTTACCCGTACGTGCCTCCAACTCCTCGGCCAAGCCCATCAACTCCGGCACATCCTCGGCGCCCACAAACTTACCGCGGCAGTTCAACGCCTCGTAGTAGGGGTAGGACAGCTCACCAATCGCCAGTCGGGTGCCATCGATCACATAATTGCGATACTCGCCTGTTTCGTACAACTGCTTCGAATGAACCGTAAGTGCGAAAATATGACGCACACCGTATTTAAACATTCGCTGTGCAGTGTCATAGAACTGCTTCATCGAAAAAGCAGCCAACTCACGAACATCGTATAGCGATACGCCATTCAGTACGGCATCCCGACGTGTGCCACCAGCAGCAAACATGACTGTTTGAGGCATTACTTTCGCAACAGTCTCAGTATCGGCACGTAAAAACTCTTCTAAACTGATCATAATGAAGTAATCCTCCTTGGCAATAAACCACAGTCGGAAACGCAAAATGCCATGACTGTGGTAAACGTGCACCATTGCTTAAAGCCGACACAGATTACCGACAATTGTCATGAATGTCGTACTATAGTGTGAAGTGATCATCCTATATTGTATATAACCAGGTGACTTCCTATCTTCCTTTCAGCATAGGCCAATAATCCCATTCCCTATGTAGTACTATTGCGGAATAGTACTTTTTCAATTGTTCACATATGGAATTTTAACAGAAAATAAACATTTTACCAATAGCCCTATTAGCGTTTCTAATCGAATCCGAGCATCGTGCCATCATCAGTAACATCTACTAGGAAACATAGTACGAGCTCTATTACAATAGAATCAGCATCTTGATGCGGCATATGCCATATGACATATGCCTTACTCCCTATAAAGGCTCATATTCTTGAATAGGACCGAGTGGGGATAGATATGGTAATAGATTATTTTTATAATGCATATAACGACCAACCAAAATATATTTTTATGGGAGGGGTTTATGAAATCAGCCCGCCGAATCGTCATCTTACTCTTGGTGGCCCTGATCGCCAGCATCGGCCTCAGCACGCACAGCGTAAGTGCAACAAAAACCCCAAAGAAGACAAAAATCTTTGTTGACAGCGATGTCGGTGTCGATGATGCAGTAGCGATCGCTTGGCTGCTGCAATCGAAGGATGTGGAACTGGTCGGCTTCACCACTGTCAATGGCAACACCACGGTGGACAACGCCACCCGCAACCTGCTGACGCTCTTCGCAGCCGCGCGTGTTCAGTACCCCGTCACGATCGGCGCAGCAGAGCCGCTGGAGGTGCCGATCTCGCATATGAGCGCCTTCGCACACGGGCCGACCGGCTTCTGGTTCTCACAAGGGCAGTTCAACATTAGCCACCTGCCCACCGATGCACCCGCAGCGATCGCTGCCGCCGCCCGCGCCAATCCGGGCATGACGCTGATCACGCTGGGCCCGCTCACCAATGTGGCCCAAACCATCCAGCGCTTCCCCAATGATCTACGCAACGTTCGCATCATCTCGGTGGTTGGCTCGTATGGCCCAGCGAACCGCACGCCCGTGGCCGAGTTCAACGCCTTCGCCGACCCGCACGCGCTCGATATCGTGTTGGAGAGCAACCTCGATATCACCCTGATCACGCTCGATGCCTTCTCGGAAGTGAAATTCGACAGCAAGAAGTTCCCGAAGAAGCTCGAACAGAAGGGTGGCGATGTTGGTAAGCTGCTCGCCTCCATCCTCACGCCCTACTTCTTGGCGGAATCGCAGGGCGCTGGCGGTGAAGTGGCGCTTGCCGATGTTGCAGGCGTGTTCTACGCTCTTGATCCCAAATTAGCCACCCCAGAATCGGCACTCGTCGATGTCTCGACCGATGAAGTCCTGACGCGCGGCCAAACGGTGATGGCTTTCGATCCCAACGGCAAGATCACGATGATCGCCGATGATGAGGAACTCTCGGAGTTAGCGGACCGCGCCTTCACCGATCCCAACTTCGATATCAATATGGCCATGTTCGAGATCCTCATGCGCAAGCCGGATAACGCAAAGGTGGTGCTCAGCCTCAAGACAAAGAACATCGTGTCCGATCTTGAGAAAGACCTGACCAAGGTTAAATAAGGCTTCCACAGGAGATGCGTGCTCGATTGCAACAACGAGCACGCATCTCGCATTCCCCATCTCTTCCACTTCTTTTCCACAGCAGGGTACAAAACTCCTTACACCTTTCTCGCCAAATCCCGAGCCAATTCACGCTTGTTTGTGCTATAATAGAAGTAACAGCCGTTTCGCTTGGGAACTTGACATCTCATTATGTCCAGATATTCCGTATTGATAGCATTTTTGGCTGACAATCCATTTTCGCACAACCATGCTTTTCCGCACCGACGAGTCTCGGCTGGCTACGGATTGTCGTGGTAGTGTAAAGACTTTCTTAGACATTCAGCGATAAGAGATTGGTGGCAACCACCAATCTCTTATCACGCCTTTAAGCTGTAACTTCTTAGCGGAGCGCACCATGAAGGACTTTGTCCATCTACATGTTCACTCGGAATATAGTCTGTTGGATGGTTATGCCACAACCAAAGGTATCACCGAGCGTGCAGCCGAACTGGGGATGGATAGTATTGCCCTGACAGATCATGGCGTGATGTACGGCGCGATGGAGTTCTACGCCGCCGCGAAGAAAGCGAATATTAAGCCGATTATCGGCATGGAAGCTTATATCGCCCCTGGCTCGATCACCGATCCAATCGTAAAGGGCGGCAAAAACTACTACCACTTGCTGCTGCTCGCCAAAAACGAGACAGGCTACAAGAACTTGGTCAAACTCACCAGCCGCGCCCACCTCGATGGGATGGGCCGCGGTGTGTTTGCCCGCCCCCGCATCGATTGGAACCTGCTCGAACAGTACCACGAAGGCATTATCGCCACTTCATCGTGTATCGCAGGCGAGGTCATTCAGAATCTCACCCAACAAGAGAAGGCTAAAGCCCGCGAGACAGCCGCCCGTTATCGCGACCTGTTTGGGCCCGACAACTACTACCTCGAACTGCAACTCCACGGCAACACCCCCGAGCTAGAGCCGATCAACGAGGAGTTGGTGCGCATCAGCAACGAGCTCGGCATCCCCATGATCGTGACAAACGATACGCACTTTGTGCGGCCAGAGGATCTTGAGACACACTCACGCGTGATGGCAATGGGTTTCGGCATGACGTACAAGGAGTTCTGCGCGAAGAACTACCAGATGGACGAAACCTACCACATCATGTCGGGCGAGGAGATGTGGCAGCGTTACAAGCGCTATGGCATTGCGCCGCTTGAGAACACCCGCCGCATCGCCGAAATGTGCGATCTCAAGCTCGAATTTGGCCGCGTGCAGTTGCCCCAGTTCGATCTGCCCGAGGGCCACGATGCCGCCTCATACCTGCGCTTGGTCTGCGAAGAAGGCTTAATGAAGCGCACCAACGGCAACCCGCCGGAGGAATACGTCAAGCGGCTGCACTACGAACTCGACGTGATCAACAAGACCGGCTTCCCCGATTACATGCTGATCGTCTGGGATTACGTGAAGTTCGCCCGCTCCAACGGCATTCCTTGTCTGCCTCGCGGTTCGGCTGGCGCGTCGCTGGTGCTGTACTGCCTGTTCATCACCGATGTGGACCCGGTGAAGAACAAGCTGCTGTTCGAGCGCTTCCTCTCGCCCGAGCGCTTGGAAATGCCCGATATCGATACCGACTTCGCCGACTCGCGCCGTGGCGAGATCATCAACTACATCGCGCAAAAATATGGCCGCGAGAACACCGCCCAGATCATCACTTACGGCACGCTCGGTGCGAAGGCTGCCCTGCGCGATATGGGCCGCGTACTCGAGATTCCGCTCAGCGAAGTCGATAGAGTCGCCAAGCTCATCCCATCGCTGCCCGTCGGCACCACCATCGCCCAAGCGCTTGAACGCGTCCCCGAACTCAAGCAGATCTACGATACCGACCCCGAACTGCGCAACCTGATCGATTGGGCACAGAAGGTCGAAGGGCGCATGAAGAGCGTCGGTACGCACGCCTGTGGTCTGGTGGTGAGCCGTAAACCGCTCGATGAGATTGTGCCGCTCCAGCGCACCACCAAAGATGAGAACAGCATCATGGCCGCCTTCGAGGGGCCAACGCTGGCGAAGATGGGTCTGCTCAAGATGGATATCCTTGGGCTAGCCAACCTCTCGATCGTGGCCGAGGCGCTCAACTTCATCGAGAAGACCACCGGCAAGCGCATGGAGCTAGCCGACATTCCGCTCGACGACCGCAAGGTGTTCGAGAGCTTGGGGCGCGGCGAGACGACCAACGTGTTCCAGCTTGAAAGTGTGGGCATGACCCGCTACCTGATGCAGCTGAAGCCGACCCGCGTGGAAGACCTCTACGCGATGGTAGCGCTCTACCGCCCCGGTCCGTTGGAGCAGATTCCGGTCTACATTCACAACAAAAATAACCCCAAGGATATCAAGTACCTGCACCCGATTCTCAAGCCGATCCTTGAAGATACCTACGGCGTGATCGTGTACCAGGAGCAGATTATGCAACTGCTCCAAGCGATCGCGGGCTACTCGCTTGGTAATGCGTATATCGTGCTCAAGGCGATCGGTAAGAAGAATCGCGAATTGATGGCCTCCGAGGAGCCGCGCTTCAAGGAAGGCTGTCTCAAGCAAGGCTTGACCCGCGAGCAAGCCGACAAGCTGTGGGACCTCATCCAGCCGTTTGCGGGCTACTCGTTCAACCGCCCCCACGCGACGCTGTACGGGTTGCTCTCGTACCAAACCGCTTGGCTCAAGACGAACCACCCCACCGAGTACATGGCCGCCGTGCTGACCGCCTCGGCAGGGCAGATCGAGGATGTAGCCAAAAGCGTGGCGGAGTGTGGTCGCCTCGGTGTGGCTGTGCTGCCCGCCGATGTCAACCGCAGCCAAAACGGCTTCACGATCGAGAAGCTGCCCGATGGCGTGCTGCCCGAGTTCTCCAACCGCCAAGCCATTCGCTTCGGCCTCTCGGCGATCCGCAACGTGGGTGAAGGGCCGCTCAGCATGATCATCGCCGAGCGCGAGAAGAACGGGCCATTCCAGTCGCTCGAAGATTTCTGCAACCGCGTCGATCGCAGCGCCCTCAACAAGCGCGTGCTGGAAAGCCTGATCAAGTGCGGCGCGATGGATCAGTTGCCCGGCACACGCCGCCAGAAGCTCGCCATTCTCGATGCGGCGCTCAGCGCGGGTGTCGAGGCGCAGAAGGCCCGCGAATCCGGCCAGGTCAGCATGTTCGATCTGTTTGGCACGCCCGACGCCAGCAACCAGCCGACTGTGCAATCCATCCCAATGCCGATCATCAAAGAGACGCCCGACGATCTGAAAGAGCAATTGGCTTGGGAAAAAGAGTTGCTCGGCATGTACATCTCCGATCACCCGATCGCCCGCGCGCTCGAAGGACTAGATCTGACCGGCATCACCACGCTCGGCCAAATCAGCGAGGAGTTGGTGGGGCAACAACTCACATTTGTGGGTATGCTGCTGCAAGTGCGGCGATTGGCGACTAAGAAGGGCGATAGCATGCTGGTGGCGATGTTCGAGGACGTCGAAGCCTCGATTGAGGTGGTGGCGTTCCCGAAGGTCTACGAGAAACATCGCGACCTGCTGCGCGACGATGCGATACTGCGTATCGTGGCGAAGGTCGATAAGAGCCGCCGCGACGATAAACTGCAACTGATGCTTGAGAGCGCCGAGCCGATCGAATCGATGAAGCGTGTTGAGGCTCCTGCAGCGACTCCACCCGAGCTCGAGATGGCCTTTGGCGACGCGGCAGCACCCGAGCTATCGGCACCCGCCGATGTGCCGCCGCACGATGACGCGCCGCACCCCGCCGAAGCGGCGAGCAACAGCAGTGGGATGCCGGAGCAGCCGCAAGCCGCGAGCATCCCCGTCGCGCCCGAACAGACCGTCAGCATCATTAAGCCACGGATAAAGGTGGGTGGAAATGGCAACGGTAACGGGCATAGCAATGGCAACGGGCATAGTAACGGTAATGGCAATGGCACCAACGGCCACAGCAATGGGAACGGTATGGAACAGAACAATGCTCAAGCGCTGCGGCTGTACTTCCCGCGCACGCACGACTTCGATGCCGATGTGGACCTGATGGAGCAGATCGATCGTATGTTGCGCCAGCACGAGGGCGACTCGGAAGTGATCATTCACATGCCCAGTGCTACCGGTACGGTTCTGTTAAAGCCACGCTACACGGTGAATTGCGATACAAACCTGGTGGGAGCGCTGCAACAGATGCTCACCCCGCAAAATGTGGTTGTGAGCTAATGCACATTTGAGGTCTCATTCAAACGAGCATCGCAAAGAAAAGTGGTGTGGATGCGCTACACAAGCAGCACATCCACACCACAACTACGTCAAGACCCTTGTCCAACTGAATGTGGTACGCCTACTCGAAAGAGAGAACAAGGGGTCCATTCTCACTCGCTGTGGTGTTGAAACAGAGCGTAGCGAAACGAGCGAGAATGGTGTGTTTTACCGATGGCGAACGTGATAATTGTCCAATCGAAGGGTTCTACTTTTTGACACTGTTGAACACTGAGGGTTCACCATAAGCGATGCTGATGCCCGCGAAGAGGCATCAACGCACATCGCTTACGAAACCCCACCGTTTAACCACCCATCCGTGCACAATCTCGCCATTCCTCGGCTGCAGCCAAGGCGGCTTCAACTCCACCATACTTCAAATCCGAAAAGAACTTACTCGCGCGCGGCTGTTTGCCGCCATAGATCCGTGCGAACCAGCCATGTGTCCGATGTGAGGGGTGATCGATCCGAGTGATACCGCGCTTATCTCGCGGTGTCGGGAGAGTTGCAGGCGTGCGATCCACAAACGAACGGCGAGTCGTCGAGCGTCGCCTCGGTGGTCGAGCCTCGTACTCTGATTGGGAGATCTTCCGAAGACGGGGCATCTTGCTTGCTCGCTGCATAGTGCGGGTACCTATATATAATATATGGTAGCATAACTCTGGCACGAGCTTGTAACCACTTTTTAATTCCGATGAGCACAAGAAATAGGGTTTTAGAGCGCCAGAAAGCCAAAAATACGATTCTTTGCAGTTGGTGATATTTATCTAAATGCTTTAATTTTTGATCGTTTTCTAACTTTTTCACCCGTAAACTTGCTCAGTCCGGCAGATTTCCCCGTCTTATCAGCCTCTCAATCGCACAGATGAGCGAAGAAACGCTCTTCCACAACACCCAAAAGTATCCTCCGTTGCCCTTAAATCGTCTATGCTATACTGTGAAGCATCAGTGCCTCTGAGACAAACAAAGGCGGATAACGCACACATGTCTGATTCGCATACATCGAACCCCTCCACAACATACACAAGCCGCACCGAACAATTTGCACATCAGCGCGATCACTTCGAGCGACGTAGCTCCTTCAACGGCAACCTGAGTCTGCTCATTCTGATCTGTGCACTGAGCTTCTTGGGCCTTGCGCTCTGGCAACGCATCCCAAATCTGCTGTTCGTCTCCTGCGCGCTCGGCGTGCTGTTCATCATCTCGTTCATCAACCATGGGCGCATCAATCGCCAGCGCGACCGCTACAACCTGCTCTGGCAGATCAACGACGAAGGGCTGCGCCGCCTGCGCCGCGATTGGGGCAACCTTCCCACCCGCCCGATCGACAACCTCGGGCTAGCCGACCGCCCCGAGCTCCGCGAGTACGCCGCCGACCTCGATGTAATCGGCCACGCCTCACTGATGCACCTGCTCAACACCACCACCATGCCGATCGGCCAAGCAACCCTGGCGCGCTGGCTGTTGCGCCCCGCCAAGCCGCAAGTGATCGACCAGCGCCAAGCCGCTGTGGCCGAGCTCACCACGCAGATCGAGTTCCGCGACTCGTTCGCTCTGCTCGGTCGGCTGCTAGGCGTTGTGCAGCCGAGCTACCAAGCCTTCGCGCGATGGGCCGCAGGTCCGCCCTGGCTGAATCATTATGTCTGGTTGCTGTGGCTGGCCCGCATCATCCCGATCGGCGCGCTGCTGGGCTGGCTGGCCCAACTCGCCAACCTCACGACCCTGCCGCTCTGGGCGCCGTTCGTGGTGCTGGGTGCGCTGCTCTCGTTCACCGTTGGTCGGCTCGTCGATCAGCAGATCGACGCGATCAGCGAGCGTCAAGAGGTGTGTCGCACCTACGCCGAGCTGTTCTCGCTGATCGGCCAGCAGAACTTTCAGGCTCCGCTGCTGCACAAGTTGCAGGCCCGTCTCACCGCCAACCAGCGCAGCGCCACCGATCAGATGCGGCGATTCGCCCGCATCATGGTGTTAGCCGATATCCGCAAATGGATGTTCTTCTTTGTGGTGCAGATTCTGACGCTGTGGAACGTGCATGTGCTGTGGCTGCTCGAACGCTGGCAGTACGACACGGGCGCACACGTGGCCGATTGGCTGGCGGTGCTGGGCGAAACCGAAGCGCTCAACGCGCTCGCCACACTCGCCCACGATCAGCCCACGTGGTGCTTCCCCACCGTCTCCGAACAGGAGACGCAACTGAGCGCGCGGCAACTCGGCCATCCGCTGCTGGCCGATAGCGTGCGGGTCTCCAACGATGTGACGATCGGTCCAGCCGGACGCTTTCTGCTGGTCACTGGCTCGAATATGTCGGGGAAGAGCACGCTGCTGCGGGCGATCGGCCTGAACGTGAGCTTGGCGCAAGCGGGCGGCCCCACCTGCGCCGATGAGTTGCGCATGCCGCCCATCGAGCTCGCCACCAGCATGCGCATGCAGGATTCGCTCGAACAGGGCGTATCGTCGTTTATGGCCGAGTTGCAGCGCCTCAAGGCGGTGGTCGATACAGCGCAGCGCGTCCACGACGAGGGCTACGCCACCACGTTGTTCCTGCTCGACGAGATTCTGCACGGCACCAACACCGCCGAGCGGCAGATCGCCGCGCGCCAAGTCATTCGGCACCTGCTGCGCCTTCGCGCGTTCGGCGCCGTCTCCACGCACGATCTGACCCTGGCCGATGATCCGGCGCTGGCCGAGCTTAGCCAGCCAGTCTACTTCACCGAATACTTCGAGCCAGGGCCAGAAGGCTCTGTGATGCGGTTCGATTATCGGCTGCGGCAGGGCATCGCGCCATCGACCAACGCGCTCGAACTGGTGCGCCAGATCTTGGGCGATGCGATCAGCATGGATTAGCCTCGGGGCTTGCGCACGCGCGACGAAGCGACCCACTCGTTCCAGCTATCGTCGTAGTCATCGTAGGAGATGTGGTGGATGCCGCCGCGCACTTCGAGCACCCGCGCGGCGTACCACTCCTTGCCCCATTTCACCTCGACCGCTGAGCCGACCGGGAAGGTCTTCCACTTCACTGCGCGCAACTGCTCCGGCTTCAGCCATTGCTGGTCGCTCTCCTCGTAGCCGTAATAGTGGACCTTGAACTCGCCGTTGCGGGCGTCGATGATCTGGGCGCGGTACCAATCGTCGCCGTCGAACGCCTCGACGCGCTCGCCGACGCGCGGGCCGATGCGGGGGCGCGCATTGCCCACAATCAGGTCCGGGTCGAAGCGCTTGGTCGTGGCGAACACCGAGACCTGTTCCTCGGCAAAGGCCATGCTTTCGGCGATCTCGGCGGCCAATTCGCGCAGCGTGATACGATTATCGCCGTTGGCATCCACAAACGCATGGCCTTGCAATCCGGCCAGCAAGCCCTCGGTGAAAGTCCAATTGCCAGTCGATGTCTCGCTCGCCAGCGATGAGGCCAGACAGGCGTAGCCGATCTTCGAGCGCTTTGGCAGCTGATCGGCCAACTCACCCGAATGACAGGCATCGACGATCAACAGCACGTGCGAGCCTGAGAATTGTTCCTCGATCGTCTCGATGATCGTCTCGGCGTACCAACCGGGCGGATCTTCGCCATCGGTATCGTAGCTGGCGAAATACACGGCGCCATCGTCGTCCTTGCTGCCGTGCCCGCAGTAGTAGACCACCAGCAACTCGTCCTCGGCGGAATCCGCGAGCAACGCCTCGAACTTTTGATCGATCTTGGCGCTCGTGGCCTGTTTATCCTGCAAATAGACAAGTTGGCTCTGGGGCACACCCAAGGTGCGGAACCATTTGACCAAGGCGGCGTCGCGACGATTCTCTTTGGGGAAGGGGGAGAAATATTCGGGAAACTTCCACTCCAGCGTACCAACCACGAAGACGCGTACTTGTTCAGGCGACCAGCCCAAGAACGTTTGCGCAGACATCTGGCCTCCTCTTGCCCAGCTTAACTTCTTGCAGCACATACGTAAGTGAGCGCCTAGAGGTTGCAATCACAGCACATGACCTATCAAACAGAGAGAAGCTGTTGAGTCGTGATGCCGATGCACTGGTACGCGCAGTACATCGGCATCACGAGTGTTGGTGGTATGCGAATCACTCCTCCCAGAACGAGCGCAAGACCCGCACAAACACCTCTGGCTGCTCCATGGGGAGCATATGGGCCGTATCGGGGAAAGTGAGTAACTGCGCATCGGGGATACGCTCGGCCACCTCCGCCGCCAACGCCACCACCGGCGCGAGATCGAGCGCGCCGACCAACACCAGCGTGCGAGTGCTCACCTCCTCTAAGTGCTGGTAGGCGGGCGGCTGCAGGCGGATCAGTTCGGCACCCTCTGGCACTGGCACCGTGAAAGCGTGGCGCTGCATCTCGCGCACAGCATCACGAATAGCAGGATCAACCTCGTTCGCTTCGCGGAAAGGACCATCGACCCAGGTGCGCACGTTCAGCTCGACGGCGGCATCGAGATCGCCCTGTTCCAGCAGCGCCTCCTCCTGCTCGCTGAACTGCCGCAACTCCTCGGCCTCCGGTGCGCCATTCACACTCGGGCAGACGAGCGTCAGGCTCGCCACTCGCTCAGGCACCATCAGCGCCACGTCGAGCGCGACACTGCCGCCCCACGATACACCCACCACGTGCACGCGGTCGATCTGCAGGTGATCGAGCAAGCGCAACACTTGCGCTGGATACGAAAACGGCTGATCCGGCACGCCCGATTGGCCATAGCCAGGCAGATCGCATCGGATCACAAAATTGCTCTGAGTCAACGAGGCCCAGTGGGCATCCCACATGCGGCTATCGGCCACACCGGCGTGCAGCAAGATCACGGGCGCGCCCACGCCATCGGCTTGATAATAGAACGGTACGCCATCGAAGATCGTTAGCGCACCAACGGCAACAGCACTCATGGGTACAGTCCTTTCAACTAGAAGCCTAGCCACTCAGGGCAGACCGCACTGCCGTAGTTACCCGTAGACCTGCATCCCGTGCCCTAGATGGCACTCCAAAGCCCGGAGCATGACCACGGGCGCGCTTACCGAGGTTACATCTTTTGCATCAGCAGAAACAGAACACGCCGTTGCCGAGAGAGCCTCGCCCGCGGCAGCGGCTAAGCGGCCAGCACCGCCCGAACCGCCTCAAGCGTCTCCTCAATGTGCGACGCATCGATGCCATAATGCGTGACAGCACGAATGCGGCCCGCGCCGATCTCGCCGAGAAGCACACCACGTTCGGCCAGCGCCTTGATGAAGCTGCTCGGCGTCCAGCGCTCGCTCACAAGGTGGAAGATCACGATATCGGTCTGCACCTTCGATAGGTCGATGCTCAGTTCGGGGAAGCTCGCCAAGCCCTCGGCCAGCATCCGGGCGTGCGCATGGTCCTCGGCAAGGCGCTCGACCATTTGCTCCAGCGCCACGATGCCCGCCGCCGCGATGATGCCCGCCTGGCGCATGCCGCCACCCAGCATCTTGCGCCAGCGCCGCGCCCGCTTGATGAACTCCGCATCGCCCGCCAGGATCGAGCCAACCGGCGCGGCCAAGCCCTTCGACAAACAGAACTGCACGGTATCGACATGCGCCGTGATTTCGCTCGCCTCGATGCCGAGCGCCACCGCCGCGTTGAACAGCCGCGCGCCGTCCAAATGCACGTCGAGGCCGTTCTGCTTGGCGAATGCGTGTACCGAGCGCATATAATCCGGCGATAACACAGTGCCGCCGCAGCGATTGTGGGTATTCTCCAGACAGATCAGCTTGGTGCGCGCCTCATGCTCGTCGTAGGGGTCACGCATGGAGTTAGCCAGCTTCTCCAACGGCAGCTCGCCCGATGGCAGTGTCGTTACGGGGTGCAGCGCGATGCCGCCCAACACCGATGCTCCGCCGCCCTCGTAGTGGTAGATGTGCGACTCATCGCCCAGTAGCGCCTCGTCGCCGCGCGCGCAGTGAGTGAGCAGCGCACACAGGTTGCCCATGGTGCCGCTCGTCACCAGCATCGCGGCCTCCTTGCCAACCTTGGCCGCCGCCAATTTCTCCAAACGGTTAATCGTTGGGTCTTCGCCATACACATCGTCGCCAAGCGGCGCTTCGAAAATCGCTTGCCGCATCTCGGGCGAGGGCTGTGTCACAGTGTCACTACGCAAATCAATCGGGAAAGCCATCACTCAGCTCCTTGAGCATCGAACACGCAAAGAACATTATAACCGCTGGCAGTATAGCACGGCTGCGATCGGAACAGTTTCGGTCAATATCATTCACAGATGTCATACATTCTGCGGATAAGAGGCAAGAGGAACGTGAACAATTCGCTAGAAATCGCGTGTTTCCGCCTCACGATTGATACATTCAGACTGCTACGCGCAGCGCATCAACATCACCTGACTTGGAGATGTCGCTGTCAATTGCCTCTCTAAATGAACTCCTGAATTTGCTATCCTTTGCCACAAAACCTGCCTGCCAAATCTGTATCATCTGTGGATGAAAACGGATGTTGACGTGATCGGCGGGCTAGGGTACCATCCGTGCGGCCAAGCTGTGGCCATAGATCGGCAACGCAAAAGGAACAGCATGACTGCACATATACTCGATGGTCGCGCTCTCGCTCGCACGCTCCGCGAAGAATTGCGCGCCGAAGTCCAGGCATACACCGCTGCCACGGCCATCACGCCCACGCTGGCCGTGGTGCAAGTGGCGGGAGACCCCGCCGCCGACCGCTACGTTCGTGCGATCCGCAAAAGTTGTGAGGAAGCGGGCATCGCCTGCACGGCCCATGTGCTGGCCGTCGATGCAGGCCAGGCCGCGCTCGAAGCGCAGGTCGAGCAACTCAGCCAGGATCGCAACATCCACGGCATCATCATCCAGATGCCGCTGCCCGTCGGCCTCGACCCGCAGCCAGTGATCGCCAAGCTCGATCCCGCCAAGGATGTCGATGGCGTGCATCCCACTAGCGCGGGCCGTCTCGCGCAGGGATTGCCCTGCTTTGTGCCGAACACTCCGGCGGGAGGCCTCGAACTGTTGCGCCGCAACGGCATTGCGATCGCGGGCAAACGGGCCGTGGTAGTCGGGCGGAGCAACATCGTCGGCAAGCCGATGGCGATGCTGCTGCTGGCGGAGAACGCCACCGTCATCATCGCCCACTCGCGAACGCCCGACCTCGCTGCCGTCGTGCGCGAGGCCGACATTGTGGCGGCTGCGGTGGGCCGCGCCAACCTGATCGATGGCACGATGCTCAAGCCAGGCGCGGTCGTGGTGGACTTCGGCATCAACGTGCTCGACGATGGCGCATTGGCGGGCGATGTTCACTTCGAGAGCGCCGCCGAGGTGGCCAGCGCCATCACACCTGTACCGGGTGGCACTGGCCCGATGACCAATGTGATGCTGATGCGCAATGTGTTGCGGGCCGCCCGCGAGCAGAATGGATAACCGCGTCAGTCTGCTTTTGACATCACATGCATTGGTGATGCTGCGAACAGTGGCACAACCGAAAGCTGCCGAAAACAGCAATACAAAGCGCGTGGCCCTCGCTGATGATGAGAGCCACGCGCAACACACTACCTACGGAGCGAACACACGAACCTTAGACTTTCTCTAGGAACTCCACGATAATCGGCACGACAGACACTTGGCAGTACGGGTAGGTCACCTCGAACGTCTTGGTGCGGATCGAGTTCGAGACGTAGATCTTCCCCTCGTACTCCTTCACCAGCGAGCGCAGGTTCTCCTCGCTATTGCTCGGGTAGAGCGGCAGCGTGTGCGTGACCCAGCACAACACCTCGGTGGCGCCCTGGTTCGAGAACAGCTTGCGGGCGTTCTTCAGCGTGGTGCCCGAGATCACCATATCGTCGATCAGACACACGCGCTTGCCAGCCACTTCCTCATCGACGCGCCCGACCATCAACACCTCGTGCGTGCTGATGCGCTCCTTGCTCACCTCACGCAACTCGACACCCAACGGCGTGCGGCGCTTGCCCGGCGTGCTGACGAAGTAGATGTCGCTGTTCTCGCCCTGCGAGCGCAGCCGATCCACAAACGCCTTGTACATCGAGAGGGGGATGAAGCGCTCCTGCTGGATCAACTCCTGAATCCAAGGGAAATCGAGCGGCACGTGCGGGTCGATCGCGGCCACGCGCGAGACGCCGCACTGGTAGAGCAGTTCCAAGAAGCGCTTGGAGGCGTTCACCTCACCCGTGCGGTAGATCTGGTCCTGCTTCGAGAAGGCCATGTGCGTGCAGAGCACCACCACCTCAGCCGGCGGATCGGTGACAACGTACTGTCGTTCGCCGTTCTCATACGACACTGTGGTCGGCTCCTGTAGGATCTGCACCATCTGCAGCAATTCGACGATGCGATCCTGAGTCGAGAATTTGAAGCGATCCAACTCACCCGATGACGTCAGGCTTTGGATCACACAGACCCGTTTACCAGCTAACGAAGGGGCTTCAGGCAGAGCAGTGTACACGTCGCCATTCGCAAACATGCGCGAATTGTCGTAGTTGAAATCAGATGTATAGACATCAAAGCCCTTACGCACCAACTGGTCCCTCAGGTGTTCTGCACCTGAGCACAGTACCAATTGCCACGGGTCATGACGGTTCATGATCGGTTCCTCCGGTAGTTATGATGGGTTATCGCTAATAATATGGACAAATGGGCCAAGATCGCTACCTGGCTCCACGATTGTTCGCTCAATCCATGCGTGTCGTACACGCGATCGATCACCAATTGTTGCATCGACAATGGTTGTATGTGGGCCGATCACACAATTGGCGCCGATACGTGTATTTCCCTGTAACAGCGTCCCTGGCAACAACTGCGTGTCGTTGCCGACGCTCACCCCAACATCCACATACGTGTTCGTTGGGTCAACAATCGTCACCCCCGAGCGCATCAAACGCTCTAAGGTGCGTTCGCGGAGAACCGCTCCAGCCTGAGCCAATTGTACACGGTCGTTGACACCCCAAGCCTCACGAGCATCCGTGGCAGGTAGGCCAACCACAGCACCGGGGCCGCGCTCAGCCACCGCCATCGCAACCAAATCGGTCAGGTAATATTCGCCATTCACATCATTAGGGCGTATTCGGTCGATCGTATCCCACAACCAATCGGCTTGGAAACACATAATCCCACTGTTACCCTCGGTAATCGCTCGCTGTTCGGGAGTTGCATTGCGTTCCTCGACCAGTTCGACCACATGACCCGCCGCATCGCGCACGACACGGCCATAGCCAATCAGAGGATCGGTGTAGAAACTGAGCAATGTCAGCAATGCCCCTTGTTCACGGTGCGCCTGTAGCACGGCGTTGGCGGTTTCGGGACGAAGCAGGGGAGTGTCGCCAAAAAGTACCAACACCGCATCGGTTTGGCCTGCCAATAACGGGCGTGCCTGTGCTACGGCATGACCCGTGCCAAGACGTTGTGTTTGTACTGTGTAGCGATAAGGATGGTCGGAGCGCGGCCCGTCTCCAAAGGTGGTACGAATACGATCGAGCGTATCTGTAGCTAGCACGAGGACGGTAGAATGAGCCTGCAAAGCATCGGCAATGGCGAGCACATGGCCGAGCAGAGGACGGCCACAGAGCGGATGTAAGACCTTCGGAAGCGACGAGCGCATCCGTGTGCCTTCTCCTGCAGCCAGAACAACAATACCTAGACGAAACGTGTTCATAAAAATCGTGAGGGCTTCACCAATTCCTAAACAATCGTCCAGCAACCCATCTCTGTCCAGTTAACAAACAGATTATCTACCGAAAAAAATAGGGCGGTTCAATTGAACACGCCCTAACCTATCTAACAACGGCCCCAACCCCATAGGCTGAGGCCATCTCCAATTGTCCCATGTGGATATAATACGTACAGCCCACGGCCTCAATACAAATAGTGTGGCTGCCGGACCAGGGCTCGAACCTGGACAGACGGATTCAAAGTCCGTAGTGCTACCATTACACAATCCGGCAACGCATTACCAACACGGCCCATTATAACATGGTGCTCGTTACCTCGCAACTTTTATCGAGCGGGCGTAGAGGCCGATTAAAACACAACACATGTCTTTTAAATGGGTTGCGAGCGCCCTAGCGGCGTGCTATAATAATTTGCAAACCCGTTTTGGGTCGTGATTGTTAACGTACGGCGGCACCCCGAGCAAGTTGCGGGTTCGATGTCCGCTCGGCAGTTTCACTACGAATTGGTATAGTGGAGATACCTGACCATTCTAATACATCGAGTATGGTGCGCCCCAGCCAACATTGGTTGTGGGTTTCTTATATCGTGTAGGGTGCGTTCGCGCTGAACGCCCCTACTTTTTTATCTTCAAATGGGCTATGACATTGGATAAGATATGCTGTTTGGTTATTCTGCTGAACAGTCGAGTCATGCGATGATATTGCGTGAACGCTCTTGACGCTTCGAGTTATGGTCGGTTTCTTGCAGGAGTAGCACCCATTCCGACGAGCATCTCACTATGAGGCATTCCGCAATATTATCCCGGGAGAATAGGTTACTTTGAGCGCCGAAACGAGCCTGGTTATTCTCGGCGTTGCTCTCTGCCTGGTTTTGATAGCTTTTACCTCCGCAGTAGACGCAGCCCTTAACGCCATTAGTCGTCACCGCCTGAATCTGTTCAAGGAGGAGCAGAGCAAACGCGCACGCGCACTTGTCCAGTTGCTCTCGGACCCATACCGCTTCAAATCCACCATTCTGCTACTGCACGCGGCGGCCATCATCGTAGCAACGGTCTTTACGCTGCGGCTCACTGAGGGCATGAATGTGTTTTGGCACTTTGGGGCCCTTACTGTGCTGCTCCTGTTGATGATCATCTTCAGTGTCGCATTGCCCAAATCCCTGGTGGCCAACAGTCCTGCGAGTGCAGGGAGATTGCTCGCACGACCGATGGTGCTGCTCACTTGGCTGTTGTGGCCCTTGATCAGCTTGATCGGCCTGATCACGAACCCGCTGATCCGCATGCTGAGCGGCCAGCCTGCGCACAAACTGCCATTGGTGACCGAGGAAGAGTTGCTGCTGATGGTGAACGTCGGCGAGGAAGAGGGTCTGATCGAGCCGGATGAGCGCCAGATGATCGAGGGTATCTTCTCGTTCGGCGAGACGGTTGTCAGCGAGGTGATGATCCCGCGCGTCGATATTATCGCGCTCGAATGTAATGCCACCGTCGATGTCGCCTTGGATGTGGCGATCGCTCACGGTCATTCGCGCATCCCCGTCTACGAAGAGAATATCGACCAAGTGATCGGCGTGTTGTACGTCAAGGACTTGTTGCCAAGCCTGCGCGCTGGCAAACACGATTTGCCGCTGCGCGGTCTGCTGCGTCCCCCGTACTTTGTGCCAGAGACGATGAAGGTCGATGCGCTGTTCAAGGATCTCCAGGCGCGCAAGGTTCACTTGGCGATCGCCGTCGATGAGTATGGCGGTACGGCGGGCTTGGTGACGATCGAGGACCTGTTGGAGGAGATTGTCGGCGAGATTCAGGATGAGTACGATGCCGATGAGCCATCGATCCAGGTGGTGGGTGAGGGCGAGTTGATTGCCGATGCGCGCATCCCGATCGATGATATCAACGATCATACGGGTCTTGAGTTGCACTCCGAGGAGTCCGACCGCATCGGTGGCCTGATCTACGAGCGATTGGGGCGTGTTCCGCTGGTGGGCGATACCGTCGAACTGGCCGAGGGCGTGAATGTCACGGTGCTTTCGATCGAGGGGCTACGCCCACGCCAATTGCGCATCACATATCAACGACCACGTTCCTTCGATTCACAGGAGTTAGAAGAGGAGACGATCTCTCATGAGCATCGAGCCTGATCTCGTTCAGTTGCTCGCAGCGGCGCAAGCAGCACGCAAGCAGGCTTATATTCCATATTCGCATTTCGCGGTTGGGGCGGCGGTCCTCACGAGCACGGGCCAGATCTTCCCCGGCTGCAATATCGAGAACTCTGCCTACCCGGTGACGATCTGCGCCGAGCGTGTGGCGCTCAGTAGCGCATATGCGGCAGGGCAGCGCGATATCGTTGCTATCGCTGTGATAGCGGATACCCCCGGGCCAGTGAGCCCTTGCGGGGCGTGCCGCCAGGTGATGCTGGAGTTGGCCCCGCATTGTACGGTGTTGCTGGCAAACCTGCAGAATGAGACGCTGCGCACTTCGCCGGCTGAGTTGTTGCCAGGGGGGTTCACCGCCGATTCGCTGCCACACAACCGTTAGGGTTGCTGCTTGAAATCACACTGCTCGCACCTCTCTTGGGAGAATGTGCGAGCAGTGTTTTGATTCTGGTCTTATGCTACCGTTTTAGCCTGTGTAGCCAAGCGTAACGGGCAGCCAGTTCTTGTTTGGCCACTCGGTCACATCGCACGTGGCGATCTGCAGATCGTCAATAAACCAGCCGTAATAGCCAACTGCGCTATCGACGCCGATCCGGAAGCGTATGCGGAACGGTTGTCCGGCGAGCGAACTGAGATCATAGCGGCTCTGGATATAGCCGTGGCTGTCCCCAACAAAAGCCATGCGGCCAGCAAGTGGGTTATCGGTGCCAACTTCTAGCGTGCCGTTGTAGCCGTTCGTCTCGGCAAGCGGTTGAGCATCCTTCCAGGTTGCACCGTTGTCGGTGCTGTACTCCAGCACACCACCATCGTAATTGATCTCCAAGAACGGGTCGGTGTCGAAGCCGAAGGCGTGGTTGAAGTGCAGGAAGGCATTCGGAGGCAGAGTCACGCTACGCGCCATCGCAATACTGTAATCGGACGGTGGCGTAGGATCAAAAAATGTCCCACCTAGATCGTCGCCCCACAGGTTGCCCTTGCCACTTGTGGCGTAGGTGGCGTCGAAGTCGTACGGATTCTCGATGGCCGGGTAGAACCAGTAGTTCAAGCCCTTATGTGCTGTCGATTGCCAGTTGTTGAGCTCGGGGCGCTCGAAGTCGTCGAAGAAGATGCGCGTGACAGGCTTATCAACACCACAGACCTCAGCATGCGGCGCGGGAGCGGCGCTGGGCTGCAGCAACATCTCGGTGGCGGTCACAACCTTGCGCACCTCGTCACAGTCGGCCTGCGTGATGCCGTGCTGGTGGATCAGCGACTCACAGGCGGCGGGCAGCGCGGTGCCGAGATCTTGGTAGTCACTTCCCGAGGTCAGCATGGTCGAGAGCACGCGATAGTAGATCTGGCCGACCTTGGCTGGCCCTAAACCCGTGATGGTCTGACCGTTGAACGTGCCACCATCGGTCATCAGGAAGGCGGCCTTGTTATTGACGCCACTATTCTGATGAACGCCACCACTATCGAACCCCTGTATATCATCAGTGTAGTTCGGGCTGTTCATCCGATCGGGATCACCGAAGGCGGGTGGGTTCTTCATATCGCGGATCGCTCCGATCGGCAGATCCTCACCTAGCAACCAGCGTTTATCCGCTGCATCGTTGCCCTTGCCATTGCTCAGATCCATCAGCTCGCCGAACACATCCGCCAACGATTCATTAATCGCGCCGGACTGGTAGTAGTAAAACAGATGAGCCGTATGCTCGACCACGCCGTGGGTCAGCTCGTGACCCACCACATCGTCGGCAGAGGCATAGTTTTGCCCATAGGTCATCTGCACGCCGTTCCAAAAGGCGTTTTCGTATGGACAGCTGCTCGCATCGTTCGGGCAATACTTCACCAGCGAGATCAGTTTCATGCCCTTGTTGTCGATGCTATCGCGACCGAACGAGTTGTAGAAGTAGTTATAGATATCACCGGAGTAGTCGTAGGCGCGGTCGATATCGGAATCGCCGGTTGGGCCTTGGCCCTCGCGCCGCACGGCTTGGGCATCGGATGCACAGTCGTCATTTGGATCATCGTTGGGATCGAGACGATTCCGATGGTCGCAAACACGCCGATCGAGAGCGTGCGCGATCTGGTTGAAGTGCAGCGCCACATGGCCCAATTGCGCGTCGACCAGCACCAGTTCGCGGAAAACAGCGATGTCGCTCTCGCCGCGCAGCTCCATCCGCCAGACCAGCGTATCGCGGCGCAGGCCAGGGCCACCCAACAGCGCTTGATTGAAGATCCACAGCTCGGGCGTGGTGGCGCTCACCTCGGAAGATGCGACGCCGTAGGTTCGCTCGATCGTGGCCAGGGCGCTCTGCAACGCCTGCTCGGCGGTGATGCGCGGGGTGGTGTCGAGCGATAGGTTCGGCAGCACCTCACCGCTGGCCGAGACGATCGTGTTGCCGCGCCCGACCTGCACGATCAGTTCACCAGCCAGCACCGGGATGCCCTGATACTGCTGCTGATAGCGCACGAAGCTGCGCCCCTCTAGCGTCTGCAGCTCCATCAGGGTCAGTTCGTGCGATGGATCTCGCAGACCGAACAGCGAGCCGTAGTTGCGCAGGAATGCGCGGGCGACTTGGTTAGGGTCAGCGTTGGCGGCGAAGCGTTGCGCCAAGGTTACGGGATGCTCGGGCGCGGTGCCGATGAAGCGAACTTTGCCCGTCTCGGCGTGATATGCGATGGTTGGCGGCTTAGTCGTTTGCTTGTTGAGCGTTTCGAGCAGCACCTTCGTCGAGGGAGCGGCCTGAGAGGACGCTGTCGGAATACTCACCCCAAAGCAAATCAGCATAAGAAAGGCCAAAACAAGTCGTCGCGGTTGCATAGAAAAATCACTTTCCACGATACGATATACGCTTTTGTTCCGATGAAGGTGAAACTTGCTCTTTCATTATGAGAGCAATTGAAACAGCCGTCAATAGAATATCTTCTAGACAATCAGTATAAAATGTATTATTTCTGTGAATGCAATCAATCATAACGCAGTAATATTCTGTTCCTTCCATCGAGCAAAATATTAGGTAAAAAGCCCAATAATACAGTAAACAGAGCCTTAATCTATACTCTTGCGATCACTTCATATAAAACAACTATATTTTACGGTGACTTGAATATTGTATTTCGTTATAAATTTAAAAACTATAAAAAGACCGTTTGAGAGGCGTAGGTTTTTATGCAACAACGACCTCCTGTTTGCGCAGAAGGCCGTTGTTTGAGGAGTCAGATTCGTTGAGATCGAGCTATTTTATCGTCATTGGCAGCCACCGTTTGATGGTTGGAGTGACTGCGGCACAGGTTGCGATCTGCACATCGTCGATAAACCAGCCGTAGTCATCGTACGATACATCTACACCAATGCGGAAACGGATGCGGAACGGCTTGCCAGCCAGCGAACTGAGGTTGTAGCGGCTCTGAATATAGCCATTGCTCTCGCCTACGAAGGCGCGACGGGCACCCAAGGGGTTGCCAGCATAAAGGGTGCCATTGTAGCCGTTTGTCTGAGCGAGCGGCTGCGCATCCTGCCAAGTGGCGCCATTATCGATGCTATATTCGAGCACGCCACCATCGTAGTAGCCAAACAGATCATCCTCAAAGCCGAAGGCATGGTTGAAGTGCAAGAAGGCGTTCGGAGGCAGTGTTACGCTGCGCGCCATCGCAATGCTAAAATCCGAAACCGGCCCCGAAGAGTTATAGCCCCACAGATTGTGCTTGCCACTGGTGGCGTACGTGGCATCAAATTCGAATGGGTTCGCATTAGCTGGATAGTACCAACTGTTCTCGCCGCGATGCGCCGTCGACTTCCAGTTGTTGAGTTCGGGGCGCTCGAAGTCGTCGAAGAAGGTTTGCACGACTTGCTGATTGCTAGGACAGATGGCGGCATGCGGCGCGGGAGCCGCGTTTGGCTGCTGCAACATCTCGGTGGCGGTCACAACCTTGCGCACCTCGTTACAGTCGGCCTTTGTGATGCCGTGTTGGTTGATCAGCGACTCGCAGGCGACGGGCAGCGCGGTGCCGAGATCTTGATAGTCGCTCGCCGATGTCAGCATGGTCGAGAGCACGCGATAGTAGATCTGGCCGACCTT
>CALKHR010000158.1 GCA_937988885.1 uncultured Roseiflexaceae bacterium | reverse complement strand
AGTGCGTTTCATTGGCTATCGAGGACGGCATTCATCCCCGGCCTAAAGGCACGGGACTTTCTGCCGCCTTTTCTGTAAGCGCAAAGCCGAACGCATTCACATGGCGTTTGACGATGATCCTAAGAGAAGGCTATAATGCTTTATGGATGTGATGCGTATGTTGGCGTTGTGATAGAGCCCCAATCTTCGCGCGGCCAGTAGGAGATCCACGCTTTACCGATCACTCGATCTAACGGCAACGAATCCCATTCTCGCGAATCGCTGCTGTTCACACGGTTGTCGCCCATGACGAAGATGGTGCCGGGCGGCACAGTAATGGGGCCGCGACCACAAACGTCGCTCTGTGAGTTACAGGTGGTTGGAGTGCCTTTGAGATAGGGCTCATCGAGCACTACCCCGTTGACAAACACCTGTCCATCACGAATCTCGACGGTTTCGCCAGGCAGAGCAATCACACGTTTGATATAATCTTTTTCGGTATCTCGCGGGTATTCAAACACGACTACCTCGCCACGCCGAGGCATGTGGAATGGATACACAATTTGTGGCGGCAGGTCGGCGTTACCAGGTAGCAGCCGCAATGGCGCATTCATATCGAAGTGGAAGTAGACCAGCTTATTAACAAGGATATACTGGTTCGTGTGCAGGGTTGGCTGCATACTCGAACCTTCGATCTTGAAGTTTTGCACCATGCCGCGAACGATTAGGAACACCAGCAGGATAAAGATCGCTGTTTCGAGGAGTTCCTTCACCACGCCGCGTACGCTAGGAGCCGGGTGCTCTTCACTCATCTCGAGGCGAATTCGCTCCCAGCTTGCTGAAGCAGATTGATCTGAGGCTGTAGTTGCGGTTGGATCAAGCCCAAGCCGACGTCGGAGTGGAGTTTCGTCCATGATGTTCTCTAGTGTGCTGCTTTGTAGCAGTGCCGCTAGCATTCATAGATCACACTACAAATGCCAATGGCAACTTGTAGTGCCATATAATGGCATTATAGCATAATTGATACTGCGTAGCCTTGGTTCGCCTCATGCAGATGCGTCGTTGGTGCGGCAACGTGAATCCGCCACCATTGGGCAACCGAGACTGATAGAATGATTGCGTTGCGTTTTCAAGCACATCAGTAGGAGTAGCTATGCGCCTGACCGATCTTGTTGAGCGGATAAGCGATAAACGATATCGTTGTGGTGTCTGCCAGTGGGGCTGCACGTTGAATGTGGGCAGCGTTGGGCGCTGTCAGGTGCGCGTGGGTGTCGATTCCGGCATTGCTATCCTGAACGATGGTTTGATAAGCGCAGCACATGTCGGCCCGATCGAGGATCATCGATTCTGGCACTTGTTGCCAGGCACATCGGTCCTATCGTTGGGCAGTTGGGGCTACGCCTTTCCCGAGGATCAGAATCGTGGCCAGTATGCCCGCATCCCCGAGGACCCCGCCAAACGCCGTAGGCTGGAGCCGGATCGCGCCGCACAGTTCGCGCTCGAAAAACTCTGCCGTGGCGTGGTTTGGACGTACAGCGACCCCGCCGTGTCGTTCGAATATGTGCGGGATCTGTTGCAACTCAGCCGCGCAAACAGCCGCTACACGGCGATGGTGACATCGGGCTACTTCACGCAGGCCGCGCTGGATCAGTGGGGCCACTATCTCGATGGGATCAACCTGGAATTGCGGGCCTTCGACGACGCCACCTATGCGCGCCTAACAGGTGTGGCGGAGTGGCGCGGCATCTTACAGGTGGCGGAGCGGGCGCTCAAGCACTGGAACTGCCACGTGGAGGTGACGACGCGCATGCACCCGAACGTGAACGACTCGCCGGAGCAGGTACAGGCGCTCGCGGGCTGGATTCGCGATACGTTGGGGCACAACACGCCCTGGCACGTGCTCCCGGGCGATGCGGGTGCGGCGGCGGCGGCGAGTGTGGCGCGTGCGCGGCGGCTCGCGCATGAGGCTGGGCTGCACTACGTCTACGGCGCCGAGCAGAATCAGAATACGCTGTGCGCACGCTGTGGCACCACGCTGATCGAGCGCAATGCCAACGGCACACGCGTGGTTGGGCTCTCCAATGGGCAGTGTAACAGTTGTGGAAGCGCGACAGGCATTCGCACATCGATTTTTAAACGCTAGAAGATATGCTATACTAAGCGCAACTGAATACGCTGTATGACAGGTGTGGGAGAGTGCCGCGCACGCGGCCACCGAAGGAGCAAGCAAAGGAAGCCGAACCTTTTGCGAATCTCTCAGGTTCCGGAACTGCACCTCGATGGCACTCTGGAGAGCTAGCTTCTCGATAGATCGCTAGCACCGATGGAGTAACCCGACGTAACGTCTGTAGTTTGGCTCTGGTAGCCCCGGACGACATACTAGGAGCAACTCTCAGGTTCGCGGACAGAGCTTAGGCAGACCGCCTAGCGCTGTTCGCTTTTTTATTTCTCAGCGCATAGGCCATATCAACACAATCGCCAATTGAGAGGAGAGGCCGAATGTCAGAGACGCTTAAGCGAACGCCGCTCTACGACCGCCATGTGGCCCTAGGGGCACGCATGGTACCTTTCGGCGGCTGGGATATGCCCGTGCAGTACAGCGGGATTATCGATGAGCACAATGCGGTGCGCAAGGCCGCCGGGCTGTTCGACATCAGCCATATGGGCGAGTTCGAGGTGCGAGGCCCCGATGCGCTGGCTTTCTTGCAGCACGTGGTCACCAGCGATGTGAGCCAAATCGGCGAAGGGCAGGCGAGTTACGCGCTGCTCTGCCACCCCAACGGCGGTATCATCGACGATCTGTTCATCTACCGCCAACCCGACGGCTATATGATCGTCGCCAACGCCTCGAACATCGAGAAGGACTTCGCCTGGCTGCTTGAGCAGGTGGTTGGCTTCGATGTGGCGCTGACCAATATCTCAGATCAAACCGCCATGCTGGCGCTGCAGGGGCCGCTCTCCGAGTCGATCCTGGCGCGCGCCACCGATACTAATGTGATCGATCTGCCCTTCCACGGCATCACCACTGGCACACTTTTTGGCAGCATCCCAGCCCAAATCGCACGAACTGGTTACGCAGGTGAAGATGGCTTTGAGTTGTTCGTGGCGAACGAGCATATCGAACAGGTATGGGATTCGCTGCTGGCACTCGGCAAGGACGACGGCCTGAAGCCATGCGGGTTGGGTGCCCGCGACAGTTTGCGCTTCGAGGCGTGTTTGGCGCTCTACGGCCACGAAATCGCCGACGACATCAATCCATATGAAGCCAAACTCGGTTGGGTGGTGAAACTGAACAAGGGGCCGTTCATCGGTTCGGAGGCGCTCAAGCAGATCAAGGAAGCTGGCGTGACGCGCAAGTTGGTCGGCTTCGAGATGGTTGGCCGCGGCATCGCACGGGGCGAGTATGAGATCCACAACACGGCGGGCGAACGTGTTGGATACGTCACCACGGGGATGCCCTCGCCGACGTTGGGCAAGAACTTGGGGCTAGGCTATGTGCCCCTTGAGCTCACCAAGGAAGGGAGTGAGTTCGATGTGATCGTGCGCGGCAAGCCCGTGCGCGCGCGTGTCGTCAAAACGCCGTTTTATCAACCTCGGTACAAGAAATAGTCTCGTTCATCGTCAATTAGCAGAGGAGTGCGCACAATGTCAAACATACCGGCCGATCTTCAATACACGGGTTCGCACGAATGGATTCGCATCGAGGGCGAACAGGCAACAGTTGGGATCACTGATTTTGCCCAGGCACAACTCGGCGATGTCGTCTATGTGGAGTTGCCCGAAGTAGGCGCAAGCTTCGATTCAGGTGCAAACTTCGGTGTGATCGAGTCGGTCAAGGCTGCTTCGGATCTCTATTTGCCAGTGGCAGGCGAGATTATTGAAGTCAATAGCAATCTGGATCAGAACCCCGATCTCGTCAACAGCGATCCGTACGGCGATGGCTGGTTGGTGAAGATCCGTGTGGCACAAGGCATTGGCGCCCTGATGAGCGCCGAGGCATACAGCAAGTTAATCGCCGAGAGTGATCATTAATTGTGAGGCGCTGCTGGTTGGCTCGTTTGCCCGATCAGCAGCGCTTTCGGTAAGGAAGCATGTCGCACTATATTGCAATCACCGAGGCCGAGCGCGCCGAGATGCTCCAATCGATTGGGATCTCCGACGTTGCCGAGCTCTTCGCGGGGGTGCCCGAATCGCTGCGTTTCCCGCACGTCGAGTTGCCTGCGCCTCTCTCCGAGATCGAATTGCGGCGCATACTGACCGCTCTTTCGAATAAGAACGCCAACGCCTCCACCCACAGCATTTTCTTGGGTGCTGGCGCGTACAACCACTTCGTGCCGAGCGCGGTTGACCAGATCCTGCGCCGCTCGGAGTTCTACACGGCCTACACACCGTATCAACCCGAGATCAGCCAGGGCACGCTCCAGGCGATCTTCGAGTATCAGAGCTTGATCTGCCGCCTCACGGGCATGGAGGTGGCGAACGCCTCGCACTACGATGGCGGCACGGCGCTGGCCGAGGCCGCGCTGATGGCGGTGGCTTCGAGCCGCAACCGCAGGAAGGTCGTGGTGGCCCCCAGCGTTGGCCCGCAGTACCGCGCGGTGCTGCGCACCTACACCCAAGGCTCCGATCTGCAGATCGTCGGCGACGAGCGCCCCGATGCCACGCTCGACGATGTGCTGGCGCTGGTCGATAACACGACGGCGGCGCTGGTGGTGCAGAACCCCGATTTCTTCGGCACGCTGCACGATCTCAAGCCACTGGCTGAGCGAGTGCACGCGGCTGGCGCGCTGCTGGTCGCACACGTCGATCCGATCGCGCTCGGCTTGTTCCAGACGCCCGGCGAGGCCGATGTGGATATCGCCACCGCCGAGGGCCAGCCGTTGGGTGTGGGCCTCTCGTTCGGCGGACCGTATCTGGGTATCTTCACCTGCAAGTCGAAGTATGTGCGCAAGATGCCGGGCCGCTTGGCTGGCGCAACGCTCGATATCGACGGCAAGATCGGCTATGTGCTGACGCTGCAGGCCCGCGAGCAGCATATCCGCCGCGAGCAGGCCACCTCGAATATCTGCACCAATCAGGGGTTGATGGCGCTCGCCGCCGCAGTGTACCTCAGCCTGATGGGTCGCCAGGGGCTGCGCAAGGTGGCCGAGTTGTGCTACCACCGCTCCCACTACGCCGCTCAGGAGATCGCAAAGGTGCCGGGCTACAGCCTCATCGATCAGGGCGCGTTCTTCCGCGAGTTTGTGGTGCGCACGCCTCGCCCGGTCGCCGAGATCAACGCAGCACTGCGCGATCGCGGCATCATTGGCGGTTACGATTTGAGCAACGATTACCCACATTTGGGCAATGCGATGCTGTTGTGTGTGACTGAGATGAACAGCAAAGCCGAGATCGACGATTTGGTTCAGGCTCTCGCGCAGATCTAAATGTTGGGCTGGTGTTTGAAGCGTACCCCATAATCTAGGGAAATACGATGAAGCTCGCTGACCAACAACTCGAAGTCATTCTCACACGTGCCTTCCCTGGCTCGCAATTGACCAACGCCAAGGAGCTTGCGAGTGGTGTCTACGCACTGCAAGCTTCAGGGATGCAGCCGCTGTTGGCGCTGCCCTATCCCACGAGTCAGGCCGCCCGCACGGCAGCCGCAGCGTTGCGCATGCTCTCCGCCGAGTTCGATCTGCCTATTCCACAGCTGCAGGCCAGCGATCCCACTGGCGAGACGGTCGGTGTGCCGTATCTGCTCGTCTCGGGGATCGGGGGAGAGCCGCTCGCCAATGTGGTAGCGTCCATCGGCGAGGAGCAGCTTTATCAGCTTGGCCGACGTTTGGGCGAGATTGTGTCGCGCGTCCATCGGCTCGCCTGCCCGCACTATGGCGCGCTCGAAGGCGACGATCCGATCGCCCACAACGATGAGCGCCAGTACGGGCTCGCCCGTTTCGACTACGAGTTGCTGCTTTGCGAGGAACACGGCATCCTCGATCGGCAGAAGGCCGAAGGGTTGCGCATCTGGTTCCAAAGCATTTTCTCGCCTATAGGACGCCAACCCGCGCTGATCTGCGGCGGTATCGGCCCGTACTCGATCCTCGTGCGCTACTACGAGGGCAATTGGCAGGTGAGTGGGCTGCTCGGTTGGGAACACGCCCAAGGGTGGTGCCCAGCGTGGGAACACGTCACCTGCTTCGAGGCCACGAGCGACCCGCGCTTCTTCAGCCTGCGCGTTGGCTACGGCAACAGCTACGACGAGTTGACCAAACGCACCTACGAGCAGGTGCGCGAACCGGTGATGCAGCCCTACCGCGTGATGCTGGTGCTCCAGCGCATGCGCGAGGCGTATCTGCGGGGCGAAGTGATGCTTGGGCAGCAGTTGAAGGGTGTTCTTCAGGCGATGGTGCAAGCGAGCGATAAACGAATTATCGAACAATAAAGGATAACCATGGATACTTTTGAGCCACCGCTATTCGAGCTCTCCGCTCCTGGCAAAGTTGGCGTGAACCTGCCCGCGCTCGATGTCCCCGAGGCGGCGCTGCCAACCGAACTGCTGCGGCGCGATGAGTTGGAACCTATGCCAGAACTGAGCGAGCCAGAGGTGATGCGCCACTTTACCCGCATTAGTCAGCGCAACTTCTGTATCGACACGGGTATGTATCCGCTTGGCTCGTGCACCATGAAGCACAACCCCAAGCTGCACGAAGAAGTCGCCCGCTACGCCGGCTTCGCTGGCGCACATCCGCTGCAAGATGAGCAGGTGTCGCAGGGCGCGCTTCAGATTATGTACGAACTGCAAAGCTACCTGGCCGAGCTTTCGGGCTTCGATGCTGTGGCGTTGCAGCCTGCGGCTGGCGCACAGGGCGAGTTCACGGGTGTGCTGGTGTTCCGGGCCTACCACCTCTCGCGCGGCGATACCGAGCGCACGGAGATCCTGGTGCCCGACTCGGCGCACGGCACCAACCCGGCCACGGCTGCGATGGTCGGCATGCGCGTGATCGAGGTCAAGAGCGACCGACGCGGCAACGTCGATCTCGATGACCTGAAGAGCAAGCTCTCGCCCCGCACGGCTGGCCTGATGCTCACCAACCCGAACACGCTCGGCCTGTTCGAAGAGCAGGTGCAGGAAGTAGCTCGGCTGGTGCACGAGGCTGGCGGCCTGGTCTACGGCGATGGCGCGAACTTCAACGCCATCCTGGGCATCATCAAGCCGCGCATGGTGGGCATCGACCTGATGCACTACAACCTGCACAAGACCTTCACCACTCCGCACGGCGGCGGCGGCCCCGGCGCTGGCCCGGTCGGCTGTACCGCCGAACTTGCGCCGTTCCTGCCCAGCCCGGTCGTTGTGCGCAAGGACGATGGCAGCTTCGCGTTCCACACGCCGCCGCAGAGCATCGGTCGTATCAAGACCTTCTACGGCAACTTCGGCATGCTGGTGCGGGCGTGGACCTACATCCGCACGCTCGGCGCCGCTGGGCTGAAGGAAGTGAGCGAAACAGCGGTGCTGAACGCGAACTACCTCCTGAGCAAACTGCGCAACACCTATCCCGCCGCCTACGACCGAGGCTGTATGCACGAGTGCGTGCTGAAGGGGCAGATCGAGGGCGCGCCCGGCGTGCGCACGCTCGACATCGCCAAGCGGCTGATCGACTTCGGCTACCACCCGCCGACAGTCTACTTCCCGCTGATCGTGCCCGAGGCGATGATGATCGAGCCGACCGAGACGGAGAGCAAGCGCAATATGGACGGTTTCATCGAGGCGATGCTGCAGATCGCCGAGGAAGCCCGCCAAGACCCCGAGAGCCTGCACCAGGCGCCCACCACCGCACCCGTGCGACGGCTCGACGAGGTGCGCGCCGCTCGCCAGCCAGTCCTGAGCTACAACCCCGAGGCGTTCGCCAAACTGCGCGAGGAAGGCGCAGCCAAAGCCCACGCCTAACTATCCCCCAAAGGCAGGTGCTTGGAGCAATCCAGCACCTGCCGCCCTTTATTACTACACGAGATAACAAACCTGTTAACCAAATAACCCCGCTATATCACAAGCTATTCATTTAGCTACGATATAATTGATCTCAAGGACGGGAGAAACAGGCTACTGCTGATTGCAGCGGTATAGGATATAACCTGGGGGGGCATATGCCAAAGCATCAGTTTGCTCGCCTGATCCTCAACCGCCTCGTATGCAGCGCCATCCTGACTTTGGCGCTTGGGGCCGGCTTGGCCACGTTGCCAGGGCACCCGGCCACTGCCATCACCGTCCTCTACGACGCCGCGCAAGGCACACTCCCCAACGCCCAAGGCTTCTTCTACATCACCAATCCCATCCCGCCACACTCCGCCAGCCAACAGTTCGATACCGACGCCACGCTGCTCACCACCCTGCACAACAACGATCAAGCTGGATATTTCGCCACGGCCAACCCCGCGATCGTGCGGGCGAACGGCGCGACCGTGCGCTTCCGCCTTCAGGTGCTGCAGGAACAGCACAGCAGCCAACACCGCGCTGGCATCAGCTTGATCGTGCTGAGCAACGACAAACAGGGCATTGAACTAGGGTTTTGGGAGGATCAGATCTGGGCGCAGGACGACGGCGAGAATCTGTTTCGTAAAGCCGAAAGCGCCTCCTTCGACACCAGCGCTATGAAGGAGTATACGCTTACGCTGTTGGATAACACCTACACGCTCAGTAGCGGCTCACAGATCCTGAGCGGACGGCTGCGCGACTACAGTTCGTTTGGTTGGCCCTACAACACCGCCAATCTGATCTTCTTGGGCGACAACACCACGTCGGCGGGCGCGAAGATTCGTTTCGCGTATCTGTCGGTTGAGCCTGGCATCTCCCCACCCACGATAACACCGACCGCCACGGCCACGGCAACCCGCACCGCTACTGCCACCGCCACAGCTACGGCAACCGCTACCGCAACTCGCACTGCAACGGCTACGGCGACGGCAACCGCCACGGCAACCCGCACCGCTACTGCCACCGCCACGGCTACTGCAACGGCGACGGCGACCGCCACCGCAACTCGCACTGCTACCGCCACGGCTACTGCAACGGCAACCCACACCGCTACCGCCACGGCTACGGCGACAACAACTACGACCGCAACCGCAACCCGCACCAGCACGCCGACCAATACACCCACGGCGACACGCACTGCCACGCCAACAGTGCCTATCACTACGCCAGGGCAAGCCCCCGAACAGCAACGCTTCCTGCCCTTTATCACTGCGCCCTAAAAACGAACAAGCCCCCAGCATCGCGCCGGAGGCTCGTCGCACCTAACGAATCGTAGGGCCTACTCGGGGCCATACAGCTGCACAATCTCGCTCACCCCATCGCCGACGATCTTGCGGAAGCGCTTGCTCCACTCCAGCGCCTCCTCCAACGTGTTGGTATTCAGCACCGCGAAGCCAGCCGTCAACTCCTTCACCTCAATAAACGGCCCATCGGTTACAGTGAACTTGCCATTCTCCAAGATCAAGCGCGTGCCAGTGGGAGCCAAAGCGCCAGTCGTCACCAACACACCCGCCTGAGCCGCCTCGGCGATGAACGCGCCCATCTCCGCCATCAATTCTTCACTCGGTGGCTCGCCGTTATCAGGATTGTAAATCGGGCTATACACGAGGAATTGCATGACCGTTCTCCTTTGCCGAATAGCTCGGCCATTATACGCTGCTCCCACAAGATTGCCGCTTAGCAAGGAGCCAGACAAACACTCAGCGATTGCCGCTTCATCATATTATCGTTCGGCCTACGCCCGAATCGACAAGCCAACCGACCAAATTTCGAGCAATTTTATGTGCGAGGTAAACCTGCTCTCGGAGAATAGAGATATCTTCGTTACCCACAAAATCGGCTGCCACGAATTGTTAGGACCACAAAACGAACAGCTCACCCGCCCAGCTCCGCCAAACGCGCCTCAAAGAAGCGCCGCTCGGGCTCCAACTGCGTCAGCGCCAACGCCCGCCTGTACGCCTCTCGCGCATCCTCCACGCGCCCCAACCGACGATTCAGATCGGCGCGAGTAGCGTGCGCAAGATAATACTCTCCCAGCCCGCCGCGCTCCAGAATCGCATCGACCAGCGCAAGCCCAGCGGCGGGGCCATCGCGCATCGCCACCGCCACCGCACGGTTCAACTCCACCACGGGCGAAGGCATCACCTGCAACAGCAGATCGTACAACCCCACGATCTGCTGCCAATCGGTCTCCTCGATCGAAGGCGCCACCGCGTGCAGCGCCGAGATCGCCGCCTGAATGCAGTACGAACCAACCTGCCCGCTGCGCCACGCCTGCTCCACCAACTGCGTGCCCTCGGCGATCAGCGCCTGATCCCACAAACTGCGATCCTGCTCCTCAAGCCGAATCAGATCGCCCTCCGGCGAAGTGCGGGCCTTGCGCCGCGACTCGTGCAGCAGCATCAGCCCCAACAAACCCTGCACCTCCGGCTCCGGCAGCAGATCCACCAACAAACGCCCCAAACGGATCGCCTCGCCCGAAAGGTCGGGGCGCGTCAACGCATCGCCCGACGAAGCCGAATAACCCTCGTTGAACACCAAATAAATCACCTGCAACACCGTATTGAGGCGAGCGGGCAACTCCTCGCGCGAAGGCACCTGATACGGAATCTTCGCATCACGGATCTTGGCCTTCGCACGCACGATCCGCTGAGCCAACGTGGGTGGGGCCACCAAAAACGCCCGCGCGATCTCCTCAGTCGTAAGGCCACACACCTCGCGCAACGTCAGCGCCGTGCGAGCCTCGGGCGCGAGCGCCGGGTGGCAACACGTGAAGATCAGGCGCAGACGGTCGTCCTCCAAACCCTCGCCGCTCCACGGCTGCGCCTCGGCGTTCTGCTCGATCTGCTCGGCCAACAGCGCCAACGACGCATCGAAGCGCGCCCGACGGCGCATCGCATCGATCGCCTTGAAACGCCCCGCCGACACCAACCACGCATACGGATTCGCCGGAATGCCATCGCGGGGCCACTGCTCAAGCGCAGCCCGAAACGCATCGTGCAGCGCCTCCTCGGCCCGGTCGAAATCGCCGAGCAGACGGATCAGCGTCGCCAAAATACGGCGCGACTCATCGCGGTAGATCGCATCGAGCCGCTGATTCAAGTCGACAGTAGTCATCACAACAAACGCTAAGCGAAACGTCGCGCATTGCGAGCGCGAGCTTTAGCGGCTTCAACTTCACGATTCTTGGGCGGAGCATTGGTTTCGAGCGAGGCGAGCAACGTAGCGGCAGCGGCGGCCACCTGCTCCACAGCGGCATCGAAGGCGGCCTGATTAGCCTGCGAAGGCTTGTTAAACCCGCTAATCTTGCGCACAAACTGCAACGCAGCGGCGCGCACTTCCTCGTCGCTCACGGGCGGATCGAAGTTGAACAGCGGCTTGATGTTTCGGCACATCAGACACCTCTCATTAGAAGATTTGTTCGCCTCAAGGATACCACAAAATCAACCTTCCCGCAGAACCCATGCGCCACACCAACGTCAGCGTGTGTTGTTGTTGCTGACGCAAAGAAAGCGCGAACTCAGCCGATACGCCCGTGGTCATGCCCACGTTGATTCCCGGGGGGAGTGGCCACGCGGCACGAATCGCAGCGCTACAGCGGCTGCGCCCGTTGTGGCAATCGCCGTATCACCATTCACGCACAAAAAAGCGGCGCAGCCCAAGGCCACGCCGCTCAAACCACACAACGCGCAGCTACTTCACCACGCGATACGTCAGATGCGTCACACCCCGATCGGGCACCACACGCTGCACCTCAAGCTCGATCGGCTCGATGCCCAAATGCTCGAACAAGCGCACGCCGCTGCCCAACAGCACCGGAACCACATCCAAATGAATTGTATCAAGCAGGCCAGCCCGCAAGCATTGGCGCGTCACATCGGCGCCGGCCACGCCCACGGTCTTATCGCCCGCCAACTCGCGCGCCACCGCCACAGCCCGCTCAACGCCCTCGGTCACAAACGTGAACGGCGAATCGGCGCGCTCGGCCCATTCCTTCGGGATGCGGTGCGTCACCACCACCACCGGCACATTCATCGGGTGCTTGCCGCCCCAGGCCCCCGCCACATCGAACACGCGCCGCCCAGCCACAATTGCGCCAATCGCCTGATGCGCCTCGGCAAGTTGCTCGGCCCCCTCGTCGGTCACGCGCAGGTCCATCTGCTGCTCGCCAGTCTCCAAAGGGAACTCGTTCGAGCCAGCAAACATCCAAGCGAACAAGCGCTCAACATCATCGTTTGGACCAGCGATAAACCCATCAACCGAGATAGAATAGCCCACACCAACGGTCATCTTATCCTCCTCGCATATGCGGAGGCAAGTACTGCAACACCCAAGCATTGCCGTCTGGATCGCTGAACGAAGCGTATTTGACGCCGCGATCCTCCTGGATCTCGCTTATCTCCACGCCCCGCTCCACAAACCACGCCCGTACCGCCTCAATTTCTTCCACCACCAGATGCAAGCCTTTAAGCGAGCCAACCTGCATCTCCGACATCGCGCCAAAACCGATTGTGAACACGATCGAGCAGCCCGAGCCAGGTGGCGTCAACTGAACGATTCGCCTATCGGACGTAATCGTCACATCGTAGTCCACGTGAAATCCAAGTTGCTGCTCGTAGAACGCCTTGGCGCGATCCAGATCGGCAACGGGGACGGGCACCACTTCGAGCTTCATCTCGAACGGGCCAGTTTGCTCTGGCGACGTGCCCATGATCACCTCCTTGAAAACTACCGATCGTTCATCAGAACATCTGTAGCATACTCGTTTGGCGTGGGAATGTCTTGTACAGAACGGCAATTGCGTATCTGGTGAAGGCGCACGATCTGAGCGGGGGTGTGGCCGAGCCACAGCTTGAGGGAGCGGGTCAGGTGCGGCTGGTCGAAGTAGCCGACCTCGAACATCGCATCGGCGATGGAGTGGCCCGAGGCGAGCAGGGAGGCGGCCTGGTTGGCGCGTTGGTACTGCAATAACTGGCTCTGCGTGAGCCCGGTGGCTCGCAGGAAGCGGTGGCGCACGGTGCGGGGCGCGAGATTGGGCACGTAGCCATCGAGCACATCGCGGATCAGCGGATCGAAGGCCAACACGCCGCGCCGCACCAAGCGCTCCACGAATACGTCGATGTTCTCGACGCTGGGCATCTCCCAGGCCGAGGCATCCAACCAAAACGCCCGACCGGAGGCGGAGGGCAATTCGATCTCGCGGTTCAGGTACGTTCGCACAGGCATCTGCGGCATATAGGTGCCGAGCTTAAACTTCAGCCAGATCAGCTCGGCATCCGCGCCCCACTGCGCGATCCCCGATGCCGACCACGGGCCGACCAGGATGGCGCGACGCTGGCCGTGCAGGGAGCGCAACACCAAATGCCAGTGGATCTCGGCGGGGCGCACCACCCGAGCAGCGGCGAGTGTGGCGCCGTAGGTGATCGACTCGATATAGGGCGACTGGTGCGGGCGCTCGTGGACAATCAGGCTCATACAGGCGCTCCTTGAGCAAAACACTCGCACAAGCGTGCTAGTTGCTATTGTACACCCATTCGCGCCGCTATGGATCGTGCTTTGGTCTAAGGGGAAGGTGTTTTGAGCTGAGGGAACGTGGTACGTCTAACGCGATGATCCTACGCTGAGATCTCTCCCCATTCACTTCGCTCAGGGCTTCGACCGTTCGAGATGACAGCGTTTCGCCTCGTATATTCACTGTCATTCCGAACGGAGTGCCCAGCACAAAGTGAGGAATCTCAGTGTGTTTCGCTTCGTATATTCACTGTCATTCCGAACGGAGTGCATCGCACGAAGTGAGGAATCTCAGTGTGTTGCATTGTCTTCTACACTGAGATCTCTCCCCACTCGCTTCGCTCAGGGCTTCGACCGTTCGAGATGACAGCGGTTTTTCGATGCACCTACATTGAGATCCTTCACGCATTGATCAAAAACAGGTCGTTCGGAATACGCACAGAAATCTCAAAAATCTGTGCAATCTGTGTCATCTGAGGACAAGCGATTACCTTGCCTCACGCAGGTAGCGCAGCCAGCACTGCAACAGATACGCAGCGGCGGTGTTGCGGCTGATCCCCAACGGTTGGTCGCCCGCGCCGCCCTCGAAGCGCAGCGTGCTCACCAACAAGCGCCCGCGCCCCCATGCAACCTCGGCGGCGTAGTCGTACTGATGCATGGCCCGCATATCGAGCCGCCGCAGGATGGGCTTCGCGTTCAGCTTGCGCGTATCCAACGCCACATCGGTCGCGCAGCCGTACAGTTGCAGCCCCAACTCCTCGGTGGGGAAATCACGCCAAGCCGGATGCGGCTCGGCCAAGCGCAACGCCTCGCGCCAGAACGGCAGTTCCACCGTCGGGCAAGGGCCAGAGGTATGGTGCGCCGCCTGCAATAGCAGCGCACGACCACCGCCCGCCACAAACGAATCAAGCTCGGGCGTCCAGAGCGTCGCCAGCACCACCGCATGGCGCGGCGCCCGCTCGGGATGCGCCAATACCTGAACCTGCTGCGCGATCTGCCGTAGATCCCGCAGCCGTCCCAGCGGATCAAACAGAAACACGTTGTCCAAGCCGTTCCAGTAATCGCGGGGGAAACACCAGAGCGGCCAACTGTTGGTTGTCTGCTCATCGCCGATCGTGAGCGTGGCCCGCAGCGTGGCGCGGCGCGGCTGCGGCACATCGGGCGAGATCCACTCCGCCACCGTCAGTTCGCGCAGATCACCAGGCCGAATCGCATTCGCCGTGGTGTGCTGGCCGCTCGCAAACGGCGCGCCCTCGGCAAAGCCCACTGTCCAGCGCACTTCAGCAGGCCCACTGCTGCGGCCATAGTGCGACGCGATCAGGTGCGCGCGGATCGGCGCGCCAGCCGTGTAGCTCCACGTATCCCACGGAGCAATGCGGTCGCCGCCACTCAGCCACGCCCGCCGCCGCCCCCAGCCGACCAACACCACCAGATCATCGTTAAACGATCGAAACTCGTCGGGCGCGTGCTTTAGGCGGTCGAGCTCGTCCCACATGCCCGGCGTGCTGATCGGCGTGTCGCGCTCGCCCGTAATGACGTAGCCGCCGATCTCGCGGTAGGTGCGCATCAACTCCAGCACGTACTTGCGGTAGATCAGCGCCTGCTGCTCGGACAGCCGCTCCAGCTCCGCACCGCGCTCCCACAGCCCCAGCGCCTGCAGCCGCCCCTGCTGATGCACGATCTCGTACTGCCAGCGCGCGCCCTGCGGATTCACCTGTTGATCGGCGCTGGTCCACCACGGCAACTGATCGCCATCGGAGAGCCGCCGCAGATCGCGGAAGGTATCGGCGTCGCAGAACTCGCCGAACAGCCAGGGCTGCGTGGCCCGCCAGCGGGGCGAAAACTGGTCGATCAGCGCGCGGTAGAACTGCAGATCGCTGTAGAAGTGGTAATCGTAGAATTCGGCGTGTTCGTCGAGCAGGCCGCCGTACGCCTCGCCGGAGCCGCTGTTGTCGCGCACCAGCGCATCGCCGCCCAGCCGCTTCACCATCTCGAACAGCGGAGCGAGCAGATCCGAGCCGACGCTGCGGTTCAACTCACAGCCCAGCGTGTAAAGGATCACCGAGGGATGGTTGCGGGCCTGGCGCACCAATCGCTCGTATTCCAGCGGCGTCTGCTCGCGAAAGAACGGCGTGGGGTTCGGCAACCACATCGGCAACTCGACCCACAACAGCATGCCGAGCTCGTCGGCTATATAGAAGTAGTAGCTGGGCGGGAACCACAGGCAGAGCTTGACGCCGTTGTAGCCGAGCGCCTTCAGGCGCAGCATGTCGGCGCGCACCCGCTCGGGGCCGGGGTTGCTGTGCAGCACATCGGGGTACCAGCCCCACGAGAGCACCATGCGCACATGCAGCGGCAGACCGTTCAGCAAGATACTGCTGCCGTCCACCTCCACGCTGCGCAACCCGAAGCGCACCACACGCTCATCGCCGTTGAGCAACCGCACACGGGCCGTGTACAAACGCGGCTCGCGGGGCGACCAAGGCTGCGGATTCGGCAGTTGGGTGGAACATCGTATGCCACGCTGCCCCTGCGCCGCGCCCTGGTACACCTGCATGCCATCCGGATCGCTGATGCTGATACTGATCTCGGAGAACTGATCGAGATCAACCATCACCTCGACCGCGCCGTCGGCCTGGCCGCGCACGTGGACATCCTCGAACACCACGGGGCCGCTCGGCTCCAGCGTCACCGATTGCCAGATGCCGCCGAACACATGGCCCCACACGTACGGCAAAAAGCCCGCCAACGTCTCGCGCAACGGAAAGCGCCCCGGCACGTAAGCGCTCGATGGGCCGCGCGTTGGCCCGGCGGGCTTCTCGACCTGTACCACCACTTCGGCGGTTTGGCCGGGCGCGACGGCATCGGTGATCTCGATGGCGAACGAATCCCACATACCGATGTGCTGCCCGACCACCTGGCCGTTCACCGAGACGACGCAGTGGTAGCTCACGCCGCCAAACCGCAACCACAGGCGTTGGCCGCTCCACTCGGTGGGTACGCTGAAGTTGGTGCGATACCAGACCGGGCCGGACAGCAGTTTGTGGGCGCCCAACGCCTCCCAACATCCCGGCACGGCGATCGGCTGCCAATCGTGTTGGCCCTCAAAACGACATTCCCAGGTATCGAGTGTGAGCATTGGAGTGCCTTTCCTGTTCGCTGTAACGGCACGTATTGTACTACGCCGCCTGGTCGAACGGCGGCACATGCAGCGCCGTGCCCCAATCAAGGCGGTGTGGCTGTCCGTTCAGTTCGAGCGTGAAGGTGCTGGAATCGTGCGGCTGAATGCTGATGTGCAGCGGCGCGTCCCGCCAATGCAGGTGCAGATCGTAGCGCCGACCAGCCACTCGCCACTCGTGCGGCAGGTTCGGACCGATGTGCAGGCCGTCCTCGGTGGGGCTCAGGCCGACCAGCGTGTGCAACAGCAGGTGCGTGGTGAAGGCGCCCCAACCATACCCCTCGCCACCGCAGCGCCCGTTCAGCGGCCAATACTCGCAGGCGATGCCGGGCAGCGTGCGGTCGGGCGCGGCTTGGCGGGCGTCCCAGAACGTGTAGGCCCGCTCGCAGATCGCGGCGGCGATCGTGGCGGCAGTGACGGTCTGCCCCACGGCCTCGGCGGCCGCCACAGCCACCCACGCGAACATCGGCCAGACCAGCGCATCGGGATTGAGCAGGGCGGCATCTGGCTGCATCGCACCGTTCGGTTGGTGCGGCAGACGCAAAGCGAGCGGCGTCAGCAGCATGATGTCGTTCAGCGTGGTAAACTGCCCGGCCCGCGCATCGAAATCGGCCCAGCGTTGGCCGTTCCACAAGCGCGCCGTAGCGGCGGTGAGCATCTCGGCGCGTTCCTGCCAGTGCTGTTGATCGGCGGGGCGCTCCAACAGGGCGGCGAAGTACGCCAGCGTGTCGGCGGCGTGGGCCAGCGCGGCGTACAGATCGACGGGGCGAATATGGCGCACTGGGTGGCCGCCACCGAGCGGCTGCGGCCCGAAGCGCGGCGAATCATCTTGGCCGGATTCCCAGCTACAGCTAAAGAACCAGCCGCCATCCTCGGCTTGGCGCTGCTTCAGCCACCATTCGAGATACTCGGACAGGAAGGGGAAAATCGCTTGCAGCCAGGCTTGGTTTGGCGACAAATCGTACAGCCACCTCGCCACCAAGAACGGGAAGCCCCAGTTTGGCCCGGTGCCGCAGACAGTGCCGTCGGCGGCGACCATGTTGTAGCTGCCATCCTCACGGGAGCAGGGCACGTTCGGCAAGGGCGCGTCGCGAAAGGTGTTGAGCAGCAGTTGTTGGGCGAAGTGCGGGTTAGCGTAGCCCAGCAGCAACGAGTCGATGGCCGCCTCAGCCAGCACCACCCGCGGCGCATGAATCTGCATGCCATCCCACACGTTTTGGTAGATACCCATGGGCTGCCGCACCACCATGCGCAGCGTCTCGAGATCGTACACCAAGCCGCGACGCCAATGCGCGGGCCAATCGCCACTGAGGCGAGGCGCAGTCGCCCAAAACGCATCGTCCTGCTGGATTTTCTCGTCGCGCAGGGTGGCGGCCACATCTCGCACGGCGATCAAGTGGTGGCGAGCAGCATCGGCGGTGTGGCCCCGCGCGAACAACACCTGAATGTCGCGCTCGGCGGGCGCATCGAACTGCCAAACCCCGTGCAGCGCCACGGGTCGCCCCTGCTGGCCCAACGTCGCCACGAAGCCATCGGCGGGCAGGCCGGGCGCGGGCTGCGCGGCCCACGTAGCCGCCAGCGCAGCATCGGGCGTGATGCCCAACGTGCGAGCGGGCAGATCGCACCACAGCGCGAAGGCTTCGCCATCCTCAAACGCCTGCAGGATCAGCATGTCGTTGGCGAAGAAGCCCACCAAACCAGATTCGCCCCACGCGCCAGAAATACCATGATGACGTTGATAGAGGGCGTGAATCGAAAGTTCGGCGGGTTTCGATAATCGTAGGCGCGCGTGCAGCACATGTTCGCTCACTAACTGCCATTCCGACTCAAGGTAGTACTCTTGATGCCGACAGACGAATCGTTTCAGCTGTTTTGTGTGGTATGGACTGGTAACACCATCGTACATCGCAAGTTGCGTATGACCAGCGAAACCGATCGATAGACCCGCCCGGTACCGTTCATGTTGGCCGCCGTACCCGCCAGGAAACGCTGGAACATGCCAATAAAAGCCGTTCTGATGCGAACGAACAACTCCGCGCTGACGAAGTTTATGCGTATGCGTTGGATTATCGAGATACCCATGAGGAGTGTAATCATCGATCGGGAAGTGCACCACTACTTCTCCTACTACACGATTAACTCATTTTATTAATCTTTACTTTGTATATTTTCACATGAAGATGCTATAAAAACATTTTCGTTTATAATAGGATATAGCATATACGACCGTTTTAAATCACCATCATTCTTTGGTATACTAAGATATATCATCTCTTCGGCACGGTCCATCCATCTTCGATAAAATCAAAACTTTTCTTGCCAGGGGTATAGCAACAATATGTTCATAACTGAACATTCTATGAACGTGTCTTTTAGTGAACGTATTTAGTGCAAGGATGCAAGTGTATGCGACAATGGATCATGCGTCTTTCAACAATTGAAGGTCAAGATGAGGATGGACAACGACGAGCCCAAATGATTTTTATTGTAACGTTGGGCTTAATTGTTACCAGCTTAATGTTGGTGCCATTAGCATTCGCTTTTAAGAGTGGCACGTACGGATGGTTGACGCCGCTCGCGAATTGTTTCCTTATGGCTACTTCTTTCCTGGCCTTGCGGTGGGGGCGGGTCGAGTTAGCCGCTTGGATTATTATCGCAACATTATTTATAGGCTGCATCGTCCCAATACTTATTGATAATTCAATTTCTATCTCGCTCTTTTTTGCTGCACTTCCTCTGTTATTTGCGAGCCTGACCCTACGCCCCGTCCACATCTGGTTTGTGCTTATTCTGCTTTTGGTGTCCGTGGGCATCTGTGTTTTGATTCTTCCACCATCGGCCTACAGCAGCAGAGAAAACCAACTCTTGCTGTTCGGCAGCGTGATTTTCTTCGGCATTGTAGCACTGCTCAGTTATTTAGGAGCGAACAACACAGCGCATGCCATCCAAACCATTCGTCAGGCGCGCCAACAAGTCGAAATGAGCTTAAACGAACTTGCGCATAGTCATTCTGTGCTTGAGGAGCGTATCTCCGAACGCACCGCCGCCCTTCAGCGCGCGCTCAACGAAGTCGAGACGCGCGCCCGAGCGCAAGAACAACTCCTCGCCGAGAATGAGAAACAACGCGCTATCATCCGCGAGATGAGCGTGCCCGTCATTCCTGTCAGCGAGAAGATCCTGGTGATGCCGCTGGTCGGCGAGCTTGATGAGGAACGGCTTGAGCATTTTCAACAACAAGCGCTCAAGGCACTCGAACGCTATAAAGTGAAGTTCTTGGTGCTCGATATCACCGGCATCCCATTCGTTGATAGTCTGGTTGCCGAGAGGTTGCTCAACGTCGTGCAGTCATCGCGCCTCTTGGGCACCGACGTCATTCTGGTGGGTATCCGCCCCGAGGTGGCCCAAACCGTTGTGCAACTCGGCCTGAACCTCTCGGGGATTCGCTCGTTTAGCTCGCTCCAATCCGCGCTCGCCGAGATTTATATACCCTACCATCAGGTGATCCGATCACCTGCCACTATTACTATGTAACGCTCGCTGCGTACGCTTCGTACCAGCTCTTCATCTCAGATTATGTGATGTCGATGCACTGCAACGCGCAGTACATCGACATCGCTGATTTTCAGAGATATTCTAACTTCACCTATTACAAACGATATTACTCCACACATCCACTCCATTCCTCTCGGTAACCCCATCATTTTAACGATATTTTCACTTCAACCATTTTTATTGTTCAGCGCCTCAAAATGCTCACTTCACAAACTTTCATTAATCAACCAGGGATCTCGTGTTAGTATCACATAAAAACCCTCTTTATCATTGATCTCTTCTATAAGAAACTGATATAATTCCTTCAGTTTCTTCTCCAACCCTGTCCATCGTCAATTTCCGACAGGTCATATCTTTCGAAATCCTTCTCCTATCTCGGTAGCCGTGCTCTATCAACTTTCATTGCAAGTGAGTGAACCCAAGTGTTCAGATAGGAAACCATGAAAAACGCGCTTTATCGATTGCTAACCGTGCAATCCCAAGACGAAGAAACACAACAACGCGGCCAAATGGTCATCATCATTGGCCTAGCGATTGGCCTCACGTGCCTGTTTCTACTGCCAGTCACGTTTTTCGGGAACTCATCGAGATTTGGTGCTATTTTACTCACCTGCTCAATGATTGGCCTCTTTATCTCGATTTGGCTCGCACGCATCGGCCAGGTCACGCTGAGCACCTGGCTGCAGATCGGCATCGTCATTGCAGGCACAATCAGCGCAGATCTCGCCTCTCAGCAGGTGTCATTCGGAGCGTTCTTTCTAGGGATCGCGCCGCTGATCGCAAGCCTGATCATGCGCCCTCGCGAGATCTGGATCGTCCTGATCATCAATATCATCCTGCTGCTGATCGTAGGCTGGAACAGTTCCCCCAATGCGCCACTGCTCGCTAATAACACGTGGTTATCGCTCAGCGGTGCGCTCATCTTTCAAGGCGTCATCAGCTCGCTCGGCTTCCTCGGCGCCTCACACATTCAGCGCACACTCCAACGGGTGTACGCGGCACGTAACCTCGCGCAGCAGAACGCCGCAGAGCTCGCCCGCACCAATGAAGAGCTTGAGGCCCGCATCCAAGAACGCACGCTCGCACTCCAAACAGCGTTCGCCGAGGTGCAGGAGCGCGCCGAAGCCCAAGCGCGCCTGATCGCCGAAAACGAGCAGCAGCGCCAGATGATCCTGCAAATGAGCGTCCCGATCATCCCCGTCAGCGACTCGGTGATGGTGATGCCGCTGGTCGGCTCGCTCGATTCACAGCGCCTCAACCACCTGACCCAGCACGCCCTACACACCATTCAAGAGAGCAAGACGCGCTATCTGGTGCTCGATATCACCGGCCTCGTTCTAGTGGATACGCAGGTGGCCCAAGGTATTATGAAGGTCGTGCAATCGACGCGCCTGTTGGGAGCCGAGACGCTGCTGGTCGGCATTCGCCCCGAGGTGGCCCAAACCGTCGTGCAACTCGGCCTGCGCCTCGACGACATCCGCACGTACAGCACGCTCCAAGCGGCGCTTACAAGCCTCTCCGACGAGGTCGTCAAATCAAAAGAGCACATCATCCAACAGTAGAGTTGTTTCCTTCTGCTGCACAATCTCGCGATACCGCTCTTACAGCATCGCGAGATTGTGCTTTTCATCGTAAAACGAAGAATCACTTCATCGTCACAGTTCCACCGAATCCACGTTCTCCCCTCTCTGAAGCGCAATTTCTACGTCTCCGCCAATCTCCTCGCCAAAAGCAATCATTCATTACAATACCAAGATTAAACGAGATTTAAACATCTCAAATCACTACAACTACAACCTTAGACCTATTTCCCACAACAATAGTAACCACATGAAATCTTCGTGCGTCCTCATAGCATACAACACTTCATAAAGCGTTGTATTGACATAGATGAATATAAATGAGGTAAAAACGTGATTGAACAACTGTCAGAGCAACTCATTCGCGCTAACGATATCGCAATCGAACAATTGCGCATTGCATTGCCTGGACGTGTCTATACACCGGAAGACGAAGGGTACGACGCAGCACGCGCCGGATACGCACTGCTCGACCAGCCATCGCCCGACATCATCGTATTCGTCGAGGACAAGGACGATGTGGTCACCGCCGTCAACGTAGCCCGCGAAAACAACCTGAGCGTCGGCGTGCAAGCCACCGGTCACAACTTCGGTTTCCCGTTCCAGGGTGGCCTGCGCATCAACACCAGCCGCATGCAAGGCTTCAGCATCAACCCCGAGCGACAGATCGCCCGTGTTGAGGCAGGCGTTCGTTGGGGCACAGTTGTTCAAGCCGCGCAAGAGTACGGCCTCGCGCCGCTCAACGGCTCCTCGCCGACCGTCGGCGTCGTCGGCTACTCGCTATTCGGCGGCTTCGGCTGGATGCTGCGCAAATACGGTGCAGCCGTCGATAGCGTCGTCGCCATCGAAGTCGTCACCGCCGATGGGCAGTTCCGGCGCGTCAGCGCCACCGAAGAGCCCGACCTGTTCTGGGCACTGCGGGGCGCCAGCGGCAACTTCGGCATCGTCACCGCCATCGAATTCAAGCTCTACCCGGTCAGCCAGATCTACGGTGGCGCGATCTTCTACGACATCGAGCACGCCGCCGAGGTCCTCACCGCCTACAGCAAATGGGTCGCCACCCAGCCCGAGGAGATGACCACCTCGATCGTGATTATGCGCCTGCCGCCGCTGCCGGACCTGCCACCGTTCCTGGCTGGCAAAGCCGTCATCAGCGTGCGCGGAGCATTCATCGGCAGCGAGATCGGCGGTCAACACCTGCTGGCGCCCATGCTGTCGCTCAAAGGCATCATCGCCAACACCTTCCGCATGATGCCCTACAGCGAGAACGGCAGCATCGCCAACGACCCAGTCGACCCGATCCCCGCCTACCGCAAAACCGCCATGCTCAAAGGCCTCTCGCCAGCCGTCATCGAAACCATCGTGCGCCTGGCTGGCCCACAAGCCTCAGCGCCCGTGATGATGTTCGAGATCCGGCACATTCGCGGCGCAATGTCCCGCGTCCCCGACGACGCCTGCGCCTTCAGCCAGCGCCACGCGCCGTTCATCATGCAAACCATCAACCTGATCATGGGTCCCGAGCAGGGTGTCGTCGTCAAACGCAACACGCAGACCATCGCAGACGCTATGGCACCCTTCACCACGGGCGGCGTGCTGCCCAGCTGGCTCGGCGATGGCGACTACGGCCACGAGCGCATGCGGGCGGGCTTCTCGGAAGCGCACTACAAGCGCCTCACCGAGCTTAAGCGCCACTACGACCCGACCAACATGTTCTGCCAGAACCACAACATCAAACCCGCAGAATAACACCACGGTAACAACAACGACCCTGCACAAACGTGTAGGGTCGTTTTCCTGTCTCCAAACCGCTACCAGGTGACGATTATCCACAGATTACACAGATTATTTTGTATGTGGGAACGGTAACGAGTGCTCGATTGCAGCATTCAAATAGATACGCACACTTCCCACAATAAAAGGCAATACCTTGCTGCCGCAGGCTAAACGGGTGAATCGGTGATCAGGTGACCAGGTGCAACACCAACAACCAGCACACCACACCGCACGTTGCCACCACAACCCCGACCCAAACCACAAACCGCCACGTAACGCAAGGTGCCGGCCAACAACGGCACCGAGCACATCGCCACGTGGCAGTTCAACGCATTCGACCTCGACATCCCCGCCCTGCGCATCGGCGCTCAAACCATCCGCGTCGCCGAGCCGCTGCCGTGGGACGTTTGGCTGTGGAGCGGCATCCCGTTCGCCCTGATCATCTTCGGCATCATCGAAGGGATCGTGCTGTTCAGCGCCATCCTCAGCCTGATCGCGGTCGCCATCAACATCAAAATCTTCCGCGCCAACATCTCGCCCTCGCTGCAATTCCCGCTCAGCATCATCTTCACACTGCTCGTATGCCTGATCTTCGGCAGATTCGTGGGCCTGTTCATACCCGGGTAGAACAAGACACCGCGCCTCAGCATCAGCGTGCTTTGATTCTGCTGGCGCAAGAGGTCCAACCGCAGCAACAACGCCCGTGGTTTTGCCCCCGCTTAAATTTGCGGCGCCGCGCACAAACGACAGCAAACGCAGTGCTACGGCAGTGTGGTCAACCACATCAGCGTTTCGCGCACCACCACGCGCCTTGTCACCTTGACAGCGCTATGCGCTCGTGCGATGATTCCCCTCCAATTGCCGAAGCCCAAAGCACCATTCACTGGGCAGTTCATTCTGGAGGAACAAGTTGGATACTCTTGTGCTGAAGCTCGTCCTCACGCCGACCATCATCGGCATGGCGAGCCTAGCAGGCCGACGCTGGGGGCCGGCAATTAGCGGTTGGCTTGTAGGCCTACCGTTCACCTCGGGACCAATCGCGCTCTTTCTGGCGCTTGCGCACGGAACAACATTCGCCGCCGCCGCTGCGGTTGGCACATTGGCAGGGACCATCTCGCCTGCGGCCTTCTGCGTGACATACGCTTGGCTCGCACGCTACGGCTGGCCGATCGCCATTACAGGGGGCTTCGCCGTGTTTGCGGTGGTCACCGCCCTACTGCAATCGCTGCCATTGACACTACCGCTGGCACTGCCGCTCGTGGTGATCGGCCTCATCGCCGCGATTTGGCTGATGCCACGCCGCTCCGAGAGCACGAACACCGCCTCGGTTCCGCCACCCGCCTGGGACCTGCCCGCTCGAATGATCGTGGCGACAGCCTTTGTGCTGCTGCTTACTGCGGGCGCGCCGATGCTCGGCCCACAACTCACGGGCCTGCTCTCGCCATTTCCACTATTCGCGTCGATTTTGGCGGTGTTTGCGCACCATCAAGTTGGCAGCCAAGCAGCGATGAACGTGCTGCGCGGCTTGCTGCTCGGGCTATTCGCCTTCACTGGCTTCTTCTCAGTACTCTCGGCCCTGCTCGTCACCTTCGGCATCACCATCTCGTTCATTGCCGCGCTGGTGACCGCGCTGCTCATTCAAGGCAGCTCGCTCTGGCTGATGCGACGCGCTGCGAAAAACGCCTCCAAATGACGGGTGGCCTTTCAAACGAGCCTACAGCAGGTCTATGTTGTGATGTCGAAGCTCTGCCAGGCGCAGCGCCTCGACATCATTTTTTTGGGAGATGTCGGTATCCATTGTTCGGCACATCCCGACATCTGCGTCATCTGGTACAATATATCATCATATACTGATATCATGATATGGTGATGGTATGGCGAGCATCACAAAACAAGCGACCACCCTCAAAGCAAAACTCTTTCGCGGCTTCTCCGACCCGTCGCGCCTCTCGATCCTCGAAGTACTGCGCGAAGGCCCACGCACCGTCAGCGAGATCGTCGCTGCGACCAACCTCTCGCAGCCGAACGTCTCGAACCACCTAGCCTGTCTGCGCGACTGCGACCTCGTCATCACGCAGCAGCAAGGCCGATACACGCAATACCAACTCGCCGACGAACGCATCGCACGCATCCTCGACTACGCCGACGGTCTCCTTGCCGACGTAGCCCACGGTGTCTACCAATGCACGCGCTACACCGAGCACAAGGAGCAGTGACATGGCAACACAAACCATCGAGATCGCCATCAAAGGGATGGATTGCAGCTCCTGCGTCCAACACGTGCAAACCGCCATCGAAGCGCTCCCAGGCGTTCGCTCGGTGAACGTGCTGCTCGCCACCGAAAAAGCCATCATCCAACTCGATCCGCAACAGAAGGAGCAGTGACATGGCAACACAAACCATCGAGATCGCCATCAAAGGGATGGATTGCAGCTCCTGCGTCCAACACGTGCAAACCGCCATCGAAGCGCTCCCAGGCGTTCGCTCGGTGAACGTGCTGCTCGCCACCGAAAAAGCCATCATCCAACTCGATCCGCAACAGGTCGACCTGCCCACCATCGCCAAAGCCGTCGCCGATGCGGGCTACAGCGTCCCAACACCCAGCGCTGCAGACACACCGAGCAGCCGCAGCGTTCGCGACCTCTCGCGCCCCATCATCACCGTCTTCGGCATCGTCTGCTGCCTCGTCCTGTTCGTCGTCGTGGTGGGCGAATGGCTCGGCCTATTCGAAGCCATCACCAAGCGCGTCCCCTGGCCAAGCGGCGCAGGCATCGTGCTGCTGGTTGGCTTCCCGATTTTCCGCAACGTCGTGCAGGCCGCGCTGCGCAAACAGATCATCTCGCACACGCTGATGAGCTTGGGAGCGCTCGCCGCACTCGCAGTGGGCGAATGGGCCACCGCCGTCGTCGTGGTGTTCTTTATGCGGGTTGGCGACTACGCCGAACACTTCACCACCGAACAGGCCCGCAGCGCCGTCAAAAACCTCACACGCCTCGCGCCGCAGACCGCCCGCATCGAGCGCGATGACCTTGAGCAGGAGGTGGACATCAGCCAGGTCACCCCGGGAGACATCGTGGTGGTGCGTCCGGGTGAGCAGATCCCAGTAGATGGCGAGGTGATCGCGGGGCAGGCCACCGTCGATCAGGCCGCCATCACGGGCGAACCAATGCCAGTCGAGGTCGGCATCGGCAGCAACGTCTTTGCGGCTACCATCATACATCTCGGCAGCATCAAGATCCGCGCAACCCGCGTCGGGGCTGCCAGCACCTTCGGCAGAGTCATCAGCATGGTCGAGGAAGCCGAGACGCACCGCGCCGACGTGCAGCGCATCGCCGATAAATTCTCGGCCTACTACCTGCCCGTGGTCGCCACCATCGCCCTGCTCACCTTCCTGCTGCGGCGCGACCCGCTCTCGACAGCGGCAGTGTTGGTGGTGGCCTGCTCCTGCTCGTTCGCGCTCGCCACGCCGATCGCAATGCTTGCCTCAATCGGCGCAGCCGCCAAGCGCGGCCTGCTGATCAAGGGTGGCAAATACCTCGAAACGCTGGCCCAAACCGATGTAGTGCTGGTCGATAAGACGGGGACGCTCACCCTCGGCAAACCGACGATCGTCGATATTGTGCCGCTCAACGGCATCACCGCCACCGAACTGCTCGCGCTCGCAGCCTCCGCCGAGCGCTACTCCGAGCACCCGCTCGCCGAAGCGGTGCGCAACGCCGCACAAGCGCAGGGCCTCGCGCTCGCCCCCGCCGACGAGTTCGAGGTGGTGCCGGGCTGTGGCGTGCGCGCCAGCATCGCCGGGAGTCGCATCGCCGTCGGCAGCAGCCGCATCATCGCCAGCGCCGCCCCGCCCGAGGCGCAACCACTGCTTGCGCAGCAGCGCACACTGCTCTACGTCGCCAAAGACGATGCCTTTATCGGCGTGCTCGGAGCCATCGACACCGTGCGCCCCGAAGTGCCCCAAGCGCTCGCCGCACTGCGCAGCCAAGGCCTCAAACAGATCGAGCTATTGACGGGCGACCACGAACAGGCCGCCGCAGCGCTCGCCGAACAGCTCGGCATCACCTACCGCGCCAACCTCTTGCCCGAGGACAAGATCGCCATCGTCAAGGAGTACCAGCAACGCGGCCACACCGTCGCGATGGTCGGCGACGGCATCAACGACGCGCCCGCGCTGGCTCAAGCCAATGTGGGCATCGCTATGGGCGCGGCGGGCACCGACATCGCCATCGAGGCGGCCCACATCGCCCTTATGCGCGACGATTGGACACTGGTGCCGGATGTGTTCGGCATTGCGCGCCGCACCCTGCGCATTGTCAAGGGCAACTTCACCTTCACCATCGCCTACAACGCCATCGGCCTCGCGCTGGCAGCGCTGGGCTTCCTGCCGCCGATCTTCGCCGCCGCCGCCCAATCGCTGCCCGACCTGGGCATCCTCGCCAACTCATCGCGGCTGCTGCGGGCCAGACAAGGTGACAAGGTGACAAGGTGACCGGGTAACTTGGTGACTTGGTGACCTGGTGTTGTCGCTCTGTTGGTGCGCATTCCGGTCATTCTGAACGAGCGCAGCGAAATGCGGGTGACAAGGTGACCTGGTGACTTGGTGCTATCGCTCTGTTGGTGCGCATTCCGGTCATTCTGAACGAGCGCAGCGAAGTGAAGAATCTCCTCGTCTCATACAACCTTGAGCGCCTGGATTCCTTTGGAAAGACTCGTTCAGGATGACCCCGCTTTTACGGCGAAATACAATGCTACTCATTGCAGGGCTTTGCCGACCTGTCAGTTGCTTCCGAAGGCTTTCTGATGCTCCAAAACGCATCTGGTGGGTCAAAAGCAATGCGATTCATTGCTTGCTTCGCTCCCGCGTTGAGATCCTTCACTTCGCCTGTGGCTCGTTCAGGATGACCCCGCTTCTCTTCGTTTCCGCGCTGAGATCTCTCACGTGCGTTCGAGATGACAGTGTTTTTCATTGCATTCAAAAGTATCTCATTGTCATTCCGAATGAGTGCGCAGCACGAAATGAGGAATCTCGTCGTTTTTCATTGTAGGGCGCATTGAGATCTCTCACGTGCGTTCGAGATGACAGTGTTTTTCGTTGCATTCAACGCGGGCACGGTATGCCGTTTGTAGCATCCTAATACCTTAGAACACCGCATCCTCAATGTCTCTCATTGTCATTCCGAATGGAGTGCGCAGCACGAAATGAGGAATCTCGTCGTTTTTCATTGTAGGGTGCATTGAAATCTCTCACGTGCGTTCGAGATGACAGTGTTTTTCATTGCATTCAAAAGTATCTCATTGTCATTCCGAATGAGTGCGCAGCACGAAATGAGGAATCTCGTCGTTTTTCATTGTAGGGCGCATTGAGATCTCTCACGTGCGTTCGAGATGACAGCGATGTTCATTGAGGTATATAAACGAAGCAACTTGGCAGAAACCACAGCTCACACATTTCGTAAATACAAATAACCCGACAAAAAAACTACAAACACAGAGGAACATATGCAAAAGTGGCAGGGCTATTTGCGGTGGTTGCTCATCGTTCTAGGCATCGCTTCGGTGGCTGTAGTGCTCTACACTGGCTGGGTAGTCATCGTAGGCTACACCACTGGCGTGTTCCCCGACCCCGATCGGACAGGCTTCAGCACCCTCAAACTGACCGCAAATCAACAGACGATCCCCCAATCTAAAACCTTATGGGATTGGCTAGACCTACTGCTAATACCAGCAGTGCTAGCGATTGGCGGTTTTCTTCTTACTCGCTCAGCGCTCCAACTCCAAGAGCGTCGTGAGGAAGCAGCGCGCAAACTTGAAGAACGGCGCATTGAGGAAACACGCAAGATTGAAGAACAACGTATTGAGGAAGCGCGCAAACTGGAGGAACAACGTATTCAGGAGGCTCGCAATCTTGAAGAACAACGCGCACAGGAGGCTGGACTAAACGCTTATCTCGACCAAATGACACAACTTGTACTGGATAAAGGACTGCGTACATCTCAACCAGACGACGAGGTGCGCAGCCTCGTACGGGCGAGAAGCTTGACGGTGCTCCGAGGGCTGGATGGGGACAGAAAAGCTTCTGTTGTACAATTTTTATATGAGGCTGGGCTTATTGGCGGGATCAAGCAAAGTGAAAGCGAACCTGAGTTGATACCTGCCATAGTGAGTTTGGTGCAGGCGAATCTAGAACGGGCCAACCTGACAGGGGTCAATCTGCAAGGTGCTAACCTGCAAAGGACCAACCTAGAAGAGGTCAACTTCATAGGGGCCAATCTGGAATGGGCCAACCTGCAAGGGACCCGCCTGTTTATGGGCATCTTACAAGTGGCCAATCTGCAAGGGGCCAATCTGAAAGAGGCTATCCTGTTTATGACCGACCTGCAGGGAGCTGAACTGCAAGGGGCTAACCTGCAAGGGGCTTACCTGCAAAAAGCCAAACTGCAAAGCGCCAACCTGGAAGGCGCCAATCTGCAAGGTACCGTCCTTCAAGAGGCCTACCTGGAAGGGGTTAACCTGGAAAGGGCCAATCTGCAAGGGGTTAACCTGCAAGAGGCCGATCTTCATGGAGTCAATCTGACGGGGGCCATCCTGCAAGGGGCTGATCTGCGAAAAGCCAAACTCACAAGTTGTACTGTCACTCGTGAACAACTCGCGCAAGCCAAATCACTCGAAGGCGCGATACTGCCGTTTGATATGTAGGCTCCGCCAGCTACACAAGCAGGCCTGACAAGGTGACCAGGCGACCGGGTGACGGGATATTGTCATTCTGAACGAGCGTAGCGAAGTGAAGAATCTCCCCGTCTCTTACGGCCTTGAGCGTCAGGCTTCCGTTCTATTTGGCTCGTTCTACGGTCAGTTTCTGAGTAACGAGCGTAGCGAACAATTGTCATTCTGAACGAGCGTAGCGAAGTGAAGAATCTCCCCGTCTCCTACGGCCTTGAGCGTCTGGGTTCGTTGTTCTCAAGGAGCGCAATTTGGCCGTTCCAAACAAGCTACCAAGCGATCTGAAGAATCGCGTCGTTCTGCCTTGAGATCCCTCACTACGTTCAGGATGACACTGCTTTTACGGCGAAGCATAATGCTACTCATTGCAGCGCTTTGCCGACCTGTCAGATGCTTTCCAAGGCTTTCTGATGCTCCAAAACGCACCTGGCAGGTCAAAAGCAATGCGATTCATTGCTCCCACGTCGAGATCCTTCACCTCGCATGCGGCTCGTTCAGGATGACAGCGATTCTCATTGCATCTACGTTGAGATCTCTCACGTGCGTTCGAGATGACAGTGTTTTTCGTTGCATTCAAAAGT
>CALKHR010000157.1 GCA_937988885.1 uncultured Roseiflexaceae bacterium | reverse complement strand
TGGTTCCGGAGGTTGTGGAACTGGTTCCGGAGGTTGTGGAACTGGTTCCGGAGGTCGTGGAACTGGTTCCTTGCGAATCGCTCTGTTGCGGCGCTTGGCGCTTACTGCCCAAAATGCTTGGTCGATCGGCTGCTGATCAGCGTATCGTAGCCCGAGATGTGCATAGAATTGGGGCAAAACCACGAGACCGACCGACTGAAACGCACACAAATCAATACTCGTAGTCTATACTATAACAAGAATATCGCGCCGGACAGTCACTTGCCGATATATAAGGAGCCTGCGATGCGATTATTTCGCCTAATACCGCTCGTTGTTCTTACTACTCTGTTACTGGTAAGCTGCGAGATCCCTGGTGCCGCTGCACCCACGCCAGCACCGATCATCATTGTGGCATCGCCTACTCCCGCTACGCCGAACAACCCTACAAATGCTCCCACCACAGCGCCGACGTCAGCCGCAGCGCCAACCGATCCTGCCGCTCCAACAGTTGATGCAGCGCCAACCGAGTCCTCAGGGGATGTGAGCAAAGGTACGATCACGTTCGCCTTTGATGCCTTCCCGACCTACTATCCGGGCATTGTGATCGAAGTTCAAGGCCTGCTGAAACAACGTGGCTATGATTTGGAGTTAGTGCCATTCGGCATCAATGGGCAGCCGATCCCCTCCGAGGAGGAGCGCTGGAACAAACTGCGCCTCGGCGAGTGGGATGTGCTCGCCACCACGCTCGACGGCCTGGCCAAGCAATCCGACCCCACGATTGGTGCGATCACTGCCGTGATCGATGAGAGTGCTGGGGCCGATAAGCTTGTTGCGACCCCCGATATCACCACCATCAACGACCTGCGCGGCAAACGCATCGCCTACAGCACGGGCAGCGTGGGCGAATACTTCCTGTACTACGCGCTGAGTCTGGCTGGTATGGGGCCACAAGATGTGGTGCTGCTGCCTCAGGAAGAAGTCGCCGATGCCGTACAACTCTATCTCGACGGCCAGGCCGATGCTGTCTCGGCTTGGGAGCCTGATGTGCTGAATGCCGAGGAGCAGGGTGCAGGCGTGGTGATCGCCTCCGACAAGTTGCGGGCCATCCTCGATGTGCTGGTGACCTCACGCCCCGCCCTCGAAGTGAAGACCGAAGCCGTGCAAGCCTTCCACGACGCTTGGTTCGAGGCGCTGAAGTCCACCATCGACACGCCGCAACTCGCCGAGCAGGCCATCATCGATTGGGGTAACAGCGATTGGACGTTCGTCGAAGCGCCCGGCGATTTCACTGCCTCGCTCGAAAAGCTCGCACAAGCGACGCTCGGCGCAAACCAGATCGCCTTCCAGCAGCCGCAGTTGCTGATCAGCCGCCTCACCGAGGCGCAGGGCGTGTGGAGCCAGGCGGGCCAGACGCCACCGCAGACCGACCTCAGCCAACTGGTGGATGGGCGCTTTGTGCAGAATACGGCGCGTAACTCTGCGCTCTTCTCGTCGCAGCCGCCCGTGAATAATAGCTTCCTGCTGACGGCGCGCGTCGATCTGCCGCAACTCTCGACCGAGGAGCAGCAGAACGCCGAGACCGTGGTGCAATTGCCGCTTGAGAAGATCGATTTCGAGCCGGAGAGCACGCGCCTGACCAGCAAGGCCATCGAGGACATCACGACGCAGGTGCTGCCAGTGCTGCGCTCGTCGCGCCTCTACCTCAAGATCGAAGGTAGCGCAGCGTGGCCTGGGCCAGAGGGGCGCTTTAGCGCGGAAGATATCCGCCTCTTTGCGTTGGATCGGGCGCTGAGCGTGCAGCAGTTCCTTGCGCAGCAGGGTATTGACCCGAACCGCCTGATCGTCGGCACGCTCGAACCCAAATTCCCGAACAGCGTGAACGAAAGCGAACTGGTGCAGGATCGTATCGTGCGCTTCACACTCGTCACCACTGGCGGACGCTAACGCCGAACCTGGATGGTGTGGATGCGCCATCCCCTAAAGCGCATCCACATCACAACAACGCACAGCAACCTGTTGCGGCAGACGTAAACGAGTGTGATACTATACCTGCCGCATCGGAGATACCTCATAAAACAACAATCGGGCATAGCAGCATTCATACGCGGTGGTAGTGGGGGGACAGCATGCCGTTCGACCGAGAGAAGTGGCGTAGTGAAACCTTCAAACTCATCGAGGGTTTCGCCACCGATCCACAAGCCGTGCTTGAACATCATGGGGAATTCGGTATCGCGGCCCTGTTGATGGGTTGCACGATGATGCCGCTCGCCGCCGCGTATGCCCAGGACCACACCGCCGCGATCGGCGCGCTGCTCGATGCGACGGGCAACCGTGGCGCGCGTTTGTTGGCCCACCTCTTTTACGGCGCCTACAACGAATTGGATGGACTGAGCAAAGCGGCAGCCGAGGCCGCCAGCGCCGAGATGCGCCCCGCCTACTTGGCGATCGCCCGCACGCTGAACCTGTTCCCGCTCGCCGATGAGTGCTTGGCAGCTTTCGGCCAGCAGCACCATCGCGATCTGTTGCGCGCCGAACTCGCCAGCATCAACCTTGCGTTTGTGCCAGGAGGCGATCAGCCGAGCGGCGGCGATACGGTGTACGGTAATAAGATCGAGGGCGATTTTGTGGTGGGCGATAAGATCGTCAACAACTACACCGCGCCGATCAACGCCAACGCTCAGCAACTTCAGCACTACCTTCGCCGTTTGGCAGCGCGCCTTCAGCGCCTGCCGCTGCGGGGCCTCGCTCCCACGCTCGACGATGGCCCAGGTATGGCGCTGCCATCGTTGGCCATTACGCTCACCACCACCAACCAAGTGTTGTATGCCAGCGACGCCGAGCAGTCCGATCTGGTGGCGGCCTGTTTTCAGGGCGGCGACCGCGGCAAGCCCTTGCTGCCCGCGCACGATCCCGAACACGCGCAACCCGAATACGCAATTGTGCGCATCGAGCCATTGGAGACGGCGCAGGGTGGCGTGGCGCTGTGGCGGGCCGAACTGCTTAACGAAGCCGTTGCAAGCCATCAACGCCTGGTGGTGCTGGCCCCGCCCGGTGGTGGCAAATCGACGGCGCTGCGCCACATCGCGTGGGCGCTGGCCCAACAGGGCGAGACGGCGATCCCTCGGTTGCTGCCCGGTTGGCCCGATGATCTTGCGCCGATCCCGCTGCTGCTGCCGCTGCGTCGCGTGGCCCAGCGCATCGCCGCCGAGGAGCCGAGCGCCAACGCCCTTTCGGTGGCGTTGGGCGAGGAACTGACGCAGCACTACGACCTGCACCAACCGCAACAACTGTTGAGCTATCTGTTCAGCGAACGCTCCGTACTGCTGTTGCTCGACGGCCTCGACGAACTGCCCAGCACCGCCACGGCACATCTCGCCGACCAGCAGCGCACGCTCGATGCCGTGCGCGACTTCGCCGAGTTGTACCCGCACTTGCGCATTGTGATGACCAGCCGCGAACGGATGTTGACCGCCAAGATGCGCTCTGCGCTCGGTTGGCCCACAGTGACACTGGCTCCGCTCACGGGTGGGCAGATCGCGCAGTTTATCGTCGCTTGGCATGCTGCCCTCGCCGAGCAGGGCCGACTGAGCGCCGCACAGGCCACAGCGCGCGCCGATGCGCTTCAGCGGGCGCTGGCAACCGACGAGCGGCTGCGGCAACTCGCCAGCAACCCGCTGCTGCTCACGATGCTGGCTATCCCGCAGGATGGGCTGGCCGAGCGGGTTCACGATCGACCGCAGCTCTACGAGCAGATCATCGGGCAACTGCTTGGGGCATGGGAGCAGGATAAGGGCGGGCAGACCTTGGCCCAAGCGGTGAGTGCCGAGCATCTGCACGCCCACGAACTGCGCGCCAGTATCGATCTGCTCTCGTACCAGGCGCACGCCAGCGATGCCGGGCATCTCGATGCGGCTGCACTGCGCTATCGCTTGACCGAATTCTTCGGGCGGCGCGGCGTTGAGGGCGCGTGGGAGGCCGCTGGGCGTTGCATCACGTGGATCGAGCAGCGCGGTGGCTTACTGCTGCCCGATGCCGATGGGCAGACCTACCGCTTCGCGCACGCCAGCCTGCAAGCGTATGGCGCGGGCCGCCATTTGGTGCTGCAACCCAACGCCGCTGAACTGGTGATGCGGCATCGGCACGACGAGCGCTGGCGCGAACCGATCGCGCTGGGCTTGGGCGCGCTCCATCGCCTGCATCCCGAACTAGCCGATCGCTTGCAGCGCATCCTCATCGATCTGATCGACATTGAGGAGCGCGGCCAGCCGAAACCGACGGCGCGCTGGTATCGCGATCTGATCTTCGCCGCCGAACTGGGCCAAGAGCGTGATTGGGCGGTGCTGGAACAGTCCATCAATACCGCTAGACTACGGCGTGAACTGCGCAACGGCCTGGTGGAACTGTTGGAGGATGTCAATCAGCCGCTGCCGATCGCCGAGCGGGTGAGGGCGGCGCTGTTGCTGGGCCAGCTGGGCGATCCCCGTTATCCGGTGGAGATCGCGCAGTGGCAGCAGGCGATCGCCGATGCGCGCGCTGGGCATGGTAGCTACTTCCGCCGCTTGCCCACGAGCGAAGGGGAGCCACCGCGCTGGATCGCCCGCTTCCCGCTGACCAATCAGCAACTACGGGTGTGGTTGCCCGAGCGGAGCGCAGTGCGTTCGCTGCACGATCCGCACTATCACGCTCCCAATCAACCGGTGGCTGGCATCAGTTGGCATGAGGCCCGCAAACTGTGCGCGCAGATGAGCAAGGCATTGGGGGTGGTGTTGCGTCTGCCGACAGGGGAGGAGTGGCAGCGCGCTGCGAGCGGCGATACCTCTCGCGCGTACCCGTGGGGCGAGCACTACCGCGCCGACCGCGCTGCCAACAGAAGCGATGCGCTTCAGCGGAACTGGCCCTATACTGTGCCTGTCGGCTGCTATCCAGCGGGCGCATCGCCGATTGGCGCGCTCGATATGTCTGGCAATGTGTGGGAATGGACTGCTGATCTGTTGGACCCGACAGTAACGGGACGTGCGAAGCGCTCTCATGCGCGGGTGCTGCGAGGTGGTGGCAGTCAAAGCACGCGACAACAAACGAAGATAGCTGCGCGGATAGCGATGCAGCCCTCGCTGCATCTGGAGAACGGTGTGCGACTGTTATTTGAGTTGCCTGAGGGGGAATGAGCTCGACACCTTGCGCGCCTTGGCGCAGGGAAAGTCTCGACGGATTGGTGGAACAATGCAAGGGAGCCGAGACCGATGAGGTTCACCAAGCGGCTACTGACGTAGGTCGTATTCGTGCTCCTCGCACTGATCAACCAAACGTGCACAAGACGTGTGCCGAGCTTGCGCGCGGCTCATGGCACGGCACCAATGCCTCAGGGGCGTCGGTGGTAAGCCACTTCTCATCTCATTGTTTTGAAGAGCCGAAGTACAAACGTCCATACGAACCTCTCTTGTGAAAATCATGAATGGAGCCAACGATCTACAACGATCTTTGGCTCCTACTGTATTGTACGATCTGGAGGCATACGAAGGAAGGTAGTTACATGACAGGAAGATGACAGAAGTTCGCGAACATGCGCCCAATAGTACGTTGATTCTTGGCGTTGTGGTGCTCTCGAACGCTTTTCCGATACTGTTCAATGCGTGGTTGGGCTTACAGATCGTTGAGTGGCCCACAAGGTGTGCTACAATCGCCGCGAGAGGAGCACTATGACACCACATTACGATGCAATCATTGTTGGGGCGCGTTGCGCTGGCGCTTCCACGGCTCTGCAACTGGCGCGGCGCGGCTACCGCGTGCTGCTAGTCGACCGGGCGACCTTCCCCAGCGACACTATATCGGGCCACTACATTATGCACCCCGGCGTGCGGAAACTAGCGGAATGGGGTCTGCTCGATCGTGTGATCGTCGGCGGCTGCCCTCCGATTCGCCGCATCTCCTCGGATGTGGGCGATGGCATGCTCACTGGCGATGTGGAGCTTGAAAGTGGTCTGCCCGTCTGTGTGGCTCCGCGCCGCATCTATCTCGACGCGCTGCTGCTCGAAGCCGCGATCGAGGCGGGGGCGGAATGGCGCGAACAGGTGGTGATCGACGGTCTGATCGAGCAGGATGGCCGTGTTGTAGGTGTGCGAGGGCGCGGCGCGCAGGGCCAAGCCTTTCAGGCGCAGGGGCGGATGGTGATCGGCGCCGATAGCAAGCACTCGACGGTTGCGAAACTGGTGGGCGCCACCGAGCGCATCATCCAGCCGACTTTGACGTGCTGGTACATGGGCTACTGGGAAGGGCTCGATTGCAGCGGGTTGGAGATACACTGGCGTCATAAACGGCTGGTGTTCGCCTTCCCCACCAACGATCAGCAGGCGATGATCGCGGTGTGTTGGCCCCGCAGCGAGTTCGAGGCGTTTCGCAGCGACATCGCGGGTAACTACCTCGCCACCGCGCAGATGATGCCTTTGTTGGCCGAGCGACTACCTGAGGCGCGTCAGGTTGGACGCCTGACCGGTATGGCCGATCTGCCGAACTTTGTGCGCCAAGCCTACGGCCCCGGTTGGGCGTTGGTCGGCGATGCGAGCTACCACAAAGACCCAGTGTTGGCGCGTGGCATCAGCGATGCCTTCGTCGATGCGGAGGCATTGGCCATTGCCATCGACAAAGGACTCAGCGGGGCGCAGCCGTTCGACGCAGCGCTCGCCGAATACCAGGAGCAGCGCGATGCGCTCGCACTGCCCGACCTCGAGAACAACCTCGACTCCGCCTATCTTGTTGGGTGGGACGCGCCCGAGATAGTGCGGTTGCGGGCCGCACTGCGCCAGCATCCCGCTGAAGCCGGGCTGTTCTTCGCCTCTCAGATGCGCGCTATCTCGCCCCAGGAGTTCTTCACTCCCGAACGAATGGCCATGCTCCTGCCACAATCCTAACGCTTCCTAGCAAACAAAAAGCGCGGGTCGCCTCACCCGCGCTTGCCGAACCGCATCACTCGCTAATCGTCCATCGTCCCCATTGTCACCATCGGTATCCAGAGGTGTTGCGCATCCTCCCCGAGCGCCAGGACGGGGCCAATCTGCCCGTCGATGGAGCGGAAGCGCAGCCACACCACCTGATTCTGCGGCATCCAGAACCACACGCGGCGGGTCGGCAATGGTTGCCACGGCGCATTGCTGAAATCGGGTGTGTGGGAGAGTTGCACTTCCGTCTGCGCGAGGTCGTCCGCTGGTGTGAACACCAATGTTGCGCTCAGCGCTGTGACGTTTTCGAGCTGGACGCTGGGGAACTGCGGCGCGATCAGCTCAAGCGTGGTGCTGACGGTTGTGCTGTTGTCGGCGCGGTCGAAGAGGCGCGCTGCCACTGTGTACACACCCGTGGCGTTCGGCAGGCTGATCGTGTAGGTGTCCTGGTACGGCTGCGGGTCGCCGAACTGGCCGTTGATGCCCAACTGCACGCTCATAATGCCGCCAGCATTGTCGAGCGCGTTCACATCGAGTTGCACAGTGGGCGATGTGACCCGCGTTGTGCTGGCTTGGAACGGCGCGGCAGTCGTGGCTAGCGCGGCGACCTCGGCGCGGCTCAGCGCCCGCCGGAAGATCACCAAGTCGTCGTAGACCACGCCGCTCGCAACGCTGCTCTGCGGCCAGCGCCCCAACTCCAATGCGCTGCCGAACTCGCTGGGCAGCGTCACATTGCTAGCCTGCGCTGCCATGGCGCCATCGATGTACAGCACCTTGCGCTGCGTTGTGCTGTCCCAAGTGATCGCGAAGTGATGCCAGCCCGGCTCAAGCGTATCGTCGACCAGCAGATCGTCGCGGCTATCCTCGCCAGTTGCGCCCGTGGTCCAGAAGTTCCAGCGCGGCTGCTCGCCACCCTCGCGTCGGAGCGCTAAGGTATCGGTGTAGACTGGCCCTTCGTCGGGGTGCGCGCTTGTCGCGATCAAATAGTGCCGACCTGTGCTGCTAGCGGGGTATTGCTCGGGGAGTTGCGCCCAAAACGCGATCGTGCCCGTCGCAGTGAGCACATTTCCGGCGGTTGGGTAGCGCACCACAGCCTGCGAAGCGATGCGCACGCCTTGGCCGAACTGCCCTTCGGGGAAGCCGGGAGTGTTGCTGATCTGCGGCGCGTTGCGGCCCACCTGCTGCAGGGCGCTGCCATCGAATGGCGCGTACAGCAGCACATCGGGGCGTGGCGCGGCTGTGATGGTCGCCTCCGGCGGCGTGGTATCAGGCGGCGCTGGCGCATCGGGCGGCGTAAAGTCGAACTCACCCTCTAAGCTTTTATGCCAGAGCCACACGCTCGGCTCGCAAGCGACGTAGGCCGAGCATGGATCGGGGGCATCGCCAAACCAACCGTAGGGATCTACCTGTTTGCCGTTGTGGCGCACCTCGAAGTGCAGGTGCGGCGAACCGACCACAAAGCCGGTTTTGCCGCTGCTGCCCAGCAGATCGCCTGCCTTGACTGGCACGCCTCGGCCTGTGTTGACTTTGCCCTTGAAGATGCGGGCGAAGCGATCCAAGTGCCAGTAGACCGTCACATAGCCGTTGTCGTGCTGAATCCACACGCCGTTGCCTCGGTGCGTACTGGCGAAGGCCACACCATCGGCAGCCGCCAAGATGAACGTGCCGATCGGCTTATCGGGGAAGTAATAATCGTGGCCGTCGTGGCCGTCGTACTGCACACCGCCCTGGCCGAGATAGTTCACCATATAGCCGTTGTCGGCTTTGCCAGTATCGACGGTGGGGTACATATGGTCGAAGTAGGCCAGATGCGTCACGCGGGTACCTGCGTGCCAGGGACGCCGCAAAAAGCCGTTGTGCGCGGTGCCCTGCGGGGCTGGCGCGGCCTCGGGGATCACATTATTGAAGTAATCGGCGAAGGCCTGCCCGAACTTTGTCACCACGGCGTGCCATTCGGCGGCGGTGCGACCGTTCGCCAGGAAGCGCTGCACGCTGATGCCCTCTGGCGCTTGTGCCAGCGTGAGCGTCAGGGAGAGACCATCGGAGAAGTGCACGACAGGAGGGTTGGTGTATGGCCCCAGACCCGCCCGTAGCTCGCGGGTGGCCCAATCGATCTGTTCGGCGAAGCCCAGTGGGCCGTGTGCGCCGAACGGCTGTTGAAGCGCCTGGAAGGAGGGCATGGGGTCGCTGAGCAACTGGTTGGTCGCTTCGAGCAGCGCAAGCAAGATGCGGGGACTCAGGCCATAATATGAAGTTGCACCGCTGATAATTTCAGCGGCGCTGAGTTCACCTTCGCGGTAATCCTTCAGCATGCCCGGTTGCGCGTCCAGCCATCCCTGAAGATCAACCTCAACTGGTAATGGCGGCGCTGCATGCGTCACCTGAACGGAGGGCAGAATTGAGAGTAGTACTGCAACGATCAGCGTAAAACGGAAAGGCCAACGTGCCACAAAATGCTCCTGCGGTGACAAACTCCAGGCAGTTTTCGCTGTTCAATGTAGCATGGAGCGGCGGATGCGTCAATAGTTTCTGTTGACATAAACGGTACGTTTTGATGCCAGTCTGTTCATTTCCATGAAGATGTGGCGCTGTAGCATTCTAGTGATACCAAGCTTAGTTAGGTCGTGGCGATACCTCCTCACCTTGAGCATGCTGCTTTCAAGCCCTTTGCTGCATAGACATAGTTCTGCCTATTCATGCAACTCATCTGTGTCTTCTGTGGATGATGTGTTTCGGTTTTGACACAGTTCTAAGTAGCTAAAAAAGCTGGTTGACGCTCTCCGAGCGCTCTGCTATGATGCCTACATTTAATCATTATTCTTCCCAAGTTGTGAATTAGAGAGGGCCACACCTGGCTCGCGAAGGTGCGCTATGTCAGATCTTCCCACCGTTGGTTATGCCGGACTCGGCTTGATGGGCAAGCCGATGGCCCTTAATCTCATTGCTGCTGGATACCCAGTAGTGGTGTATAACCGCAGCCCTGGCCCCGTGGCGGAACTTGTCGAGGCGGGAGCGCAGGCTGCCGCATCGCCTGCCGAACTTGCCGAACAGGCGAGCATCATCTTCACCTGCCTGGCCAATACTGCGGTTGTGCAATCGATTGTTGCTGGCCCCGAGGGTCTGCTCTCGACGGCGCGCCCTGGCACGCTGATCATCGATATGAGCACTATCTCGCCGATGGTGGCGCGGGAGATCGCCGAGCAGGCGCAGCGCAAGGGCGTGGATTTCCTCGATGCGCCAGTGTCGGGCGGCGAGGTCGGCGCGCGCGATGCCACCTTGTCGATCATGGTCGGCGGTCGGGCGGAGGCGCTTGAGCGCGCGAGGCCACTGCTGAATGTGTTGGGCAAGCGCGTGGTGCACGTTGGCGATGCGGGCGCGGGTCAGATCGCCAAGGCGTGTAATCAGATCATCGTGGGTGTGACGATCGAGGCGGTGAGCGAGGCGTTGGTGCTGGCGACGAAGGCTGGCGTTGACCCGGCGCGGGTGCGCGAGGCGTTGCTGGGTGGGTTCGCCCAGAGCCGCGTGTTGGAACTGCACGGCCAGCGTATGCTCGACCGCAATTTCGAGCCGGGTGGCAAATCGCGCCACCAGTACAAGGATCTGCAGATCATCCTTGATACGGGGCGGGCCTACGATGCGCCGCTGCCCGTGACGAGCCTGGTACAGCAGTTCTACGGCGCACTGCTCGCGAGTGGCCAAGGCGATCTCGATCACTCCGCCCTGTACCTGCTGATCGAATCAATGGCTGGTCTTGACCCAGCGGTGTGACCCGTTCGCGATCGAGGAAGGACGCCCTGCTGTCATTCGTGGCAGCGGGGCGTTGTGTTATACCAATTAGGTTGTATGTTCGTTAAGATTTGGTAGATAATTCTTTTCCTTCAAACTACCCGCATCCTTTTTCTCTCTTTTTCTGTTTATATCATATATCTTCCTTGATCATTTTTAAGAATCGTCTAAAAAGAAAGTTGATGTGCGCGTATGTGGACGGGTGGTTGTGATATTGTAAACATAACAAGACGTTTGTGTACTGTTGAGTGGGCGGTGCTGTAGGTTATGCAGGATGAGGGACGTTATGACCTTGCCAGAGAACTTAACTTCAGAGCGTAATGAGGTACAGCAGGCTTTTTTTCTTTTAATAAGCTCTGCACCGCAAACTGTTACCTACAATCAGATCGAGGATGCATTACAGTCGGTCGGTCTTGATCCGTTTACAGAGAGCGAAGCCTATGATCGCTTGATCTCCATGTTGGAGGAGCAAGAGATTTTAGTTGTTGATACGCTTGCAGATGATGCTGAATGGGTCGGTGTTGAAGAGCAAGCTCTCGATGATGCCGATGAAGTGCTTGGTAAGCTAAAGCAAATTCGCTCGAATATTGACGAGTTTTGCCATACTCTTCTTTCGGCACGTGAGGAACGACGCCTCCTTGAAATTGTTTTGGATTCTCGTCGTGCTCAAAACGAACTGAATAATTCGGATGTAAATGAAATTGGTAATAAGGAGCGGTTGGCGCTTCAAAAACGTATCTTTGCTGGTGAGGAGGCGATTGAACTGTTGGTGCGACACAACTTGCGTTTGGTGGCAAAGATTGCGTTGCGTTATTGTTCGTGGCTTTCTCATCTTCACTTCGAAGATCTTTTGCAGGAAGGGCGCATCGGTTTAATGAAGGCGATAGAGCGCTACAACCTCAGCTTGAACTTACGACTTTCAACCTACGCAACCTGGTGGATACGCCAAGCCATTACTCGGGCAATCGCCGACCAAGATCGTACAATCCGCTTACCTGTGCATATGGTTGAGACAGTGCGTCGTATTCATACCACACAACAACGTTTGAGTATTCAATTGGGGCGCGAGCCAACCCATGCCGAATTGGCCGCAGCACTTCATATGCCAGAGGAACGGCTATTGGCCATTCTTAGACGTAGCCAATCGCTTATTTCACTTGAATTACAGGTGGGTGAGGATAAAAGTACTTTAGGTGAGTTGCTGCCGGATCGTTTCTCGCCTTCGCCGTTAGATGTGTTGGTTGAACAAGATCTGCGAGTTGTATTAACCGATATTCTTACTGATCTTACCGACCGTGAGCGCAATGTGCTTGAGATGCGTTTTGGGTTGAAAGGCTTTGAACGTCATACGCTGGAGGAGATCGGCAAGCAGTTTGGCCTCACTCGTGAGCGTATTCGCCAGATCGAGGTGAAGGCGCTTCGCAAACTTGCTGGCATGAAACGGGTTCGCTCATTGAAAGCTGATTGGGGTATAAGGAGTGGCGTATGAGCATTCATTTAGTACGTTGTCGAACGCATAATCGTGGGGAGCGGCGACGACCGTTTCAGGTTTTTCAGATCCAACTCGACTCTGAAGGAAAGCGCGTGCGCCGCAATTTGAGCGAGGCCGATGGTGAAATTATACGCGGCCCTTGGGTGGTTACTGCGCGACCGTTCGCACCTGGTTTGTACTGTATGCACTGTGTGAACGAGGGTAACCGCACGCCTTTGCCGATCGATGAATTGGATATGCAAGAAGCAGGCTTAACCGATCCTCCATTAGTTTTTATCGATCCACAGGCATTTAACGGTGGTAGGTTGGTTGAATCATTACGAGAGAAATTTGGCGAACGTATTCATTATGTGCAGGAATTGCCTGAGCGTGATGCGCTTTATGCGGATGCATCCGTAGTAGATCGGCTACATCCAGGCTTGCGGCGTGCTTTGCGTGAGCGCATCTTGCCACAGGGCAATTTGTACGCTTTTCAGGCCAAAGCTTTGCAAGCAGCTCTGGATGGTCATGATACGATTGTGACTACGCCAACCGCCAGTGGTAAATCGCTTACGTATACCTTGCCCATTATTGATACACTGCTGCGTGATCCTCGTGCAACGGCCTTGTATTTATCGCCGCTTGTTGCGCTTACTGAGGATCAACTCGAGTCGTTGACACGGCTTGATTCTCAAAATATCGATTGGGTACGGCGTGGCGAGCGCTTTTCGATTCATCGCTTTTGTCGCACGCTCGATACAGGGAGTGGTACATTGACGGTTGCTCGCTACGATGGCTCCGTGCCTGAGGGTGATCGACAGGACATTCGTCAACAGCAGCCGCAGTATATTTTGACGACGCCAGATATGTTGCACGCCGCTATTTTGTCGGGCGCGTTCAATCAATGGCAGTGGCACTATCTCTTCTCAGGGCTACGCTATGTCGTAATCGATGAATTGCATAGCTACCGGGGAGTCGTAGGAGCATCGTTTGCAAATTTGATACGGCGGTTGCGGCGCATTTGTCGTATGCTTGGCGCAAATCCACAGTTTTTGTGTGCTTCTGCGACGCTGGTCGAGCCCGAGGCTACTGTCGAGCAGTTAATCGGTCGTCGTCCGGTGCTGATCGATGCTACTGATGCAGGCGCACCGCAGCGCAAACGCCATTTTGTATTATGGAACGAAGGTGTTGGAACTCCTTCGAGCAGTGCGCTTTCGACGCAAGCCAAGAATGTGTTATTGCATCTCATTGAACAGCGGACACGCTCAATCGCATTTGGGCGTTCGATCAGCGAGATCAATGATATTTACCGCTTTACGACTGCCGAACTGCGTGATGAAGGTATGCGGCAGACCGTGGTGCAGCCATTTATGCGTGAATTATTGCCCGAGGATAAACGCCGTATCATTGCTGATCTCAAGCAAAAGCGCCTGCACTGTGTCATCGCGACAAGTGCGCTTTCGATGGGTATTGATATCGGGAGTTTATCGGCGGCTGTGATGATCGGTTTCCCTGGCTCGATTGCGCAGTTGTGGCAGCAGGCGGGACGCGCTGGTCGCAGCGGCGAAGGTGTTGTGATACTGATCGCTGATAATAATCCACTCGATCAGTTTTTTGTCGTACATCCCGATGTACTGTTCAATTTGCGTGCCGAACCAGTCTATTGCAACCCCAATAATCCATATATTGTGCGCAACCATATGCTGCGGGCTGCTCAGGAAGCCCCTTTGACGCAGGATGATATTGCATTGTTTGGAGATGTTGCCACTGAACAGATCACGATACTGAGCAAGGCTGGTTTATTGACCTCCAATGAACAAGGCGAATGGATTCTGACCCCTGCTGGGCTGCAAAAGAGTAATGTGGGTTTTCGCAATATGGCGTTTTCTGTACCAGTACGTACGAGCGATCAGAAGTTGGTGGTCGAAGTCGATGCGGTTCGTGCTCAACGAGCGTTGCATCGTCACGCTCATTATCAGCATATCGACAATTATTATCGGGTTGTGCGCTGCGATCTGGATTGGGAGCATCAGCGCGGCGAAATAATTGTACAACCATTGGAGCATCCAGAGTTTACAACTACTGCAAAAGTCGAGAGTCGCATAACAATTGTACAGCGTCATCTTCAGCAGTCGCATATTGGCTTTAAGGCTGAATATGGTTTGGTGAATTGCCATAGCCAAGTGAGTGGATACTACAAAGTGCCGCTGTTTGTTCGTGGTGGGCCGTTTACCTTTCAGCCGCTTGGGCGTGCTGCACCGCCGCCGCTTGCATTTCAGACACAAGCATTCTGGTTAACGTTACCATCAGAGGTGTTAGCGGATCAGCCATCTGTCGAGCAGGAGGCCGCGCTTTATTCATTGGCTGGTGCGGTGCGTCTGGCGACTGCGATCGAGGCGCTGTGCGATCCTTCTGATATCCAGGCTCTCGGTTTTTCCGAGCATCCTGATACGGGCTTGCCAACACTGATGCTGTACGATGCTGTTCCTGGTGGTATAGGTATCGCAGAAACGGCTTTCACCAAGATCGAACAGGTATTGCTGCGTGCTGAGCAGATTCTGGCGGATTGTCCTCACTGTTCTCAGCACCCGACTAGTCGGGGATGCCCATACTGTGTCACTGCACAGTATGGCGATGAGACAACAATCAATCGTTTATTGGCGCTAGCGTTGCTGAACGCATTGCGAAAGGACGTTGAGGTTTAGGAAGTTATTCGCTCTGTAGTTATGTGCGGTTGTTGCCCTGCCTATGCGGGTCAATGACCGCATTGTATTGTGCTGGGAATGAAGCCCTGGGTGTTGTGTCTCTACTCAGGCATGCACCAGAGCGACACAGCTTCCTGATGCGTTGCCATAAGCATTTTGTGATCGGCGGTAATGTCCACACCTTGGATCTGGCCGTAATAGATCGGTATGATGCCCAACAGTTCGCCGTTTGTTTTATGCCACACGTACACAACCTCACGCTGAGAAGGGATGCCGAGGATCAGGCTGCCGTCCTGGCTGATATCAAGGGTTTCACCAAATTTGAAGCTATGGATGTTTCCTTTCTAAAATTGTAGGTGGGTGTACTTCCCGATTTCCTATGAGGCGTACGAATCGCTCGGCTTCCTTCCTCTGAGGGGTTGACGTTCGCCGATATTCGTCCGATGATATGTGGAACTGATTACTACGTGGTAACGTCATCATTTCTAACGAATGATTGGCTCGTTTGAGTAGGAGTTCCACATGGATCGTCGCATCCCGCGCATCGCAGCCGTGCTTGTCTTGATCGCGATCATTGCTGGAATCGCGTTTATGCTACGTGGTCGTTCACAAGAGGTGGTCGAAATGCCTCCGCCAACTGCTGGCCCTACCATGCCACCGCTCCCACAACTCGGTTACACCCCCGTGCCGGATGATACCGTTTCGCCGATTGTAGTGAGCCGCAGCCCTGCCCGTGGCGCAGAACTCCCGCCCGATGGTGCGATCGAACTGGTCTTTGATCGGCCAATGGATCGCGCGGCGGTGGAGGCGTCGTTTCGGCTCTCCCCCGCGATCGACGGTACGATCCAGTGGAGCAACGCGCAAACGCTGCGCTTCTTGCCTGCTCAGCCGCTGCCCCGCGCTGCGGTGTACGATGTGGTGCTTGATCAAGGGGCGCGTGCCGAGGATGGCGCGCAACTCAACAGCGCCTATCACTTTCGCTTCGCCACGACTGGTTATCTCGAAGTCGGCCAGGTGATCCCCGCCGATGGTGCGCAAGATGTCGAGGCCGATTCGACCATCACGGTGATCTTCAACCGCCCGGTGATCGCGCTGACGACGGTGGAGCAGATGGCCAACGCGCCGCATCCACTCACGTTCGATCCGCCGATCGCTGGCCGTGGCGAGTGGCTGAGCACTGCTGTCTACCAGTTCTTCCCCGAGCAGCCGTTGGCGGGTGGTTCCCGCTACACGGGCATTATTTCAGCGGATCTACGCGATCTCGATGGCAACCCGCTTTCGGGCGAGTACCGCTGGAGTTTCAGCGTGGCGCGCCCCGAGGTGACGTTTGTCTCGCCGAACGATGATGCGACGCTCGTCTCGGTGGAGCCTGTCATCCGTGTGAACTTCAACCAGGCCATCGATCCTGCCAGCGCTGAGAGCGCCTTCCACTTGCGAGTGCGGGGCGGCAGCGATGTGCCGGGCGCGCTCGATGTGCAGGGCGCGACGCTCACCTTCACGCCGACGCAGCGCTTGGCCTTCGACACGCAATACCTGATCGAGCTTGATGCTGGGTTGGGTGGTCAAGGTGGTGGCGCTGGTCTGCGCTCCAGCTTCACCAGCAGTTTTCGCACGGTGCCACTGCCGCGCATCCTTGAGACGATCCCCGCCAACAACGAGCGCAAGGCGTACCCCTACACAGACTTCGCTATCCGTTTCAACGCGCCGATCGATGCCGATACGGTGATGGCGAACCTGACCATGACGCCGCCCATCTCGGCGACGCAGGTCTACACCTACTTCGATAGCTACAATCAGAGTTTTCACCTGATCTTCGGCGCGCAACCCTCCACCGACTATCAGGTTGAGATCGGGCCGAATATCGCCGATCCCTACGGCAACACCACCGGCCAAGCGATGACGGTCTCCTTCACAACCGATGCGCTGCCGCCGAGCGTGAATCTCGTCACCAACGGCATGGTCTCGACCTACGACGCCGCAAGGCCGACGCGCTTGGGCCTGAACTCGGTGAACCAGTCGAGTGCGTCGCTGCAACTCTATCGCCTCAAGTTCGAGGATATTCATCAGCCCTATCAGAACTGGGATTCGCGGCTCGCCGGAGAGGCGCCGCTGCGCGATTGGCAGGTACAACTGAGCGCGCCGCTGAACGAATCGACTTTGACGTTGGTTGATTTGGTGGAGGGCGGCGGCTCGCTGGAGCCAGGCGTCTATGCGGTGCGCTTGCAGCAAGAGGCAGGCTATAACGACACGCATATCCTCGTTGTCTCATCGGTCAATCTGACG
>CALKHR010000156.1 GCA_937988885.1 uncultured Roseiflexaceae bacterium | reverse complement strand
AGTGAGATTCCTCATTTCGCTGGCGCTCCATTCGGAATGACAGTGCGTTGCGATGAACTTCACTCACCCCGTCACCAAGTCACCTTGTCACGAAACCTCACAACTCCGGCAGCAGCACATAGACACCCAGCAGGTCGGGGGGCAGGTGCGCCTCGACGGTCACCTGGCCGCCGCCGATATGCTGCGTCAGCCGATGGTACGTCTCGCGGAGGTGCGCGGCGCGCTGCTGCGCCAACTCGTTGATCTGTTGGGCGTCGATCGCGCTGAGCGCCTGGGCGATCGCCTGCTCGCGCTCGCTGTCGCTGGTGTTGCTGCTGGGCTTGGCCTCTCTCATCAACTCCAACGCCTGCTCGCTGCTGAGCAGCGTGGTGGAGCCGCCACTGCGCACCATCCCTGTCAGCACCAATTCCTCGGCCAAGCTGGGGGTGGACTGCTTGCCATGGGTGATCAGCAAGCGCACCCGCAGCAGCAGCAGAATGGTGCGGCGCTGCACGGCGGTGCTGCGGATCATGCCGCAGCGTGCCGAGATGCGGTGCCCCTCATCGGCGGTGGCGGAGAGCGCCTGGTCCAGCAGGTAATCGGCCAGCGCGGCCACCAACGGGTGATTGCGGCCCACCAACTCCACTTGCGGCTGCGGCACCGTGTTCGGGTCGAAGATGAGCCGCAGCACTGGCTCACCCTTACGCTTGCCCGCGGCCTGGACGAGCGGCGCAACGGCATCGGCGATCGGCGCGGGCATCGCCGAGCGATCCACCACCAACTGCCATTCGTCCTTGTGCTGCTTGAGCGGGATGTTCAAGCGCTGGCAACTGCGGCGCACAAACGCCTCAAGCTCGGCGGGATCACCCAGCACATCATCGACCTCGGCCAACTCGCGGGCCACCTCCTCGGGCTTGATGGCGTGTTGCGCGAAGCGCGTGCGGCTCACCTTCTCGCGCTCGGCGGCCTGCTCCCACTGCACATCGACCTCCTGGCTGATCGAGCCGGAGAACTCGCTGAAGCTCTCGAACATCGAGTGCTGGATGACCTGCGGCTTGTAGAGCTGATCGATCATCGTATCGAGCACCGTGTTGGTGTCGAGCGGCAGCGGCACGCTGATGCCCAGGCTGCGGTGGATGGAGCGGGCCTTGCGCAGCAGCACCTTCATCACCACTTCGTCGATCGGGTTGTTCTCGCCGTAGTAGAGCATGGTGCGCACTTCGCTGTTGGGCTGACCGTAGCGGTCCACGCGGCCCTCGCGCTGTTCGAGCCGATTGGGGTTCCAGGGCAGATCGTAATGGATCACCGCATCGAAGCTGCGCTGCAAGTTGATGCCCTCGCTCATGCAGTCGGTGGCCACCAGCAGGCGGCGCGGATACTCAGCGAGGCCGTTGATCAACTGCTCGCGCTCCTCCTCGGTGCGCTCACCCGTCACCGCCACCACCTTCAACTCGCGCGAGCCGAACTGCTTGTCGAGCATCTCGGCCAGGTAGTTGGCGGTGGCGATGTAGCGGCAGTAGATGATCGGGTTGAAGCCCTCGTCGAGCAGTTTGCGCAACGGCTTGATCAAGCCCTGGAGCTTGAGGTCTTGCGCGCCCCGTAGCTCGGCGGCCCGCCGTGCGAAGCGCTCCAAGCGATTCGTCGGGATCTCCGAGAGATCGAAGGCCTGGCTCGGCTCGACATCCTGCGCAAGGTCGGCCTCGGCGGTCTCGTAGATCTGCTCGCGCAGCAGGTCGTTCTCCTGCGTCACTTCCTCATCGAGCGGTTGGTTCTTGGCCCGTGCTTTCAGCGCCTTCTCTGCGGCGGCGGGACTGCTCATCACGCAGCGCAGCAGCGCCAGCGCGGCCCAGTAGCGCGCCCGTTGGCGGGGCGACGTTTCGCCCTGGTGCTGGATCAACTCCTTGGTGTACTCGTACACATCGGCGTACAGCCGATAATAGTCGCTCTTGCTGCTGAGCGTGTAGGTCACCTCTGCCGAGGTGCGCTGCGGGAAGGGCGTGTGATCGCCCGCACCCAGCCAGCTCTGCACATCGGCGCGGCGGCGCTGCACAAAATGCTTGGCGAGCAGGCGGCGCTGCGATTCGCTTAAGTGCTCCAGATCGAACTTGGCGAACTCCTTGCGCAACAGCCCCAGGATCGAGCGGAAGGCGTCCTCGATGCCACTGTGCGGCGTGGCGGTGAGCAGCACCATATGGCGATCGGCCCGTTCGGCCAGGTCGCGCAGCAGTTGGTAGCGCTGCTGCTGGTTGCCCGTGCTGCTGGCGGTGGCGGTGTGCGCCTCATCGACGATCACCAACTCGGGGCAGGCATGCACAAAGCTGGAGCGCCAGCGGCTGCCCTTGACGAAATCGATACTGGTGACGGTGAAGGGGTAATGCTCGAACAGGTTTACATTGTTGGGAATGGCTCGTTCGAGCGCGGCGACGGTGCTGGAGCGCACCACCACGGCCTCAATGCCGAACTTCTGCTGCAACTCGCGCTGCCACTGCTCGCACAAGTGCGGCGGGCAGAGCACCACCAAGCGCTGGATCTGGCCGCGATCCAGCAGTTCGCGGGCGATCAGGCCAGCCTCGATCGTTTTACCAATACCAACATCATCGGCTATCAGCATACGGACGGGCTGATCGTGGAGGCGCAGCGCCATAATCAACGGCACCAACTGGTAGGGCCGTGGGCGAATATTCAGGTGCCCAAACGAGCGGAACGGGCCAGCGCCACTACGCAGCGCGAAGCGGGCGGCGTCGCGCAGGAGTTGCCCTGCCTGCAGATCGCCGTGCCGCGCCGGGTCGGGCGGCGGGAACTCGGCGGGGCGCACATCTGGCTCGATGGGCAGGTACACACCGCAGATCTCGGCCTCACCGCCGCCGAGCGGGCGCAACATCAGCAGATCGCGCTGTGGTGAGGGCAGCACCACCCACTCACGGCCTCGGCAATGCACTAACGAACCGATGTTGAATTGTGTCATATTGCCTCAATCCTGCTAGGAGAATCGGAACAGATGAGAGTACACTCGGTTGGGTGAGTGAAATGTGTTGCTGTGAATGCGAAGCCCGAGGAAACTCGTGACAGGGTGATTTTGCGAGAGCGACATGATCTATATGCCATTCTACCTATGATCTTACCATGATTAACATGTCACCGCTATAGCGTACCATATGCGCCGAACCAGGCCGTATCCAGAACACATGTAATGTATTGCGTGCCCACAAAGAATCCTGAATGAAGGATCTTAAGACGCTCAAGGTCATGAGAGACAGAGAGATCCTTCACTTCGCTGCGCTTGTTCAGAATGACTATTTCATCTGTCCATCGGCGAATGCACATCCCCCTATTCGAAGCGCAACTCCGCCACTTGCTCGGCGAGGTCGCGGTTTAGCGAGAGCGTGTAGACCACATAACCCTGATCGCTGAGATCCTCGGCATAGCCGTTGAGCGCTGCGGCATTGGCGCCATCGCGTGGCACCAGCACGCACCAGCGTCGCTTGTAGCGCAATTCGATCCAATCGGCCTGCTCGTGCACCTGTTCGGGCTGCAGGCTGTGCTGCCCAGCGATCCGCTCGACGACCGCGTGCGCGTCGCTGGGTGCGGAGGCGCTGCTGTGCTCGGTTGCGGAGGCGCTGCTGGTGCTCTGCACCTCCACCAACGTGGTTGGGCGCTGCATCTCCAGCAGCAGGTCGCGAATGGTGCGGCGGTTGATCTGCGCGTGGTCGGGCTGATTGCTGTAGCTCAACAGGCAGCGGTAGCAGGCGTGGGCGCATTCGCCAGGGTTGTGCTCGGCGCCGGTGTCCGGGTCGAAGTGGCAGATCTCCAGCGCCCGGCGGGCCACCCGCGCCATCGCCTGCGGTTCCTCGACCAAGCGGCGGAGCACGCCAGCGCCACCTTCGGCGGCCTCCCAGTACAACACCCGATCTTCGATCCGTTCGGAGGCGAGCTCCTGATTCTCAAGCTGAAATTCCTCGACGATCGCCCGTTGGATGGCGTACTGCAGGCTCACAAGTTCGGCGCTCTTGGCGGGCAGATCGGGGGCGTGGAGCAGCAGCAGGTTGCGGGTATCCTGCACCATCAGGCGCACATTCTCGTAGGTGCCCTCCGGCTCCTCGCCGTTCGAGTCGCTGTTCGGGCTGCGGCCCCATTCGCCAGTGCCGACGTGCAGGGCGAAGCCCTCGTTGCGCAGCCGCCGCCACCCGTGGTTGATGCGCCAAATGCTGGCGGCTGGTCCATAGGTGAGTTGCAGCATCGGATCGCCGTGGTCGTCGGGCAGCAGCGCCTCCACGCGGCGCACGCCCTGCGGCCCGCTCGAAAAGCGGAAGTGCGTGGTGATGCGGTAGCCCTCGCGCAGCCGCTCCTCCTCCTGGCTGGTGATCCGCTCGATCCGGCGCGTGCCCATCGTCGGCATCTCGATCAAGTTGCTCCAATACTGTGCCGTCTCGTGCGTCAGGTGAACACCACAGTAGGTGCAGCGCTCGTGGCCCGCTTCCGCCAAATAGCCGCAGACGCTACACGCCTTCAGTTCGTGCTTGAGCAGCCGCGCATCGCCGCTCGACAGCACGCCCTTGCTGACGCGGTACTTGCGCCCCTCGTGGTAGATGATGTTCTGCGGCCCGAACTCGCTGATCGCCAGGAAGCGCGGGCGGTTCAGGTAGACGCCGCTGTTCTGGCCGTTGCTGTCGGTGCGCAGGAAGGCCCGCACGGGCAGGCGCGGGAAGTTGTAGCCCGGCAGGAAGCCCTCGCTCGCCAAGTAGCGGTACGGGTAGAAGTCGCCATCGCCCTGCTTCTCCTTATTGAGCGGGTTGTTGCTGAGCAGTGCGCGCTGGTGCTTGGCTTCCTGCTCGCGCCGTTCGAGTTCCTCGCGCTCCTTGCGCTTGGCGCGGGGATCAGCAGCGAGCGTATCGATGGCGTGACGGGTCGCATCGATTTCGGTTTTTGCCGCATCGTAGAGTTTGCGCCAGCGATCACATGCTTCATCGAAGGCTTTCGGCGCTTCGTTCAAGCAGCGATCCAGCCAGCCCTCGTCGTACCAAGTGACGGTTTGCAGCGCATTGCGGCAGGCGTCGAGCACGGCCAGACAAGTCGCGCGGCAGTCGGCGGCCTGCTGCTGATCGAGCAGGATGCTCTGCTGCACATCGGCCCTGAGCGGGTAGCCCGGCTGCTCGATATCGATCAGATCGAGCATACTCTTCAGGGTTGGCAGATTGGTGAAGCGCATCCAGATCGCGTGGATATGCGCTCGCAGCAGGTCTTCGTTGGCCAGATCGATCTGCGGCGCGGCCACCACACCAGCCACCATCGCAGCAGGACGCTGGAAAAAGTATTGATCGTGGCCGCTTCCCGTGGAACAGTAGGTGACCACCATCGCGGCTTGCCCGCTACGCCCAGCACGGCCACTGCGCTGCGCGTAGTTGGCGGGCGTCGGCGGCACGTTCCGCATATGCACCATATTCAGGTCGGCGATGTCGATACCAAGCTCCATCGTGGGCGAGCAGAACATCACTTGCAGATCGCCTTTACGGAAGCGCTGTTCGCGATCCTCACGGTGTTCCTGCGAGACCTGGCCGGTATGCTCGCGCCCTTCGAGGTTGTGCAGGTTGCGGGCCGCGCTGGTGTAGAACTCACGGAAGAATTGGTTGATCGGGCGCCCCTTCGGCTTGACGCCTGGACGGTAGCGCATTCGCAGCAGATCGAGCTGCGTGTTGCCGTCGCCCTTCAGCCAGAGCAGCGTATCGTGGCGCAGTTGATAGCCCGCGGTGTTGCCGTCGCTGACATTGATGATCAGATTGGCGTCCTGCAGGAGGGTCAGCAGCGTGTTGAGCAGCGCGGGATACTCGTCCTCGCTGATGACGATGGCGCTGGAGTTGCTACGCTCGCTCAGTTCGGGCCATGCCAGCGCCGAGCGCAAGAAGCGCCCCAACGTGCCCCGTGCCGAGAGGCTGCGCCCGTAGTCCGGCAGGTCCTTGTCGGATGGCTCGTAGAAGATCGTGGCGGTGCGCAGGCGCTCGTCATCGTCGAAACACCACTGCTCGTTGAGGTAGGCGTTGACCTGGCGTGTGAGATCCTGTTGACGATTCGGCTGGAGGCACGGCGCGTCGATCGCCAGCTCGCGGCGCATATAATCGAGCACCGTGCGGACGATCTGTTCGCGGCGGTCTGGCGTGGCGCTGGCAAACAGTTTGTGCTGCTGCCAGTACTCATCCGCCTCGCACAACTCCTTGAGATCGAGGTAATCGATCCGAAGCAGGCCGCACTGTTCGAGATTCGGCTGTGTGATGCGCCAACCACGGCGCAGGTCCTCGTAGATGCGGTATTCGAGCAGGGCGGTGAGCGCCTCTTCGTTGCGGCGCTTGGGACCAGGCATCGTCGAAGGCGTTTTAGCATAGGCTTCCTGGGTCAAGTTCAGGCTCTTGAACACCGCCTTGGCCACGGAGATGTAATTGAGCGGCTCGGATGTCTCCTCCACGGCTTTGTAGATCGCGGCGCGTAGCAGCGCCACATTCACAAAGTCGTTGAAGTGTCCGGCCTGCAACGAGGCATCCTGGCGGTTATCGGTGAAGCTGAGCAGCTTCTTCGCCGTATCGTCCAGGTCCGAATTGCGCATATCGTCGATGGCGGCCACCGAGATCAGGGTGGTGGCGGTGCTGCGGCCCTCGCTCGACAGGCCCGCCAATTTACCGAACTCGCGCTCGCGGCGGGTGTAGACCACACCGCAGTGCAGGCAGGTCAGGAACGGCGCTCGCATAAACCAGGCTTCAGTGGTATCGCTACTCGGTTGCGCATCCACCGAGCCATCCGCCCGACAGAACAGTTGCTGCGGCACATGATCGCGGAAACTAGATTTGAGCGTCACATTGCGGCGCTTGTAGTCGTACCACGATTCTGGTAACGCCTCGGCGTTCATTTCGGCGTTCCAAACTTCAGGATCGATCAGCAGATACCCGTCGAGCTGCTGTTTGTTCTCTTTATCGAATTCCAGTTGCAGGCGCGGCAACAGGTTCTGGTGTTCGGTATCGTAGGTGCAGAGGTAGTAGTGCTGCCCACATTCGCGGCAGAAGATCAGCGGGTACAGCACCTGCTGCTCGCCGTTCACGTCGAGCGTGTATTGTGCTTCGAGCGTAATCGAGCGCTGGGGAGCCTGCTTGAGCGTGGCGTAGACGGCCCCACCCTGCGAGATGAACTGGTGCAGTTTGAAGGTGAAGGCGGGCTTGCCCTCCGGCGTGATGATCTGGCTGCCGAGTTGGAAGAAGTTGCGCAGCACCTCCGCGCATCGCTCCACATCCACACCCGTCCGTTGGGCCAGCGCCTCGGCTCCGCTGCGCAGGTCGCGCGGGCGGGCGCGGGTCAGCACGCCTGCCTTGTTGTTCAGGCTGAAGGTCGATTCGATCCACTGCGCCAATGGGTGCACGCGGAACTCGTCCCACGTGAGGCTGGTGGGTGGCGCAAGTACTGCTTTCCGTAGCTCGTCGTCTGTGGGCTGGTTGAACGCCGAAGTGGCCTGGATCAGCGTCTCCTCGATCACCTGGTCGGGCGCGATGTTCACGCCGAAGATCGTGCTGGCCACCGAGGCGACGGCTACGCGGGTGTCCTGCCCCTCCTCGCCGCTGGCCATCGTGGCGCTGGTGCCGATGCACAACAGGTTGGGATTGCCGCTGCGCTCGCGCAACCGCCGCATCAGCAGGGCCACGTCGGCGCCCTGGCGGCCACGGTAGGTGTGCAGCTCGTCGAGCACCACAAAATCGAGCAGCGCGGTGCTCTTATCGACGAAGGCGTTCTCCTCCGGGCGCGTCAGCATCAACTCAAGCATCACATAGTTCGTGAGCAGAATATGGGGGGGATTCTGCTGAATCTCGCGCTTGGCCGCCTCGCTCTCCTGGCCAGTGTAGCGGGCGAAGCGCACTGGCGGATTGGGGCCGTAATTGGAGAAGAAGCGTTTGAGCGCCTG
>CALKHR010000155.1 GCA_937988885.1 uncultured Roseiflexaceae bacterium | reverse complement strand
TGTGGTATCATCGCCTAGCCTCAATAATAGTTCACGGCGAACAGTGTGAGGACGAAGATACCGGCTTCGTCCTTTCGTGCGTTTTACGTGGGCTACAATCACTTTCATAACCTTGGTATTCGGAGTTACCCACGTATGGCTCGGCTCAATCAGCGCAATACCATTGCGCTCACGTTCATTCTTGGTACGCTCAGCGCCTTCGGCCCCCTCACAACCGACATGTATCTGCCCGGGATGCCCGCGCTTGTTGAGGATTTCTCCACCGATTCCGGCTCGGTACAACTGACCCTCTCCCTCTTTTTCTTGGGTTTAGCGTTCGGCCAAGCGTTCTACGGCCCGATCGCAGACCGAATCGGTCGTCGTATCCCGCTCCTATTCGGCTGCGGCTTGTACACCCTCGCGTCGATCGGCTGCGCGTTGGCACCCACCATCGAGGTGCTGATCTTTATGCGCTGCTTGCAAGCGCTCGGCGGCTGCGCGGGCATGGTGCTCTCCCGCACTGTCGTGCGCGACCTGTTCGAGACGAAGGACGCGGCGCGGATGTACTCGTTCCTGATCCTGGTGATGGGTCTCGCGCCGATCACCGCGCCGTTCCTCGGCGGACAGATCTTGCTCTACTTCGACTGGCGCGCGATCTTCTGGTTTCTGACCTTCTTCGGCCTGCTCTGCTTCCTGCTTGTGGCGTTCGGCCTCCCCGAATCGCTCCCCACCGAGCGCCGCCAGCACCTCACCCTGGGCTCGGTGCTGGGCAAATACGGCAAACTGCTGCGCGATAAGCCGTTTATGGGCTTCGCGATCGTGAACGGCTGCATTAGCGGCGGCATGTTCGCGTACATCTCCGGCTCGCCGTTCGTGTTCATCGACCTGCACGGCGTCGCGCCGGAAAACTTTGGCTGGATCTTTGGCGCGAACGCTGCTGGCCTGATCGCGACATCGCAGTTCAACCGCAGGCTGATCCGCTCCTACGACAGCCGCACGATCCTGCGCGGCATGCTGCTCACCTATATGGTGTCATCGGTGGTATTGGTGATGGCCGCTGTAAGCCAAATCGGTGGAATGTGGGGGTTGTTGCTGCCGCTCTTCATCTGCGTGAGCTGCAACGGTATGTCTGGGCCGAACGCCACCGCCGTCGCGCTCGAACCGTACGGCCAGATCGCGGGCATCGCCTCGGCGGTGTTCGGGGCGACGCAGTTCTTGATCGGCGCGGCCTCCGGCGCATTGGTGGGGCAACTCGATAACGGCACCTCGGTGCCGATGACCGCTGTGATGTGTCTCTGTGGCGTGATCGCCTTGGCGGCCTTCTTCCTGCTCGCCAATAGCAAGAGGGCGGTTCAGCCCGCCAGCCAAACAGCGGCGTAAAAACCCGAAACGACGCATTGGGGCGGCCTCTATGGGGCCGCCCCGCATCCATCTGCTCTATGGAGTTATTCGACCACCGCGTCGCCCAACCCCGCGTACTGCGCGACCGCGAAGGCGTATTGGCCCGCGCCCACCGTGATGCGCACAACGCCGTCCCCCTGCTCGATCCGCCGAACGCCCTCAGCCTGCGTCAGCGGCACGCCCCCTTCGCTCACGTGCTCCATCGAGCAGGCCGCGACCCGCACCACACCCTCGGTATTGGGTGGAACCGTCACCGCCAAGTGGAACGTGTCGCCCTCGATGTGCCACGCCGACTCCACCCGCCCGTACATCGAGTCCATCCCAGCACGCACGTAGCTCAGTTGCCCGCCCGGCTGCGGCTGAAACAGGATGCGCTTGTAGCCCGGCGCGCTCGCATCCACCTCGATGCCCGCCACCACGCGGTACAGCCACTCGCCGATCGCGCCGTAGGCATAGTGGTTAAACGAGTTCATACTGGCATCCTGAAAGCTGCCATCGGGCTTGATGCCGTCCCAACGCTCCCAGATCGTCGTCGCGCCCTGCGTCACCGGGTAGAGCCACGAGGGGTACGACGTGCGATTCAACAAGGCGTAGGCCACATCGGTATAGCCGAACCTGCTCAGTACGTGGCACAGGTACGGCGTACCCAGGAATCCCGTGGTCAAGTGATAATCGCTGCGGCGAATCTCGTTCACCAAACGCTCGGCCACCTTAGGGCGCACCTCTTCGGGCAGCAGGTCGAAGTGCAACGCTAACAGATAGGCCGTCTGCGTATTCGGGCCGACCCGCCCGGCGGGGGTCACAAACTCGTGGTTGAACGCCACCTTCACGCGCTGCGCCAACTCGGCGTAGCGGGCCGCATCCTCCGTTTTGCCCAGCACCTTCGCCACCTGCGACAATAACTCGGTTGTGTAGGCGAAGAAGGCCGTGGCGACCAGCTCGGTATTCGTCACAGGCGAGGGCCGCCGAGGATCGGGGCCGCGATAATCGAGCCAATCGCCGAACTGGCTGCCGTTCCGCCAAATATAGTCCTCATCCGCCTGGCTGCGCATCAGATTCACCCAACCGACCATACTGTCGTACTGCTCTTCGAGCAGGCGCGTATCGCCGTAGCACAGGTAGATCGTCCAGGGGCAGATCACCGCCGCGTCGCCCCACCCCGCCGCGCCGGAAGCGCTGGCCGTGCTGCCCTCCAACACGCGAAACTTGCTGATCACATCGGGCACCACAAACGATACGCTGCCATCCGGCAACTGGTCGGCGCTCAAATCGCGCAGCCACTTGGTGATGAACGCCGCCACGTTCATATTGAAGCATGCCGTGCGGATAAACACCTGCGTATCGCCGCTCCAACCCAAACGCTCGTCGCGCTGGGGGCAGTCGGTGGGCACATCCACAAAATTGCCCTTCTGCCCCCACACGATGTTATTCTGCAACTGGTTGATCAGCGGGTTGGAACATTCGAACGTGCCCGTCGCCGCCATATCGGAGTGGATCACCACCCCCGCGAACTGATCGGGAGTCGGCTCGCCAGGAAAGCCCTCCACCGCCACAAACTGGAATCCCTGAAAGCTGAAATGCGGCTCGAACACCTCATCGGCATCGGGCAGGCCGCGCAGGGTGTAGCGCGTGACCTGATCCGCAGCGCGCAGATTCTCGGTGTACAGATTCCCCTGCCGATCCAGCACCTCGGCGTGGCGCAGCGTGATGACGGTGCCGCGCGGCCCACGCACCCGCATCCGCACCCAGCCCACCATATTCTGGCCGAAGTCGAGGATCGTCTCCCCCTTGGGGGAGTGCAGTATCCGCACGGGGCGCAGCACCTCCTGGCGTAGCACTGGCGGGCCGACCTGCGCCACAATGATGTGTTTGGGCAGATCGAGCAGGCGCACGCCGAGCCAATCGCTATCGTCGTAGCCCGGCGCATCCCAACCGTCCTTCTCCAAGCGCGCATCGTACGTCTCGCCCAGATACAGGTCCGACATCAGGATCGGGCCAGTACTCACCCGCCATGCCTCATCGCTGCCAACCAGTTCCACGCGCCCATCGGCGTAGGTGATCTGCAACTGCGCCAGCAGCGCCAAACGGTCGCCGTACACGTTGCGAAAGCCCTTGTTGCCCAAATAGCCCCGAAACCAGCCATCGCCGAGCATCGCGCCCAGCACATTCTCGCCCTCGCGTAGCAGCGCCGTCACATCATAAGTCTGGTACTGCAAGCGGTGATCGTAGCTCGTCCAGCCCGGCGTCAGTAACGCCTCGCCGACCCGCTGCCCGTTCAGGCGCGCCTCGTAGACACCCAGGCTCGTCACATACAGGCGGGCCGAGGCGATCGGGCCACCCACGCGAAAGACTCGCCGCAGGAGCGGGACAGGCTGCGGACGAGCGGTATCCTCATCCCAATCGGGCGAGATCCAGGAGGATCGCCAGGCGGAGGGGTCGAGCAGGCTCGTCTCCCAGAACGCCACGGCGCTCCACTCCGAAGCGACATCGCGCTCGTCCCAAACCCGCACCTGCCAAAAGTAGCGCTGGCACGCCCGCACCTCCGGCCCGGCGTAGGGGATATGCAACGACTGATCGCTGACGATTTTGCCCGTATCCCACAACACATCGTCCGACGCATCGAGCAGCGCGCTCCGGCTGGTCGCCACCCGAATCTGATAGGCGGTCTGCCGAGCGCCGCGATGTGAGGCGCGCAACCGCCAACTCAGGCGCGGCTGGCGTTCATCAAGGCCAATCGGGTCAACCAGATATTCACAAAGCAATGTATCGGCACTATGCATACGCCCTTTAGCCTTTCAAACCCGTGGTGCTGATGCCCTCGACCAAGTATTTTTGGAACACGATAAAGATGACGAACACCGGGATCAGCGCCAGAATGCCCATCGCAAACACGCCGCCCCAATTCGTCACCGAAGAAGGATCAGCAAACGAGCGAAGCGCCAGCGAGATGGTGTAGAGCTTGGGATCGTTCAGATAAATCAGCGGCGTCAGGAAATCGTCCCAACTCCAGTAGAACGCGAAGATGCCAGCCGTCATCAGCGCGGGCACGATCAGCGGCAGAATAATGCGGAAGAAGATCGCGAACTTGCCGCAGCCATCGATCTCGGCGGCCTCATCAAGCTCGATCGGCAGGCCGCGGATGAACTGCACCATCATAAAGATGAAGAACGGCGTGCCGAACACGTGCGGCAAAATCAGCGGGATGTAGGTGTTCACCCAGCCCAAACGGCTGAACATGATGTACTGCGGGATGATCTGCACCTGGATGGGCAGCATCATCGTCGCCAGCATGATCGCGAACCATACACCGCGCCCGACGAATTGCAGGCGAGCGAAGCCGTACGCCACAAACGCCGACGAAAAGACTGACAGAATCGTGCTCACCACCGAGATCGAGAGCGAATTGCGGAAGTAGGTGGTGAACGTCGTGCCGCCGAATCCGCGCCAGCCCTCGGTATAATTCGTCAACTCGAACTGCTGCGGGATCAGCGACGACACATTCGTCCAGATCTCATCGGGTCGCTTAAACGAGCTTGCGAGCATCCACAGCAGCGGATAAATCATCACAATGCTCAAACTCATCACAACAGCGTGAAACGCTACGCTCTTGATCGTGTTCGTGAGGCGCTTGCGACTCTGCCGATTGGTGCTGGTTACAAGTGATGTAGACATGGCTATTTCTCCGCCGTCTCGTAAAAGACCCAGTAGCGCGACAGCTTAAACATCAGCGCCGAGACCGTCGCGATCACGGCCAGCAAGACCCACGACATCGCCGCACTGTAGCCCAAATCGAACACGCCAAAGGCGCGGTTGAACACATACAAGTTATAGAACAGCGTCGTATCGAGTGGCTTGCCGCTGGTGATGATATAGGCCTGTGTAAAGGTCATAAAACCGTAGATCAACTGCATCACCAAGTTGAAGAAGATCACGGGCGTCAGCAGCGGCAACGTGATGCGCCAAAAGCGCGAAAACGCACCCGCACCATCGATCTCCGCCGCCTCGTAATACTCCGTGGGGATCTGCTTCAAGCCAGCCAGGAAGATCAGCATTGGCGAACCAAATTGCCACACCGCCAGCAGGATCAGCGTCCAGATCGCCGTGCGCGGGTCGCCCAGCCATACGCGGGTCGGCAGCGAAACCGACTTCAACAGCGCATTGAGCAGCCCTTGGTTGCCGAAGATCTGCTGCCACATCACGGCCACCGCCACGCTGCCACCCACAATCGAGGGAGCGTAGTATAGCGCCCGATAGATGCCCACAAACCGACGCGCCTTGGTGAGCAACAGCGCCACGCCTAGCGCGAAGGCTAGCTTCAACGGCACCGAAGCAAACGCAAAATACAGGGTCGCCTTCACTGATCGCCAATACCGAGGATCGCGGAAGAACATCGTCTCGTAATTCTTCAGACCGACCCAGTTCGGGCTACCCGAGAGAATGTCGTAATCGGTGAAGCTCAAGAGCAACGAAGCCGCGATCGGAATGAATGTCAAGCCAAAAAAGCCAACCAGCCACGGCGCAATAAACAGATACCCCATCAGGTTATCGTTGCGCCAGCGCTTGGTTTTCCGCCGTATAGCAACTTGCTTGTTGGGTAAGCCCCGTTCCTCAATGGTCTGCAACACGCACCTCGCATTGGCGCAGGGCGTGACAACCGTGCCATAGCGCGAGCGTCACGCCCTACCTAGGTATGCTGATCGTTCACCCACTAGTTGCTAGCAGCGAGGATCTCATTCGCCTTTTCGCGGAAGACAACCACCGCATCCTCAGGATTGATCATCCCATAGCGCACAGGATCGGTAAGCTCGGGGTAGTAGACGTTCGTGCGAATATCCTCGACACCCAGCGGGTCGAGCACCAACGAGTACGGAGCCGAATCCATGGCGAGTCGAGCCAAATAGTCGTACACCGCCTCCTGCGGTGCCTCGGCTTTAGCCTTGAGGGCTTCGAGCACCTTCAGGTTGATCGGCACGCCGCGCTCAGCGTTCAGCACCAGGTTCGCATCAATACTGTTCACGAAGTAGTTCATAAAGGCGGCGGCCTGCTCGGGATGCGCCGAGGTCTTGGTCAGCGCCAAGAACTGGCTGGGGCGGATGCTGGTGCCCTGCTTCTGGCCTGCGATGCGCGGGAGCGGCATCAGCTTGAAGCGGCGATTCTCGCCAGCCGCGCTCCATAGCGCCACAAGCTGGTTCGAGCCAGCCAACCAATCCATCGCGCATTGGCCCGACACAATGAACTGGCTCTCGGGGCCTTGGCTCGAAACCTCCGTCTCCTCGGCCAGCGAGGGGATGGCCCCAGCCTCCTGCAAACGCAGGATCATGTTCAGGTGATCGATCAGCGGCTTATCATCGGTGTAGGCCAGCGACTTGCCATCGGCGGCGTACAACTCCTGCCCGACGCTGTTGTAGAGGATGCGCCAAATATCGATGTGGTGCAGGTACATGCCGAAGCCCCAGATATCCAGCTTCTCGTGCAGTTCCAGCGCCAAGCGCTCGAAATCGTCCCAGGTCCACGAGTCTTCGGGGAGCGCAATGCCCGCCTTCTCGAAGGCATCGATATCGAGCACAAAGCCATTGGCGTTGGAGCCGTTGCTGATGCCGTAGATCTTGTCATCGACTTTGCCGTGATTCTGCAGCGTCTCTGGGATATCGGTGAAATCGATCACACTGTCGGAAATAAACTCGTCCAATGGCAGCAACAGGCCGTTCTTCGCCCATTCCACCAGCGTCGAGGAGCCATGCTGCATTACATCGGGCAGACCGCCGCCAGCGGCCTGCGTAGTCATCTTAGTCCAGTACTCATCGAAGCCGAGCGGCTCGAAGGCGAACGTCACGCCCGGATTCTCCTCCTCGAACATGTGGATGACCTGCGTGGTGATGTCTGCGCGAAGTTGACCGCCCCACCAGACGAATCGTAGCTCGGCGACTTCGGAAGCAGCCGTTGGCGCAACGGTTGGAGCGGCGGTTGGTGCCTGCGCTGCAGTTGGTGCTGCAGGAGCGGCGGTCGGGGCCGGAGCGGCTGTTGGTGCCTGCGCTGCGGGTGGCTCGGCGGCTGCCCCACAGGCCGCCAACACTGCGCTTGCGCTCGCCATCGCCGACAGACTCAGGAATTCACGACGCGTCAGTTTCCTCTTCGACATCTGTTCCTCCTTGAAATGAGTGAGCATGTGAGACATCATCGGAACGAAGCACCCGCGTGATGACGACTTGAACACGAGGAGGGAAGCAGGCACGCACATTCAGGCAAGTCACCACCTACCAGGCCATTCTCCTGATGTTTGACCGTTCCCTGTGAACAGTCCATTTTTATGGCGCACGAAACCAGCACCACCTGTCTCCAGCAACGCTAGAGCGCACGTGGCGATATGTCGAGATCTCCCGTCGTCTCCGGTTCGAGCAGCGAATGAGCGTTACAAACGAGGAAAAAGCAAAAGGTAACGATGCGTTGTTAGCACGTAGCCAGGAGTAACAGCCCTGTTACCATCAACGTGTCAACCTCGTCACGACCTACATTAGATTCAGCCGAGCCAATCGCTATCGTCTAAGGAAAGAGCATATTCAAAACGGTTTCCCGAACCTCTGCATCAACACAGACCCATCAAGCCAAGAGGGAAGGTGAGTGAAACGGCTTGTGGTCCTTCGTATGGCGTGGTGTCTCCCGCAACTTACTTCACGTTAGGCGCAGGCCCAGTCGATTCGCGGAAGATCAGGCGCGCGGGCAGCCTAATCTCGCGCAGCGGCAGGTCGGGGTCCTCAAAACGCTCCAGCAGCAGCCGAGTCGCTTCACGCCCCATCTTGATGCCATCCTTCGAGGCGGTGCTGAGGCGAGGGACCAAATATTTTGCGAGCGGAATATCGTCGTAGCCAAACACCGAGATGTCGTCGGGCACGCGCAGCCCGTGATCGGCGATCGCACGCAGCACGCCTATCGCCAGGAAGTCGTTGATCACCAACAGGGCGGTCGGGCGATCGGGCATCGCCAGCAACTGGCGCGTGGCCTGGTAGCTATCCTCCATCAGCGAGCCGCACTGCACCACCAACGCCTGGTCGAGCGGCAGGTTGGCGGCCTGCAAGCTCTCCCGATACGCGAGCAGGCGGTCGTTGCCAAGGTCCGGCACGGCGATACCGTAGATAAAGCCGATCCGCTGGTGGCCGAGTTTCAGCAGATGATCCATCACCTCCAGCGTGGTGTCGCGGTAATCCGAGATCACGCGGTCGAAGTTGTGGGTCGCTTTGCCGTGATCGGCCATCATACCAACCACCGGCACACGTCGCTCAAGCAGTTGCTCAAGCGTCTTCTGCGCCTCCTTCGATTGGTAGATGAAGCTCGGCACCATGATCAGGCCATCGATGCGCCGATGCGAGAGATCTTTAAAAATATCCTCGGCATGCTCCTTCTCGGGCGGAATGCTCGATAGCAAAATGTGGTAGCCCGCCGCCGATGCCTCCTGCTCGACCCCATCGGCAACCTCCCAGAAGTGCGGGTTGCGGATATCGGGGATGATCAGGCCGATCGTTTTGGTGTTGCCCGAACGAAGCGCTTGCGCGCGGGCATCCGGCACGTAGTTGAGTTCCGCGATCGCATCCAACACCCGTTGCCGCGTCTCCTCGGAGATCGGCACGCGGCCACCAGTCTGATTGTTCAACACATACGAAACCGTTGCTCGCGAAACACCCGCTAATCGTGCTACATCAACTTGTGTTGGTCGTCGTTTTATCATCTGTTCACAGTAGTCGGCAGAGCTCTGCCGAACCTCCAATCATCACTGATCCAGCACACTGCGCGTGTCTCTACCAACTGCTGTTGAACAATACGAGAAATGATGTCCGCCTCTGGCAGCAAGCTTCTTGTTTGTGATATGGATGCGCTACAACACGCAGTGTATCCATATCATACCAAATCTGGTTCGGTAGCGTGAAACACTAATGGAAGCCGGTGTAAATGCAATCACGCTCTATGGGCGCTCTATGCAAAGGTATAGATTCATTGACACGTGTCGTTTGTCACGTATTACCTTACACGTGTAACTTAATTGCGATGATAATATAGTTCGTTTAAATTGTCAAGATGGCATTCAGGCAGTCGATCAGCACGACAATGTCTCGTAAGAGATCACACTGTTCACCACCCCTTATCGTAATCAGGTGATATCGTTCAGGAAACCTGCATCCCCACAGAATCGTCTCTTTTCTAACGGCAGATCGTATCCACATGGCGCGCATAGCTTCATGCCTTTACAACGCCAAATACTGAACGTTCCAGATCGTTATTCGAGCGTACTACGAAAAGCGCGCCGCGCTCAGATTCCTGAACATATTGCCGAAGAAATGCGGGAAATGGGGAGGGAGAAGAGCACGAGATTGGGCTATACAAGCCAAGTAAAATTCTCAATCACATTTCGTTCATAGGAGTAAGTCGATTGTATTTTTGAAGATGAAAGGGTGTACTGAATTAGCTGAACCTTTGACTTACGATTCGCACAAGGAGTCATGGTATGGGCTTATTATCGATACAGATGCTAGGTCGCCTTTATGTGCGTCATAATGATAATGAGCTTACCAACCTCGGGACGCGCAAAGCGCAGGAATTGTTGTGCTACCTCCTCCTCCACCGCCAACGCCCCCACGCACGCGAAACACTTGCAAACGTCTTTTGGAGCAATACGCCCACTGCACAATCTCGCGCAAACCTTCGTAAGACGCTTTGGCAGCTACAGATTATGCTCGGAGAGCCGCTCGCCGATGAGTTAATTCAGATCGAGGCGGAATGGGTGCAGATCAAGGAGAACAGCTGGTTCTGTCTCGATGTTGCGCTCCTTGAGCAGGCGTTGGCCGCCGTTCACAATTGCTGCGGCGAGCAGATGAGCGAGAGCGATGCGCAGCTGGTGAGCCAAGCAGTCATGCACTACCGTGGCGATCTGCTCGAAGGGTGGTATCACGATTGGTGTTTGTTCGAACGCGAACGCCTTCAGAGTATTTATCTCGCATTGCTCGACCGACTCATGGGATATTGCGAGCAACATCAAGAATATGAACGCGGGCTAGCTTATGGAACCGAACTGCTCCGCTACGACCGCACCCGCGAGCAGACGTACTGCCGCATGATGCGTTTACAGGCGCGTGCGGGCAACCGTGCCAGCGCGCTACGCGAATACGAGCGTTGTGTTGATGTGTTGGCGGATGAACTGGGGATTGCGCCAAGTGTCGCTACTACAGAACTCTATATGTGTATTCGCGATAATCTTGCCCTTGATGATGAGCCTAAACATTCAGCCGATACCATTGCGACCGGGTCACTGCAACAGGTGCTAACGAATCTGCGCATGTTACAGCTCTCCGTCGCCCAAATCAGCCAAACACTCGATAGCGAGATCGACAAGATCGAGGGGCTGGCCCGCAAACACCTTCAGTGAACCCCGTGTAGATGACAAGGTGACTGGGTGACCTGGTGACTGAGTAACCGCGCGAGCTTATTGGGTAAGCCTGAGAGCGAAACGCTCAAAGTTGTTGAGGCAAAGAGATTCTTCACGTCGCCTGTTTTCGTTACCCTTTTTTGTCTTCTGCGCTGTCATATCTCCGCATTTGTTCGAGATGACAGCGTTTTCTTCGTATTTCCTTGTCATTCCGAATAGAACGCGCAGCGCGAAATGAGGAATCTCATCGTTTTGCATTGAAATATACGATGAGATCTCTCACGTTCGTTCGAGATGACAGCGTTTTTCACCGCCCCTCTTGTTGCCCCCAATCACCAAGTCACCCCGTCACCTTGTCACCTTGTCAGATACGTCACCTTGTCACAACCATCCCCTCTTTTGTGGCAATTTTGCATGGATCGCCTGTGGATACACTGAAGGATCGGGCGTGGAACGAGCCTCGCGCTATGATGCCATCACACATCGCAGCAAACACCTTCCTGTCGTTATGACTAGTCGTAGAGAGATCACTTATGGAATCTATCGACTGGTACACACACTCTTTCATTGTGAAAGTATGGCGCGAGCGTAGTAGCAGGAAGGGCAACGCATACACGTGGCGCGGGCAGATCTCGCATGTGCCCGACAACGCACAACGCTCGATCCGCGAGTTCAGCGAGATTATCGTCTTTATCGCGCCGTACTTGACGCAGATGAATATCAAACTCGGTTGGACGTTCTGGGTATTTTGGCTGCTCACGACCCGCCGGAAGCCTCGGCGGCGTGGCAAACAGTCCAGCAACAAGACGCGAAATCAGAGGGACGCATAATGGCAACCTTTCGTGCGGTTTCGGCTGTGTCCGATTCGATCATCCACATCCTCGCGAGCCGCTACAACTCGGAGGATTTCAACCTGAACCCGCTCGAATTCCGCGTCTATATGGCGAGCGATTTCGCGACGCCTATGGAGGCGGGGGTTTCGGTGTTCCTGTACCGCATTTATGTCAACACAGTGCAGCGCACCCCACCAGGACGCATCGGCCCGGATGGTCGGCGCTTCCGTTCGCCGTTGCCGCTCGACCTGCACTTTCTGATCACCGCTTGGGGCCGCGATGCGTCGCTTCAGCACAGTATTGCCGGCTGGATGATGCGCGTGCTTGAGGATACGCCCAGCCTCCCCGCTGGATTGCTCAACCACGGCGGGCTCGATATCTTCGCGCCCGACGAGACGGTGGAGTTGGCCGTCGCCGAGATCGATACCGAGACGCTGTTTCGGATCTGGGAGGTGATCGGCTCGAACAGTTACCAAATCTCGGTGCCCTACATCGCTCGCGGTGTACGGATCGAGAGCGATCGGCAGATCGAAAGCGCTGGGCCTGTGCAGGAGCGTATTTTCGATTACCAACGGTTGGGGCGAACATGAGCACACTGTACGACCGCGATCTTGCGCCGCTGGAGCGCCAACATATCTTCACGCCGTTTGGTGTGCGCTTTTGGGACACGGCGCGCGCGGTCACTGTTGAACAGGGGCTTCAGCTTGAGGCATGGCCGGAGGATGCGCCGCACCTGCGCCGCCGTGGCCGCCCCACCCGCGCTGGCGTCTACAGCTTGCAGGGGTTGCCGGGCCTCGCCAGCGTTGAACACAGCATCGACGGCGACACGCTCAACAGCCCGCCGCTCAGCCGACGCTTCGTGGTGGAGGTGCGCGACCTCGCCGGGCGCTTTGTGCCCGTGGTATTCCGCGTCGATCTGCCGTATCGGGGCATCTATCCGACCGCCACACTGGCTAGCCCCGATCAGCGGCCACCCGGCTTCTTCCTCTTTTCTGCACCAACGCGGCCCACACTTGGACTCGCCGTCATTCGGGCCGAATTGGTGGAGATCGGCGGCGCACCAGCCGCCCACGCTCTACTTGAAGTCGAGGGCGCAGGCTCCACGTGGTACGGCGTGGCCAATGCGCAGGGTGTGGTCGCCGCGATGTTCGCGTATCCACCGTTCGGAGCGACCCCGCCGACCTCGCCGCCGCGCCCAGCATCGGAGGCGAATCAGCCGCAACGTTGGCCGCTCACCATTCGCGTGCGCTACCAGCCATCCGCCCGCGTTGTGCCGCCCGGCAACGCCATCCCAGAATTGTCCAGCATCTTCGCCCAGAACATCGCCCCGATTCGTCCGACCGTCGCTGCACCTCCCGTTCTGGCGCTCGCAACCGACCTGGAGTTTGGCAGCGAGTTTGTGCTCGCTAGCGCGCCGCGTGCGCACCTGCTTGTAGGCTGATAGTCGGCTTCAGGCAGCCAAAATCGGCCATAACCACACAGGGAGAACACCTATGCCCGAGTATATGGCACCCGGAGTTTATGTCGAGGAAGTGAGCTTTCGCGCCAAATCGATCGAGGGCGTAAGTACCAGCGTCGCCGGGTTCATCGGGCCGACGCGCTTCGGGCCAACCGAAGGGGAGCCGGAGTTGCTCACCAGCTTCGCCGACTTCGTCCGTATCTACGCCGGGATCGACAATCTCACCTTCGAGGGTGAGGAATCATCGATCAACTACATGGCCCACGCGGTGCGCGCCTTCTTCGACAATGGCGGCAGCAAGCTGTACGTCACCCGCGTCTATCAGCCGAACCCCGCGCCCGGCGAGAAGGCCGACGAACACACTGGCAAGGCTTCGTTCGTGCTCGGCTCCCCGGGCGAAGCGACGCTGCGTGCGCGCTTCCCTGGCTCGGCAGGCAACATGACGATTGTGTTCGCCGCGCGCACCTCGGCCAACAGCTTGGTGGCGAGCGCGGTCGGCAACATCCTCAGCGGCGTGCGTGCAGGCGATGTCGTATTCGTGAAATCGAGCGGCAGCCTGGCCGAAGGGCTGTACGATGTGGTTGCCGATGGCGATGGGCTTGCGTTAGCTCCGCTCGATGGCAGCTCGCAAACGGCGGTGAGCATCCTCGACACTGCCCAGGACCGCGTACACCGCCTCACGCTGAGCGTGCGAGTGCGGCGCGAGGGTCGTTTCGAGGACGAACAGGTGTGGGACGAACTTGCACCAACTCCCGGACAGCGCAACGCGCTCACCGAGATCTTTCAGGAGATCACAACATCGCGCAGCCTGCACCTCACCATCCCGTTTGCGATCACCACTGCACTCACCTCGGGCGCGGAGATCGTCGATCTGCTGCTCGGCCCCGATGTGCTCGACAATCTGGGCCTGCAACTCGCCACCCGCGATGAACTGCTGGCGCTCTCGCCAGCGGGCCAGCGCCCCAGCCTCAGCACCTTGGAGCGGGCCTATCAACTCACTGGTGGCGATGATGGCTTGCGCCCGACACCCGCCAACTACATCGGCGATGACGAGGGCGACGAAAAGAGCGGCCTGTTCACCTTCGAGGATATCGAGGAGATCTCGATTGTGGCCGCGCCCGGCTCGACGGTTGACAGCACACAGGCGATGGCGATCAGCAACGCGCTGATTGTGCACTGCCAGTTGCGCATGCGCTACCGCGTGGCGGTGCTCGATTCGCTGCCCGGCCAAATCCTCTCCGAAGTACGCGATACACGCGGCAAGCTCGATTCCACACACGCCGCCTTCTACTATCCCTGGATCATCGTGCTCGACCCGCTCGATCCCGAGGGTCGCCGCGAGATCGCTGTGCCGCCGAGCGGCTTTGTGGCGGGCATCTACGCCCGCACCGACGTGCTGCACGGCGTGGTGAAGGCTCCTGCGAACGAAGTGGTCTTTGGTGCGGTGGGCTTCGAGCGCTTGCTGAATAAAGCGCAGCAAGACATCCTCAACCCGCTGGGCATCAACTGCTTCCGCTCGTTCGAGGGGCGCGGGCTGCGGCTCTGGGGCGCGCGCACTATCAGCAGCGATCCCGAGTGGAAGTACATCAGCGTGCGGCGCTACTTCGCCTATTTGGAGCACTCGATCGATCGGGGCACGCAGTGGGCCGTGTTCGAGAACAACGGCGACGCGCTGTGGGCCAACGTGCGCCGCACCGTCGAGGACTTCTTGTTCAACGAATGGAAGAACGGCGCGCTGCTCGGCCTCAAGCCTGATCAAGCCTTCTTTGTGCGCTGCGACCGCACCACGATGACACAGAACGACCTAGACAATGGGCGTTTGGTCTGTTTGGTCGGCGTCGCAGTCGTCAAGCCCGCCGAGTTCGTGATCTTCCGCATCGGCCAGATGACCGCTGACTCGCGAGCCTAACAGGAGGAGCTATGCCAGTTCAACGAGACAATCCCTACGGTGCGTTCAACTTCCGCGTCACCATCGACCGGATCGGCGGCGGCAACCCCGACTCGATCGTGGCGGGCTTCCAAGAGGTGAGCGGCTTGGGCACCGAGGTCGCGATCGCCGAGTACCGCAACGGCAACGAGAAGCAGAACCATGTGCGCAAGATGATCGGGCTGCGCAAAACCAGCGATGCCACCTTCAAGCGCGGCGTGATCGGTGTGAAGGACTTCTTCGACTGGATCAAGGCCACCAGCGACGGCGCGCAGAATGTGCGCACCACCGTCACGGTGGAGCTGATGGACGAGGCCCGCACTGGGCCGGTGATGACGTGGCGGCTCTTCGACGCGGTGCCGATGAAATACACCGCGCCGACGTTCAACGCCAAGACCGGCACCGATGTGGCGATGGAAGAATTGACGCTTTCATACACGAAACTGGAAGTCGAGTGATTACGAACCGTGCCATAACTCCGCGTCTGCCCGGGGTGTTTTTCCCGTCGCGCACCACGCCGAGCATCACAGAGCTACCACCGCTCGACGTCGCCGCGTTCGTCGGCTTCGCGGAGCGCGGGCCGCTCGACCTGCCCGTGATGCTGGAGGATATGGAGGCGTTCGCGGCGATCTTTGGCGGCGAGTTGCCGCTTGCTCGCGATACGGGCGAGGGCGTGGTCGTTGCGCAGCTCGCCAGCGCGATCGCCGATTTCTTCACCAACGGTGGTCGGCGCTGCTACGCCGTGCGGGTTGCCACGCGCCCCGCAGCAGCGAGCGGCAGCCCTCCGGCCACCTCGGCACGCTACACCATCCCTGGGCTTGCCATGCTCGATCCGCTCGATCTCTCGGCCAACGCCGCCCAGATCGACGCAGCAAGCCCGGGCCGCTGGGCCGAGCGCCTAGCGCTAGCAGCCCATCTCGAAGCCACGCCGCTGCCGATCAAGCGCTTCAGCGCGCTGGATGGGCAAACTCTGATTTGGGACACGGATAGCGCGCCCGCCGCACTCCGCCGTGGCGACCTGCTGCGACTGCGCTACACCGATGGCAGCACCTACCTGGTGCCGATCAGCGACATTGTGCGGCCCGCCAATCCGCTGGCCACCACCACGCTCGAACTGGACGGCGTCTGGCAGATCCTGAGCGGCCTCGACATCTTGGCGAGCGTGCCGAGCAGCGCCCGCCTGCTGGGACTAGGCGCGCCGATCGAACTGACACTGGCGGGGCCGCTGCAGCCCGACGGGACTGAGTTGAGTTTGGTGGTCGCTAACCCGGCAACCACGCTGATGCGCGGCGACCTGATCGAGTTGATGCTACCGAACGGGCGATACCTGTTCGGCGTGCAGACAGTGCGCAAGCAGAGCGTGAACGAATCGCCGCCCGAAGAACTGTTCGAGCTACGAGGGAGCGAGTTGCTCACCGTGACTCCCACGGAATTGCCGAGCGACTCGCCGCTCGACCAACTGCATTCGATCGAACGGCTGCGTTTGGGGCTGCAACTACGGCTCGACACAGCGCTGCGGCCTCTGCTCGGCGATCTCGGCTTGGGCGCGGGTCACCCACGCTTCTGGGGCGATATGGTGCTGCGCGGTAGCAGCCTGTTCGGCGCGCCCGATGAGAGCAGCAACGAGCGGCGCTGGCTCGTCAGCGATCAGGGCAGCGGCACCGTACGCGAATCGCAGTTACGACCGACACCCACCCCGGATCAAATGGCAACCGCGCAGTTCCGCGAACTAGCGGCAGGGCGACGACCACTAGGCGAACTCGATCGAGTCGCGCTGGCCGCACTGCTTGCGCCCATCGACGCACTGCTGGCCGATCACCTCTTTCTACCGATTGGGATGCCGAGCGTGCTCACCAACGACGATCTGCGCGGGCCTGCCCAAGCGGGCAGCGATGGCCTGACGCAGTTCGAGGCCGAAACGTTTTTCGATCCGCACCTGCGCCCGCTGCAGGTGCCATCCACACTGATGAGCACCGCCCGCGAACGCTACGATGTGCAGGAGTTGCGGCTGTTGGGCTTGCACAGCCTGTTGGTGATCGAGGAGGTGGCGCTGATCGCCGCGCCGGATGCCAATCATCGGCCTTGGGGCACGCCCGAGCCTGCGCCCTTGCCCGACCTGCATCTCGCGCCGCCTGTGGCCGTGGAGCAACCGTGCGCCGAGCGCCTGGGGCCATTCATCGATTGCGAGCGAGCGCCGATCCTACTCAGCGTCTCGCCGTCGCACGGGCCGCTGGACGGGGGCATCACCGTCGCGATCAACGGCGCGAACTTCGAGCAGCAGGGCGAACTGCGCGTATTTTTCGGCGGTCGCCCCGCTAGCAACATCGTCGTCATTGGCGATACACAGTTGCTCTGTACGCTCCCCGCTGGCGTCGCACCCGAGGCCGTCGATGTGCGGATTCTCGCACAGGGCGGCGACGGCAGCCTAGCCGATGGCTTTACCTACCTTGCGCCCGCCACCACGCCGGATCTGCCGCCGTTGCTGCCGACGAACGCCTACGATCTCACAAGCGCGCCGTTGCTCGACATCCAGCGCGTGCTGCTCACGATCTGCCAAGCGCGGCAGGATGCGCTCGCACTGCTGGCGCTGCCGATGCACTTCACCCGCCGCGAGTGCATCGCCTGGCAACAGGCGTTGCGGGCCGCGCTCGGCTTGCCGATCCGCAGGTTGGTGGGTAGCGACACGAGCGCCACAGCCGACCTGAGCTACGCGGCGGTGTTTCATCCCTGGTTGCAGGTTTCGGCACCGAGCGCACCGGGTCGCATGCGGGCGCACAGCCCCGAGGGCGCGGTGGCGGGCATCATCGCCACACGCGAGCGCGAGCGGGGTGTCTGGGTCGCTCCTGCTAATCAGCCGTTCAGCGGCGTGCTGGGGCTGATCCCCAAGCTCACCAACGACGATTGGGCCGAGTTGTTCGCGCTGCAGTTCAATGTGCTGCAACAGGAGGCCCGCGATTTTCGGGCGATGAGCGCCCACACGCTCAGCGATGAACGTTCGCTGTTGCAGATCTCAGTGCGGCGGCTGCTGATTCTGCTGCGCAAGGCGGCGCTGAACCTAGGCATGGATTTCGTCTTTCTCAGCAATCACGAGCAGTTCCGCGAGGGTGCGCGCGCGCTGCTCAACCGCATGCTGCAGGGCATGTACGAGCGTGGTGCGTTCGCGGGGAGCACGCCCGAGCAAGCCTACCGCGTCGATACCGGGCCGAACGTCAACACGCCGCAGAGCATTGATCAAGGCCGCTTCATCGCCGAGATCCAGATCGCGCCGAGCCAGCCCACCGAGTTTATCAGCGTGGTGCTCACCAACGCCAACGGACAGTTGCAAGCCGCCGAGAGCCGTTAACGAGGGACGTATGGCCAACGAAACATTGCCATTTATCGCCTTCAACTTCGAGATCCAGTTGATCGTGCCGAATGCGGCGGGCATGGGACTCGCCAGCCAGCTCTGCAATGGCGAATTTGCTGAGTGCGATGGGCTGGAGATGAGCATGGAGCCGAAGAAGGTGAGCGAAGGCGGCAATAACCTGCAACAGATCCATTTGGTCGGCCCGGTCAGCTACGGCAACCTCACGCTGAAGCGCGGCATGACCAGCAACTTGGATCTGTGGAATTGGTTTCGGCTAGCGGCTGGCAACAATCAGCGAGGGCTGCTGGCGCAGGGCGTGGTGCTGATGAAAGGCGCGGATATGACACCTGTGCTGCGCTTCTCGCTCACCGACTGCCTGCCGATCAAGCTGAAAGCGGCGGCGCTCAACGCCAAAGAGGGCAGCATCGCGATCGAGGAACTGCAGATCGCCTACAGTTCGTTCACCGTTCAGCCAGCATAGCGCAGGAGAGGGTGATGGCACTCGCAAAGGCACGATTAGTCGAGATCAAAGCGTACATCCCGCAGCGGCAGGAGGGCAGCGAAGTGCCCGCTACCGCCGATGGCGCGGGGATCGAGGCGCATTTCAACCCACAGACGCTCAAAGTCTCGATCAACAGCAACAATCAGGGCGGCAACCAGCCCGGCGGCGGCTCCGGCAAGCAGTTCGTGGGCAGCGGCACATCGAGCTTGCAGGTGGAGTTGTTGTTCGACACCACCATCGAGCGCAAAGGGGCGGCCCGCAACAGCGATGTGCGGCGCATCACCGAAAAGTTGGCCAAGTTCATCGTGCCGAAGGCGCAGGAGAACGACCCGATGAACCGCCACGCGCCGCCGCTCGCTCGCTTCGAGTGGGGCAGCTTCATCTTCGAGGGCGTGATCGACCAGATCGATGAGACGCTCGACTATTTCTCGGAGGAGGGTGTGCCGCTGCGGGCCACGATCTCGCTCAAAATGTCGCGCGACGACATCGCCTTCACGTTCGCCAAGGTCAAGAGCGCTGGCGGCGCTTCCGCTGGGGTTGCGCCAGGCGCGCCAGGCACCAACGGGCAGCAGCCGATCAGCGAGGCCCGTCCTGGCGAGAGTGTGCAGGATTTGGCGGCCCGCAACGGCCAAACGAGCGATTGGAAGCAGATCGCCGCCGCGAACAACATCAACGATCCGCTGCGGCTTGCGGCGGGGGCGCGGGTGAACTTGAGCGCCGGAGCATCGGCCAGTGCGGGGGCGAGTGCGGGGTTTGGCGCATCCGCAAGCGCTGGAGCGAGTGCGGGGTTTGGTGCATCCGCGGGCGCGAGCGTGGGACTGAGCGCAGGATTGGGCGCGGGTGTCGGGTTTGGGGCAAGTGCCAGCGCCGGAGCGGGCTTTGGCGCATCTGCAAACGCGGGAGCGAGTGCGGGTGCCAGTGCTGGAGCCGGTTTCGGGGCATCGGCGGGCGCGGGTTTCGGCGCTTCCGCCAGTGCCGGAGCCGGAGCGAATGCGGGGGCGACGGCGGGTGCCAGCGCAGGCGCAAGTTTTGGCGCTTCTGCCAATGCCGGAGCGAGCGCAGGAGCCGGAGCCAGCGCAAATGCGAGTTTTGGCGCTTCTGCCAATGCCGGAACTGGATTACAGGCTGGAGTGAAAGTGAAATGAGGCCAATGCGCCTTTCTGAACACAAAACGAGGGCGATATGCCATTGATTGTGAATGAATTTGAGATTATTCCCGATGCTAAGAGCGAGCGAATACCGCCGCCAGCCGAGCAGAAAGCGCCGAAACAGCCGAATCCCGAGCTGATCGTCCGCATCAATCGGCTGCACCGCGAACGGATGCGACGCCTGCGGGCCGATTAGCGGAGCACGACAACGCCGATGAGCAACCCAAGCACACAACCACGGTTTTTCGCGGCCCGCCCCAGTATTCGGGTCGATACGCGGCTGGAGCCGGACCTCGGCGAGCAGTTGCTGACGCGGCTGCTGGTCGAGGAGACGACCCAGGGTTTGTTCCGCTGCGAGGCGAGCTTCCAGAGCTGGGGGGCGCGCGGCGAGGGCGAAGGGCTGATTCTGCTTGATCGTCGGCTACTCGACTTCGGTAAGCCGTTCTCGGTGGAGTTCGGGCCGCCCGATAACAGCAATGCGGTGTTCGCCGGGCGCATCACCGCGATCGAGGCGCACTTCCCACAGGACAGCCCGCCCGAGGTGACGGTGCTGGTGGAGGATCGTTTTCAGGATCTGCGAATGGAGCGCCGCACCCGCACTTTCGAGGATGTGAGCGATGAGGACGTATTTCGCACGATCGCTTCGGCGCACGGCCTCACGCCCGAGTTGGATATCGAGGGGCCAAGCTACCGCGTGTTGGCGCAAGTGAACCAGAGCGATCTCGCGTTCCTGCGCGAGCGCGCCGCCGCCATCGACGCCGAGTTGTGGATCGACAATCGCACGCTCTACGCGCAGATGCGGTCGCGGCGCAACGCTGGCCCGGCCACCTTCACGCACGGCGATAACCTGCTGGAGTTCAGCGTGCTGGCGGATCTGGCGCACCAACGCAGCGCGGTGCATGTGTGCGGCTGGGATATCGGCTCGAAGGAGGCGATCGACGAGCGGGCCGATGCGGCGGTGTTGGGTGGCGAACTCGGCAGCCTGCGCAGCGGCAGCGCGATCTTGGGGCAGGCGTTGGCCACCCGCGAGGAGCGGATCGTCTCTGCGGTGCCGCTTTCGAGCGAGGAGGCGCAGAGAATGGCGCAGGCTCGGTATCGCGAACGCGCTCGGCGATTCGTGCGCGGTTCCGGCACTATCGACGGCAATGTTCGTGTACGAGTCGGCACGCATATCGAGTTGCACGGGCTCGGCGCGATGTTCGACGGCCAATACTACGTGACGCTCTCGCGGCACACCTTCGATCTGGAGCAGGGCTTCCGCACTTTTTTCGAATGCGAGCGGCCCGGCATCAACTAGCAGATACGCGATGGAGGAGCTGTGTTCGACCAAATCGACATTCTTGAACGGGCCGTCGAGCGTCAGCGCCTGTACGGTGCGTATCCGGCGGAAGTGACGAATATCAAGGACCCCGACGGGCAGGGGCGCGTGAAGGTGCGGCTGCCCTGGTCGCCGGATGGCGGCGGCGCTGGCTACGAGGCGTGGGCGCGCTTGGCGGTGCTGATGGCGGGCGGCAACCGTGGCACGTGGTTCGTGCCCGACCCAGGCGACGAGGTGCTAGTGATGTTCGAGGGTGGCGACCCACGCCGACCGTATGTGGTGGGTGCGCTGTGGAACGGTCGCGACGCGCCTCCCGAGACGATGGACGGCGCGGGCAACAACGATATCAAGAGCATCGTGTCGCGCAACGGCATTCGCGTCACGCTCGACGACACCGACGGCCAAGAGACGATGACGATCGAGACGCCGGGAGGCCAACAACTGAAGCTGCAGGATGGCCCGGGCAGCGTCGAGATCCGCGATAGCAACGGGAATAGCATCACGTTGGACAGCGGCGGGATCACGCTGACCGCCGCCGCGAACGTCAAGGTTCAGGCGTCGCAGGTCGAGGTCACAGCGGGCATGGTGACGGTCAACGCGGGCATGTCGAAGTTTAGCGGCGTGGTCAAGGCCGACACGGTGATCACCAACGCGGTGATCAGCAGCAGTTACACGCCGGGCGCGGGGAACATTTGGTGAGGCAACTATGAGCGAAGCTATCGATTGGGTGCGGCCTGTGCCGCTCTGGCAAGGGGATGGGCGCACATTCACCGAGTTTTTTGCGCCGACATTGCTGGAGTTCGCCAGCGACAACTTTATGGACGACTTCCTACTGGCGATCAGCGCCAAGCAGGGCGACCAGTTGCGGGCACTGACGATGGCGCGACCGAGCGATGGGGCGCTCAAGCTCTTTCAGCCCGTGCATGGCCGCTTCTACCTGGTGTGTAGCTCGTTGTGCTGCCGTATTCCGGGCTTCCCAGATCATGTGGTGCAGCGGGCCAACAAGGAGCGCGTGAGCTTTGTGCTGCGCAGGTTAGTGAATGGCGTCGAGCACGGCTGGGCTGGCCCCGAGCAGGCGCGGCGCTGGCAGGCGCTGAGCAATCCCCGCACGCTGCTGGCGAACGAGGAGCGGCTGCCGATGGCTGAGACGAACAGCGGCGACGGGCGCACGTTGCACTTCGGCTACCTGCCCGTGGCGAGCGGCGACACCTTCAAGCAGCCGCCGCTGCCGTCGAGCGATCCCGAGGCGACCAACTTCCCCGACACACGCGTCGAGGAGCTTGGCTCGCGCTTCACCCGACCGCTGACGGGCGATCTCGACCAGAACAATATGCCGATCGGGCGCACGATGGCGATCCGCGAGATCAGCGATGCGCTGGCCCGCACCGCCTCGATCTACCTGCTGCTGGAAGCCTACGATTGGTTCGCCGATCATTTGCCCGATGTCGCCGCCGTTCTAGCGGGGGAGCCGGGCGCGACGTTGCGCGAGCCGAAACTGGCCGCCAAGCAAGCGCTGATGAACCACCTGAACACGTCGCCTTCTGGCATGCCAAGCTTCGCCAAGCTGATCGGCGATGTGGCGAAAAAGCGCGACATCCTCAACCAACCGGGCGGCGTCGAGGGCGATGCGCAGTGCAACCAGATTGGCTTGGGCGCGGAGTTCAACCTGAAGCCGGGCGGCGTCGGCGCACACCCGCGCCAGAACGAACTACTCACGCTGATCACCCTGGCCCGCGCGGCCCTGCCCGACGAGCGACCGAGCGTGGTGCTGCCCAAGCTCAGCCAGCGCGACGACGAGCGCTACGTGGTGCGCTGCGTCTACGAGCGGCCCATGTGCGCGCCCAATCCGGTCATCATCAGCCAACCGTCGCAGTCCTTCCGTCTCGCGCCGTTCTTCGATCCTGATGCGCCAGCTCGTCCCGTGCGCATCCCGCTGCCGAGCGATGTCAGCATCGCCGGTATGCGCAAATTCAAGAAAAATGTCTCCTTCATTATGTCCGATGCGATGCGCAGCAAGATGGAGAGTCTGACCGGGGCCGAGCAGAAGGTGCTCGATGGCGACGGCCCCAATCCCGAAAAGCAGTTCGATCTGGCGTTCATCTGCTCGTTCTCCATCCAGATCATCTTTATCGTCGCCTTTATGCTGCTGCTGATCTTTGTGTTTGTGCTGAACATTATTTTTTCGTGGATTCTGTTTTTCCGCATTTGTCTGCCGATTCCGAAGAGTTGGGCACCGAAATGAGTACACGCAAACTCGATGTATACGGCCAGGGCCTCAGCTTCCCGCCGCGCATCGGCGCCGATGGCCGCTTGGCGTGGTCGAACGATGAGGAGAATGTGCGCGAATCGATCCGCATCATTCTGCTCACCGAGCCGGGCGAGCGGCTGATGCGCCCGGGATTCGGCTGCGGGCTGCGGCGCTTTTTGTTCGAGCCGAACACGCCCACCACCCGCGCGCTGATCCGCGAGCGGATCGTGCGAGCGCTCAGCGACTGGGAGCCGCGCGTGCGCTTGGAGGCGGTCGAGGTCGAGCCCGACCCGAACGAGCAACGCACCATCAACGTGCAGATCAGTTTTCGCCTGGTGGCGACGAACGCATTTGGGCGACTCGGAATGAGTCTGCAACTGGAGGGCTAGCCGATGCCACTTCTAGCACCGCTGCTCGATACAACCAATTTTGAGCAACTGCTCGCCGAGGCCAAGCACCGCATCCCGGTGCACACGCCGGAATGGACGAATTTCGCGGGCGAGAGCGACCCGGGCATCACGATCGTGGAGTTGTTCGCGTTCCTGACCGATAACTTGCTGTACCGAGCGAACCGCATCCCCGAGCGCAACTACATCAAATACCTGCAACTGCTCGGCATTCCGCTTCAGCCCGCCGCAGCCGCTCGCGGTATTGTGACGATCGGCAATGAGCGCGGGCCAACCACGCCGCTGCCGTTGGAGCGGGGCATCGTGCTGAAAGCGGGCGAGGTCGGCTTCCTGAGTCGCGATGGCGTGACGGTGCTACCGATCGAAGCGCGGGTCTTCTACAAGCAGCGCATCGACCCGAGCGACCCGCGCTACGAGGAGTTCAAGTTTCAGTACGAAGCTGTGCAACTGGCGATGGCCGCCGAGCAGGCGCTGAATGATCCGAACCCGCAGCCCATCGAGCTGGAATTTTACGAGAGCCGACCGATGCCGCTTCCGTCGCCGAGCGATCCGCGCCCAGTGCTGGATCTGGCACATGTGGGTGGCCAATCGCTCTACATCGCCCTGCTGGCGCAGCGCAACGTACCGCTCGATATCGCCCGCGATGCGATCGCCGACGAGGTGATCTCCATCGGCATCGCGCCCGACCTGGCCGATACCGTGCCGCCGCTGCTGCCAGCGCGCCCGAGCCAGCCGCGCACGAACGGGCCGCGCCTGATCTTCGAGATCGCCGCGCCGCTCGGCAACAGCGACATACCAGCCTATACGCGCCTGCGCACCGTGCAGGAGCCGGATGTGCTGAACGAACTAGGCGTCGTCCAGCTTCAACTGCCGCCCGTCGGACAGATCGGCACCTGGAGCTTCGACGACCCGCTGCGCGAGGGTGTGGGCGACTTCCCGCCGCTGATCGAGGATACCCAGATCCGTTCGCGCATCGTCACCTGGATTCGCGTGCGGCTCGCCAACAACAGCACCAGCAGCGCATCGCCCTCCGCCCGCCTGACCTGGGTGGGGATCAACGCCGTGCGCGTCGATCAGGCCGTGCCCGTCGTGAACGAATTACTCGGCATCGGCAACGGCGAGCCTGAGCAGATCTTCACCCTGGCCAACACGCCCGTGCTGCCGCAATCGCTGCGTGTGATCGTGGAGGACGACGACGGCTTCGGCTACTTCTGGCGGCTGACCGACGATTTACTGAGCGCAGTGCCCAACGAAGCGGTCTTTAGCCTGGATGCCGAAGCGGGCCAGATTCGCTTTGGCGATGGCCTGCGGGGAGCGCGTCCGAAGGCGGGCCGCAAGATCGTAGCGAGTTACGAGTACGGCGGCGGGCCGCAGGGCAATGTGGGCATCGGCGCGGTCAAGACCAGCACCGACATCCGCTTGCAGGGCGGCTACACCATCGCGAATCCGCTGCCGACGTGGGGCGGCGACCTTGGACAGACCGCCGAAGAGGCTCAGCGCGATATTCCGCTGGTGTTGCGCCACCGCGATCGGCTGGTGACGGCGCAAGACTTCCGCGACATCACGCTGCGCACGCCCGGCGTCGATGTCGGGCGCGTCGAGGTGCTGCCGCTCACACGGCCCGATTCGCCCGATGCCGAAGCGCCAGGCGTGGTGACGGTAGTGGTGATCCCGCGCTTCGACAGCCTGCGCCCGCGCTGGCCCGCGCCGGATCGGCTCTTTCTGCGCACCGTCTGCGATTACCTGGATACGCGGCGCTTGATCACCACCGAGATCTACGTGCGCGGCCCGGTCTACCGGCGAGTGTACCTGACGGTCGGCATCCAGGCGCGGGCGGGCTTCTTCATCGATGTCGTGCGCCAAAACGTAACGGCCAGGCTGTACGAATATCTCTCGGCCTTGCCACCCGGCGGTCCCGATGGGACAGGCTGGCCGCTGCGCAAGCGCCTACTGAGCCGCGACCTCGAAGCGGTCGCCACCCGCGTACCCGGCGTGGAGTTCGTTGTCTCGCTGCGGATGGGCGTCGAGAGCGCCGAGCCGATCGACGATTACGAGGTGAGCGGGCTGGAGTTGCCGCTGCTTGAACGCATCAGCGTGGTGGAGGGCGAGGCCGAACCGCTCACGTCGCTCCTTCCGGGCGACACAGGCACAACATCTGGCCGCGTGGTTCCGGTTCCGGTCAGCCGGACGAAGTGTTAAGCAGGCACGTTATGGATGTGAACGGCACACAATTTCATCTGATCAAAGGCCAAGCCGATTGGAACGCCTGCCGCGAGGAGTTGGCCGACGACGGAGTGGCCCGTGTGGCCTACGACCCGCAGAGCGACGCGCTCACGTTGCGCCCGCTATTGGCGCTCTATCGGCCCGACCGTCCGGGCGTGCCGCTCACAGCCGAGGATCGACGAGGCGCGGCCACCGATCAGTTCGGCAACCGCTACTGGATCGGCGCGGATCGTCACTCGATCTGGTGGGCGAATGCCGAAGGGGGCCGACCTTCGCTCTACTGGATGTGGCGACCAGCGGCCTGCCCCGAGCCGAGCGGCAGTTTCGGGCCTGTTGTTCAGCAGGAAGAAGCGCCCGACCATCTGGCTGGGCTTGCCGTGACGGAGCACCACTATTTGGTGGTCGGCAGCGTTGAGCGGCGCGGGCTATACATCTTCGACCTGCACGCGGGGCCGGACCCGCAACTGATCAGCCTACCCGCCGACATCCCGTTCGAGCCGTTCGATATGGCGCCCGCGCCCGACGGCGGCGTGTGGGTGCTGGATCGGCGACATCGGCGCTATTGGGGCTTCGACAGGCGCTTCCGCGTGATCGGCGTGCCGGGCAGCCTGGTGCAGATCGCCGCAGCCGAGCAGGATGATTTTTATGCGGTTGATGGAGCGCCGATCGTGCGCCCGCCCCGCTTCTTCCCGACCGGCTTCCCGCTGGCCGCCGCGCAGCCGCTCGCTATCGAGGGCTTGGCCGATGGCAGCGTGCTGGTGCTGGATGAAGGTGTGGCAGGCGGCGCATCGCACCTGTGGCGCTACCAGTTCGACACGCTGATCGGCGGTCCGAGCGAACTCGGCGACGAACTAGCTTTCGACTTGGGCGCGGGCATCGCCACGGGATGGGTCAGCATCAGCGCCCACGACATCGCCTTTGTGCCGAGCGATGAGAGCAGTGGCGTGCTGTACGCAGTGGAGGATAACGGCCACCAAGCCATCGCCTTCGACCTAAAGTACGGGCCGAACCTGCTCTCGCTCAAGGTGCGCCCCGACTATCTACCGCTGCACGCCTACGGTGGGCGGGCGCTGATCACCGAACGAGCCTCGGCGGGCGGCTGCCTGCTCTACGATCTGGCGGCTGGCAACAATCGCAACCGCGATGAGATGACGCGCTGGGTGCGGCTTCAGCAGATCGATCAGCCGCGCTACGCCACAGAAGCCACCTTGCTGCTCGATATGACCAGCAGCGCGCCAAGCGAACCAGCCGCGCTCGATGGGAAAACTAACGGCTGCCAATGGCACCGCCTGTTCATCGATGGCTGCCTGCCTCCCGATACGAACGTGGAGGTGCAGACGCGCGCCGCCGATAGCCGCGACCAACTGGAACTGGTGCCGTTCCGCACCGAGCCGCCGCTGTATCTGCGGGCGAATGGGTCGGAGATCCCCTACTACCGCGCCTTCAGCCAAGGCGACGACCATAGCCGTGGGCGCGGCACATGGGAAGTGCTATTTCAAGCCGCTCAAGGGCGATTCATCCAAGTGCGGCTCACGCTGCGGGGCAACGGGCGCGCCACGCCGCAACTCAACGCAGTGCGCGCGTACTATCCGCGCTTCTCGTACGTGAAGCGCTATTTGCCCGCCATCTACAACGACGAGCCGACCTCCGCCGACTTCACAGAGCGCTGGCTGGCGAATCACGAAGGGACGCTCAGCGAGATTGAGGGCAAGATAGCGCTGGTCGGCACGCTATTCGACCCGCGCACTGCCCCGCCCGACACGCTCGACTGGCTGGCGGGCTGGTGGGGCTTGCTGCTCGACCCGCTCTGGGGCCAGATCCAGCAGCGCCGTGCCGAAGCCAAGGCTGGCCGAGGGTGTTGCGGTCCATCGCAGCGCGCAGAGAAGCAGGCTCCTGATCGGCGACGGCTGTTTATCCGCTTCGCGCGGCGGCTGTACGAGCGGCGCGGCACACCCGATGGCATTCGCTTCGCGCTAATGCTGCTGCTCGACCCCTGCCTCGAAGCGTTTCTTGAACGGCTGAAGGCTGCCGCGCTCAAGCCCGATCCCGCGCTACGGGCCGAATTAGCGCGCAACAACCTGCCGTATCCCACGCCGAGCAGCAGCGAGCTTGAGCTTGAAGATCTGCTGTACGCCTACCTGCTGCTGCCGAGTCGGCCCTCGAAGATTCGGATTGTCGAGCGTTACCAGACTCGCGGCGGACGTGCGCTTGTCGTTGGCGATTCGTCCAACGATGCCGAAAGCGTCAGCGATCAGGAACTGGCCGGGCGCTTCACAGTGCTGGTGCCGGAGGGCTTGGAGGCGGCGGAGGCCGCAATGGTGCGCCGCGTAGTGGATCTGGAGCGGCCCGCGCACACCGCGTTCACAGTGCGCCGTTATTTCGATTTTTTCCGGGTTGGCGAGGCGCGGTTGGGGCTAGAAAGCGCCCTGGGAGCCGAGAGCCGTTTCGCCATGCTGATGCTCAACCGCGATTACCTGGCGGGGGCCTACCTGCCCCCAGCCGCACCGCAGGACGCGCGCGACCGCGTGATCCTGGACCGCGACTGGGTGGGGGCGCTGCCGGTGCTCTGATGGAGGTACGAATGTGGCAAACTGCGTAACCGCTTCGGCGGAGAGCGCCCCACTGGCGCCTAACAAACGGGTTCACTACAGCTTCGGCATGGTGCTTGGTGTCGATGAGTTTCGCCAGGAACAGGAGCACCTGGAGTGGAAACAGCGCCTCAGTAACCTGCTGCTGCACGGCTACGGCACCGTGTGTGGGCTGCGCGTCTCCGCCGAGATGCTCGATACCGATGTGGAAATTCACGTCTCCGCCGGGTACGCGCTCAATCCACACGGGCATTGGATCTGGGTGGATCGCGACCAGTGCGCCCAACTCAACCGCTGGCTGCGCGCGCATCCACCCGAACTCAGCCCGCCCGGCGCTGGCTCGCACACGCTCTACGTGAAGCTGTGTTATGTCGAGTGTAACGTTGATCTGGTGCCGATTGCGGGCACCGCCTGCGCCGATGACGAGGCCACCCGCGCGCCTTCGCGCACGCTCGAATCGTTTCGGGTCGAGTTCAGTTGGGAGGCGCCACCCCAGGCCGCAGAGGATGCGGTGCGCCAGTTTGGCGACCTGCTCGGCCAGATCACGATCGGCCCGCCCGGCGGTTCGCCAAGCGACGATAGCGTGCTCTTCCTCGATGCCGTGCGCTCGATCGGCCTGGTCAGCTCGCCACCCGGTTCGCCCGGCGTTGCTGGGCCGTTCCTGCTGGCCGAGGACACCGCCTGTGAGACGGTGCACGATGCGCTCACGATCTGGGCGACCGAGGTCTGCCCCCGCATGAACACCATCAACAGCAACGAGGAGTGCATTCTGCTGGCCTGCCTGCACTTCGATACCGATGATGCTGGCGAATTGCTGCTCAACAGCGTGACGGTGGACAATTGCGTGCGGCCTGTGCTCGTCTCGGATCGGCTCAAGCAGGAATTGTTCTGCATGGGCCTTGGCGAAATCGCCTTCCCCGACACCTCTCCGCCGCTGGGTGGTATCCCTGGGCCTGCCGGGCCACAAGGCCCGCAGGGACCGGAAGGGCCTCCCGGACCGCGCGGCCCACGGGGGGCAACAGGCCCACAGGGCGAAGTTGGCCCACAAGGCCCGCAGGGCAATCCTGGACCACAAGGCCCACAAGGCCCACAGGGTCCACAGGGTCCGCCCGGCGCGAACGTGGTGCAATCGGGCAGGGTGGAGTTCACACCCGGCAATTGGGGGCAATTCGTCACGTTTACCGAGCGAATCGAGGCAGATAGGGATCTGCCGATCGTGGTGATGGCGACCGCCTCGGAGCCAGAGGATTACTTCATCAACAACAATGTGGCGCTCACCGTGGTGCAGGTCGATGGGCGGATCATGATCGCCGCGACCAAGCTCTCCGAGCCTCGCTTGAGCCGACTTGAGGTCACGTGGTGGGCCTTTCAGCCGTGAGGTGATGCATGACTGATCTTCAAACGCAGCACCTGCTCGGCACAACGGTCGTGCTGGAGCGCGCCATTCGCAACGCCAACTTCTTCAATGGCCGTGTGCTGACAGCTCGCGATATGCAAGACGAGCAGACCGCCAACCGACGGCAGCACCGCCAACTTGGCCGAGCCATCGGCGCGGGGATCGTCTCGGGCTTGCAGGTGCGCCTGCTGAACGCGGGCAGCGCCACCACCACGCCGGTTGTATCGGTGACGGGCGGACTAGCGCTTAATCGCCAGGGCCAGGCCATCGAGCTGCCGAGCAACCAGGTGGCCGTGGCGCTGAGCCGCACCACTGCCCCGCCGCCCAGCGATGTGAAAGTATTCGCCGATTGCAAGCCGCCGCAATCCACGCCCGATCTGGTTGGCAAGGGCATCTACGTGCTCACCATCGCGCCAGCCGCCCAATACCTCGACCGCGCGCCGATGGTGTCGCTCAACGGCGGCGGCAAAGCCGATGGCTGCGGAGATCGGTACGCGGCGGAGGGCGTGCGCTTCGGGCTGATCGAGGTCACGCTCGCGACCTTGGGCGGCATCAGCGAGAGCACCCGCAGCGAGATCGCCAGCCTGTTGAGCCGCAGCGAGCAGAACAACCTCAGCACGCTAGAGCGGCTGATGGCGCGGTCGCGGTTGCGCAATCTGCTGGCCTACGCCTGCTTCGGCAGCGCAGCGTTGGCCGCGCTCTGGGGCAACGCGGCACGCAGCGCGCAACACGAGAGCTACGGCATCATCGATGCGCTCTGGGAGGCCAACGAGTTGCAGTGCTGCGAGGTACCACTGGCCCTGCTGATCTGGACCAATGCTGGCGTACGGGTGCTGGATATGTGGGCGGTGCGCCGTCGGCCCCACTACGACGAGGGCACGCTGCTGGTGCCTGGCGAGCGCCGCCTCGCCGAGGGCGAAGCGATGCGCGAGCAGTTCGCCGATCATCTGAACTGGCTGCTCGGCAATCTGTCATTCTCGCAGCGGGCGGCGGCGCGGGCGATCGACTACTTCCGGCTGTTGCCGCCAGCGGGCGTGCTGCCCCTGGCCAGCGTGAACGGGCCGCCGGGCTTCACCTACCCGCAGTGGTGCGAAGGGATTCCGCACCGCGACAACGGGCCGCGCACCGATGAACTCGCGCCATTCCTGACGGGTGTGCCGTTCATCGAAGGGGCGGCGTTGCCCGCCCTGTTCCACACTGCCCTCAGCTACGGGCCGCACGATCTGGTGAGTAGCAGCGTGGCCGACGCCAAGCGGCGCGAGTTTATCTGGCTGTTCCAGGTGCGCGAAAACCGCCAAGCGATCATCGAAGGTGTGCAGCCAGCGCCACAGCCATTTCTGGTCTTTGCATCGGGGCACCTGCCCGAATTCGGCGAGGCGCGCTTTGATCGGGCGCGCTGGGGATACAGCAATTTTGCCTGATGGCAATAGGAGGCAACCATGCCTGTTCAGTTTCAACCTGTGCGCCCAGGCGACCTAATAACCGCCGAACTGTTCAACGCGCTCCAGGGGCGTTTGGCAGAGATCGAGGATCTGATCGGCGGGCAGGGCGGCTTGGTCGAAGTGCCTCGCTTGGTTGGCCTCACGCTCGGCCAAGCGCAGAACCAACTGGCGCAGTCCGGCAGCAACTTCACGATCGACGAGGCGTTCGATACGCTGGGCGTCTCCATCAATCCAAACACCAACGAGGCCCGCGCGCGACGGGTGCTGAATCAAGTGCCGTCGCCGCATGCACGTGTCGCCAGCGCGGGGCCGATCGATGTCATCCTGTCGGCGACGGGCAGCAGCGTGCCGACCACGCCCGCACCGAATATCACCAGCATCAGCCCACGCCCGGTCGAGCTTGGCGCCGAACTGACGCTGACGGGCATCAACTTCGGCAGCCCGCCCGGGATGCTGGTCATTACGATGGATAACGTGCAGGTTGATCCGGTGCTGCACCAGCCACAAACCATTCGCTTCCGCGTGCCACAAGATTTGCCGAATGTGCCAGATAACGGGCGTAACACGATGATCGAGATCATCACCGACGGCGGCAAAGCGAATAGCGATACGCTCCCGACCAACCAGCGCCCCCGTGTGATGCCCGCCAGTGGCACGCTGCCGATCATTACCAGCATGCTCAACGCGGCTGGCGGCAATATTCCGCTCGATGGCACAGGCCAGATCACGATCGGCCAAACCGTCACGATCATTGGCAAGAATTTCAACCCATCGGTGTCGCAGAATCAGCTTGTGATCAGCGTCCAGAGCGGCGACATTCCCCGTTCCGTGAGCAGCGCGATCCCCGAACAACTCACCTTTACGCTCAGCGCTCTACCGGGACAAACGCCAGTGAATCGCTTCATTCAGGGGCAACTCGCCGTGCAAACTGGCAGTGATACAGCATCGCGCTCGAACAGCATTCGATTTCTCTTCGTTCTACCCATCGCGTGAGGAGCAATCAACTATGGATATCACCATCTCCATCCCGAATCGCGGCGTGTCGGGCACGCTGCCGAGCGACCCAAGCTTCCGCTACGAAGTGGCTCGTCTCAAACTGCTCATCACAATGAACGCTAGTCCGGCTGGCTCTAGCGTGACGTACAACGGCACAAACGTGCAACTTGGCAACAGCGCCGTAGTGAATACTGATTTTATCGAATATCAATCCACTAGCGGCAATCAAGCGGTCATCGATATCGTGCTGTTCTCGGATTTTATCGACAGCGATATTCGCAACTTCGACTACTCCAACGCCAACCCGCGCGAGGTCAGCCTGACGCTGAACGGCGGCGGCACACCCACCGCACTGCGCTGGGCCGCATACGCCGCAGCCAGCCAAAACAACGACAGCGCGTACCGACGGGTGAGCGGCAGTTCCGGCAGCCCGACCGCCATCAGCATCGCGACCACCAGCCCGTCGCTGCCCGTGACCAACGCGCGCCTGCCGCTCGACATCGCCTTTGTGATGGACCGTTCGGGCAGTATGACAGCGAGTGTCGCACCAGGCACCAGCCGCTTCACGCTGCTCAAAACCTCGATCAGCCAGTTCATCGACGCGCTCTCCACCGAGATCACCTCGCAGCAGGACGATCGGCTGGCGCTGGTGTGGTTCGAGACGACTGCGACCATCGAGAACTTCCCGATGGTGGGCACCTGGGCACCCAAAGCGAACTGGGCCACCGTGAAAAACCGCGTCGATGCCCAAACCACCGCTAACCTCACCGCGATGGGCGATGGCATTAGCCGGGCCGTGAAGGCATGGCAGGATGCGAACTCCAAGAGTGACCCGATGCTGGTGGTGTTTACCGATGGCATGCAGAACGCCGGGCAGCAGATCGTTGATCAGCCGCCGATCGGTAATCTCGACTTCTTCGACATAGCGCACGGCTCCTACAGGCCGCTCGACGAGCCGCACATCCCGATGGGCGCGATCGGCATCGGCGTGCCAGCAAGCTACAAGGGCACGCTGCAAAATATTGCGAAGGAGACCGACGGCGCGATCTACGTGGATGCCGTCCCGGGCGTGCTCGGCTTCGGCTTCCACACCCAGTTGATCGCGGCGCTCAAGGGCAACACGCTCGCCCTGCTCGAACAGACACAGGGGCATCTCTACCCCTACAAAGGCGACGAGGGACCGTTCACGTTTATCGTCGGCAACGACACGCCACAATTACTGTTCTGCCTGTACTGGATGGACGATTCGGATCGTCAAGCGCTCGATCTACGGATCATTGGGCCCGATGGCAGCGTTATCGCTCCCGACCAGCGCGTCGATAACACCTATCACACCGTTCAGAGCATCTACAAGCCAGAGCCGGGCAAATGGCAGGTCTTTGTCACCATCAACAAAGCGATTGGCGACATACCACGCTTGCGCAACAGGCTGGGATATCCCTTCTACCTCTCGGTGATGGGCAACGCGGGGCCGTTCACCATGAACGTTCGCCACTGGGCCAAGGAATATATGGCTGGAGCCGAAGTATTCCTGGTATTGGAACTGGATGAGCGCGGCGAACCGATGCAGGTCAATAAAGGGCGCGGACGCGTCACTATCGAGGTGTATGCGCCACAGATCGACATCGATGAATTGCTGAACAAATTACCAATGCCAACTTACGACGAGATTCTGAAAGTTTTGGGTGAAGATTGGCGCGATTTTGAGGACCCGTTGGCGCTCAAACTGGAATATTACACGCGGCTCGGCTATCTGGGGCCGTTGATTATGCCCGACAAGCCAACCGAGGTCATCGCGTTTGATGTTGGCGATGGCGTCGTACTGCCGCCGGAGGCGCGCGTGGATGTGGGTGGCATCGCGGTGCAGTATACGAACACGAAGTATCGGGGCACCTACCGCTTCAAGGTGCGCTTGGAGATGGAGAGCGAGATCAGCGGCCAAGTCGTGCGCCTGGAGGAAGTCGCGCTCGCGCTCGGCCTTGGCACGTTCGCCTCCTCGAAGGTGGTGGTGGACGGGCGGCGCTACGACACCAAACGCTACAGCTATGCCCATCTCAATCTGCAAATCTACGACGAGAACGGCACCATACTCGGGCCGGGGTACGACGCCTACGTCGATGTGCAAGCCAAACTGCGCAATGGCCGCGTGGAATACATCCACAACACCGACGGCACCTCCACGTACCGCTTCCGTATCGTCGGCCTGCTGCCGGACGAGGACCCACCGATCAGCATCAGCGCCTTCGGCCAAGTGCTGCGCAGAGCTCGCCTCTCCGAACTCGTCAGCACCGTGAGGCCGTTCCCGCCGTGGTGGCTGCAAAAGCTCGAGAACTACAAGCGCCACACGACGCTGCTGCGCAAGAGCATCAAACGGTAGCTCGTGATATGGGAGGTACAGCGTGAACGACAGTTTGCAGATCGGCACCCTGCGCGCACCCGCCTCGGCGGGCCACAATGCCGCACGTTTGCCGCTTGAGCGCGCCCTGGCGGCAGCCGATCTGCGCCCGTCGGGGTTGCCAGCCGGAGCCGTGCTGATCGTGCAGCGGCTGGCGACCACACGTCCAACCGCAGGACGCGCCTGGGAGCAACGGGCACGCGCTCAGATGGAGGAACTCTATCGCCACGCCGTCCGCCCAGCGCACGGGCACGACGCACGCAACGCCCAAGCGGTGCTCTTCGCCGATCGCGCCGAACTGCTGGCCTGCCTGCTCGACGATCTGCTCGCGCACAGAGCCGCAACGCAGTGGTGGTGGCGCTGCTACATGCGGGACCGACCCGCACAGATCGGGCAGTTGCTGAGCCTGCTTGCCGAAGAAGTGACCGCGCTGCCCACCACCTTCGCGCATCTCGCCATCCGAGGGCGCGCTGTGGCCGTTGCACAGGCATTGCCGCCTCCCGCCGCCCGCATACTGGCCGAACGGCTCGCCATCGCCTACGATGCAGGTCCTCTGCCGCTGCAAGTCGAACAGAACCACCAATCCGCATCACAGCCCGCCACACCAAACGCAACCGCAACGCCGCCAGCATCTCCACCGTGGCCCTCGCAGCCATCCAGTCTCACCCGCGAACAACACCTGCTCCTTGGCTTAGCACTAACGATCAGCGCGCGGCCCACCGCTCCCCGCTCGCCGACCTTCCGCCGAGCCTTGGCGCAGTGGTGGCACGCCACACAGAGCGCGCCGCTCGTCATCCCACCCAGCATTGCGAGCCACATACCCACGCGCTCCGCCGAGCCGCCAACAGCCGAGCAGCCACCCCAAACAGCGCCCACAAGCCCGACACACGTGCCGCAGACGAGCGCAGCATCGCCAACAACATCCCGCAGCATCGCAGGCGCGCCCAAGCCCGAGCAGATCGCCACGCCCAACAGCGCGCCACCTGCCGAAACAACCCTGAGCGGCACCCCGCAGCAAGCAGCGCAACAGCCACCCATCACGACTCAGCCGTCCCACATGCCCGCCCCGCCTGAGGAGCATACAACTCAATCCTCAGTGAATGAGGCCACAGCCACATCACCGCAGCCCATGCCGCAGCGCATCACCGATGCGAACGCCACGCCGTACAGCGCAGCCAACGCGTCCACGTCCACGCCGCACATCGCCGACAACACGCCGCCAACCGACGCCCACGAAGCGCTGAACGCTGCGCCGTGGCTCAGCGCAACAGGCGCACACTCCACGGAGCTGGGTGGGGTGCTGTTCCTGATCAACCTGCTGGCCTACCTCAAGTTGCCCGAGCTATTCGCGCCCGTCTGGCCGCTCGAACGCACGCTTAGCGCCTGGAAGTTGCTGGAACTCGTCGCGCGGGGCCTGCTCACTGATGCCGCAACGTATGCCAACGATCCGCTCTGGCACGTGCTCGCTGCCCTCGATGGGCGCGCAGCGGACGCGGCGTTCGCGCAAACGCACGGCCCTCGCATCCACCGAACGCGCGCTGGGCGGCGACGCCTTCAGCGCATTCGCCCATCGCGCACCTACCGCATCCCCAGCGCTTGGCTGCAGGCGCTGCCCGCCGACCCAAACGAGCGTTTGTACTGGACCGCATCGCATCGCCATCTGCGCATCTGGTCGTCGCGGGGGTTTGTGTTGTTTGATGGCGCTGTGCCGCGCCTCAACGCCAAGTCGGTGCATACCATCCTGGCGCAATTGAGCGTGGCCGTACACCAGGTAGAAGAGGCTTCCGCGCACCCGCCAAGCCTCCGCATTCCAAAGCCAACCGAGACGCCCGCTTGGATACAGCGCTGGCTGACGCTCAGCCTGCCCTACATTCGTTTGCGGCTCGCGCTGGCGCTCGGCCTGCGCCCGCACGACGATCTCGATACGCCGCTGCTGGCACGGCGCGGAACGCTCATCGTCAGCGCCACACACATCGATCTCGTGCTGAGCCTGGAATCCACCAGCATCGAGGTGCGGCTAGCAGGATTAGACCGCAATCCCGGTTGGCTCACCGAATACGGGCGGGTCATTCTGTTTTACTTCGTCACGCCAGAGCAGGAGGCGCAGCAATGAGCCAAACGCGCAGCAAATCCACCACCAACGGCACAACCAGCAACGGCGCGCAGCCGTTCGCGCATCTGCCGCCCGATCCGCAGGGCCACTTCCTGCTGCACTTCTACGCCGCCCTGCACCGCCTGCTCTGCTACCTGCGCCGCCTGGATACTGCCGCCAACCTGCCGCCCGAACAGGCCTTCAGCACGCACCCGTTCCTGCTCGGCTATGCGCAGGAGATACGGGCCGTGCTGCCACCCGCACTCAGCGACGCCGACGGGCCAAACTGGTGGGAGGCGACCATCGCGGCCTGGGAGGCGCCCATCGCCGAACGGCTGCCGCTCCGCGAGACGGAACGGCTTGGCATCGGTTTCGAGGGACGGATCGCCATCCTGTTGGCTGGCCTGGCCGACATCGACTCGCGCCTCGGCACGCTGTTCACCCAGATCCAAGCGCCACTCAACCAGCGGCGGCCAAGCCTAGAGACGATCGGCCAAATCCTGGCGAACGGCTGGAGTGGCGGCTTAGCGGCCAGCGATGTCTGCCGCATGCTGCTGCGCTGCGGCCTGCTGGAACTCGTCAATCCGAACGCGCCCCGCGCCGAATGGGAATTGCGCCCGCCGAACCTGATCTGGGACGTGCTGATGGGCCATTCTAGCGCCGAACCAGCACCCTGGTGCCAGGTGCGAACGCTTGCAGACGCGCCAACGATCAGCGAACTGATACTACCCGACGATCTGCGAACGCAGGTGGCGCAACTGCCCGCGCTGATCCGTAACCGCACTATCACCACGCTCCTGCTGAGGGGCAGCCAGGGCAGCGAGCGGGCCGAACTGGTTGGCGCGGTGGGGCGAGCGCTCGGCTTAGGCGTGGCCGAACTGCGGCTCACCCCTGGGCGTCCCGAAGCCGAGGCGACCGACGACATCCGTTGGCGGGCCGTCGGGCCGTTCTGCACACTCACAGGCACCATCCCACTGCTGAGCTACGAACTCGGGCCGGGCGACAACATCGAGTTGCCCAAACTGGAGGGCTACGACGGGCCGATCGCCATCCTGCTCGGCGCTGAGGGCGGGCTGCGCGGCCCACTCGCCGAACACGCTCTCAGCCAGAACCTGCCCATGCCCGATGTCGAACTGCGCCGCCGCCACTGGCGTGCCGCGCTGCCATCCAACCAGATCGAAGCTCTCGACACGATTGCCGAGCGCTTTGTGCTGCCCGGCGGCTACATCCGCCAAGCGGCGAGCATGGCTCTCGCACAGGCCGCGTTGGGCGGGCGCAAGCGAATCACGCCAGCAGACGTGCGTGCCGCCTGTCGCTCGCTAAACCGCCAGTTGCTCGACAGCCTCGCCGCACATGTCGAAGGTGAGGGCGGTTGGGAACAGGTGGTGGTGAATCCCGCTACACAAGCCAAACTGCAGGAGCTAGAGCAGCGCTGTCGTTATCGTGAACATCTCGATGGTCGCGTTGGGCCAGCGTTCGGCAAACCAGGGCGCGGCGTCCGAGCATTGTTCAGCGGTAGCAGCGGCACCGGCAAAACGCTGGCGGCCCGCATCCTGGCCACCGAACTCGGTATGGACCTCTACCGCGTCGATCTGAGCGCCGTGGTCAACAAATACATCGGCGAGACCGAAAAGAACCTGCACCGCGTCCTGTCGCGTGCCGAGGAGCTCGACGTGATCCTGCTGCTCGACGAGGGCGACTCGCTGTTGGGTGGTCGCACCGAGGTGAAATCGGCAAACGACCGCTACGCGAACCTGGAGACGAACTATCTGCTGCAACGGCTCGAACACTACCAGGGTATTGTGCTTGTCACGACCAACGCCAGTCAACTGATCGATCGCGCCTTCCAGCGGCGGCTCGACGTGGTGGTGCCCTTCGTGCCGCCCGACACCGAGCAGCGCCGCCAGATCTGGGCCTTGCACTTGCCGCACAACCACACCCTGCCGAGCAGTTTGCTCGACGATGTTGCGGCCCGCTGCGCCCTGAGCGGCGGTCAGATCCGCAACGCCGCACTGCTGGCCGCACTGTTGGCGCTCAACGTCGGGAGCACGCTCGGAGCAACGCATCTGCTGGCGGCGATCGATGCCGAATACCGCAAGGCGGGCGCGCTCTGCCCGTTGAGCGAGCCGCTTCGAACCGAGCAGCACTGTGGCATCGACGCCTTTCTGAACGCGATCAAGGTGGGTTAAATGCTTCGCCCTGCCGACAAAGCACGCACGCACTCCAAAGCGCGTCCCAGCGCCGAGCCGAGCCACAGCACAGGCCCGGCCCCAAGCGCTGCGCCAAGCACCTTCTACGCGGCGGGGCCAGCCCTCAGCATCGGCACGGCGGTACAGCAAAAAGAGGACGATGAACTTCAGCAATCCACCGTGCAAAGCCAAACACTCCAGTTCTGCGATTGCGAAGATGACACCGCAGACGAGTCTGTTCAGCAGATGGTTCAGCTTTGGGATTGCAGCGAGTACAACCAACCCACCTGCGTGCAGTCCAAAGAAGATGATGAAGCCGTTCAGCAAGCCGTTCAACTTTGGGATTGTAGCGAATACAATCAGCCCACCTGCGTGCAGTCCAAAGAAGATGATGAAGCCGTTCAGCAGTGCGCGGCCTGCGAGGCAGAGGAAGAAACCGTTCAGCAGTGCGCATCGTGCGGTGCGGAGGAGCATGTTCAACAGAAATGCGCTGCTTGCGCCGCTAAAGAAAAGGAACAAGAGCAGGTTCAGCATAAATGCGCTGCCTGCGCTGCCAAGGAGAAGGAACAGGAGCAGGTTCAGCAATCCGGCAAACCCTCGCGCAACCCACAGCACATTCATCGCGAAGCGCGGCGCGGCTTGCAGGGCGCGAATCAGCCGTTGCCGTATAGCGAGCAGATCCAGGCCGCCTTCGGTCGGCACGACATCTCGCATGTGCGAACGAACGTCGGCGGCAGCGCCGAGCAGGCCAACCGACGCATGGGCGCGCTAGCCTTCACCTCCGGCGATCAGATCGGCTTCCGGCAGACGCCTTCGCTGCACCTCGCCGCCCACGAAGCGGCACACGTGGTGCAACAGCGCGCAGGCCTGAGCCTGCCCAACAACGTCGGTCGCACGGGTGACCGCTGGGAGCGCCACGCCGATGCCGTTGCCGATGCAGTCGTCGCCGGGCGCTCGGCGGAAGGGTTGCTTAACAGCGTCGCAACGCCCTCGCCAGGGGTGAGCGGGCCAGTGAACGGAGCGCCAAGCCCGTCGCCAAATGCAAGCGGAGCGCCGCCAGCCCAAGCCGCCGTGCAACAACAGATCACAGGACGACCATCGCGACTGTTCGAGAGCGCGCCAACACCCATCACAAACCCGCCGCCGAGCGCAGAGGGCCAGGAGCAGGCATCGGAGGGAGACGCTGCCGAGCAGAGCGAGAACGCTGCCGACGATCAGGCGGCCATCGATGAAGCGCTGAAGAACGACGGAGAAGCGCCACCCCCAGGCGTGGGCGCGGATGGCAGCGCGGCGGGCGGAGCACAGGGAGCCGCAGGTGGGGCTAGCGCGGCAGGGGGCGAACAAGGCCCAACCGAAGGAGCTAGCCAAGCCCCAGCTCGCTCGTGCTACAACGTCGATCCGCCGCCGCCACCCAAGGACGCGCCGGAGCCGACCGCCGACGAGCGCGGCGCCAAACCCGAAGAAAAGCCGCAGATCACCTTCGAAGCGTGGCCCGACGAGGCCGATGAGTGTCAGGCCCAACCCGCGGGCAACCAAGCTGGTCAACAGATGCCCGCAACCTTGGCCTCAGCCAGTAGCGCAGGCGCTGCAACAGGAGCCACCAGCACTGCGAGCACCCCAGCCTCAGCCACAACCGCAAACGCCAGCGAAGCATCGCAGGCCGCTCCCACCGACGCATCAGCCGCCCAAGGCGCGGAACAAGGTGCGGGCCAGGGCGGGCAGCAAAACGCAAGCCAAGCGGACCAAGCCACGACGGGCAGCGCACCAGATAGCGGCATCGACGGGCAAATCGGCGATGCCGAAGCCGCCAGCGACTCGGCGCTGAACAGTTATCTCGATGCGACGGGCACGCTTAGCAGCGTCTCCGCCCGCGCCCAAAACCTAGAGGCGAGCGTAAGTCTGCCCGCCGCGAACGGAACCGGGCAGGAAGTGGCCCGCCAGCAGTCGCTCGCGATCTCGCAGAGCTTTATGGGACGTATGGCCGACCAGATCAGCGCAGCCGTGGGCTTCGCGCACGAAGAAGTTCCCTCGCGCTTGGGCAGCCTGGCCGCATCCACAAACGCCAACATCCAAGGCGCGATAGAGACCGAGAAGGCCGCGATCTCGGCCCGCATCATGCAGGCGCGCACCGCAGCCCGCAGCGGAGCCGCCGCCGCCCGCGCCCACATTCGCGCCGAGTACGCCCGCAGCGCTGCGCAGATCGAGGCCGCCACCGTGGCCGCACTCACCGCGCTCGACACCACTCACACCACCACGATCCAACAGGTCAATCAGAAGGAGACGGCTGGCCTGGCGGATGTGAACCAGCGCTTCGCCAAGGGCCGCACCGATCACGAGGCCAAGGGGCCGGAATACGCCAAGAAGGCCACAGCGCGCGCGCAGGAGCACGTACAAGCCTACGAGCAGTGCAAGGGCGATTACAGCGACGACGGCTTCTGGGATGGCTGTCTCACTGTGCGCCGCGCCCGAGCGCAGCAGGATGCGGCGTGCAAGACGGCAGCGGGCTACAAAGACATCTTCCTGCAAACCGCCAACAAAAAAGCCTACGACCTGATCGCGCTGCGCCGCCAATATCGCTGCGCGGTGATCTCGGGCGCGAGCCAAGTCACTAAAACGCTCGATACCACGCACGATCAGCTTGTATCGGGGCTGGAGAATGGTCGCACGCAAGCGATGCAGGGCATCGCGCAGGCCCGCGATGCCAGCCTGAGCGCCGTGGATCAGGCGCTCACCGCCACGCTCAACGCCCTCGCCACGCAGGAGTACACGCAGCGCCAAGCCGTCAACGACACAGGCTACCTCAAGCAATTGGCCGTCGAGCAACTCGCCCATACCGGAGCCGCCAACCTAGCGCAGGGCATTGCGGGCGCGATGGACTTGCTCGAACAGACACTGACATCGCTGCAAGAGAATTTCGGCAAAGGCGACATCCCCGACCCGGCGATGCTGGCCCAATCGCTCGCCACGACTGAATCCGCGATCACGGGCGGCATGGGCTCGCTGTTGGAGCGAATGGAGCAGGGCGCGCAACAGGTCGAATCGCAACTCGATGGACTCGGCGGCGCGGCGCTGAGCGCGCTCACCATGATCGTCGAGCAGAACGACCAACAGGCCACGCAAAGCGAGACGGGCTTCGCGCAGCAGATGAACACCCTGAAAGCCGGGGCGTCCAACACGCTGAAGACGATCACCCAGAGCCACGTCAAGCAGGCGCAGAAGGCGCAAACCGAGGGCACCGCCAGCATGACTCAGGCCGTGGCGGGCTTCGACGAAGCGCTCGCGACCATCGGCGGGCGCGTCGATGAAGCGCTCGCAAGTTCGCTGCAAGAGCTTGATCAGCAACTCAAATCGAAACTGGGCGAACTCGACGGACAGATCGCTCGTGAGGCTTGGGCTGCGGCAAAGAAGGAACAACCCGCCTGGAAAAGCGTGGTCGCTATTGTGCTGATCATCGTGGTGATCATCGCAGCGACAGTCATCAGCATCGTCACGCTCGGCGCGGGGGCAAGCCTGTTCGCCGTCATCCTGGTCGGCGCGCTGGTTGGCGCGGTTAGTGGCGGCCTCATCCAACTGATCAACAACTGGGCCTCGGGCGAGGCGTGGCACCACGGCCTGGCACAAGCGATGATTATGGGCGCGATCGGCGGTGCGATCGGCGGTGGCCTGGGCTTCGCTGGTGGCGCATCGGCGGCTGGCGCACGCATCGTCACGCAGATCGCCATCCACGTGGGCACCGATCTGCTGGCCGAGGGTCTGACGCAGACGGCGGGTTTCCTGCTCTTTGGGCAGGAGTTCAACTGGCAGGGTTTTGTGATGGCTGGCGCGATGTCGGGCGTGAGCTTCCGCGCGCATCCCAGCGTGCCGCACGCCAGCCCACGGGCACCGACATCGAGCACCCGTTCAGCCGTCAAGCAGGTCGCGGCGGGGGCCGCCGTAGGCTTGGGCACCGAGCTAGCCATCTCGCAGATCAGCGGCCAGAAGTTCGATCCAACACGTGCTGCTTCGGCAGCCGCATCGGGCGCAGCAGCCGCACGGGCATCGCGCAGGGGCGGAGCCGCACCCGAGACGCCCGCCACAGGTCGCAGCACGCCGAAATCGAGGCTTGGCGACGCGCTTGACCGCGTTCGTACCTTCGACCCTGGTGGTGTTGGCGCACGGCTTGAGAAACGGATGCAGAACCTAGGCGGTAGGCTGGGCAGCGCACCACCGACCGTGGACACACCCACCACCACGCGCCCACCCACCACAGATGAGGGCACCACGCCCAAGCCGTTGGATGAGGGCACGACGGTGAAGCCACTGGATGAGGGCGGCGAGAGTGGGGGACGCATAAAATCTGCTGAAGAATCGGACATTGTACGACCAATGTCACAAGATGACACATCATCCATACCTGGCACAATTCGCGCAGAAGTTGAGATCACTATTGGTGATATCAAACACAAACTGCGGTTGGTCGAAGGGTCAAACGGCCCCGTGCTAACCATTTGCACCAACTGCCAACGTATTCGTGATTATGTTCTCCAAGCCGAAGCAGTACCAGGACTTTCTCCCACAATCAAAGAGCGACTGGCCGATCTACGTGCACGTGTCGAAACAACCGAACAGAATTTAAAATCAGGTAAGGCGCCAGATGACGTTAATACAATGCGGAATATGCTTCGATTGATGGCTGAAGTTGATTTCATGGTTCCACGCGATCTGACTCCAGATGCTGTCAAGCGACCTAGAGCAAATTTTGCAGACTTGACCGACAATCCGGCAATCGCAAGCCGCGCAGCAGAACTGTATGGCGAAATTTATGCACAACTTTGGGGTTCACGACGCGCAATGTTCCGTGGCAAAAGCCAAGTTGAACAACTCAAACTGGAACTCATACGGGAAGCACAGGCTCGCGCCCTCCATCAAGCTCGTAGCGAAATAGAAGCAGGTATGAGCCCACAACCTCCTAAGCCATTGGCTCTAGAACCAGGCGCACCCGCACGTACATCGATTGATCCAAAAACAGACTATCCGATGGGTTTTCGTGATAAGGCAGGATTTGAAGCATTCTCGAACACACTAACGAGTCGCATCCAAGCAGTTGATCCCAATGCACAATTAGTGCTACAAGGGAGTTCGCTTCCAGGCAGACGATTTGAACGTTCTGTTGACTTTAAACACTCAGGCGAACCATTTGATGTAGGCCGAATTAGCGACTACGATGTAGCTATTGTATCTAACAGCCTGCATCAGAAAGCTTTAGACGCTCGCATACCGCTTGGACAAGGACCGCTTACCCAAGCACAGATACGAGCCCTTGGCTTGCAGGATCTTGCTAGTGCTGCACAAGCTGCCTCCCTGCAACACACAGGCATTGCACACGAAGTTCACTTCAAGCTGTACCCGGAAAACGGGTTGGTATCGACACAAACCGATCTGCCTCTACAAAGGTGATACTGTGAAACAACTCTATATGCGCCTCGATGTTGGGTTTACGACTGAAAACTTACTAAGCGCAGCTTCCCTAGTGGAACGTTGGCTCAACATCAAACTTACATCAAAAGATGATCTCGAACTTGGGGGGCATTTCCTTAGTTATTCGCCACAACCGCTCCCTAATGATGGAATATGTGGAGTACAAGTGCGCCAAAATTATGTTGAAGGAATCGGCTGGCGGCTGCCTTACCGTCAAGATCTGCCTTTTTGTGCCGAGGTTGAGATCTATGGAAATAATGTACTCAAGCTTGGGGAATATATGAGTCAGGCACGCATCGTCTGTGGGCCGCTCGTATCGGTTGCTTCCTATGTTGTCACACCTTCAGAATTCAACGAACAAGATCCTTCTTTTCCCAGAGCACATTATCTCGAATTTGGGCAAAACAATGCTCCATTGTTTGATGCTCCACAACTCCTTTGCCAACTCACATTTGGGCTCAACACAGAATCTCTTGAGCAAGCTAGCACTATTGGAGAGTCGCTTCTTCACACCTCGCCAATACAGGGAGAAGCACAAGATCTTGGTGGTGCATATATTGAATTTATTGGAACAACTTATACGGGCCTTATTCGCCGCAATCAAATTTCATCTATTCGATGGCTATATCCACAACATCAACAATACACTTTGCTCCTTGATGTCAATTGGCAAACGCCAAATTTATTGGAACTTGGCGAGTTTGTCCATCGTATACAAACGTTTCAGACTCAACCCTTACATCTATTGGCCTACCGCATTGTTGGCGATCTAGTACGCGATCGAATACCACGCATAGTTTCTTTTGTAGATGGTTCCTAACAAAACTGGGCATATTCAACGGGCAAAGAATAAAGTATGAAGCGAGGAAATATGCTCGAAATCTCTCCATTCCTCACCCAGTGCCGCACCGCTCGCGATCTCGATCTGCGTGGCGCAGAACTGCGCGGGCAGCAACTCGCCGACCTGCGCGCCGAAGATCTCGATATGAGCGAGGCCGATCTGCGCGACACAGTCTGCACGAATATTCACTGGAGGAACTGCACCCTCACCGACGCGCGCCTTGATGCCGCCGATTGCACGGATGCGGTGCTGCGGATGTGCGATCTCGACCAGGCCCGCGCCACCAGTGCGGTGTTTGTGCGCGCCCGCATCGAGAACTGCACGGCCCGCGCTGCCCGCCTCGACGGGGCCGATCTCAGCAATGCCACTCTGACCGACACCGACTTCTCGCGGGCCAGCCTGCGCAACGCCAACCTGCGGGGCGTCTCGGCCACGGGCGCGAGCTTTCGAGGAGCCGACCTGCGCAATACCCGCCTGCAACACGCCGATCTCACCGATGCCGATCTGCGGGGCGCGGATCTCACTAATGCGGATCTGAGCGATGCCACGCTGACCGGAGCCGACCTGACGGGATGCGTGGGTCTTGACCCCGCGCTACAGCCCAACGAACGAGCCTGGGGCGACCTGCCGACATCGCTCCAGCCGCTTGCCGAGACGGTCGTGCCCATGATTCAGGAGGCGCTCCGCAGCGCCGAACTTGGTGGCAGCATCGACCCGCGCATCGCCGAGCAACTGCACGAGCAGGCCGCACGCTACCCTTCATCACCCCGCAACGCGCCGTCGGCCAACACGCTTGCCGCCGTCTCGCGGGTGTTCAGCCAGTTGGGTCAGAACGGGCTACCGACGCTGCTCGGCGCACTACAGCAACCCGATGGCAGCGCGCCCTCGCCCGAAGTTCAAGCCATGATTCTGCGGCTCCGCGACGAACTTGGCCTTGCGGAGACAGCCACCGCCGAGGATGTCTTTGAGGCATTGGCGCAAGACATTGGGCGGGCGCCGCAGCAACCCTGAGGAGCGTGGTAAGCTATGCGTAAACGCCGAGTCGCGCGCCGCTCGCGCCGCAAACCCGAAGAACAAGCCACTCCGTCGAACAACGCCCCAGCGACCCACGAGCAGCCAGGGCCGTTCTACAACGGAGGGCCAGCGCTCAGCCTCGAACGGAACGACCGCGCACCGCACGCCGCCAGCGTCGCGGCTCAGGCCGAGCCGAGTGTCGCGCCGCTGCCCACGGTGCAGGGCACAAGCCCAAGCCACCGCGAGGTCGCCTACAGCAACAGCGTGCGTCTGCAAGGGCGCACCGATGCCGATTTCGGCGGCAGCACCTTCCGCACCAGTGGCGTGCGTGTCACTGCGGCCACCGGATGCGCGAACTGCGCTGATAGCGACTGCGTCCGCGCCACTGGCACGTTGATCAGCACCTTCCGCGTGCGCACGACCATCACGCTGCCCAGCGTCGATGACTTCCCGAACCTCACCGCCTGCCAGCGCCGCCGCGTGCGCGATGCGATCACGAACGTGCTCGCGCCCCACGAACAACAGCATGTCGATGCGTTCCGCACCTACAACGGCACCACCCGCACGCCCTTCGATCTGACGATCTGCCGCGCCGACTTCGACTCGACGATCCGCGAGATGTTCAACACCGCCGATCAGGCCCGCCAGGATGCCGCCCGCGTCGCCAGCGCTGCGCTCGATCCTTTCCACTTCGATGTCGATCTCGACTGCCAGGAAAGGGCGCAGACCGAGCAACCCGAAGCGCCGACCGCTGAATTGCCCGTGCCACCCGATGAACTCGCTTAAAACGTGGAGGCGATGCTATGAAAACGCAGATCAGCTATCACATTCCGGGCGGCGAGCAGCATCGCGCTACGGTGATCGTTCGCGATCAGCACGAGAAGATTCAGGCGCGTTGGGCCAATGGCTTGTTCTACGAGACGCAGCGCCACGGAATGCTCAACACGGTCTACAAGCGATTCCGGGGCGGCACATTCATCGACATCGGCGCGGCCTACGGCAACCACAGCCTGTTCTTCGCGGCGTGCTGCGAGGCCGAGTGCGTCTACGCCTTCGAGCCTGTCGAGACGCTGTTCGCCCACCTGCAGGAGAATATCGCGGCGAACGGTTTTACGCATATCCACGCCTACAACACGGCACTCGGCGCACATACCGGGCGCGTCGGCATGACGCCCTCCAATGCCAACCCCAAGCGTGGTGGCGCGCTGATGAGCCGCGTCGATGAGCGGGGCGATAGCGTACCGATGCAGCGCCTCGACGACCTGCTGCAACACGAAAACCTCACCGAGATCACCTGCATCAAAATCGATGTGGAGGGCTACAACTTGCCAGTCCTGCAGGGCGCGCAGTCCACCATCGCGACCTATCATCCAGCCATTTTCTGCGAATGCGAGACCCCGCAGCAGTTTCAGAAAGTCGATACCTTCCTCAGTGCGCTCGGCTACCGCGTGTGGAAGGTCAACAACAAGCCGTTCGCGATGAACCACACCCCCACGTATCTGTGGGAATACGCGGCGCAGCACGACCTCGCTGTCATCATCACCACGTACAACCGTCCCGCGCAACTACGCCGTCTACTCGACGACCTGATGGCCGATGCTGGCGACCTGCGCGTGCTCTGTCGCGTCTACAACGACCGCTCCGAGCAGGCGTACACCGACCTGCCCAGCAGCCGCGCCAACTTCACCATCGAATATATCGACCTGCCCGTACACCACGGCAAAGCGAACTATTGGAAGCTGATCAACCGCGTGTTTCGTGATCTGCGAGCCGTGCAGGCCCGTTACTACATGCAACTGCCCGACGATGTACGGCTCAAAGCGGGATTCATCGCCAATGCGATCGGTGTGTACGAATCCATCGACAATCCCAACAAATTCTGCCTCAACCTGTATCTCGACAGCTCGCGAATCGGCAAGCCCTGCTGGAACCCGCTGCTGCCACAGATCGAGGCGTTCGGTGAAATGCGCGTGTTTCGCACGGGCTGGATCGATATGGTCTATCTGACCGAGCGGCGCTTCTTCGAGGCGCTCAATTTCACGTTGCAGCCCATCCCTGCCGAGCGTTGGCGGCGCAACCCGCGGCGCAGTTCGGGCGTTGGGTCGCAGATCTCTCGCCGCCTCAAGCGCCTCGCCTTCTACCAGGTGCGCACGCCGTTGCTCACCTCCGAGGCCGTCCCCTCGCTGATGAACCCGACCCGACCGAGCCACGAGGATCTGTCGATCACCACGCTCGACCCGATCAACTGCGGCATCGCCTCCATCCCAAGCCGCCGCGCCTCGTTGCAGCGCACTATCGCCAGCATCCTGCCGTTCGTGGATAATCTGTTCGTCTATCTGAACGGCTACCCATCGCAGCCCACCTTCCTGCGCCACCCGAAGATCACGGTCTTTCGCAGCCAAGAGCACGGCGACTTGGGCGATACTGGCAAATTCTTCGCAGCCGAGCGGCAACGTGGCTTCTTCCTCACAATTGACGACGATATCATCTATCCCGATGACTACGTGTGGACGTTGGTGAACGCGTTGCGGGGCCACCGTGCGGCGCAGCGACGGGTCGCGCTTGGATTCCACGGTAAGTTGATGCGTCCTGAAGTTGCGCACTTTTACCAGGATCATGCGCACCAATTCCACTTCGCCGCTGCGCTAGAGCACGAGCGAGCCGTTCATGTGCTGGGCACAGGCACCGCCGCCTTTCACACCGATGATCTGCCGATCAGCATGGCTGATTTCACAGGGCAGCGCAATATGGCCGATATCGCCTTCAGCATCGCCTGCCAGAAGCACAGCGTCAGTTGCATCGTCCTGCCGCGCCCGGCCAATTATCTCAAGCCACAGCCCACCGCCAACCAACCAACGATTTGGCGCAGTTTCCGCACCGCCGATCAGGTGCCGACGGCGCTTTACAACAGTTGGCGAGATTGGCAACTGCGCGGTTAATACAAAAGTGGTGTAGCGATGATGGAACAACCCCTAATCAGTTGTCTGTGCGTCACCGAGAATCGGCCAGCCTTTATGCCCTGGCTGCTGTGGTGCTTCGAGCGGCAGCGCTGGGAGAACCGCGAATTGGTGATTATCGACAGTTCGCCGCAGCCGTTCGATGCATCGGGTCGCGCCAATGTGCGCGTGCTGAGCGCGCCCCCGGGCACGGGTGTGGCCGCCAAGCGCAACTTGGCCCTGAACGCCGCCAGCGGCTCGATCATCGCCTGGTTCGACGATGACGACTGGCAACACCCCGAGCGGCTTACGCTGCTTGCCGAAGCGCTCGCCGACGGTGCGCCCTACGCCGGAACCGTTAACGGCTGGTTTGTGCACGCCACCAAGCGTACCTGCGCGCCCTACCGTGGCTTGGAGCGACGCGTGATCTTCAACAGCGCGGGCTTCCTCAGCGAGATCGCCCGATTAGCGCGCTTCCCCGAGGAGGTGCGCCGCGCCAGCGACTCGCGCTGGATGCAACGGCTCGCCGACGCCCGTCTGGGCCGCCCCACCGAACTGGCCCGCGACGACCTGTTCTTCTGGCTGTGCCACAGTAGCAACCTGAGCAATCCCGCCAACCGCCGACGCTGCACGCAACCGCTCGACATCCTGCGCCAGCACATCGGCCCGGAGGCGTGGGGTGATACCGATGACGCCCTCGCCGCCCTACAAGCGCGCCTCGCCGAGCAGCAGGCCGTTCCCACAAACCAAACGCGCCGTACCTTCGCCAGCGCGCCGCTGCCGAACCGTGCAGAGTGCACACCACCTGCGCCGCTAACCGCCGACAACGCGCCGCCGCTCAGCCTAATGATCAAGGCCACCGTACTCGACGCGCCATATCTCGACACGATGGTGCGGCATATGGTCGCGCAAACCCGCTATCCCTTCGCCGAGCGCGTGGTGGTTGTGGATACACCCACGCACTTCAAGGGCAAATACCAATCCCGCCCACGCGGCAGCGCGGCTGAACTGAACAGTGTGCTTGAGCGCCTCCAAGCCGACGGCATCATCGATCGAGTGCAGACCGTCGATCCCGCGCCAACCACCGTACGCGCTGTGCTCGAACGCTACTTCGGCGCTTCGGCGTCGCAAGTGCCGACGCACGCCTCGACGGGCGGGCCGATCTACGCCACGCTGTTCGGGCTGGAGGCGATGGCGAACGACTACGTGCTGCAGATGGACGCCGACATCTTCTTCCACTGCGGCGAGGTGGACTGGGTGGGCCAGATGCTGGCATGTATGGCAGCCGACCCGCGCCTCTGGCTGATGATGACGCATCCTGGACCACCCGCTGGCCCGATCGGCGCGAGCATGAGCGGCCAGAACGCTCAACGCGCCAGTTGGGACGCCGCGTTGCACATTTGGCGCTTCCGCAGCGCCACCACGCGCTACTTCCTCTGCGACCGCCGCACGCTGCACGGACGCCTCCAACCGTTGCTAACAGCAGGCGGCCACGCCCCGCTCGAACAATGCCTCAGCCATGCGCTCCAGCGCCACGGCGCATTTCGCGGCTGCCTTGGCGACCTGCGTAGTTGGCACCTGCACGCCTGGCATCACGGCGAGCCGTTCGCCGAATGGGCCTCGCGCATCGCCGAACAGGTCGTCGTCGGGCGCTATCCCGCACAGCAGCGCGGCTCCTACGACCTGCGGCTCGACCGCGCCGCCGATCGGGCAGCCTGGAACCATCTGTTCGCGCAGCCCACCGTGCAAGCGCCAGCCGCTCCCGCAGCGCAAATCGAACAACCTGCGCCACCCCAAGGGCCAGCGCCTCTGGCCGTGATTATCCCGGTGCGCAACCGTGCCGGATCGCGCCTGCGCAACAGCCTGCACAGTCTGCACTGGCAGACCTCCGGTCCCCCCGCCCAAGTGATCGTGGTCAGTTTGGGCAGCCGCGCCGAGATCAACCGCGAATTGGCGACACTCTGCTCGGAGTACGGCGCCGAACTGCTGGAGGTGGGCGAGGCCGCACAGCCCTGGAACAAACCCTTCGCCCTCAACTGCGGCATCCGCGCCACCAAGCCCGATATCCCGGCGATCATGACGATGGATGCCGATATGATCCTGGCTCCCAACTTTCTCTCTGTGGTGCTCGCCACGCTCGAACAGCACGCGCCCGCCCTGGTGCTTTGCCGCAGTTCCGACCTACCCGCCACCGCCACGCTGCCCCGCAACACCGCACACCTGCAGGTGGCGTTCGAGCAACTGCGGGCCGTGAGTCGGCTGCGCGGCCCCAGCGGCACTGGCGGCATTCAAGCTGCGCCGCGCTCGTTCTTCTTCGATATTCGTGGCTACGATGAGGATCTGCAGTGGTGGGGCGCGATGGATGGCGATCTGGTGAACCGCGCCCGCCTGATGCAGTTATCGGTGGTGTGGATCGAGCAGCAAACCGCGATGCTGCACCAGTGGCACGCTCGCAAAGAGGCTGGGCTTACCCAACGCCACGAGATCGAGCGAGCACGCCAAGCGTGGCGGCAGAACCACCAACTTGTGCAATCGCGCGCCAACATCGCGCAGCGCAACTTGGCTGGCTGGGGCGGCCTTATCGATGAGCAGTACGCGCAAAACGAGGGTGTATGGCGCGCTTAAGCCATCGAACCCGTTGCGGCAAACGCAACACACAGCCAACGTGAGTGATACAATACAGCAAATGCTCGGCTGAATATGCAAATCGGGGAAGCTGTGATTGTAGATCAACCGCTTGCCGCGCTGATCGGCGCGATTCACGAAACACCGCATCAACTCGTGCTTGAATTTGCTGGTGCTGGGAGCTGTGGGCTCGCCTGGCTGCACCTTGTGCCCGGCTCGTCGCGCACCATCCTCGAAGCGACCGACCGCTACGCCCACACCTCACTGAGCGAATTGCTGGGTGGCTCGCCCACAAAGGCCGTCTCTCAGGAGACGGCGCTGGCGATGGCCTCGCAGGCGTATCTGCGGGCGTTGCGCCTGACTAACGGCGCGCCCACCTGCTTGGGCGTGGGCAGCACGGCTGCGCTCACCACCAACTACGAGCGACGGGGCGCGGATCGCTGCTGGGTGGTGGTGCGCGATCAACGGGGCTTCCAGGCCTACGGACTACAGATGAATCGGCAGTTGCGCGACCGCACCGAGCAGGAAGTGCTGGTCAGCCAGTTGCTCGTGCAGGCGATCGGCGTGGCGTGCGGCGTGCTGGAGAACGTTCAACTCGATCTGCAGGCCGACGAGCACTTCGAGCAGGTCAGCCAAGCCGCCACCGAGCCGCTCACCGATCTGATCGCTGGCAGTATCCAGCATCTCACTGTGCGTGCCGATGGCAGCCGCATCGCCGAGCAGCCTGTCGAGGGTGTGCTGCTCTCCGGCTCGTTCAACCCGCTGCACGCCGGGCACGAGCAGTTGGCCTATGCAGCAGGGCAAGCGTTGGGGATGCCGTGGAGCTTCGAGTTGCCGATCGTGAACGCCGATAAGCCGCCGCTGGAGTACGCCGAGATCGAGCGCCGCCTGACCCAGTTCCGTGGCATCTACCAGGTCACCCTGTCGCGCGAGGCGCTGTTTGTGGGCAAAGCGAAGCTGTTCCCCGGCTGTGTGTTTGTGATCGGCTACGACACCGCGCGGCGTCTGCTGGACCCGCGCTACTACGGCGGCGAGGCTGGTCTACACGAGGCGTGTGAGGTGATTCGCGCTCAGGGCTGCCGATTTATTGTGGCGGGGCGCGTGGCGGGGGAGCAGTTCTACACCCTGAACGACTTGGCGATGCCCGAGGAACTGCGCGATCTGTTCATTGATCTGCCGGCGAGCGCCTTCCGCATCGATATCTCATCGAGCGAAATCCGCCAATGGCGCGCCGCAGCCCTCGCGAATAACGGATAAGCGCAGGCTTCAGGCGATCGAGGTGGCCTTCATAATCCCAATCATCTGCTCGTAGGTGAACGGCTTAGTCAAAAAGAAATCGACGCCCACCATCTCCGCGTTCTGCATCAACTGCTCGTTCGCCCAAGCTGTTATCATCACGATCGGCTCGGTGACGTTCCGCTCGCGGATCGCTTTGCAGAGCGAAATGCCGTCCATATCCGGCATCCGCTGATCGGTGATGATCAGGTGAATGGGATACTGTTCGAGCAGCGCAAGAGCCGTGGCCCCATCGGGAACAGCGATCAAGTCGCACTGCGGCGCGATATCGCTCATCACCCGCTGCATCAGCTTCAACACAATCGCTTCGTCATCGACTAACAGTATCGTTTTTCGCATTGCTGCGCCTCCTTGCTCAATGCCGATGGTATCGCACAGGACCACTGAGCCTAGACCGGGCGTGCCGCAGCGCTGCCGCGTGCGAATGTGGAGCGCAGAACATCCAGTGTCTGATCCGCGCAACGTTCCCAGGTGAATTGCGCAACACGCGCCAAACCTCGCGCCCGTAATTCCGCCCGTAATGCAGTGTCGTTCGCCAGCCGTTCGATAGCCGCAGCGATCTCGGTGGTGTCGGTGGGGTTCACCAATAGCGCGGCGTCTCCAGCCACCTCGGGCAGTGCCGATGTGTTGGATGCGAGCACCGGCGTGCCGCAGGCCATCGCCTCCAGCACCGGCATCCCAAAGCCCTCATACAACGAAGGCAAGGCAAATGCCAGCGCTCCGCTGAGCAGGATCGGCAGATCGGCATCCTCCACATAGCCTGTGAAACGAACGTGTTCAGCGATGCCGAGCTCGTTGGCGCGGCGCTCGATCGCTTCGGTGAGCCAACCGCGCTTCCCAGCGATCACCAAGAGCAGGTCGGGATTAGCGCGGTGTGCCTGGCTGAACGCCTCGATCAGGCGCACGAGGTTCTTGCGGGGCTGCACCGTGCCGACGTACAACAAATACGGTCGCGCAGGCTGCCCTGGCGCAACGATCCCGTAGCGCTGTTGCACCTGACTGCGGGCTTGCGAATCATCGACAGGGCGGAAGTGCGGCGCAAGACCGTGGTAGATCACGCTGATCTTGCTGGCGTCGATGCCCGTGTGGCGCAGCAGGTCATCGCGGGTAGCCTGCGAGATGGCGATCACGTGGCTGGCGACTCGCGCGCTCCACAGCGTCGATAAGCGCAGATACAGCCGTTGCTGCTTGGTATGCGCTTCGGGGAAGTGCAGATAGCCAAGATCGTGAATGGTCACGACACTGCGCAACCGTGGGCGCAGTGGCAGAGCGATCGGCAGCACGTGCGCGGGCACGAACAACACATCGGGCGGATGCAGCAGCAGTTCAGCCGAGAGGCGCAGGTGCGTCCAGAGGCGCGGGAACGGGATATGCCGGAGGGTGCTGTTGGGGCCGAGCGGTGGCAGCGCGGCGGGCAACTGGTTGCAGTAGAGCGAATAGCGATTGCTGCGGTCGCGCTGCGCGAAGGCGGCGAGCAATTCGTAGGTGTAATGTTCGGTCCCTGTGCGCGCGGCAACGGCGATCCTGCTGATGTCGATCCCGATATGCAATGCGAGGCTCTTTCTTTCTAGCACCTTGAGCGGGCGGGCTTAGCGTTCGAAAAGTATACCATATCGCACCTGCGCTGCTAGCCAACAAAACGCCCACCGTACGTCGTATACGGTGGGCGGATGCGTTACGGTTAGATGTGAGAGCTACGCTTTGCTGCGGGAACGAACGAGGAACGCCGCCCCACCGAACAGGGCAACCAACGCAACCAGCAGCAGTTGCCACGTCCAAGCAGTTATCCCACCCGTCGTTGGCAGTTGCCGTGGCGGTGCATCTGTGATCGTCACGGTGGTGGTGCTAGAGTTATCCTCAGGCTCGCCGCCGGGGTCATCGGAAGGCGTATCCATCGGCGTATCACTCGTCAAGATCGCCACATTATCGTACTGGCCGGGCGGCGTGTCCAAGCGCACCACCGTCGAGATCGTGATCTCCACTACGGCGCCAGGGTCAATCGTGCCGATGACCGCGCGAACCGATTGGCCGTTCACTTCCACCGTGCCTTGGGTTGTGCTTACGTTCGTGATCTCAAATACGCTCGGCACCGAGTCGCGCACGACTACATCCGGAATCGAGGAGGAATGAGGATTCCGCACCGAGATAGTGAAGGTCACGCGGCTCCCTGGCGACGCAACGGAGGGATCCGCCGATTTGCTGATGTCCGGCTTAGCCCTCGATGGCACTACTGTCTCAACAGGCGGTTCCAGCGTGGGAGTCGGTGGCTCCGGTGTCGCTGTAGGCGTTGGCGAAGGATCAGGACTATCACCTCTATCGCGAGGGCGCGGCGTGTTTGTCGGGGTTGGTTCGGGCGTGGGGCTTGGATCGACAACATCCGTGGGCGTCGCTGGCTCAGGCGTGTCGGTTGGTGGAGGAAGAGGTGTATCAGTTGGTGGAATAGGTGTCGCAGTTGTCGTTAAATTTAAAGCAGGTGCGGCGTTAACGGAACCGCTAGGCAATGGTAACAATAGTGAGATTGCTACAAATGACAAGATGCATGCTGTCCACCAAATAAAACGGCTCATGGACCATTCCTTTCCGATTAGTTTCCGATCGAGCAGCCGGATAAAACAAGAGTGTTCGATCCCATTATGGACGCAACCCGATACGCCATACCGTCACAAAATCTATTAGTGTAGAACAGAGGGTGTAGTGCGCTATTGTACTACAATTTATGTAAAAAGAGCAGTCCTTTTTTTGAAAATATTCAAACTTTCATCGAGGCATTACAAGGTTCAGACGAAAGTCGTTAAATGGCCGATTATAAAGTTTAAATTTAATAAAAGCCGATAGTTTATGTTTGAAGCGTAAAAAAAGAGCTATAAAACCCTACTACAATACATAGAATAAGTAAAGCGCATATTCTCTCAGGGCCATGTCAGGTGGCTACAAGGCAACAGTAAGGCTTCTTGTGCTCTGTCTTTGGCAAGCCTGTGCTATAATACTAGACTAATCGCATTGAAACAGGTTACTCTCAATTGAGGACCATTATGCACCGCTTCAAGCTTTGGAGGTCTCAAACCCCAAAGGGTAACACGGCGGGAAAACGCACCAGCATCGCAAATCATCTCCGCTGGTCCTACCTCATTTCTTCGACACTGCCACTGTTGTTGGTCGGTGTTTTGCTGCTGAAAATCAGCACCGATTCGCAGCAACGCCAGATCTACAACGACCAGCTTGGGTTGGCGAGCCGTGTCGCACGCGATATCTCGCGATACATCGTGAATCTGCAAGAGCAGATTGATATCAGCATGCGCCCGAATGCGGCGTTGGATCAATCGCTTGATCAACTCAGTGAAGCTGCTATCACCCTGACGGTGCGTAACTCGCCAAACATCATCGACCTCAGCCTGATCGATCAGACTGGGCGCGAACGCCTGCGCATCCACCAGTTGCTCCGCATCCCGGATGAGCAGTTGCGCGATTGGTCGGGCGATGCCGATGTCACCCAGGTGATTCAGAGTGGCCAAACCCACTATTCATCGATCATTACATCGCCCAATAACACCCAGTCCTTCATTATGACGATGCCGCTGTACAATGCGGCAGGTCTGCTCGTCGGCGCGATCCGCACGGAGATCAGCGCCGAGCCGATCAAGTCGGAGTTGAAGTTCTCGGATGTTGGCGAAAACAGCTACGCATACCTGATCGATAGCACTACCCAGCAGGTGTTGCTCGATAACGATGAGCCAAACTTCAGCCCGCCGCCCGAGTTACGGCTTCTGCTCGCATCTCAGACCAACACTTCCACGTATATCGGCGTGGGCAATGAGAACGTGCTCGGGGCCGTTCAGTCGGTGAATGAATTGAACGTGGTGGCTCCCGATTGGGCGGTCGTGGTCGAGCAGCCGGTGAATGTGGCGTTCGCGAGCGTACGGCGCAGCATCGGCCTACTGACGATGCTGGTGATCGTGGCTGGCTTCTCGGCGCTCGCTTGGGCCTTCTACCAAGCCCGTCACTTCCTATTGCCACTCAAGGCGCTTCGCGAAGGGGCGCTCGCGCTGAGCAAGGGCCAGTTGGATCATCGCATCCAGTCGTGTCGCGACGATGAGCTAGGCGATGTGGCGCGCACCTTCAACCAGATGGCGACGCACCTTCAAGAATCGCTCGCCGAGATCGAGCGCCGCAACGAGCGCGCCCTCCACGGCCTTGCGCTCGCCCGCGACATCCAGATCGGCTTGCTGCCCGAGCGTCCACCTTGGAACGGCGATATAATCGAGGTGCATGCCCGCTCGATCCCTGCCTATGAGGTGGGAGGCGACTTCTACACCTACCTCGCCCTCTCCGAGGGGCGTGCCGCGATCGCGATCGGCGATATCTCCGGCAAAGGTGTGGGTGCCGCGTTGCTGATGGCCCTCACCTCCAGCGCCGTCGAGTCGCAGGGACGAGAATTGGAACATCCAGCACAGGTACTTCATGCGTTGAATCAATCGTTAGCGCCGCGCCTGAAGGCCAACAATATGAACGCCGCGCTCCTTTTCGCCGTGATCGACCCGCATCGACGTGTTATGCATGTCGCAAATGCTGGTATGATTGCGCCGATACTGATCAGTAGCGAGGGCAACCATTTTATCGAGGCTGGCGGTCTGCCTCTAGGAGCATTCGCCGGGGCAATTTACCAAGAACACACTGTTCCACTTCACCCAGGCGATGCGCTGCTCTTCCTCAGCGATGGTGTCGTTGAGGCGCATAATGAACACGGGGAGTTATTCGGCTTCGAACGGCTCGAAGCAACGGTGCTAGAACATCACACAACCGATGTTCGTGAGCTTGTCGATGTTGTGATCGAGCGTGTCCAGCACTTTATGGGCAATACCGAACAGCACGATGACATCACTATGGTGGCTGTCCGGCCATCGATCAGTTTCGCTGAACCTGCCTTACATGAGGAGCAAGAAGCTAGTTATGCAACTATTTGATACGCTACGGGGGCATAAGGCAACTCTCGAAATTCCCGCTGATCGGCCACTGACACTGTACGTCTGTGGCGTGACGCCCTACGATACAACTCACGTTGGGCATGCACATACGTTTTTGATTTTCGATGTGCTGGTGCGCTATCTGCGCTTCTTGGGTGCCGAGGTACGCTACTGCCAGAATGTTACCGATGTTGATGATCCGCTGTTTGAACGAGCGAATCGCGATAAGGTCGATTGGATGGCGCTCGCGATCCGCGAGACGGAGCAATTCCGTAGCGATTGCGCTGCGCTCAACTTGCTACCTCCCGATTTCTACCCCAAGGCCTCCGAGGAGATCCCTGCGATGATACCGATCATCGAGGGGCTGCTTGCTAAGGGGTACGCCTACGAGCGTAATGGCAGCGTTTACTTCCGCATCAGCAGCTTCCCGAACTACGGCGAACTAGCGCATATGGATTACGCCGAGATGCTCAGCACCGCCAACGAGCGCGGCAATGATCCGAATGACCCAAACAAAGAAGATCCGCTCGACTTTGTGCTGTGGAAGAGTGCTACACCCGATGAGCCTTCGTGGCCGAGCCCTTGGGGGCCGGGCCGCCCGGGCTGGCACATCGAGTGCACTACAATGTCCACCCGCTACCTGGGCAACCAGATCGATATTCACGGCGGTGGCCGCGACCTGATCTTCCCGCACCATCCGTCTGAGATCGCTCAGACCGAGGCCTACACAGGCCAGCATCCCTTTGTACGCTTCTGGGTCCACGGCGGCCTGCTCTGGCTCGATGGCCAGAAGATGAGCAAATCGCTCGGCAATATGGTCTTTGTGCGCGATGCCCTCAAGGAATACAGCGCCGACGCGCTGCGCTGGTACTTGCTCTCGACGCCGTACCGCGATGATATGCACTACGAGCGCACCGGGCCAGCCGTCACCGAGCGCCACATCGAGAAGCTTCGTGCAGCGCTGTTCGCACCGAGCGGCACCCACGAGCAGTACAATGCCGTTCCGGCCCGCAAAGAAATCCTCGACGCGCTCGACGACGACCTCAACACGCCGTTGGCGCTGGCCCTGCTGAGCGGCCTCGCGAGCGATATCCTGAACGCCTCGAACGAGGGGTATGCCGTCGGCGAGGCGCAGGACATCCTACGCGAACTCGCTGGCGTGCTCGGCTTCCACATCGCCGAGGTGTAATACCAATACCAGCATTTCTAGGAAGGTGATGTCGAGGCGCTGCTACGCGCAGCGCATCGACATCACAAAAAACGTCAAATACCTTGCTGCCGCAGGCTAAAACGGGTTTGT
>CALKHR010000154.1 GCA_937988885.1 uncultured Roseiflexaceae bacterium | reverse complement strand
TCCTCCCACGGCTGAAGCTCGTGGGCTTCCGCGCCTAAAGGTACACTCTTGTGATGTGGATGGCGATATATTTGGGCTGTTATTGTACCACGCTGGTATGCCTGTGAGGGGCTATGTTCAGGTTCATTCGAGGATGACAGCAATTTAGTTGGGCAGGGATGATGAGGAAACTATTTTAGCCTGCGGCAGCAAGGTATTTTATGTGATGTCGATGTGCTGCTACGCGCATCGCATCGACATCACCTTTTTTGGAGAGGCTGATATCAATTGCAACGCTGAGGGACGTGATTCAATGGATATGCTGTTTTTATATGCAATCACTCAGATGTACTACCAGATAACCTGAGTCTCCTGTGGATACTCCCCCTAGTTACCCACGTCGCCTGCGGTGATGGTGTGCAGTTGGCCCGTGGCATCGCGCAGCAGTAGCGCCCCGCTGTGATCGACATCCTCGGCAACGCCTGTGAGTTCGCCATTGGGTAACCGCACGCGCACCTCCTGCCCAAGCATCGCTAGCCGAGCGCGCCATGCGTTGAACAGCGCTTCGCGACGTCCTCGACGTAGGGCGATGTAGTGGGCATCGAGCCGTTCGAGCAGCGCCCGCAGCATCGCGCCCCGGTCGATCTCCTGCCCCGCCGCTGCCGCAATGCTGGTGGCGACCTGGCTCAGGTCGCGGCCATCGACGATACCTGTGGGCCGCCAGTTGACGTTGATGCCGATGCCGAGCACCACCCACACAATCTCGCCCTGACGAATCTCGATCTCGCTGAGGATTCCGGCGGCTTTGAGCGATGGAGTCTGGAGATCGGGCGCGGCGGGCAGCCACAGGTCGTTCGGCCATTTCAGGCCCGCCCGCAACGGTGCGATCTGTTCGGTGGCCTCGCAGAGCGCGACCCCGCTCAGCATCGTGAGCAGAAAGGCATCGCTTGGCTGCAACCAGGTCGGGCGCAGCAGCAGCGAGCAGAGCAGGCTGCTCCCTGGAGGCGCGCTCCACCCACGGCCCTGCCGCCCTCGCCCGGCGGTCTGTTCCTCCGCAAGAATCACCATGCCCTCGGCTGCGCCCGCCTGCGCCTGCTGTTTGATCAGGTCGTTGGTCGAGCCAACCTGCTGGTAGTGGTACAACGGTTTGCCGATGATGGAGGTGGCGAGGTCGCTGATCAGCGGCGCGCGACGTTCGGGCGATGTGCTCATAGTGATCCTTCCAAATGCGCTTAACAGACGGCTCATTATAGCCTGAAGATGACGAGCGGTCATTGTTCGACTTATGATAGCTCTTCCTTTCTTTAGGCTTGACAAGATTGGCATGTTAGTATAATCTAATGCTACGGGTTCTTCTATTCTAACTGACGAGTATCCACGAAGAGAAGCCCTGTTTTTACTAAGGGTCTATTTCGTATGCCGTTTTTGGTGCGATAAGACCACAACGACGTATTGTCGCTTTTGTTCTGCCTAAGGAGGTACATATTCGTCATCGCGTCGGTACGATGTCTGTGGATGGGAAACCTTGGTTTATTCTTGAAGCAATAAAGGAAAGGTTCCAATGATCGCTCGATGCCGTCATATGCGCTTGATGGTTAGTGCTCTACTCTTCTCGTTTGTTTTAGCTGCCTGTGGGGCTAGCCCTGCTGCAAATTCCACGCCCGTTCCCGCTTCGCCGCAAGTTATCCGTGAAACTGTTGAAGTGCAAGTGACCGTGCCGCCCCAGGTGGTGGAGGCGACGGTGGTGGTGCCCGTCGAAACCGATCCCGGCAAGTTGGTGGTCTACTCGGGCCGCAGCGAATCGCTGGTTGCGCCGATCATCGAGCAGTTCTCGCAGGCGACAGGAATCGAAGTGGAAGTGCGCTACGGTTCCACCGCCGAGATGGCCGCGACGTTGTTGGAGGAGGGTGAGCAGTCGCCCGCCGATATCTTCTTTGCGCAAGACCCCGGTGGTTTGGGCGCGGTAGCCGACGCTGGTTTGTTTGCGCCGCTGCCCGATTCCATCACGTCGCTGGTTGGCGAGCGCTTCCGATCGCCCGAAAACCTGTGGGTGGGCATCTCAAGCCGAGCGCGTGTTATCGCGTATAATACCGATACTATTCAGCCAGAAATGTTGCCCGCCGATATCTTCGACCTCACCGATAAAAAGTGGTCGGGGCGGATCGGCTGGGCACCCACGAACGGCTCGTTCCTGGCGATGGTGACGGCGATGCGCGTGGAGTGGGGCGAAGAAAAGACGGCAGAGTGGCTCAAGGGCATGTTGGCCAACGATCCGGTCGCCTACGAGGGCAACACCCAGATCGTGCAGGCGGTGGCCGATGGCGAGATTGATATCGGCTTGGTGAATCACTACTATCTCTACCGCTTCTTGCACGAGCACGGCGATTCGTTCAAGGCGCGCAACCACTTCCTCACGGGTGGTGGCCCCGGCTCGCTGCTGATGGTGGCGGGCGCTGGTCGGCTTGCGAACGGCAAGAACGAGGCGAACGCGCTCCGCTTCTTGCAGTTTATGCTCTCCCCCGTGGCGCAGCAGTATTTTGCTAGCCAAACCTACGAGTATCCACTGATTCCGGGCATTAATACCGCCCGTGGCTTGCCGCCGATCGAAGATCTCGAAGCGACTGCATTGAACATCGATATGGCGAAGTTGAGCGATCTGCAAGGGACAACCGCGCTGTTGCAGAGCACTGGCGTACTGCCATAATTTTGGTCTGTTGATCGTTAGGAGATTGTGGGTATACTGCGCTGGCAGGATGCCCACAATCAACTGATTCGTGCGGGATTGTAGTTTGACGATGAAGCTTCATGAAGAGTAGCGCGCTCAATCGGTGGCGGATCGGCGCAGTGCCGCATTGGTCAACGGTGATGCTGTGGTTCGCTGCGGTGCTGGTGGTCGCAGCCCTGCTGTTGCCGACGGTCTACTTGGTTGTGCGGGCGCTGGCGACGAGCGATAGTGCTGTGCAGACCCTGCTGCGCTCGCGCACCTGGGCGATCGTGTTCCAAACGGCGGCCTTGGCGATTGCGGTGACGTTCTGCTCGGCGCTGATCGCGGTGCCGTTGGCCTGGCTGACGGTGCGTACTGATCTGCCATTTCGGCGCGTTTGGTCGATCCTAACGCCGTTGCCGTTGGTGATCCCGAGCTACGTCGGTGCATACTTGTTTATCTCGGTGTTGGGGCCGCGCGGCTTGTTGCAGCAGGGCTTAGAGACGCTGTTCGGCATCCAACGCCTGCCGTCGATCTACGGCTTTCCGGGCGCATTGCTGGCCTTGACGCTGTTGTGCTATCCGTACCTGCTGTTAAGCCTTCGTGCTGCGCTGCAACGCATGGACCCCGCGCTGGAGGAGGCATCGCGTAGCTTGGGCTTCGCGCCGTGGGCCACGTTTTGGCGCGTGACGTTGCCGCAGTTGCGGCCCGCGCTGGGCGCTGGCGGCTTGCTGGTCGCGCTGTACACCCTGCGCGATTTCGCCGCCGTGGCGATTATGCGCTACGACACCTTCACCCGCATCATCTATGTGCAGTACCGTTCGCTGGATCGCTCACAGGCCGCGCTGTTCGCCTTGTTGCTGATCGTGTTGACGCTGGTGCTAGTTGTATTCGAGGCGCGTCTTCAATCGCGGGCGCGCTTTGATCAGCCCAGCAGCAACCGCCCTCCCACGCAGGTGAAACTTGGCGTGTGGCGTTGGCCAGCGCTGGCTTTCTGCGCCCTGGTGGTGGGTTGCAGTTTGGTGTTGCCCGCTGGTGTGCTGATCTACTGGCTGGTGCGTGGCCTGCGGGCTGGGGAGACGCTGCTGGCGCTCGGCCCGGTGGTGCGCAATTCGCTGTTCGCCTCGGGCATGGCCGCGCTGGTGACGGTGCTCGCCGCGCTGCCGGTGGCTGTGCTGGTGGTACGCCGCCCCAGCCGCTTCTCGCAGATGCTGGAGCGCCTCTGTTATGCGGCGTTCGCGCTGCCCGGTATCGCTGTGGCGCTGGCGCTGGTGTTCTTCGGCATCAACTATGCGCGCCCGCTCTACCAGACCTTCGTGATGCTGCTGTTGGCGTACGCGATCCTGTTTCTGCCGCAGGCCGTGGGTGCGCTGCGTACCTCGCTGTTGCAAATACACCCGAGCGTGGAGGAGGCCGCCCGCAGCCTTGGACGCACGCCGCTGCAAGTGTTCGGCAGCATTACGCTGCCCTTGATGCGTCCTGGGTTGTTGGCCGGGGCGAGTTTGGTCTTTTTGACGACGATGAAAGAATTGCCCGCCACGCTGATCCTGGCCCCGATCGGGTTTAAGACGTTGGCGGTCGATGTGTGGAGCTCGGTGTCCGAGGCGTTTTTTGCTCGTGCCGCGGCCCCCGCTTTGGTGATAGTGTTACTTTCGTCGGTGCCGTTGGCGCTGATGACGATCCGTGAGCAGCGAGAATCATAATGCATTTGGTTAGTTGTCAACAAATCTCGAAATCATTTCAATCGGTCTTGGCGGTCTCTCAGTTTGATCTGGCGCTGGAGCCGGGTGAGATCGTCGCTCTGCTTGGCCCGAGCGGCTGCGGCAAGACCACGGCGCTGCGCCTGATCGCGGGCTTCGAGCGGCCCGATCACGGCACGATCCGTATTGGCGAGCAGGAGGTGGCGAGTGCGAACCGCTTCGTGCCGCCCGAGCGCCGCCAGATCGGCATGGTCTTTCAGCAGTACGCCCTGTTCCCGCACTACACCGTCGCGCAAAATGTTGGCTACGGCGTGCGCAACGGCCAGCGCGATCGTCAAGTGCAGCGGATGCTGGAGCTGGTGGGCCTGCAAGGATTCGAGGAGCGTATGCCGCACCAACTATCGGGTGGGCAACAGCAGCGGGTCGCGTTAGCCCGTGCGCTTGCGCCTCAGCCTGCGGTGCTGCTGCTCGACGAGCCGTTCAGCAACTTGGACGCCGATCTGCGCGCGAGCATGCGCGTGCAGGTGCGCGACATCCTGAAGCAGATCGGCACCACGGCGCTGTTCGTGACGCACGATCAGGAGGAAGCGCTGTTCATGGGCGATCGTGTGGCGGTGATGCACGCCGGACGCATCGAGCAGATCGATACGCCGCAGAACCTGTTCTTGGAGCCAGCCAGCCGCTTTGTGGCGCAATTCATCGGGCAGGCGAATTGGCTGCCGGGCCGCGTGCAGCCCAATGGGATCGCGACGGAGTTGGGCCTAGTTGCGCAACCTGTGTCGAGGCCGCTCGGTTCGCAGGTGGAGGTGGTGGTGCGCCCCGACGATATGCAGATCCGGGCGGCTGCTGAAGGCGCTGCGCGGGTCGTCGGTCGCACGTTTCGGGCTGGCGAGTACGTGTACGAACTGGAGCTCGATACCGGGCGCATGCTGCGCTGTAGCTGCAACCATATGCACGAATTTGCGCTCGGCTCGCGGGTCGATGTGCGAATCGAGCCGGGCCACCAACTCGCCTGGTTTCCTGCGGAACAGGGCCATAACTGACAAGGTGACCAAGTGTAGCGTCTCCACTCCAACCTTACAAAATAGGCGCGCGAAAGCCCACACCCTTTAAGGATGGGATGAAGCGCGTTGCTGGTGTGTAGATGAGATTTGTATAACTACACAAGACGGTCCGGTGGCACTCCTGCCCGTATTGTGGTTGTGAGTTGCACCGCGACCATAACGCTGCGCTCAATATCCTCAAGAGAGGCGGGGGCACCGCCTTCGGGGAGGCTCTGCCGTTGGGCGGGCCTGAGAACCGAGAACCCCACAGGCTTTAGCCGTGGGAGTGTCAGGGAAATCGCGAGATTGGTATACAATTTGGCAGGTTTTATGGCGGTTGCTGCCAAGGCAGATTAAAGGGTTGGAATGGATTCACTCGTACTTGAGATCAAAGACGTGGCGGCGACCTACGGTGCGCGGCGCGTGTTCGATGGCATCAGCCTCTCGCTGCGGCAGGGCGAAACGCTGGTGGTGGCCGGGCACAACGGCAGCGGGAAGAGCACGCTGTTGCGATTGCTGTGCGGCTTGCAGCGCCCCACCGCAGGCGAAGTGGCCTATCGGCTCAACGGCGTACCGTACCGCCCCGATCAAGCATCGGGCCTGTTCGGCTGGGTCGCGCCCGACCTGCACGTGTACCGCGAGTTGACGGCCTTGGAGAACCTGAACTTCTTCGCGCGGGTGCGTGGTCTGCACCGCACTACCGAGCAGCTCGAAGCTCTGCTGGAAGAAGTGGAACTCGGCGGGCGCGGTCACGATCTGCTCGCCGCGTACTCCTCGGGCATGACGCAGCGCTTCCGTTACGCTTACGCGCTTCTGCACTCGCCTCCCGTCCTGCTGCTCGACGAGCCAACCTCCACGCTCGATGAGCGGGGCGCGGCGCTGGTGGAGCGGATTGTGGAGCGTCAGCGGCGGCATGGCATCGTCGTAGTGGCCACCAATGATCCCCGCGAGTTGCGTTGGGGCGATTATATTCTGCGTTTGGGCAATACCTAGGTCGTGTTGGTGATGCTGCCCATTGCCAAGCGCTTGCACGTTTCTCGTGTGGAGAACTCCGCGATGCGTAGCGACATGGTATAATCTTCTCATGCTCTACGATGATACGATTGCTGCGATCGCAACGCCGCCCGGCGAAGGTGGCATAGGAATTATCCGCATCAGTGGGCCTGAAGCGCACTCCATCCTACAGCAGATCTTTCGCCCCGCTCGTGCTGGCGTGTGGCGACCGTTTCGGATGCGATTCGGCCATGTGATCGACCCTCAGGATGGTATCATCGACGAAGCGCTTGCCGTTTATATGCGAGCGCCACGGAGCTTCACCGCCGAGGATGTCGCCGAGATATCGTGCCACGGCGGTGCGCTCGTGCTCGATCGGGTGTTGCGCTGCGCCTTGGCTTGCGGCGCACGCCAGGCGGAGCCGGGCGAGTTCACGATGCGGGCCTTCCTCAACGGTCGCATCGACTTAACACAGGCTGAGGCAACGCTGGATGTCATTCAGGCGCGCACGGCCACCGGGTTGGCGCTAGCGCAGGCGCAGTTGGCGGGGTGGCTGGCGACGGAATTGCGCCAAGTGCGCGATTTGTTGCTGGGACCACTGGCCTACGCAACGGCACTGGTCGACTTCCCTGAAGATGAAGTGGAACCGCTCGATGTGGCGGGACCGCTGCAAGAGAGTTTGGTGCGCCTCGAACGCTTGCTACAGACCGCAGATCAGGGCCTGATCTATCGCCAAGGTGCGCGGGCTGTATTGGTTGGTCTGCCGAATGCTGGTAAATCCTCATTACTGAACGTGTTGTTGCGCGCTGACCGCGCGATCGTCACGCCGATACCAGGGACAACACGGGACACACTGGAAGAAACTGCGAATATGAATGGGATTCCCGTGGTGCTGATCGACACTGCGGGGATTACGGAGACTAGCGATCCGGTCGAGCAGTTGGGGGTGGCTCGCAGCCGCGCAGCCGTAGCCGCTGCCGATCTTGCGCTGTTGGTGTTGGATGCGAGCAGGCCGCCGAGCGACGCGGATATTGCAATTGCAACGTTGCTCGCCGATAAGCCAACCATCTTAGTCCTGAACAAACTCGATCTGGTGAGTGAACTTCAGGATAGCGACGATCCCTCCGCGCAAGATGCGTTTATTGCGCGTATGGTGGCTCCGTTCGCCAAACCTGTGGCAACCGATTCACTCAATACGGCCACTTCGCCGTTTGTGGCCGCAGTTCCGATCTCCGCCCTGAGCGGAGCGGGGATCGATACGCTTGTTTCAACGATCGCTCGTGTGTTGCTTGGAAACGCCACCACGAACGGTGATCGGATGATCACAAGCCCTCGGCATCGTGATGCGCTTGGCCGTGCTACCGCCAGTTTACGCGATGCTCTTGCAACCCATTACCGAAACGCTTCGCCCGATTTGTTGGCTGTTGACCTGACCGATACGTTAACAGCGCTGGGTGAAGTAACCGGTGAGACGGTCGGTGATGATCTGCTTTCGGAGATCTTTAGCCGATTTTGTATTGGCAAGTGATACACGGTGCGGTCGTCTACGGTGTTGTGACGATACGTGCATTAGCTCGTCTCGTTGAGCCATAGGCGATACCTCCGGCGTGTTGATTGGTGCAATGGGGGTTGTTTATGGGCTTACTCGCAGTAGATTACTCCTCTTCTTCCACTCTTAAAAAACAGCGCGAACAACGCATTCGTAACTTCATCCTGGTATATGCAGCGTTAAACGTCCCGTTTTTGTTGATCGGCTTGTTTACGGTGAGCACCGTGCCCATTCTGCTCGGCATGGTGATGATGAGTTATATTTACTGCGCGATCTATTATTGGCTGCTGCGAATTGGCTACGGCATCCACGCAACGATGTTCTGCGCCCTGATATTGGTCGCGATGATCACCTATGGCTCACACTTCGGTGGTGGCGTGTTATCTGCATCCAATGCGTTCTACTTTCTCCTGCTGGTCGGCCTCGCCACGGTATTGGATGATGCTCGCGCTCTCGATGCGATTATGGTGATGTGTGTCGTGGCCTATGGTGGTTTGGCGCTGTACGAATCTTATATTGAGTTGCCATACGATGCAGGGTACCATGGGCTCTATCAAGGTGGCCTTAACTTTACGTTTCCGATCATCGCTACACTCATAGCCATGCTGGCCTGTTGGTTGGTTGTGCGCTTTTCGGTGCTCAGTTTGCATCGCTCAACAATGGCATTAGAGGCTTCGCGGATGGAGGCCGAGAGCCGCGCGAATGAGAACGAGGCGCTGATGGCGCAGGTGCAGGCCACGAATGAATCGCTGTTGACCACGCAGGAGCGACTGCGCAAGACGATCGATGTGCTCTCGTTGCCGCTGATCCCGCTCATGCCTGGAGTGACGCTTTTGCCGCTGGTGGGCTATCTGGATGAACAGCGGGCGCAAAAGATGCTAGAATCGCTGTTACACGGCATTCACATGCAACGGGCACAGACCGTGATCATCGATTTGACGGGTTTGCAAGAGTTGGATACTCAAGCGTCGGCGGCGTTGTTGCAATCGGCCCGTGCTGCTCAATTGTTAGGCTCGAAGGTGATCCTTACAGGCATTTCGGCACAAGCGGCGGCGCAGTTGGTTGCGCAGGGCATTGCAATAACTGGCGTGCAGACCGTGGCGAATCTTGGTCAAGCGATCTCGGAGATCATCGAACAGCAGCAGAATCTGAAAGGATTCTCGTTGAGACCATCGTAGCCGTCAATCTGCGTCTTAATGGAAGATACGCTTGCCGCTGGTCAATACAACCGATGCGGATTGGTTGGCTTGCTTGCGGTTGTGTGATGATGGGTTGGTGATATGCTCCAACGACGACAGTTATTTCGACCAGTTGGCGTGCTCCTGCTGGCTCTGTTGAGTTTCTTGGCGGCGCAGGGTACGGGTATTCGGTTGTTTTTCCACCTGTTTTACCTGTTGCTAGCGCTGCTGATTTTGTCGTTCATCTGGGCGTGGAGTAATTTGCGCGGCCTGCAGGTCGAGCGCGAGACGTTCACACACCGCTCGCAGGTGGGAGACGAAGCGCGCGAGCGTATCACGATCCGCAACTTGTGGCCCTTCCCAAAGCTGTGGGTGGAGTTGCGCGACTTGTCGGATATGCCGAACCACGGCACCGGCTTTGTGAGCTATCTGCCCGGCAACGAGCGGCGGCGCTGGTCGATCCGCACGCTGTGCACGATGCGCGGCAAGTTTCGCTTGGGGCCGGTCGTGCTGATCAGCGGCGATCCGTTCGGCATCTTCCGGCTGGAGCGCATGGTGCCGGGTAGCAACGAGGTGTTGGTGTACCCCCGCACGACGCCGCTGCCTGGCTTCTCGCTGCCCAGCGCCGAGCTGCCCGGTGGGCAGGATGTCAAGAGCCGCGCCTTCCACGTGACGCCGAACGTCTCCACCATCCGTGAGTATCAGCCCGGCGATAGCTTCAACCGCATCCATTGGCGCAGCACCGCCCGCATGGCTCAGTTGATGGTGAAGGAATTCGAGTTGGACCCCACCGCCGAGGTGTACTTGGTGCTCGATATGCAGGAGCGGGTGCAGCAGACGCTGGTGCCCAGGCGCTCCGGCGGCACGCCCCGCCTGACGAGCGAGCAGCGCATCGCCGAATCGACCGAGGAGTACGGCGTGCAGGCGGCGGCCTCGATCGCGCGCCACCTGCTGGAGCAGAACCGCATGCTCGGCTTGATCTCGTGGGGGCAGCATCGCGAGGTGATCCCCGCCGAGCGAGAGTCGCGGCAGCTATTCAAAATCTTGGAGGCATTGGCGGTGTTGCGGGCGCACGGCGCGCAGCCGCTGGCTGAGGTGTTGGCGGCGGAGAGCGTGCGCTTCGGTCGCAACTGCACGCTGGTTATCCTCACGCCGTCGCTCGATGAGCGCTGGGTGGTGAGTTTGCAGCACCTGCTGTATCGCGGGGCGCGTGCTGTGGTGGTGTTGATCGACCCGCAGTCGTTCGGCGGGTGGCGCGATACGCTGACCATCCAGGCGCGTCTGGCCGAGTTGCGCGTGCCCGTGTACGTGTACCGCCAGGGCGATTCGCTCGCCGATGTGTTGCAGCAGCCGATGTCGCTGCAGCTTGCCGACGCGGTTGCCGAGTAGGGATTGTGGCCTAGAGTGTCCACTGAAACTTACACAACAAAAGGCTCTCTATTCGCCTGAATGCGGGTAGAGAGCCTTCGTAGTTATGCTGGCCTGTTGTTACGCGACGCTCTCCTGCGCCAACGAGCGCAGAATCCCCTTGCGTTGCAGCAACCCAGCCACGCGTCCCTGATCGTCCGTCACAATAATCTGTTCGTGTCCCGTTTTGAGCATCTGCTCGGTGGCATCGCGCTCGGTGCTGCTGAGCGAAATGGTTGGCACTGGCGAGGCGAGGTCAGCGGCGAGTTGGTCGGAGGGGAACACGATCGCCGGATCAGTGACGTACGAACCGATGCTCAACTGCGCGATCCACGCGCTGCGGAGCGGCTCGCTGAGTTGGCTGCAGATCGTCTCTTTGTGCAGGATGCCGATCGGCTGCAGTTGATCGACCACCACCAAGAAACCCTGCGGCGAGATCAGGAGTTGCGCGAGCGCATTGGAGAGCGGCGCAGACGCACTGACCTGCGGCACAGAACTCTGCATCACCAAATTGATGGGTGTGCTATTGTGCTGGCCCGTTCCGCTGTTGACCGAGGCTTGGAGTGCCTGCTCCACGCCAAAAATGCCCACCAGATGCCCTTCGCGATCGATCACTGGCAGCGCATCGGCGCCCCATTCGAGCATCGTCTGAATAGCCTGTAGGATCGAGGCGGCAACGTAGATGGTGCGCGGCTCGGGGTTGATGAGCGCCGTGATCGGCTGATGCTCGAACTGGCTGAGGATCGTCTGTTGTTCGGTGGCGGGAAAGTTCGCGAACTGCGTCAGCGAACAGGGCGGTTGGCTGCGCTGTTTGAAATCGTTGCTGCTGAACACGCCGATGACGTGCTTGTTCGAGTCGAGGATCGGCAGAATGGCTTGGTTGTGGTCGAGCAGGAGGGTGATGGCCTGCTGCACGCTTGTCGTAGCGGTGGCGGTGACCACATCGGTGATGAGCACATCGCTGATGCTCTGATCGCCGAACGGCCCGGTGCTTGTGTTGATAGCGCGGTAGATCCGCACATCTTCCAGCGTAATCAGCGCATCGGGAACCATCGGCTCGATCAACGGGAGGATCGTGGCAATATGCTCGGCGCGGTCGACCCACTCGATGATGATCGGAAGGGATTGACTCAGACCAGCGGTACCGGCCATGCGGCGGTGTTGATCGGAGCCGAAACCAGCGACACCACGCAAGGCGCTCGCACCAATCGCGCCCTCCTGTCGCAGACGGTCGAGAACTGCCAGGTAGAGCGCTTGTTTGTCGAACGTATCGCGTTCACTAAGGTAGATACGAACACGCTGAATTGCGCTAACTTCTAATGCCATTACTCCCCGCCTTGCAAGCTGTGTTGCACTAGTAGAGCGTTCTCGAGAATATTATAGCACTCTCAATTTGTGGTTGGGTTTTTGAAAGAATATTTATATCCAAATGGTTGACCCCTCTCTGTAGATGGTATACAATTCCAAGCACTTCCTACAAGAACAACGTCGCCAGCATTTTTAGCGGGTTATGCCATGCAGCGATCGCGCACACTGCGTGCAGCGTGCTTTTTGCTGAGCGTAGTGCGCCTGAGGAGAGCAGCAAGTATGACAAAAGCGCTTGTGCTGACTGCGATAACCGGATCGCAAATCGGTAAACGCACGACCCTTACAGCACGGGTCAATACAATTGGTAGTGCGCCTAGTAACGATGTTGTTCTTCAAGATCGTCAAGTTGCGCCTCAGCATGCCGAGATACGGCAAGTGTTGGAACGTTGGTTTGTGGTTCCTGTCACTCGCAACCGCGAGGGTTTGTCGTTAAATGGCATTGCGATCACGGGCCAGAGTCGTTTGAATGTTGGAGATACGCTGATTCTCGGCTCTGTCACCTATCGCGTCAGTTTCGAGGAGTTGGCCGAGGCCGAAGTGGGTGCGCCGGAGGCTAAGACCAGTAGCGTGCCGCGTTTGGGCGAATATTTCTTGCGGCGCGGGATTATGAGTAGCGAGCAGGTGACACGGGCGGCAGAGCGTCAAATGGCGTTGCATCGGAGTGGTACGCGTTTGCCCTTCGGCCAAGTGGCATTTGAGATGGGCTACATCAATCGTTCGCAACTCGATGCTGCATTGGCGGAGCAACGCTCTGATTTTAATGATCGCTTTTGGGATTAGTATCCTGTTTTAGAGCATATGCAAAGAGGGAGAGCTTGTCGCTACAAGCTCTCTTTTTTGTCCCTCATCACTATTCATACCAAACCCGATTGGTCAGTATCACGATAGAACCAGTTTTAGCCTGCGCCAGCAAGGTATTAACATTTCTTGTGATGTCGATGCGCTGCTACGCGCAGCGTAACGACACCATCTTCCCTGGAAATGCTGGTATCAGTCTAACGTTGAAGAAAGAGTATTCAACCAGCATAGCATGCTGATTCCGTAAGCAATCATTTGGATGTGGTATCACTCACCATACAAAAAGGAGGCTCTCTGCGTAGAGAACCTCCTTTTGTTGGGATATCTTCAGTGGTGCTTAGCTGAGCGCCTGAATGGCGTTGGCGATCCGCGTCAGCGTGCGCTCGCGACCGAGTGCGGCGAGCGTCTCGAACAGCGGCGGGGCCACAGTCCGGCCTGTGCCCGCCACGCGCAGCGCGCCAAACAGTTGGCCAGGCTTGAGGCCAAGCTCCTCAGCTAGTGCGCGCAACGCCGTCTCCAGGCTCGCCTCGTCCCACTCGCTGAGCGCGGTGAGAGTGCGCTGTGCGCTCTGCAGCGCTTCAAGTGTCTGCTCCTGCGTGGTCTTCTTCTGGATCAGCATCGCCGGGTCATAGGTGAGCACGCCTTCGGCATCTGCGCCAGCCTGGTTCTGCGGCAGCACATCGCGGAAGAAGAACTCCAGCAGTTCCGGCGCTTCGCCTAGCTCCTCGAGCCGATCGTGTATCATCGGCGTGAGGCGGCGCACGTAGGCGCGCTCTTCGTCGCTGGCGGGCTTGCCGATCAGCCCTGCGTCCGAGAGGAACGGCGTGATGCGCTCGGCAACCTCGTCGGCAGAGAGCTTGCGGATGTACAGGCCGTTCATGTCGCGCAGCTTCTCGGGGTTCCAGCGCGCTGGCGAGGGTTGCACGCGCTCCAGTGAGAAACGCTCGAGGATCTCTTCGCGCGTCATCAGCTCGGTGTGGTCGTCGTAGCTCCAGCCTTGCAGGGCCAGGTAGTTGAACATCGCCTCGGGCAGGTAGCCGCGCTCCCAGAAGCGGTTGGTGGCCACATCGTCCTTGCGCTTCGAGAGCTTGCCGCGCCCATCGGAGCGCAACACCACGGGCAAATGCACGAACGCTGGCGCTTCCCAGCCCAACATGCGGTACAGTTGCACGTGATACGGCGTGCTGGGCACCCACTCCTCGCTGCGCATCACATGCGTGATCTGCATCAGGTGGTCATCGACCAAGTGCGCCATGTGGTAGACCGGCATGCCACTGGTCTTGATCAGCACGATGTCTTGCAGCTCGCTATTCTGCACACTAATCTGATCGCCGCCGCGCACCAAGTCGGTGAAGGTGGTGGTGCCCTCCAACGGCATCTTGAGGCGAATGGTGTAAGGCTTGCCCTGCGCGGCTAACTCACGCATTTGGTCAAGCGTCCAATCGCGCTCCGGGCCACGGAAGCGGAAGGCTTTGATGCCGCGTGCGGCTGCTTCGGCGCGCATTTGCTCCAGCTCGGCCTCGGTGGTGAAGGACATATAGGCGTGGCCGCTCTCAAGCAACTGCTCGGCATAGCGCTGGTAAATGCCCAAGCTCGCGCGCTCCGACTGCACGTAGGGGCCGTGCGGGCCGCCGATATCGGGGCCTTCGTCCCAGTCGATGCCGACCCAGCGCAACGAGGCCATCAGGTCGTCGGCTGCGCCCATCACAAAGCGTTTTTCATCGGTATCTTCGATGCGTAGAATAAACTGGCCGCCGTAGTGCCGGGCGAACAGCCAGTTGAACAGCGCAGTACGCACACCGCCAATGTGTAAATAGCCAGTTGGGCTTGGCGCAAAGCGCACCCGGACTGGTCCTTGTATCATAGACATGGTATCCTCCAAGTCGCGTTTCTGGCCCCATTATACGCGATTGTGGCAGATTCGTGATCACACCCTCGATGGAGATGCTGCAACTTGGCGCATCAATATGCGTACTAGAAGCTAAAGCAGTGGATGTTCCCGAAAGGTAGTTGCGATGATCGAGGAACGTTCCTCTAAACTGGCACAGGCACTCGAGCACTTTCGCGAAATCCGCAATGTAACGCGCAAAGTGCGCTTCGAGTCGCCAATGGATGTGGCATACTCCGAATTGCTTGAAGCGGTCGCCGAAGAATTGATACGTCAGCAATCAGTGCAACCTGCTATCCGAAGGTCTGCCGATACGCTTGAGCTGCCTGTCGATACTGTTCCTCGAAACAAACTGTTACGCAGCCTCCCATCAAATCGCCGCCCCGCGTGATGCGCCCGATGTCGCATTGGGTCGAGCATATACCCGATTATGGTGATGGTACGTCGGTTCACGCTCGCGCGCTGTACGAGAGCAAGCGAAGGGTGCGCCCCGAGGATGTGCAGTTAACCACAGAAGAGCTTGAGCGGATTCATGCGCCGAAGATACGTGAGTGGAATAGGGGCACAAAACAAGCACTCTTTTGGCTCCTGTTTTGGATTGTGGTGATCATCAGCTTGCTCGGCTTTTTCATGTGGTACCCGTGATACCACTGTGATCGCACTATATGTGTCATACTAAATCCGATTAGACAGTTGTTATTAAAAGCAGTATTAGCCTGCGGCAGCAAGGTACTCTCTTCTTTTTGTGATATCGAGGCGCTGCTACGCGCAGCGCCTCGATATCACCTGTTGCGGGAGATGTGGGTATCAATTGAAACCAGTATCACGTCATAACATTCACTTGCCGTTTGTGTAAGTAATCATTCGGATTTGCTATCACTCGGCATACAAAAACGGGAGACTGCCAGTAGCAATCTCCCGTTTCATGTTTTTTAGTATGTGTATGATTTAGTCGGCAGCCGCGTTGCCCGTGCGCTCCGTGCGCTTCATCCCCTGGCGCAACCGCTTCTCTTTGTCCTGTGGTCGCACGCGGTGCACCTTCCACACCAACTTGGCCTTCTCCATCATGCGGATGATCCACGACGAGAGGTCGAACTGCCACCACTCCATACCGTGGAAGGCCGAGCGGGGGAAGGCGTGGTGGTTGTTGTGCCAGCCCTCACCGAAGGCCAGCAGGCCAATCAGCCAGTTGTTGCGGCTTGCATCGGTGGTCTCGAAGGGGCGCTTGCCGAAGGTGTGGCAGATCGAGTTCACACTCCAGGTGACGTGGTGCGTGATGAAGACGCGCACAAAACCACCCCAGAGCAGGCCCGTCCAGCCGCCGATCAACAGAGGGATAATCATCCCGACCAAGCCCCAGATCCACCAGGTGCGGTTGGCCCACACGACAACGGGGTCTTTCTTCAACCACGTGCCATAGGTCTCGGTATCGGAGGCATCGAGGAACATCCAGCCGATGTGTGCGTGCCACAGGCTCACCAATGGGCTATGGGGATCATCCTCCTCGTCGGAGTGGGCGTGGTGCTTGATGTGCGTCGAAGCCCACACGATCGGCGGGCCTTCCCACGCCATACAGCCCATCACCAGGAACAAGCCCTTGACGAACTTGGATGTCTCGAAGCTCTTGTGGGTGAGCATACGGTGGAAGCCGATGGTGATACCTAAGCCAGAGATGAGATAGAACACCAACATCAACGTGATGTCGAGCCAGTTAACATATCGCTGCCAAAGGAGGACGATCGCATAAATGGTTGCGATCAGGGGTGCAACCACACCGAAGAGCACGAATATTTTCTCTCCAAGTGGCCGCTCGATGCTATTGTGATTGAGTGCCATTTCTACATCTCCAGCTAGTCTAAGGAATGTTTTGTTATGCTTCGTAGTGTAGTGCCTGCTGGAGCTTGGCGTAAGTATCGCGCGGCTAATCGTGAGTCATATGTTTCGTGGTAGATGATGACCGCGCTAGGTCGTGCGACCTATGACTACAGTCATAGGTCGATGACGGCATAGACGGTTGGACGTTGACGGTAGAGAGCTATGCAGTGGAGGCGGTTAGTCTTGAAGGAGGGTCTGTTGGGCGAACAGCCCGGCCTGAGTGCGGTCACGCATATTCAGCTTGCTGAGGATGTTGCTGATATGATTCTTGACGGTGCCCACGCTCAGCGAGAGTTGCTGGCTGATCTCCTGATTGCTGTATCCGTGACCGAGCAGCCGCAGTATCGACAGTTCGCGCTCGGTGAGCAGAGCCAACCGCTCATCGGCGGGTGGAGTTGCAGCGGGCGCGGGTGTGGGCGCAGTTGCTGGCGAGGGCGTGCTCGGCTGATTCCTGCGACTAAACTCGCGGATCACTTGGGCAGTGACTTCGGGATGCAGCAGTGCGCCGCCGTTTGCCACAATGCGAATCGCCTCGGCCAGCTCCTTGTGATTGGTGTCCTTCAGCAGGTAGCCGCGCGCTCCAGCGGCCAAGGCGCTAAATACATTTTCATCGTCTTGAAACGTCGTGAGGATGATGATGCCTGTGCGGGGGTATTGCGCTGTCAGGCGGCGCGTGGCCTCCACTCCATCGAGCTTGGGCATCCGAATATCCATCAGCACCACATCGGGGTCGAGTTCCGCAACTTTTTGGATCGCCTCCTCACCGTCGCTCGCTTGACCAACGACTTCGATATCGGGCTTACGGTTCAGGAGAGTCTGGATGCCAATTCGTATGAGGGACTGATCATCAACGATCAGAACGCGGATCTTTGGTGTCATGGCAGGACTCTCTTTGTATGCGAGAAGGTGCGTGATGCCACCTTCGAGTTGAATACAGGCTGGGTACAGGCTTTAGGCAAATGTACTAGTTCGTGGCAGGGAGGGTCATCAGCAACAAGAAACCTCCCTCGGGATGTGGCCCAGCCCTTAACTCACCGCCGAGTAATTCGGCTCGTTCGCGGAGGCCCATCAAGCCAAATTGTCCACCGGAAGCTACCTGCTCCGTTGCAGACGTATGCCAATTGCCATCGCCATCGTCGCGCACACGCACTTGGATCGCGCCTTCGCCGCCATAGATATGCACCTGCGCCTGTTTGGCATTGGCATATTTGCACATATTGGTGAGCCCTTCCTGCACCGCTCGATAGATCGTGCAGGCGGTTGGCTGATCGATCTGCGACAGATCACCATTGATTTTGAGGGAAATGGTGATGGGCGTCAGCGATTGACAGTGATTGATCAGCCGTTCGAGCGCGGCGGGCAGTGTGTCGCTCGTCAGCGCCAATACCGCGTCGGTGGTGGAGATCATGCTCGACCACGCTTCGCGGAGTTGTTCGCGAGTGGAGCAGAGTTGTTCGAGCGCTGCTTCAGGATCTTCGATAATCAGATCTTCAACGAGTTGCAGTTGCAGGTTCAGCAGCACAAGCCGATGCCCAATGTCATCGTGAATCTCGCGGGCGAGGCGCGTGCGCTCCACGGCCACCGCTAGGGCGCGGGTCTGCTGCAACTGCTGTTCAAGCTCGCTGGTGACATCGGTGAGTTGTGCCAGTTGTTCGCCCGCGTTTTTGCCACGGTTGAGCAGGCTGCGAGCCGTCGCAATCAGGCCGCCGACCGCGATACACGTCAAGCAGAAGATCAGCAATGTGGTGCTATCGACGAGCGATGTTGGCGCGATCGGCGTGAACGCCAAGCCCAGCAAGGTCGGCACCCCCACCAAAAAGGTGATCAACTGCGCGACGGGCAAGCGCATCGCCATCTGCCAGAGCACGAGCAACAGCCCCAGCATCAACGGGACCGTTTGGGTGGCGAACACCATGCCCAACACGGCTGCGGCCTGACTGGTGAGCCCCAACCGCACCAACAGCGGGTGGTGAATGCGCTGGGTGAAGACATAGCCGCCGAGCAACACGGCGCTGCACAGGATGAACAGCAGCACAGGCAGCGGCGAGAGCGTCTCTTGCAGCAACATCAAGGGCAACGCGATCAGGGTGAAGACAAGCGGGAGCACCCACGTTAATGTGCGTTGCGAGCGAATCGTCATCAACTCTGTTGGCGGCAGAGTGGGCGGATTCGGCGTTTCGGGTGGTGTATCTTCGCGCAGTCCGTGACGCAACGTCGAGACGGCTGCACGCATATGATCGAGCGCGTTGGCGGCAATGGCACGGGTCTGCTCGATCGGCAATTCGATGCGGACCAGGTTCTGTTGGGCCTGCGCGATGGTGTGCGAGATGCTCTGCTCAACCTGTGCGAGCGCCGATGAGATCTCGCTCGTAATGGTCTGCGCAAGGCGATGGCGCTCGGCGAGCGCTGCGTCCTGCTCGGCATCGTCGAGGCGTGCGAGCAGCGCTTCGTAGCGGTTCTGCTGCTGGCGCAGTTCGGTCTGCACCTGCTCGTGCCGATGGTGTTGTCGCGCATACAGCACGGCTGCGATCAGGATACAGGTGACGGGGAAGGCCAGTGCGAGATTCGCATAGAGCCATTCGAACAGGTTCGTCGATGCGATCATCAACGAGCCGCTCCACAGCCCGTACACCGAGCAGGCGAACAGAATCCAGACCAGCGGCCTGAACAAGTAGATCGCCTGCAGCACGATCGCCACATAGACATAACCTATCAATGGGTATGGAACAATTGCATAGCTCAGCGAGGCGAGGCCGACCTGCAGGGCGAGGTAGATCAGTTGCCACCAAAACTTGAGTTTACGGACGGGAACCAGCCAAGCGGCGAGGATATGGATGCCGATCAGCAGGCATAGGAGAGCGATTCGAGAGAACAGCAAGTTGGGGGTCTCGCTCAGTGCACTAGGCACTGCGGCTAGCAGCACGAGCGAGACCAAACCCTGAAGTGCAAGCGGATAGGGCGCGCAGTCTATCAGCCGACGACCAAATTGTTGGATGCGCTTTACCACCGATAGCAATCTATCATTCCGAATGAATGAATATGACACCACAAAGGTTATTGATTATGCTGGTGGCGCGTTTCAATTAGCCTCCACCGCCACCGCCGCCGCTCTGGATGCCACCTTCGGTCATCTTATAGACATCGAGCAGCTTATCGATCTCTTCGGCTGGGAGCAGCCCCTTCTCGATCACCACTTCCTTGATCGTCTTACCGGTCGCCATCGCTTCCTTCGCCACGGCGGCGCCGTTCAGGTAGCCGATCACGGGGTTGAGCGCGGTCACCAGAATGGCGTTCTTGGCGAGCCAGCCGCTGGCCTTCTCGCGGTTGGCAGTGACGCCGACCACACACTTCTCGGTGAAGGCGTTGATCGCGCCGATCAGCACGTGCATCATCTCGAACAGGTTATGCGCGATGATCGGCATCATCACGTTCAGTTCGAGCTGACCAGCCTGCGCGGCCAACGAGACGGTCAAGTCGCAGCCTTGTACGTGGAACGAGGCCATGTTCAGCATCTCGGCCAGCACGGGGTTGACCTTGCCGGGCATGATGCTGGAGCCTGGCTGCACGGCTGGCAGCCGGATCTCGTCGAGGCCGGTGGCCGGACCCGAGGAGAGCAGGCGGAAGTCGTTGGCGATGCGGGTCAGCGTGATGCAGAGCGTGCGCATCGAGGCCGAGAAGTCAGCGGGATCGGCCATGCTTTGCATCGCCTCGAACAGGTTGCCTGCCGAGGTGAGCTCAAAGCCCGTCAGCTCGGAGAGCCGCTGCACCATGCGAGCGTGATACTCGGGGTGGGCGTTCAGGCCGGTGCCGGTGGCCGTGCCGCCGATGCCCAAGCGGGCCAAGCGCTCACCCGCTGCCGCAATGCGCTCGCGGTCGTTGGCGATGGCGCGGGCGTAGGCACCGAACTCCTGGCCGAGCCGCACGGGCACGGCATCCTGCAAGTGGGTGCGGCCCGACTTCACCACATCGTCGAACTCCCGGCTCTTGGCGGCCAACGCATCGCCGAGTTTATCGATAGCCTCCAACAGTTCGCCCAAGCGCCACAGACAGCCCAACCGAATGGCGGTCGGGATGGTGTCGTTGGTGCTCTGCGCCATGTTGACGTGATCGTTGGGGCTGACTTCTTTCTTGGGATCGCTCAGGCTGTAGCCAAGGATCTGGTTCGCGCGATTGGCGATCACCTCATTGGCGTTCATATTGTGGCTGGTGCCAGCACCCGCCTGGAATGGATCGACCACGAATTGATCGGCCCACTGCCCGTTGAGGATCTCTTCCGCAGCTTGCACAATGGCATTCGCTATTCGGGCATCGAGCAGACCGAGGTCGCGATTGACTTCTGCCGCTGCCCGCTTAATCATTACTTGTGCCCATACAAACGCTGGGTAGGGCCGCATACCGCTGATCGGGAAGTTCAGCACGGCGCGCTGGGTCTGTGCACCATAGAGCGCGTTGGCTGGTACTTGCATCTCGCCAAGCGAGTCTTTTTCGATGCGGTAGTCCTGGGTCATGGTTATGTATCCTTCCGCATGTTATGATCACTTAGGCGGCCTCTGTGCCGCACCCCTATGGTAGCACAGATTTGAGAGATGTATATGCAGTATCTGACTACGAGATTGTAGTACTTGTTGCACTGCCCAACACTCTACCCAAGCTTGGATGGTCTATGCCCATCATATATTGTGCCACAAGCATGCCCGATGGCATGATAGCAAATATGACTTATCACGTGCAAAGATATGCTTGCTGTGGCCATCCCTCTTTCAGTTAATACCAACGTCTCGTTCGATTCCGCTTTTTGCCGCTTTCCAACAGCATTGGCAATGATCGCCTGAACAATATCGGGAATAGTACCGATCTCCGATGATTTGCGGTTGTGTATAATTAGGTACACGCTTCTTCTCGATACGTGGAAGTCCCGATGCCTCAAGCAGCTGTATGCCGTTTGTATCCCGTACATCCGCAAGCGCACCGCCTCTGTGGGCTGCTTGAAACGCGGTGCCGCTGTCCCAACGTTCGTCTGGTCGAGCAACGTTTTGATGCATGCCGCTGGGTTTTGGCCCACGCGGTACGTCCCTCTACCCCTTGAGTTCTTGTGGTGTCCGCCCGTCGGTGGTGACGCAAATCGAATCTCAGAGAGGAAACGCATGCCGAAGCAGGCACGTATCGCCGTGATTGGCGCAGGTTGGTGGTCCACGTACACGCACATCCCCGCACTCCAACAACATCCCGATACCGAATTGGTCGCACTTTGCGATCGTGATCCCGCTCGCCTCCAGGCTGCCGCCACGGCTTATGGAATTACCCGCACATATCTGGATCACCACGAGATGTTCGCGAACGAGCAGCTCGATGGTGTGGTGGTGGCGACCCCGCACGCCACGCACTACGCACTGGCGCGCGACAGCCTCGCCCACGGCTTGCACGTGATGGTCGAGAAACCCATGACGCTCTACGCCGCTGAGGCCCGCGAATTGGTGGAATTGGCTCAAGCGAAGAACGTCGCGCTGATCTCGGGCTACCCCTGGCACTTCAACCCGCACGTATTGCAGGTGCGCGAGTTGATCACCTCCGGTGCGCTCGGCAAGGTGCAGTACGTCACGTGTATGTTCAGTTCGTATATCTTTGAACTACTCAGCGGCCACGACGGCAGCGAGACGCCGAATCGCTACGTTGTGCACGGCCCTGGCGCAGTCTATAGTCAGCCGCACCTCTCTGGCGGCGGCATGGGCCACTTGCAGATCACGCATTCGGCGGGCTTGCTGTTCTTCATCACGGGGCTGCGCGCCCGGCGGGTGCTGGGCCTTATGAACAACCACGGCCTGGCGCTCGACCTTGTCGATGCGATGACGGTGGAGTTCGAGGGCGGCGCGTTGGGCGTGGTGAGCGGGACGGGCAACGGTATTCACCGCAAACTCGACCTGCAGGTGCACTGTGAGCACGGCGCTGTCGATCTCGATCTCGTGACCAATACGACCGTGATTCACCGCAAAGACCAGGAGCCGGAGCAACTGCCCCTACTCAGCGACCCCGACGCCGCCTACCCCCGTTTCGCCACCGCGCAAAACTTGGCCGATGTTGTGCTGGGCCGCACCAAGCCCGGCTCCGATGGCGTGGTCGGCTGGCGCACGGTTGAGTTGTTGGATGCCGCGTACCGTTCGGCTGCGCAGGACGGTGCGGCGGTGCTTGTGTCGGATCTGTACGCTGCCTAGTGTGCGCAAAGGAGCCTCCGATGAAGATTATCGATATTCGTGCGATGCGCCTGACGGTGCCGCCCCACGAGTTCAAGACACCCGCTCGCCGCGATTCGTGGTGGAAGACTGCCGAAGTCGCCAACCCGATGTCGCGCTACCCCAAAGTCAAGGCCCACCGCAACCTCTGGCTGCCCAAGTGGGAGGCGTGCTGGTGCAAAGTGACGCTGGAGGATGGCACGTGGGGCATCGGGCAGACCAGTAACGGGCGCGTCAGCGCGGCCATCATCGACGATCATCTCGCGCCGCAACTGATCGGCGAGGATGTGTTGGCGAGCGAGAAGTTGGCCGATATGATGTTCCGCCTCACCAAGCCCTACGGCTCGATGGGCCTGGCCTCCTACGCTGTGAGCGCGATCGATCTGGCGCTGTGGGATGCGCGCGGCAAACTGTTCGAGAAGCCTGTCTATCAACTGCTGGGTGGCCCGCAGAAGGATCGCCTGTTCTGCTACGCCACGGGCAACGATGTCGATTGGTACTTGGAGCTTGGTTTCCGTGCGATCAAACTGGCCTGTCCCTACGGCCCCGCCGATGGCCTCGACGGCATCCGCAAGAACGAGGAGTTCGTGGCGAGCGTGCGCGAGCAGATCGGCCCCGATCGCGAACTGATGCTCGACTGCTGGATGGCCTTCGACACCGAGTACACCGTGCGCCTGGCCGAGGTGCTGCGCCCCTACAACCTGAAGTGGATGGAGGAGTGCTTGATCCCCGAGGACTTCGATGCGCACGTGGCGCTGCGCCAACGCCTGCCCTGGCAGACGCTGGCCACCGGCGAACATTGGTACACACACGTGCCGTTCCAATGGGCGATTCGGCACCAAGTCGTCGATATTTTGCAGCCCGACATCAACTGGTGCGGCGGCGTGAGCACCTGCCAGAAGATCGCGGCAGCCGCCGATGCTGGCGGAGTCAGCGTAATATTGCACGGCGGCGGTAACACCGTCTTCGGCCAGCACTTCAGCTACGCGACGGCCTGCGTGCCCTGGCTCGAATGTTTCGTCGGCACCGCGCCCGGCGTCCCGCTGGAGGAGGCGTGGCGACTGCCCGGGCAAGCCATCCCGCAGGACGGCTACTTGGTGCCGAGCGACGCGCCTGGCTTCGGCCTGGAGATCCCCGAGGAGTGGCTGACGCCCTTCTTCGCGTAGGGCGAGGCTGCCAAGCGAATGAAAATCATGAGGAGGTGTTGCGTATTGCAATGCCTCCTCATCACGTAAACGCCTTCTGCCACAGACAAAAATAGCTGTTCAATTGATACCAACATTCCCTAGTGATAGCACAAAAAGAAGCAGATACCTTGCTGCCGCAGGCTAAAACAGCTTCGATTGTACAGCTGTCCAACCAGATGTGGTATCAACCTGAGATCAGATTATCTAACATAACGCTACTACAAATCGGTTGACATAATCGTCTGAAATGCGTATCATGAAACCACCTCAACAACCACACGAGATGGGCCACTGTGCCTCCATTTCCGTGAGCAACGTGCTCAATTCTACGGAAGGAGGCCATCATGGCAGTAGTTTCTCGACCTACTCGATCTTCGCGTCGAATCGTACTACCCAGTGGGGTTCGGCAGGCGCTCGCGTCCTGGAGGATGTCGGCGATCGCATATTTGTTGTTGTTGGTGCTCGGCTACCTGTTGCTCACGCCGATCTTCGCTTGGGGCCAGCAGCGGCTCGATGATGTGCGCTATGGCTTCCCGCGCGCCGTCCAAATCGATGGCTTTGTTGGACATAACGAAACGCTCGGCGAGCCGACGCATCTGATCGCGCTGAATCTGCGTGGGCAGATCAGCATTATGGAGTTGCCCGGCGGCGACGCAGCCGACATTCGCACGCTTCCTGGTCCGTACCTGATCGGTGCGGATAGCCAGTTTGTTGTGCCGCATTTGGCGCTCAGCGATGTCAATGGCGACGCGCGGCCCGATCTGCTGCTCCAGCTTCGAGAGGAAACGATTGTGTATATCAATGATACGGAAACATTTCGACTGATAACACCCGCAGAGCGCGCCCAGCTTGTGGAAGCGGAAGCGCAGGCGCCCTAATGTGTGAATTGTGGAGGAGAACGGCGTGTATTGGTTCGGCCAGTACACGCCGTTCTGTTTGGTTGCTTGGATCATCGGAGCAATGCTATAATGGCCGCCGTTGCCGCACGTTTGGTGCAATTGGTTGGGTCATCAACCGTCTTACTTGCCTCAGCACGCTGCCAACTTAGCAAAGTCATGAAGATGCTCTATCTGCGCAACTACGATCGCAAAAGAGCAGCTCGTTCGCCCACTTGCTCACCTGTTTCAGCAGGCTGGTTTGGCTTTGCTGATGCGCTATGGTGAGCGGTAGATACCTGAGATGCATAGTTTCCAATGGAGGATAACCATGCCCTACGAGCACATTCTCTTTGAACGCGATGGCGCAGTTGCAGTCATCACCATCAACCGCGAGAAAGTGCGCAATGCCCTCAATAGCGCAACCCAACGCGAGATCCTCGATGCTCTCCAAACCATCGAAGCCGACCCCGACCTCCGTGTTGCAATCATCACTGGCGCGGGTGATCGAGCATTCGTGGCCGGTGCCGACCTCAACGAAGTGCGGGCACTGCCGAATACCTCAGCGGCTCGCTCCTACAGCGAACAAGCGCACAACATTGGCCTCTATATTGCCCAGATGAAAACGATCGTCATCGCGGCGATCAACGGCTTTGCGTTAGGTGGCGGCTGCGAATTGGCGATGAGCTGCGATATCCGCGTGGCTGCCGATACCGCCAAGTTCGGCCAGCCCGAGATCAACCTGGGGCTGATCCCAGGTTGGGGCGGCACCCAACGGCTGACGCGCCTGGTCGGCCCCGGTATGTCAAAGTTGCTCAACCTGACGGGCGATATGTTCACCGCCGAGGAGGCCCTGCGGATGGGGTTGATCGAGCGCATCTATCCCGCCGCCGAACTACAGAGCAGCGCCCGCGCCCTGGCTCAGCAGATCGCCTCGAAGGCGCCGTTGGCAGTGGCCGCTATCAAACAAGCGATCAATCGTGGCCTAGATATGCCGCTGGCCGATGCTTGCATGTACGAGGCCAGCCTGTTCGCCGAGATGGTGTGTAGCGAGGACGGACGTGAAGGCACGAGCGCCTTCCTCGAAAAACGTCAACCCACTTGGAAAGGTCGCTAATGGCATCACTATGCATCGTACTATACGGTGCATGTTCCCTACACCTGAAGCATTGGAGATGAAACCTTCAGTAAATGGCAGTTTTGCTACTGGAATAGGCAGTTCATCAACTCATATACTTGCCCAAAACGCAGCATCTTAATGTGAAAGGTTCATCGTACAATGAGCGTGGCGAACAGTAGCGTAGTCAATGCTTCCTCAAGCGAACGGAAGATCCCGTTCCGTGCCGTGGCAGGTTGGGTCCTCTACGACCTCGCCAATACCATCTTCTCGATGGCGATCGTGTCACTCTACTTCTCGATCTGGTTGCGCGATCAAGTCGGAGCCGAGCAAGTCGATTGGGTGTACGGCCTCACCACCGCGATCTCAATGACGCTCATCTTCCTAGCCTCACCGCTGCTTGGCGCGTTCACCGACCAAGCCCGCCGTCGCATGCCCTTCCTGGTCATTAGCACGCTGATCTGCGTGGTGTTCACCGCCTTGCTCGGCCAAGGTGGCTTGTGGATCACGCTCACGCTCTTCATCGTGGCTAACGTGGCGTATCAGGCTGGCTTGCAGTTCTACGACGCATTGCTGCCAGAAGTGAGCACCGAGGAGAATCGCGGCTGGATCGGCGGTATTGGTGTGGGTGTGGGCTACTTTGGTTCGTATATCGGCGTCGGTGCGGGCCTACTGCTTATCACCATGCTGAAATACCCCACCGAGGTCATCTTTCCTGTGGTGGCGGTTCTCTTTCTGCTGTTTGCACTGCCATGTTTCTTCTTTGTGAAGGAACGTGGTAATCCGAATGCCCAACCATTCACTGGCGAAAGCGTGCAGCGTGCAATCGGCCAAATGCTGGAGACGCTGCGTAATAGCCATCGCTACCCGGGTCTGCTGCGCTTCCTGATCGGTCGGGTGTTTTATACCGATGCGATCAACACGGTGATCAGCATTATGGGCATTTATGTGATCAATCAAACGGTGCGGGCAGGGCTACGTGCTGCCGAGGCCAGTGGTACAACTGGTGCTGAGCTCGAAGCTGTGCGGGCTACGTTGGAGGCGCAAGGGCAGAATGATGCTCAGATCATTCTGCTAGGCGCGATCACCTTCGCTGTGCTCGGTGGCTTCGTTTGGGGCAAAGTGGTCGATCGTATCGGCCCGAAGCGCACGCTCAATATCGTGCTCTGGACGTGGGTCGGCATCTTCCTGCTTGCGGCGATGATCGGTCTATTGGGCCTGCCTCTGTGGGTCTTTTACATCGTCTCCGCGCTGGCTGGCCTCTCGATGGGAGGTGTGTGGACCGCCGACCGACCGTATATGCTGCGCCTGACGCCGCCGAGCCGCATCGGCGAATTTTACGGTCTCTATGGGATGGTCGGGCGCTTCTCGGCCATCACCGGGCCGCTGATTTGGGCGTTGGTCGTTGGTGGAATCTTCCAGGGCAACCCCGATACAGGTCAGCCGATTGGCGTGTTGCTACTGATGTGTTTTGTGATTGTAAGCTACGTCATTCTGCGCCCCGTTTCAGATGAGAAACGTGTATGGCCCGAAGAAGAACAAAGGATTGCGTAGCACGGATTCGCTCGTTTCGATGGCGTGTGGCATACAAGCTCACATTTTGGTGTATAGACCCCCAGGAGAGGTTGCATGAATTTCACCGACAACTACGATATGTTCCTGAGCGAGGAGCATAACTTATTGCGCCAAACGGTGCGCGATTTCGCCGAGAAAGAGGTCGCGCCCTATATCCGCGAGTGGGATCGCAGCGGCGCCGAGATCAGCTCCGGCCCCGAGAACCGCCCGCATATTCGGCCAGTGCTGGAGCGCATGGGCGAGTTGGGGCTGCTCGGTATCTGCATTCCCGTCAAATACGGCGGCGCGGGTATGGATTACCTCTCGCTTGCGGTGGTGTGCGAAGAGCTAGAACGCGTCGATAGCTTTTTGCGCGTAGTGATCAGCGTACACACCGGCCTGAACTCGCTCTCGCTGCTCCAGTGGGGCACCGAGGAGCAGAAGCAGCGCTACCTGACCCCGCAGGCCAGTGGCGAGAAGTTCGCGGCCTACTGCCTCACCGAGCCGAACAGCGGCACCGACGCAGGCGCGATGCAGACGACCGCCCGCCGCGATGGCGATTCCTACATCCTCAACGGCGAAAAGACTTGGATCAGCCTGGCCGATATGGCCGATCACTTCTTGGTGTTCGCCAAGACCGATCCCAGCAAGGGCAATCGCGGTATTAGCTGCTTCATCGTCGAGCGGAGCTTCCCAGGCGTCAGCAGCCACCCTATTCACGGCAAACTCGGCGTGCGGGCTGGCAACACTGGCTCGGTGGTGCTGCAAGATGTGCGCGTGCCAGCCGCCAATATGCTGGGTGAGGAAGGTGAAGGATTCAAGATCGCGATGTCGGCGCTCGACAATGGCCGCTACACCGTGGCCGCCGGCGCGACTGGCCTGATCCAAGCCAGCTTGGAGGCCAGCCTGAAGTACGCCCAGGAGCGCCAGACCTTCGGCGTTCCCATCGCCGAGCATCAGTTGGTCAAGCGCATGATCAGCCATATGGTGCGCAAGCTCGATACTAGCCGCCTGCTGGTCTACCGCGCTGGCTGGATGAAGAACAAGGGTCGCCGCAACACCCGCGAGACCACGCTGGCCAAGTGGCACGCCACCGTCAGCAGCTTCGAGTCCGCCGACGACGCAATTCAGATCCACGGCGCGTACGGCTACAGCGACGAATATCCCGTCGAGCGCTACCTGCGCAACGGTCGCGGCGCGGTCATCTACGAGGGCACCCGCGAGCTGCAAGAGCTGCTGCAGGCCGAATTCGCCCTGGGCAAGCGCCAGAACCGCCCACTCCGCTGCGAGTTGCCCGCCTACGATCCCGCTGAATGGGAATAGGCAACCGCATTCTTAAGGTCTTTGAGCCGTACACATATGTCCCCCCGAATGTGTACGGCTCAACACGCGCATCATCGTAACACTCATCACCAGCACCCCGATGCGTCACGGCCTACCTTTGCAAACGCAAGGAGTTGCTGATGCTTCGAGTTGTTGCTTGGCTTATCGGCCTCGTATTGGCTGCGTTGCTGATCCTACCTTTACAGGCTGCCAACCCTATGTCGCTCGTTGCCGACATCAACCAAATCGTTGATCCTCACTCCGATTCATTTCCAGCGCAATCGTTGGTGGTCGGCAACCAGTTTTTCTTCACCGCCGACGACGGGATCAACGGCACCGAACTGTGGGTCAGCAACGGCACCCCCTCCGGCACGCACCTTGTACGCGACATCAACCCCGGTAGTGCAGGCTCAAACCCCGATCAATTCGTTGCCCTGGGCGATCTGCTGCTCTTCCGCGCGAGCGATGGCGGATTCTACGGCAATCACGAACTGTGGCGCAGCGATGGCACTGCGGCTGGCACTTGGCGGGTGCGCGACATCCGCCCCGGCCCGTTCGGCTCGAACCCAGCCTGGCTGACCGCGATCGGCAACGTGGTCTACTTCACCGCCGACGACGGCACGAGCGGCACCGAACTGTGGCGCACCGACGGCACTGCGGCTGGCACCGTCCGTGTGAGCGACCTGCGACCGGGTCCGCTCGGCAGCGCGCCGCTCAAGCTGCAACGCGTCCAGCAAACGCTCACCTTCTTTGCCGATACAGGCAGCGGTTACACGTTTTGGCGCAGCGATGGCACCGCAGCGGGCACGCAACCGCTCGGCAACCTGGAGCTATGCGAGTTCACCAGCACCAGCGCCGTGCTGTGGGACAACTACCTCTACTTCGCCGCCGACAACGGCGTGAGCGGCTGCGAGCTGTGGCGCACCGACGGCACCTCCGTCACACAGTGGGCCGACATCCAACCCGGCCCCGGCGGCTCGAACCCGGCCTGGCTGACGCCGTTCGGTAACAAGCTCGCCTTCGTGGCCACCACCAGCACGGGCCGCGAACCGTGGATTCTCCAGGCGAAGGACAACGCATCGCTCCTGTACAACATCCAACCCGGCAGCCGCGGCTCCTTCCCGCACTCGTTGACTGTGGTGGGCAACACGCTGTTCTTCAGCGCGGAGAACGACGATCATGGCGCGGAACTGTGGGCCAGCAACGGCCAAGTGGGCAACGCCTACCTCGTCAAAGAGCTCGTCCCTGGCGAGGACGGCGCCGAACCCGCCTCGCTCACGCCGTTCGGCGACAAGCTCGCCTTCCGCGCCTTCAGCCCATCGGGTGGCAGCGAAGTGTGGCTGAGCGACGGTACCGCCAACGGCACTCGACAACTGTTCGATATTCAGTCGGGCGCGCAGCCGCCGCTCGCCAGCCCCACCCCGACCAATCTGTTCGTCTTCCAAGGGCAACTGTACTTCACCGCCGACGACGGCCAGCGCGGCGCGGAACTGTGGGTCAGCGACGGCATCAACAACACGCGCCTATTCGCCGACCTGAACCGCCAGAGCAGCGACGCAGCGATCGGTGAGCTCACCGCTTTGGGCCAGCACATCGTCTTTCGGGCCGACGACGGCCAGCACGGCGCGGAGTTGTGGATCAGCGACGGCACCGCCAACGGCACGCGCATGTTGCTCGACGCCTACCCAGGTTCGGGAAGCTCAGAGCCAGGCGCGCTCACCGTGGTCGGCCAGCGGGTCTTTTACGTGGCCACCACGCCTCAGCACGGCGCGGAACTGTGGGTCAGCGATGGCACCACCAACGGCACGCGGCTCGTGTTCGACGCATACCCTGGCCCTGGAGGCGGTCTGCTAGACGAGTTGACGGCATTCGGCTCACAGTTGGCCTTTCGGGCCGACGACGGTCAGCACGGCGCGGAGTTGTGGCTGAGCGACGGCACTGCCGATGGCACGCATCTGCTCGCTGACCTCGCCAGTGGCCCGGCGAGCTCGGCGCCGCACCACCTGACTATCCACCAAGGCCAACTCTACTGGTTCGCCGATGCGGGTGAAGGCGCGGCGCTGTGGCGCAGCAATGGCCAGAACGTCCAGCGCGTCGCCCTGCTGCCCTCCACCGCCAGATTCCCCAGCGAACTCACCAGCGTCGGCGCGCGGCTCTACTTCACCACCAGCGATATTTCGGGCGATCACGTGCTTTGGGTCAGCGATGGCACCGCCAGCGGCACCCAAGCGATCGCTCAAACCACACCCGGCAGCGATGGCATCGGCATCGAACAGCTCACCGCCGTGGGCAACACGCTCTACTTCGTGGCCTCCGATGCCAGCAGCGGCCCGGAACTCTGGCGCAGCGATGGCACCACCGCCTCCACACGACGCGTTAGCGACATCCAAGCGGGGGCGCTCGGCTCCTACCCAGCCAACCTCACCGCGTTCGGTTCGCGCGTCGCCTTCACCGCCGAGACCAGCGCCTCAGGCCGCGAAGTCTGGCTGAGCGATGGCACCAACGCCGGAACCATCCTGCTGAAAGAGATCGGGCCAGGAGCGAACGGCTCTGCGCCGCGCGAACTCGTCAGCATCGGCGATAAACTCTACTTCAGCGCCAGCGATCAAACGCACGGCAGCGAACTGTGGGAGAGCGACGGCACCGCCGATCGCACCAGAATCGTGCAAGATCTCGCACAAGGCAGCAACAGCGCCGATCCAACCAATATCATCGCTGTGGGAACACGCATCTTTCTGCTTGCCAACGATGGAATCGTCGGTCGAGAACTCTGGAGCATCACACAGACGGTACAACCGCCAACCGTTACACCAAGCCCGACTCAATCGCCAACCGCTGTATCGGCGCCAGAGTGGCAACGAACCTACCTGCCGCTAACGCAACGCTAGTGGTATACTATGCATAGGCTTTGAGGCATCGTAATCGCCTGAACATCGTTCGAATCCTCAAAGCCCTCGTGCGAGGAGCATCAATGGAGATGCCGCACAAGCACTACACATCATATCCAAAGGAGGAGTTAGCATGCATATTGTTGTTTGTATGAAGCAAGTCCCACGCGACAACACCGTAAAGGTCAACCCAGATCTCAGCATCAATGCCGATGGTATTGAGCAGATCATGAACCTTTTCGATGAGTACGCCGTGGAAGAAGGCTTGCGTTGGAACGAGGAACTCGGTGGCAAAGTCACCGTCCTCTCGCTCGGCCCCGAAGAGTGGAAAGAGCAGATCCGTCGCGCGCTCGCCATGGGCGCAACCGACTCGCTGCTCCTAAGTGACCCCTCCTTTGCTCAACTTGACGTATTGGGCGCGGCCCGTGTCGTTGCCGCTGCTATCCAGAAACTTGGCGACGTTGACCTCGTGATCGCCGGTCGCAACTCCACCGACGATGAGAGCGGCGCATTCGGCCCCACCCTCGCTCGCGTGCTCGGCTGGCCGCAACTCACCTACGTCGGCAAGATCTCCGAACTCAACGAAGGCAACAAGCGCATCGTCGCCGAGCGCCACCTTGAGGAACAGATCGAAACCGTCGAAACGCGCCTGCCAGCCGTCGTCACCGTTGTCAAAGACATCAACGAACCGCGCTACCCCTCGCTTCTGCGCATCAAGCGCGTGGCCAAAGTCGAGATCCCCGTATGGAACGCCGCCGACTTGGGCATCAGCGCGCCCGAACCGGCAGCTGCCCTGGTACAGCGTGTGCCACCGCCGCCGCGCTCCTCGGGCGAGATCATCGATGGAGCCGACGCCGCAGCCAAAGTGCGCACCCTGGTCGACAAACTCGTCGAAAACCACGTCATCTAACGGGCCAAGAGCGAAGGGGACAGACCCACATAACATAAGGAGGCATCGATGCCAAATGAGATCTGGGTAGTGGCCGAAAAAGCCCGCCACGAAGATACAATCGCAGCAATTACACGCCAACTCCTCGGCAAAGGGCGCGACCTCGCGAACGCCAATGGTGGCGCACTCGCAGCCGTCGTGCTCGGCTCCGGCGTCAGCGCGCTCACCGAAGCCGCCTTCGCCTACGGGGCCGACAAAGTCTACGTCGTCGATGACGCCGCCCTCGCAGCCTACACCACCGATGGCTGGGTTGGCACCGTCGCAGCACTGGCACAACAGCACCAACCAACACTCATCCTCACTGGCTCCAGCTTCCAAATGCGCGACTTCAGCGCCGCCCTCGCTGCTGATCTCGGTGTTGGCCTCGTCGCCGATGCCACCGAAGTCACGCTGGAAGGCGACACCATCAGCGCAGTGCGTCCATCGCACGGTGGCAACGTCTTCAACACCCTGCAGATCAGCGCAGCGCGGTCAGCCGTCGTCTCGGTGCGCAAAGGCAGCTTCGCCGAACCCGCCGCCCAACCTGGTCGCAGCGGCGAAACCGTCACCGCCGCCCTGCCGAACGTCGAGATCCGCACCACCGTCACCAATGTCGCGCCGAAGCAAGGCGCAGTCAACCTCGCCGACGCCAGCGTGATCGTCTCGGGTGGGCGTGGCCTCGGCAGCGCCGAAAACTACTTCAAGCTCATCCCGCCGCTCGCCGAAGCGCTGGGTGGAGCCTACGGCGCCTCGCGCGCGATCGTCGATGCCGGCTGGATTCCCTACGAGCACCAAGTCGGCCAAACCGGCAAAACCGTCTCCCCCAAACTGTACGTAGCCTGCGGTATCTCGGGCGCCATCCAGCACCTCGCAGGCATGCGCTCGGCCCGCACCATCGTCGCCATCAACAAAGACGCCGACGCCCCGATCTTCCGCGTCGCCACCTACGGCCTTGTTGGCGATGTCAACGAGATAGTGCCGCTCCTGACCGAGGAGATCAAGCGCCGCTCGGGAAACTAACGCCTAACACAATCAGGTCGGTGGTTGTGCGCCACCGACCTGATCCACAAACCCTCTCACATCCGCTTCAAAAACACCCCAATCACAGCCGCATCAACAAAAGCATCGTTGTTTGTGATTGAAAAAGCCAACCGCGATCCGAGCGCCCGTTGCTACGGGCAAACAACGTCGTGCACAACGTGTGCGCGCTCGGACAGTGATGGCGCTACGCGCCACAACGCGCGCACGTTACGCGCTGCTCCGCAGCGCATGGCTGCGCCGCTCAATCGTGACAAGGTGACTTGGTGACTGGGGCGATAAGGTGACTAGTGTCCAAGAAAGAAACGAAACTTAAAACAAGCAGACCACACTGCCAATCGCCGCCGAGCGTGTACCCATACCACAGGCCGTCACGTAACGCAAGGCATCACAACGTGCAGATCGCACAAGAACCACTAGACACACTTTGGGATGCAGGGGCGATAATACCAAATCCGAATGATTACTTTCACAAACGGCACGTGAATGTGATGGCGTGTTACTGGTTTTCTACAGAGGCCCACATCTCTCGAAAAAGGTGATGTCGAGGCGCTGCGCGTAGCAGCGCCTCGACATCACAAAAAGAAGAAAATACCTTGCTGCCGCAGGCTAAAACGGGTTTTTTACTGACACTGTCCAACCGGATTTAGTATAAGCCCCTAGTCGGGGTATCCAATGGGCCGCGACCGACCCATTGGGCCTGCGCAGCAGCCTACGCCCTCGTGAGGACATGTCCGCCCGCCGAATGGCGCATCTCACGTTCTCGTGAGATCAGCACTCATCCACTATACTCCATATCAACACAAAATAACGAGCATGAGCAGACAAAACCTCATCTGTGTAATCTGTGGATAAATCATCTGAGGACATCCACTACCCCGTCAACCGCGCAGCAGATCGCTGCAACCGACGTTGCGCATACAAAAACCCCTCCTGCAACGTCGAGCGCGTAATCAACCCGTGCAACTCGATCCCCAAGCCCGTAAGCGCGTGCGCCACATCCGGACTAATCCCCACCAGCAACGCCTGCGCGCCCAACAACTTAATCGCCTGCGCCGCCTGAATCAAATGGTACGCGATCTGCGTATCGATCATCGAAATACCAGTGATATCGATGATCATATACTGAGCCTTATACCGCGAGATCCCCTGCAGAATCGCATCCATAATCTGCTGAGCGCGGCTACTATCGATAGCACCAACCAACGGCATAATCAAAATCGAATCGCTGATCGGCAGAATCGGTGTCGACAACTCGCGGATAATCGTGCGCTGCATATCGATCGTGCGCTGCTGCAACATACGCTGGGTCTTACTGCTCGAAATCAGATCGCGCAGCAACCCGGGCAGCAAATACGTCGTATCGAGCGTCGCTTCAACCAAATTATCGATAGTGATCAGCGTCGTAGGCACAAGTAGCTCCGGCTCCACCGCCTCGCCGCGCGCCACCTGCACAGCGCGCTGCAGCGTCAGCTTGCCCACCTTGTACAACCCACGGTAGACCGTCGCCGCCAATTGGCCCTCGCGTACACCGACCAGCCCCTCGGGATCGGCATCGAAACCCACTACCGTGATCTGATCGCTCAACCCATGCTCGGCGATCACCTCGGCAGCGCCGACCGCCATATGATCGTTATGCGCAAACACACCACGAATATCATCGTGTTGCTCAAGCGCAGCCTGCATCACTCGGCGGCCCGACTCCCGCGTCCACAACCCAGCCTGCTCGAACGCCAACTCGATCGTCGGGTGCTCCTTCAACATACGTTGCAGCGTGCGTTCCCGCTCCGAGCGATGCGTACCGGGAATGCTCACCAACTTGCCGCAGCCGCCCATACGCTTGAACAACAGATCAAGCACAAGCTCAGTGCCCTGTGCTTCATCCGCGCGCACCACCGAGGCAAAATGAGGAGCAGGCCCAATCTCAGCACCAACAACGGGGATATTTCGCGCCAAAAACGGCTCGATCGAAGGGGGGAACATACCAACAACGGCGTGGGATAAAATGACAGCGTCGGGGCGTTGTTGTGCTACCTCCTCGGCAGCACCGGCCCAATCTTCCTGCGCATCAATCGAAGGTAAGCATAACTCAACTCCCAACTCAGCAACCGCCGCATTGATCCCCTGAGCGAACGTAGCCCAATACGGAAAATCAAGATCTCGATGGACACAGCCAATACGCAACGTGGCACCAGTTGTTTGTGTCATAGTCTCACTCGTGGACTATACAATTCACCGCTCGTACATAGAGTAGTGCTAGTGATACACACCAAACTATCGGCCTAGGTGGCTGATCTTCAAAACATCGCCGAGGTAGGTTGAAGCAAAATGGCAAACGATTCAGATCACTACAAGCTAGTATATCACTGCTTGGAATAGGAACAAGTAGATAGAAACAATCATGGATCACAAATGTGCAAACGTCAATATCTTCTAATGTGAATTGTATCTCAAGATGATACATATCGCTAGAATAGTATGGTCGAATTCGCTGCTAAGATAGAAAGAATCTGAAACGACACTTGGTAGTAGTCGTAAAACCTTTATTGTTGGGCAAGAAGTGTCTATATTGTGAGTAAATTGAGTAAAAATGAGTAGAATCACCAAAATGTTTCAATATCTATGCTCATGTGCATTGCAAAAAGGCGATCGATCAAATGTCGAAGGGCCGAATGTTGAAACCGGATGAATACGTGCAAAAACGGCACTTCTGTTAAACGGCATGTCCTCGGCATTGAATGTGCTGTCAGCAACGGTGGGGAAGCGATATCAATGCGCTACACAGGCCCAGCGAATACTACGAAGCCCGCTCGAAGATATCGTAACTTTTCGGTAACGCGATTCACTAGAACAGCCTCATATCTTCAAGATCATGGTATAGTTAAAGAGAGGAACAAACTGAGGCAGAAGGTGGGACAATGATGTCGCAGGAATTCTCCCTACCGACCATACCTACAGAGAGCGCCTCATACGAAGTGCTGCTTTGGCTTCGGGAACCAGGAGATCAGCTTACACAGGGCGATCCGCTGGTGCTTGTACGCTCCCCGCACGCCGAATGGCTGATCCCCTCGCCCGCAACAGGCCAACTCGATGCACAACTCGTAGCAACTGGTGCGCAATGTGGCCTCGAAACACCTTTTGTGCGCATTATGACCGCCTCACATAGCCCAGCAATTCCCTCAAGTCCACCTAGCCCGCCGATGCGCGTTAGTCCGGTCGCTCGCCGAATCGCAGCCGCAGCGGGCGTCGAACTGAGTGGCATTGATGGCAGTGGCCCCAGCGGTCGCATCCTCAAGCGCGATGTATTGGCTGCTACTGGCATTGAGGCCGCACCAACGCCACAATCCGTTGTGCCGAGCACAGCAACGCCACCATCCGTTGTGGCGCCCCCCGCAGCGCCACTCATCGAGGCACCAATGCAGCATCGCTCCGAGCTACCCATCGCTATGAGCGCGCTCGAGGTGGATATGAGCGCTATTCACGCCTTCTGCCAGCGTGCTGATGCAGGTGGCCCACCCGCCCGCGCCATCGCCCCCACCCCGCTCGCCTGCATCGCCTACATCGCTCTAGCGGCGCTGCGGCATCACCCGCGCATAAACAGCGCTTGGACCGAGCGTGGCATTCTGATGCGGCGGCGCGTGCACTTGGCCTTCTTGGGCGGCACATCAACAACCGTGATCGCCGACGCGCAGGACCTTAACGTGCGGGGCCTCACACGCGCGCTCTCCCGCCAGGCGGATTCGGGCACGCAAGCCTGCACGTTCGCGATCGCCACCCTAGCAGCCGCAAACTGGCTGGCGACGCCACCGCCGCCACCCGGGGCAAGCTGCCTGCTGGGCATTGGCCCACCCACCATACGACCGATCGTCTTGGCCGACAGACAACCCGAACGAATCGCAACTCGTCCGATCGTTGTACTGACCCTGGCCTTCGACGCTCGGTTGATCGATCAAGCTCAAGCTGATCAATTTTTGTGTGATATACAAGCTCGAATCGAGCAATTTGAGCATGAAAATTTAGTGTATAATCGCAGTCTACACACTATCGTTCAGCAACATCGGTTTGAAGATGCTGTTGTATAATGGAGAGGCATTTTTCGATGAAAGGTAGGGACAGCGTCGCCCTCCGTCTGTTCAACGTTGAATTGCAATTGTCTCATCCCAATACAACTAGGAGAGAGCGATGAAACCACGACAGGGCGGTAAAATTGGAGTGTTGACCAGCGGAGGCGACGCACCAGGGTTGAATGCTGTCATCCGCGCAGTAGTAAAGACTGGCATTAGCCGAGGCTACGAAGTTCTTGGTATCGCGAGGGGTTTCGAAGGTCTGATCGGCGAGCCTGACTATAAGGTGCTCACGGGCAATGATGTGCGCGGAATCCTTCCGCTTGGCGGCACTATTCTGCAAACCACAAACAAAGGTCACTTTGGTGGGCAACGTGTGGTTGGTGCTGAGGACGATCCCTATGTCGAAGCATTCAACAACATCGAGCGGCTCGGTCTAAACGGTCTTATCACGATTGGCGGCGAAGGCACACAACGTATTGCCTTGGAACTCTCGCGCATGGGCGCACCCGTGATCGGCGTTCCAAAGACGATCGACAACGATCTTGCTGGCACCGACCGCACATTCGGTTTCGACACTGCGCTACAGGTCGCTACCGATGCGATCGATCGCCTACACACCACAGCTGCTAGCCATAATCGTGTGATGATCCTCGAAGTCATGGGTCGTCACGCGGGTTGGATCGCGCTCCACTCCGGTATCGCCGGTGGCGCCGATGCGATCCTCATCCCCGAGATCCCATTCGATGTCAACAAGGTTGCCGAAAGCATTATGGCTCGCGAAGCGGCTGGCAGCACCTTTAGTATTGTTGTAGTGGCCGAAGGCGCCATCCCCCGTGGTGGCCAGGCCGTGTATCTATCGGAAGGTCGTTTAGGTGGCGTCGCAGTGATGCTGGAGGAGCAACTCAGCAAGATCACTGGTAAGGATTGCCGCGCAGTGATCCTCGGGCACCTGCAACGTGGTGGCCCGCCCACGCCATACGACCGCATCTTGGCGACGCGCTACGGCGCGGCAGCCGTCAATGCAATCGCCGATGGCATCACCGGCGAGATGGTCGCTCTCCATGCGCAAGAGATCACGACCGTGCCTCTGGAAGAAGCCTGTGCTCGCGTCAAAACCGTCCGACCTCACAACGATCTGATTCGAACGGCGCGCAGCCTTGGCGTCGCATTTGGCGACTAATGACTGCGGTATGGAGTTGCTCTGGCTTGGGTACGATAACCTCAGTGTGAGGTTCGCAGATATAACAGCTGTTCTTTTATATCGCCCTGGGCTGGATGCGCGAATCATTGGTGACTATGGTCGTGTGCCGCCCAATATTCGCGCCGTTGTTGTTACAAGTAATGGAATGTTTTGGCCCTCAAGTTGGGGGGTGGACCATCTCCGGCGCCGTTGGTCGAGTTGGCGAGAAAGCAAAAAGTAGCGTACACTATCATTGGGGCAGGCGTTGTTCTGCTGATAGTACCTTTACTAAATTCCCTAGCACTAGACTGCCCCAAAGTACTATTGTGGTGCTGGAAAAAACTTGATGGCACGGTTATAATTGCCGCTGAGGCTGTCTTAAAAGCTCAGTAGGAGCGATGAACCCAGAACATCCCTGTGACGTGTTAGTAATTTGTAACCCTGCGGTCTAGCCTACGTGGTGATGCGGGAGTAAACTAAGATGCAGCCAGTAACTTGCCCGATTTCTCGTGAAGTAGATGTGTACGTGGCAATTGGGCGAGGACGTGAATTGGCCGCCGCGATCGGCTTCGATGATATTGATCGCACTCGTATTGAGATCGTTATCCTCGAACTGACGCGAAACATCCTTGCCCATGCGGGTAGGGGTGAGCTTATTCTCGAAGCCATCGAACAAAATGGCCGGAAAGGTATCGTGATCGAGGCTCGTGACCGAGGTCCCGGAATCGTCGATATCGAGCTGGCTATGCGTGATGGATACAGCACCGCGAATACGCTAGGCGCAGGGTTGCCTGGAGTCAAGCGCTTGATGGATGAATTCGAAATAACTTCGGAGGTTGGAGTTGGGACGCGCGCTCGCGCGACCAAATGGCTCGAAAATCGGAGGTCGAGAACTTGGGTAGGAGGACGGCGATCGTGACGTGGACATGGGGCGCCGTCTGCCGCGCAAAACAAAATCAGACCGTTTCGGGCGATATCTACCTGGTTAAAGAGCATAGCGAGACACGCTTGCTTGCGGCGGTGATCGATGGATTAGGTGGTGGCCAGGAGGCGGCTCGCGCCGCACGTGCGTCGGAAGCAATTCTCAAAGAACACCCCGAGTGGCCTTTGCAGGATCTCATTCAACGCTCGCATGTCGCCCTCCATTCGACCCGTGGTGCGGTGATCGGTTTATTGCGACTCGATCACCAAGGGTATCGCGCAAGTTTCGTGGGTGTCGGAAATATCGGTGTTCAGGTCTATAGCCGCCAGACAATCAAGCCCATCTCAAAAAATGGCATCCTTGGTTTTCGATTACCAGCGCTGCTTGAACTCCACTACGTATACGATCCCGGCGATATCTTTGTCCTCTATAGCGATGGAATTTCTAGTCGATTTGCCCTCGATGGCCAGATCGACATACGTCAGCATCCTCAACAGATCGCTGAACAAATCCTAAATATCTACGGCAAACATACCGACGATGCCACTGTTGTTGTGATCAAGACGGCATAGATGTATGAAGAGTTCGCTGGCAGGCTGGCTCACAGAAAACCAGGATATATTACTACCGCGTTGGATTTCGCTGCTTGGTGAAAGAGTTGCTGCAGACCATGCAAATGGTACTGAACATAGCCTTCACGATGCATCGGGTTCTGGCGCTGTAGTCGAAGCAATGGTGCACCCTGGCGAACAGCAGGTGCTGTTGACTTCGATCTACTCGGGTCTCATCAGCGCTGCGAGTGGCGACCGCGGTCCGCTCGACGAGTGTTTGCGGTTGCTGCGTGCCCTGCGAACGCGCCCTGGCGAAGATGAATTGGTCCAACAACTAAGCCTGATCCACATGTTCAGGCAGGTTGCCTGGGATTTTTTGTTTGCGCAAACACCTCCTTCCAAAGGCCGTCAAGCTCTCATTGACCATTTTGCGCAACAACGCGAACTGCTCAGCGAGTTGGAAAACCTGCTCGAATATACCTCAGTCGCGATGACTGCTCAGTGGACCACCTCGGCACGAGTGGTCGCCCGCGAACTCGATGAAACTCGTTTGTTGGTCGAAACGCTCTATCACGATGCTGAAGCCGCCGACCGCACAACCCTCCAGGTCTCGATCCTCAACGAAATCGCTCAAGGCCTCTCATCAAGCCTCCAACAATCCGAGCAGATGGAGATCGTCGGCGAGAAACTGAAATCGTCGCTTGAAGTTCCCCGCCTCACGATCTGGATGCTCAATAAGGAAGGTACAAAGTTGTACGCCGCTCGGCATTGGTCCGATGATTCATCGGTCGATACCAGCGGTTGGGAACTTGATGTTGAGGATGAATACGACTGTGTCGCTCGCGCCTTCCGAACGGGTGATTTGGTGTTCGAGGTCCGGCCCGAGATGTCAACGCAGGGCAGTTGGTACCATCCTGATTGGGCCGTGCTGGCAACCCCACTCACCGCGCAAAGCCAGGCGATCGGCGTGATTGCGGTGCAGCATTTCGACGTAGAAGCGCTCTTTGCACGCTCTCAGCAAGATTTCATCAAATCGGTGGCCAGCCAGGCGGCGATCGCGTTTGAGAACGCGCGCCTGTACGAGGAGGTGCGTGGTTTCAACGCAGTCCTCGAGCAGCGTATCGCTGAACGCACGCACGAGCTTCAAGTCGAGCGCGACATGCTCGGCACGCTTTACGATATCGCGCTGGAAGTGAGCAGTACGCTCGATCTCGACATGCTGCTCGAAAACTCGCTGCGCGCATTGGCGAGATTGGTCGGTGTGAACCAAGGCTCGATTATGCTGCTTGAGCAGGATACCGAGCATTTGGTGCATCGTGCGGTGCTGGGCCAGCGCGGCGATGTGGGCATTACACGCTTCCCGATGGGCCAGGGTATTGTCGGTTGGGTGGCGCAAAACCGCAAATCGGCACTGGTGCCCGATGTCAGCGCAGACCCACGCTGGGTGCAGCTGCCGAACGTCGATACGCAGCGCAAGAACACCGGCTCGATGATCGCGGTGCCGCTGATCGCGCAACACGATACGCTTGGTGTGCTGTTGCTCTCGCACGACGAAATCGGTTACTTCAACGAGGGACACCTGCGTCTGCTAAACGCCTCGGCGGGCGAAATCGCCTTGGGTATCCACAATGCGATGTTGTTCGATCAGATCGAGCGACAGTTGATGCACCAGGGTGAGATGCGCCGCCGCCAGGAGGAAGAGAACAGCCAGAGCACGGCTATTCTGCAAAGCCTCTCCGACGGTGTGATCGTCTGTAACGCCGATGGTGTGGTGCTCGCCGCCAACCCTGCCGTCGAGCGTATCCTCGAACGGCCCATCGAGGAGTTGGTGATCTGGAATCTGCCCGAGCTGTTCAAGCGCTTGCTGGGTAATCGCGCTGTTGATGTGCCGGTTGAGGACCTGTTGCAACGGCCCGTCGACGAGAATCAGGAGCCACGCACCTTCAACACGACGTTCCATATCGGCACACGAGTGATCAATATGACGCTCGGCCCCGTGTTGATGTCGAACGGGCGCTTGATGGGCGCGGTCGCTGTATTCCGCGATATCACCCGTGAGGTCCAGTCGGATCGCCTCAAGACCGAGTTTATCGGTACGGTATCGCACGAGTTGCGCACGCCGATGACCTCGATCAAGGGCTTCACGCAGCTCTTGGCGATGGGCAGTCTCGGCCCAATCAACGATACGCAACGTGAGTTCTTGAATACGATTCAGACCAACGCCGAGCGGATGATCTCGATCATCAATGACCTGTTGGATATCACCAAGATTGAGACGGGCAGCGTTGAACTGGATATTCGCCCGGTGCACTTGGCCGAGAACTTGAGCAATGTGATCTCGGAGCTGCGCGCCAGCATCGTGGCTCACGAACACGAACTGTCGATCAATATTCCGCCCGGCCTGCCGCTCCTGCGGGTTGATGCTAAGCGACTCAATCAAATTTTACATAACGTCGTCTCGAATGCGGTGAAGTATACGCCAAATGGCGGCAAGATCACGATCGAGGCTGTCGAAGGTGGGATCGAGCTGGTTCCTGAATCGCTTCGCGAAGGGCTGCGCACGAATGCCTCGTATGTGCTGATTTCGGTGACAGATACGGGCGTTGGTATCGCGCCGGAGGAACTGGAGCAAATCTTCGAGCGTTTCTACCGTACCGAGAATCCGCTGAAGATCGAGGCGGGCGGTACTGGTCTTGGTCTTTCGCTCGTTCGCCCGCTGACGATTTTGCTGGGTGGCCGCATCTGGGTCGAGAGTGTGCTGAATGAGGGCAGCACCTTTAGCATGGTTTTCCCAGTGTATACCTAAGATCTGTTTTTGGGATGACGAAGGCCGCAGCGTTCGCTGCGGCCTTTTTGTGTGTGCAGGGATACGGTATTACGCAACAAAGGCTTGGCGGGCGAGTTCACGGCCCTGATCGGTGAGCGCTAGTGTGGCGTTGTGCTGCTGCAGGAGCCCACGTCGCTCGGCTTGATGCACGACTTGTTTGGCGAAATCCTGTTCCCAGCGCAGGTGCTCGCTCAGGTGCGCCACGCGGCTCTCCGTTTCGGCATCGGGCAGCCCCTCGTGATTGAGCAAGTGGATCACAAGCATTGTTTGGGCGAACTCCCAGCGTTGGCGGCGGCGTCGTTGCGCGATGGCCAGCAGACCGCGTTCTGGCGCAAAGAGAAATACCAACCCGAAGATCAGACCCGTCATCGTGGCCATCGAGCCAGCGATCGATGAATCGAGCCAGTGCGCAGCCCAGTAGCCACAGAAGGCGCTGATAATGCCGATCAGTGCGCTGAGCCAGAGCATTGTTGCTAAGCGATTGGTCAATAACGCGGCGGTAGCAGGTGGCACGATCATCAGGGCGACCACCAGGATCGAGCCGACCGCCTCGAATGCGCCGACTGCCGTGACAGAGACGAGCGACATCAGGCCATAGTGGAGGAGGGTGGGCGAGAAGCCCAACGCGGCGGCAAGGCCCGCATCGAAGGCAGCCAGTTTCAGCTCTTTGTAAAAGACAAGCAAAAAGACAATATTCAGCAGGAGAATGCCACCCATCAGGAAGAGCGCTTGTGGCCCCAGATCGTAGCCAAAGAGCTCGAAGCGATCGAACGGCGCGAAGGCGAGCTCGCCCAGCAAGACGGAGTCGGTATCGAGGTGGACGTTCCCGGCGTAGCGAGCGATCAAAATCACGCCGATGCTGAACAGTGCGGGGAACACCAGACCGATCGCCGCGTCTTCGCGCACCAGGCCGGTGCGGTTCAGCAACTCCACCAGACTGACTGTGGCGATGCCGGTGAGCGCAGCTGCGACGATCAGCAGTGGCGATGCGAGATCCTCGGTGACGAAGAACGCCAGCACGATACCCACCAGGATGGAGTGGCTGATCGCGTCGCTCATCAGGGCCATGCGCCGCAGCACCAGGAATACGCCTGGCAGCGCACAGGCTACAGCCGTAACTGCTGCAATCAGTTGAATCTCAATTTGTGGCGTTGTCATATCGTTACTGCTCCCTCACTCAAAGGATCATTGAAGCGTTGTTGAGCGACTTGGTAGCCTTTGGGAGTCAGGCTCCAACTGTCCGGCTCGTGGTGGCGTGCAAGACCAAGTTTCGCGAGTTCCTCAAGGCTGTGTCGTACGCCGCCGCGCCCCGCTGCCATCGCCCGTAGCACCACAATCGAGTGCGCATGCTCAGGATCGTTGTGCTGTAATGCCAGGGTGTAGAGATCGTGAAGTTGCGCATCGAGATGCAGTTTGTGGCGATTCTGGCGGCGACGGAACCAACCCCAGAGCAGCCCTCGGTTTGGCGCGAACAGCATCGAGATGAGTACGAGTGTACTGGCGCAGAGCACGATCGTAGGGCCGGTGGGCAGATTTTTGACGCTGCTGCTCAGGAGCGCCCCGAACACGCCTGCAAGCGCCCCGAACGTGGCCGAGAGGAAGATCATTCGCCCGAGCCGATCGGTCCATTGACGGGCGGCTGCGGCGGGCGCCACGACCATCGCGCTCATCAGTACCACACCCACGGTCTGCAAGCCGATTACGATGGCGACGACCAACAGTGTGGTGAGCAGAATATCCAACGCCCGAGTGGGAAAGCCTTGGCTCGCGGCAAACTCGCGGTCGAAGGTGAGCAGTTTCAGCTCCTTCCAGAACATGCCGACTAACACCAGCACGATCCCACCAATGATCGCCATAGTGATGACATCGCGCTCAAGCAGAGCCGCCGCCTGGCCAAACAGAAATTTGTTGAGGCCAGCTTGGGTGGCGGTAGGGATATGCTTCTGGATATAGGTCAGCAGCACGAGGCCGAAGCCGAAAAAGACCGCCAAGACGATGCCGAGCGCGCTATCGTCCTTGATGTGCGTGTTGCGCACTACGCTGTTCACGAGCAGGGTGCCGAGCCAACCGGCGATAGCTGCGCCGATGAGAAGGGCCAGCGGCGCTTTGCTGCCTGTGAGCAGGAAAGCGACGGCGATGCCGGGCAGGGCGGCGTGCGAGATCGCGTCGCCGAGCAGGCTCTGCTTGCGCAGCACGGCGTAGGCCCCCAACGTGCCGCTGATGATGCCCAACAGCGCTGAGCCAAGCGCGACCGTGCGCAGCGTGTAGTCGAAGAAAAGATCGTACAGCAGTTGCGCTAGGTTCATGACGCCACCTCCGAAGGTCTCGTGCTGGTCGAGATGTTCGCGGTGTGGCTCGGCTCGGCGCCCACGATGGGCTTGCTATGCTCGGTGGGTGGGTTCAGGAACGCGACGCGCCCACCGTAAGCTAAACGCAGGTTGGCTTCGGTAAAGACCTCCTCGACCGGCCCACTGGCGATCCGTCGCACGTTCAACAACGTCACCCAGTCGAAATACTCGGGCACCGTCTGCAGATCGTGGTGGACAACGACCACGGTTTTGCCTGCGGCGCGAAGCTCCTGCAACAGCGCCACGATGGCTCGCTCGGTGGTGGCATCGACGCCTTGGAATGGCTCATCCATAAAGTAGATCTGCGCATCCTGAACGAGTGCACGGGCAAGGAACACGCGTTGCTGCTGCCCACCGGAGAGTTGGCTGATCTGGCGATCCGCGAAGTCGCGCATCCCGACCTTCTCAAGCGCCTCGAAAGCGAGGTCGCGCTCGCGCTTGCCCGGACGCCGCAACCAGCCGAGCGCGCCGTAGCGGCCCATCATCACCACATCGAGCACATTGGTGGGGAAATCCCAATCGACGCTGCCCCGTTGTGGGACGTAGCCAACGAGCTTACGCTGTTCGGCATATGGCCGATTGTTGATGAGGATTTGGCCAGCGGCTGGCGGCACCAAGCCGAGGATCGCCTTCATCAGCGTGGTCTTTCCCGCGCCGTTTGGCCCAACAATCGCCATCAGGACGCCACTCGGCACTTGCAGGTCGATATCCCAAAGCACCGGCTTCTCGCGGTAGGCTACTGTCAAATCTGTGACTTCAATGGCTGCAATTTGCGAATGGCTCATCTTCATTACCTTTCATTTAAAGTATCAATCGAGGCATCTGCAATGCAAAAGGTAGTGATGTTGGGACAGATGCCTCTGCGATCAGGCGAAATCTTTGGATTAACTGGTGAGTGCGTTAACGATCGTATCGATGTTGTGGCGCAGCATTCCGATGTAGGTTCCTTCGGGTGTGCCGGGCTGACCCATTGCATCGGAGAACAGTTCGCCGCCGATCTTCACCTCGAAGCCCCGCGAGCGCACAGCGGCTTGCACCGCCTCGATGGTGCGCAACGGCACCGACGATTCGACGAAGATGGCGCGGATCTGTCGCTCGGCGATGAAATCGGCGAGCGCCTGTACATCGGCGGTGCCAGCCTCGGTAGCGGTGCTGATGCCTTGCAAGCCGCGCACCTCGAAGCCGTAGGCCTTGCCGAAATAGTTGAAGGCATCGTGCGCTGTGATCAGAACACGCTGCTCGGGCGGGACGCGCTGCGCCTGCTCTTTAATGTAGGCATCGAGTTGGCTGAGTTCGTTGAGATAGCGTTCCGCGTTCTGTTGGTAAGTGGTGGTGTGTGCGGAATCCAGCGCGATCAAACTATCGCGAATGGCCTCAACGACCTTGCTCCATTTTTGGATGTCGAACCAAACGTGTGGGTCGTACGCGCCCTCGAATTCTGGCGGTGAGAGCAGAGTGGTTTGATCAATCGTGTGGGTGACTGCGACCGTTTGAATGCGACCGTGCATGCGCTCGAAGACTTCGGTCATCGCCGCTTCGAGATGCAGGCCATTGTAGAAGATGATATCGGCGCTGGCCATGCGCGTTACATCGCCCTCGCTGGCTTGGTAAAGATGTGGATCGACGCCCGGCCCCATCAGAGCAATCACCTGGACGCGCTCGCCACCAACTTGCTGGACTGTATCGGCGATCATGCCAGTAGTGGCGACGGCTATGATCTGGCGTTCGCCAATGCTGCCTGTATTTTCGCTTGTGGCTACTGGCCCACAAGCTGTGATGAACAGAAGAAGCGCAAAGCTAACAAGTAAAAAAAGGCGCTGAGAGAAACGTTGGTGCATATGTTCAGCCTTTCCAAAATAAGATAATTAGGTTACGTTTGGTATAAAATTTAGGTTCACCTAAAAATCGATTATACTTGGCCTTATTCTGCTTGTCAAGCGTTTTTTCGCATAGCGGTCAAATGGAGTATGGCGAGTATAACCAGGAGTGGCTGGATAGTGGTGATTGAGAGGTCGTTTGAGTCAGCGGCGGCACACTCAATGGTGTTAGATGTGATGTTGATGCGCCGCTACGTGCTGCTCATCAACATCACTTGCTTTCGTGGCGTTGGTTGGAGAGGCTGTGTTAGGAAGTAATTCCCCCAATGGGGTGTGACAAAAGACAATACACTTATGATGCGGAAGAGTGAGAAAGAATGCGAAGAGCCTTTCATGAGGTTTGGTGCGGTTTATTCATGCAGGATGCTTCCAATGTAGTGGAGATCTGCAGTAATGATATCAAGTTTATCCCATAACTGTTTCATAGAGAGTGCCACTTGTTGACGCTCTTCTTGGCTTGCGTCGAGTTTATCCCACAGGCGGATCATTGCGACGAGCATCTGTTGGCGTTCGGTGCTGAGCGTCTCAAATTTGTCTTCAAGTTGTTTAATGGCAATTTGAAGGAATTGTAGCCGACTCATGCTTGGTCGGTAGAAAAATTTGCGTGGAGTTTGCTGAATTTGTTCGACAATTCCTTTTTTGGCCATGCGGCTTAACGTCGTCATAACCGTGGTATAGGCGATATTGCGCTCCAGCATAATCTGTTGATGGATATCACGCGCTGAGCTTGAGTTTTTGTTCCATAGGATGCTCATCACTTCATATTCAAGTGAGCCTAGCGTTTGTATCTGTTGCTCTAACATTGAACTTTCCTTTTAAGGTGTATTTCGTTTTGTTACGCATATATTGATCCTGTTTTTACGCTTTGAGACGCCGCAGGTAGATACTAAATCCGATCAGCAGCAGTCCAAGCGTAGTAAGTAACCAGGTTACCCAGTTGGTATCTGCGCCGGTATGCGGCATACGTGCTGGCGGTACGGCAGGCGCTGCTGGTGATGCAGCTGGAGACGACGGTGTTACCTGAACTTCTGGCTCGGGTGTTGGGGTGAGCTGTTCGGGCGTTGGCGTCAGAAATTCGAGTGTTGGGGTTGGCTGTGCCCCTGCGATGCGAATGGTGACGACACTTGTGTTGTTGTTCGGGTTATCGCTTCGGTTGTCGGCGGTGAGGTTGGCGCGGTTGCTGCCCTCGCCGACAGTGGCGCTCTCGTTGACGCGCGCCTGGATGGTGATAGTCACCCGTTCGCCTGGCGCGACTGTGTCGATATGCACGAGCAGGCTGCGCTCCGAGATCGAGATGCTGCCTTTGCTGGTGTCGGCGCTGAGGATGTCGAGGAAACTGGGCATTGCGTCTTGAACAATGACGTTTTTAGCTGTTTCGCCGCCGCTGTTGCTGACGAGCAGCGTGAAGTTGATGATATCGCCGATCTGAACGTCGCTACGATCGACGGTTTTGTGGATGCGCGGATCAGCTCGCTCCGAGGGGCGATTCGGCTCCGATGTGGCTTCGGTCTCGGGTTCGGGGGTGGCGGTAGCTTCGGGCTCTGGCTCAGGTGTAGGTTCGGGCTCGGGCGTGGCGGTGGGAGGCAACGGGGTCGCAGGCTCGGCGCTTGGGGTTAAGGCTGCAGGTGGTGCTGCTTGGCCGCGATTGTTGTTCGATGTGGTGGCCGATGGGAATGGTTCGTGTTCGGGGGTGAGGACTGCCATTGGTGCGCTGAACGCGGGTTGTGCGCTGAACATTGCCAGAATGAGGCAGGTGATACCGATACAACTGATGTATAGCCAAGAGTGTTTGCATGCGGAAAGGTTCATTAGGTTGCCTCTTTGATAAAAATGCCGTGTTAGGTTGTACCAGGGCCAGGGTTCTTGAAATGTATGAGCTAGTATATATTTGAAAGGTTGTTGTTTACATCTGCTAGTTGACTGTACTCTCTATATGCCGCTTAGCATATTGTGAAGAGATAACGAACTGTTGTAATGAAGTCGCTTATTGGTTGATGCGGAGGAATATGAGATGTTTAGAAGGTCGATTTGTTTAAGTCTGCGCTGTTTGTTGAATTATGTGGATTAAAAAAGTTTTGATCTGTATCGGTAAGATTTTTTTGTGTAAAAGTAATCTTTTTGATACAAAATGGGCATTTGGATGTGGATAGAGTGATGGGATATGGTGGGACGTCGTGGGCTTCGTTGGTGGCATTGTGGGTATTGGGAGGCCGCGCGAGGGGCGGCGCGCGTTTTGGCGCGCAGCGCCACATCCTGTCCGAGCGCGCACACGTTGTACACGACGTTGTTCGCCCGCAGCGACGGGCGCTTCGATCGCGGTTGGCTCTTTTTTGCCAAAAAAAGGGGTTTGTATGAGTGATATGCTACTTGGGAGATGTGCCCGCTCACATCTCCTGAGGGTCACTCTTGGTAGGCGACGTTTTGGTTGAAGGTGACGGTTTGGGTGGTGCCGTTGATGATCGCGTGGGCATGTACGTGCCATTCGCCCTCCATGGTGAAGAGGGTTGAGACGCGGTAGCGCCCGTTGCCGAGTGCTTCAGCGATGGGTTGCTGGGGCGGCATGTACATGGCGGGCATGGTGAGATCGAGAAAGACGGTGGCCTGATCGACAGGCTTGCCATCGGCATCGGTGATGGGGATGAACAGGTCGTAGTCTTTGAGCATGTCGGCGGTTTCGGGATGCTCGTAGGTGAAGGTGAAGCCGTTGGTTTCGAGCGTCTGTGTTGTGTAGCCTTGTTGAAGGCTGCCGCCGCAGGAGACGAGCAGCATCATCAGCGCGATCAGGAGGCCGATGAGCGCGGGTTTGTTGATGTGTGTCGTCATTGTGTTACTGAGTTTTGTCATCTGGCAATCCTTCGCTTTGCAGTGCGGCCAAATCGGCGGGTGGGGTTTGGCCGAGTGGGTAGCGTAGCGAGACAAGGAAGCCGATCAGGATGTGTTCGATGTTGATCAGTAGGAACAGCACCGAGAGGCCGATCGCTTGTTCTTGTGTGTAGCCGTATGAGGCCAGCAGGGCGATCATCGGCACTTCGCGGACGCCCGCCCCTGAGATGCTGATCGGGAGGGCCTGCAGGATCGAGATGAGCGCCATGACGGTGACCATGGGCAGGAGCGGGATGTTGATCTGCATGGCGAGGAACAGCAGCCAGAGGCGCACCATGGTGGAGGTGGCCGAGAGCATGGTGGCGAAGAAGAGTTTGCCGAACAGCGGCAGCTTGAGATCGAGGCTGTGAAACTGCTTGCGCAGGTGTTCGAGCTTGGGGCGCAGACCTTTTGGGGTGATGCGCAGCACGTACGACATCATCAGCTCGCGCGGACGGCGCACCATCAGCACGGGTGTGATGATGAGGATGAGCGCTGTGAAGCCGAGTGTGCCAAATAGGATGCTTGGTTGGTGTTCGGCTGGGAAGGCTTGCAGGAAGGCGATCAGGCCCCACAGGCTGAGCAGCGCCATGATCATGAAGTCGAACAGCCGATCCAGCAGGATGCTGAACAGGGCGGGTGCGAGGGCTTGGCCCCGTTCGCGCAGGTACCAGGCTTTGATGAAATCGCCAGATTGCCCCGGGGTTGCGCCGCCGATGAATAGGCCGATCATGTAGAGGATCGAGGAGTAGGTGAGCGGTGGCGCTTGCATGCCGAGGTCGGTCATAATCATGTTCCAGCGCCACGATTTGACAACGATGAACGGCAGGTAGAGGGCGAGCGATATCAGCACTGGCACCCAGTTGACATTCAGCAGGTGCGCGATGAGTTGGCGAAAATCGGTTGTATACAGGAAATACGCTAGGATGGCGGGCCCGATCAGGCGGAGCATCCAGCGTATTGAGGTTTTTAGCAACGTGTTTTTCGGTGCGTTGGTGGTCATGCACAGCCTTGCAGTGTTTATTCTGGCCCTTTGAAGCGCAGGCTCGCGATTTGTTCGGAGATGAGGCCGAATAAGAAGACGACGATCCCGCCAAGGAAGAACATGACGGTTGATGCTGGCAGGTGGAGCCACGGGTCGCCACGTGCTACCGACCAGAGATAGGCGATCAGCGCGAGTGCTTCGAGCAGGATAAAGAGCGGGAAGAAGATGCGCAATGGGCTGAATAGCGTGACCATGCGTAGGATGATGAGCCCTTTGCTGACGCCATTGCGAAAGAGTTTATGCGTGCTTTTGCCGGCTTCGCGTTTGCGCATGGTGATCGGTTCGAAGCGGATGTGGTAGCCTGCGGTGGCGAAGGCGAGCGCGGCGGTGACTGGCCAGCCGAATTTGTTGGGCAGCAGGTGCAGCAGGTCGAGCAGTGCGCTGCGTCGGATGGCGCGAAAGCCCGAGGTGAGATCTTTCATCTCCATCTGCACGAGATAGCTGCCGAACATGTTGAGCGCTTGGTTGCCCAGCCAGCGGATGGTGTTTTGCTGGCTGTTGCGATCCGGGCGCGTGGCGATGACCATGTCGTAGTGTTCGATATGTTGCAGCAGCCGTGGGATGTCTTTGGGATCGTGTTGGCCGTCGCCGTCGATGACGACGATGACATCGCCTGTGGCGGCGCGCACCCCTGTTTTAACCCCGGCGCCGTTGCCGAGGTTGTAGGGGCGGCTGATCACACGAGCGCCGGCGGCACGGGCTTTTTCGGCAGTCGCATCCTGTGAGTAGTCATCGACGACGATGATTTCAGCGTCGGGGCACTGCGCGCGCACGTCGTGGATGACGCGGGCGATGGTGTGCTCCTCGTTGAAGGCCGGGATGACGATGCTGATGCTGAACGGCCATTGGTTTTTGGTTGATGCCGTTTCTGGCGCGGTTGTGGTATCAATTGCCATCGAGAACCTTCTGGATGTGGGCTTTCAATGCGTCGTATTCGCGTACGACTGGGAATTGCGGAAACTCTGCCACGATTTGCTCGGGTGGCCGGAAGAAGAAGCCGTGATCGGCGGTGCCGAGCATAGTGGTGTCGTTATAGGAATCGCCCACCGCGAGGACGCGGAATTGGAGCGATTTAAATGCGACGACTGAGTGGCGCTTGCCATCCATCTGGCGCATACGATAGCCAGTGATTTGATCCTCGGTGTTGACTTCGAGCGAGTTGCAGAACAGGGTCGGGTAGCCGAGTTTGCGCATCAGTGGTGCGGCAAATTCGTAGAAGGTATCCGATAGGATGACGACTTGAATCTGTGTGCGCACCCAGTTCAAAAATTCAAGCGCGCCAGGGAGTGGATCGATGGTGTCGATCACATCCTGGATGTCGCTGAGCTTGAGGCCATTATCACGCAGAATCTGGAGGCGTCCACGCATGAGTTGATCGTAGTCGGGGATATCGCGGGTGGTGAGACGCAGTTGTTCGATGCCGGTTTTTTCGGCAACGGCGATCCAGATCTCTGGAACAAGTACACCTTCGAGATCGCTTGCTAATATGGTTGGTTGGCGAATCAACGTGGACTCCTTATCTTCGGTATCAGCGTGCAGCAAGGTTTGGTTGGGCGTTGTATGGGAACGTTGCTGCTCCACTCCATTATACATGACTAGTCGATGCGTATATCGCTAACCCGCACGCTTAATACTCGTAGATCGTCGCTGTTTGGGTCGATATACGCCGGAACGAATGCGGGTGCCTGGAGATCGAGCGCGAGATACTGCTGCCCGATCAGATGGTCGGGCACAGGAAGGTGGTAGCTGCGCCACATTCCGCCGAGCACGTTGATCTGGTAGGTGGTCTCGCCGATCCGTATGGTGAGCGGTGTTTCGCTCGGTTGGCCGCCAGCAAGCCGCAGCACGATGGTATCGCCCGCCTTGAACGGTTCATCGACATGAAAGGCGATTTTTCCTCGGTCGCGCAGCCAGCGGAAGGTGCCATCGGGCGCTTGTTCGGGGCGGTTGAATCCGGCGATGTAGCCGATGTCGCGCCAATCGCCCAGGTGCAGCTCGCGGATGGCGGGCGAGCGCAGCGATGCGAGCGCCCAGGCTTGGATGTCCTCGCCTGCGCTGGCTTCAACGCGGGTGAGCAGCGAACTCATGCCCTGTGGTTCGCCCGCGCGCACGGCCAACGCGCCACGCAGCAGATCGGCGCGGCGTGCTCCGCCCTCGGCAATGACGGCGCGGGCTTCGTCGAGGCGTCCTTGAGCATCGAGCGCGAGTGCGAGGCTGATCTTGGCATCGACGAAGTTGGGCTGTGCGGCCAGCGCTTCGCGGAAGTGTCGTTCGGCGGCGATGTAGTCGTTCTGGGCGTAGGCGCGCTCTCCCGCGATGATCGCTCGTTCGCGGGCGAAGCCTGTGCTAAGCACCTGCGGGTAGTTGCGGTAGCTCACAACCAGCACTACAAAGGCGAGCGCGGCTGCGCCCTGCAGCGCCTGCACCCAGCGTGGGCCAGCAAAGGTTTCGCTCCGCAGTTGTGCCAGGCCTCCAGCGCCGTAAAGCGCGATGAGCGTCCAGATCGGCAGCAGGTAGCGAGGCTCCACGTGGAAGACGAGCACGGTGACGAGCGAGTAGGCCAGCCAAGCCAGGACGAACAGGCGGTTGTGCCAGCCCTCGCGGGGACGGCCCGCCAACACCACGAGTCCGGCGAGCGTGTAGACGAACCAGAGCAGGTCGCCGAAGAGCCCGAGCGCGGCGGTTTCGCGGAGCGGGCGCGTGAAGAAACTCTGCTTGATGAAGAAATCTTCGATGTATTGGGCCTTCCAGATATGCAGGAAGGTCATGCTGATGCCATTGAATGGCCGGAGCGGGTCGGCTGCCAGGATCTCGCGGGCGCGAGCCATCGCGTAGCCTGCCCGTTCGGCCTGCGGCATGTTGCGCAGTTCGGCGATATGCACGTTGCGCTGATCCACGGCATCAAGGTCGAGCCAGAGGTTGATCTGGCCGAGCGTGTCGATGGGGATGAAGCTCTGGTAGGTGATGTAGTTGCGGATCGTCCAGGGCGCAACGATGACGATGCAGCAGAGCGCGATCGCGATGGTGGGGCGGAGCGCCACGATGAAGCGTTGCCAGATCTGCTGCCAGAGCGTGCCCGTGCTTTGTGTCGAGGGACGGAAGAACATCCAGATCGCCACGAAGGCCAGCGAGTAGAGCGCTGGCGAGCGGGTGAGCGCAGCGGCGCCAAGCGCGAGGCCGGAGAGCGCCAGGTCGCGGTAGCGATTGTTGGCGTCGAAGCGCAGCAGCAGCCAGTAGTGCAATTGGAACAGGAACAGATAGAGCAGTTCGCTAAACAGCACCGAGGGTTGTTCGACGAACGGGAACCAGATCGCGTGGAAGGCGGCGAACAGCAGGCCCGCTCGCGCGTTTGCGAACAGGCGCCGCGCGATGCCGTAGCCGAGCAGGATGTTGAGTCCGCCCAGCACCGTTTGGGCCAATTGGATCAGCGTGATGCCCAGCAGCGGTTGGCCCAGCAGCAGGCCAACGCGAATCCAGAAGGCGAAGAACATCGTGTGGAGCGGCGGTCGAATGAGCCAACCGTCGTCGATATACTGCCCCGTGACGGCGAAGCGAAAGGCGCGCTGGTAGTAGTCGCCGTCGTCGGCGGTGGAGTAGCTCGCGTCGAGCGGCGTGAAGCTGATCAGCCAGAGCCGCAGCGCGATGCCGATGACCACGAGCACGGCGAGCCAGCGCGGCGCCCAAGCATCGCTCAGCAGGCGAGCGGCAAGGCGTGACGGACGTGCCTGGGTAGGTTGTGGCATATGTCTTGTGGTGTTTGTCATACGTTCAAGCGGTAGAGCGTGAATGAACCGGCTGTGCCAACCACGGTCGCGTTAGCGGGAGGTTGCGCATCGGCGCTGAGCAGATAGTCGCCGTGGTCGTTCACAACGTAGTGCGCGATCGCCGAATATTGGCCTAAGGTACTGCGAGCGGGCAGTTGCACGATCAACCGATCGGTCGGTTGAAGGGTCGATTGGACCAGTTGGATCGCAGCGATCTCGCTGGGTGGTTGATTCTGAAGGACATAGTTGCTGCCGATACGAAAGCCGTTGCGCAAACAGAACAGCAGCACAATCGTGATCAACAGTGGCGCGTTGCGCAGGAGGCGTTGTCGTGTGACGCTTTGTGCAGCGGGATGCGATAGCTGTGCGGTTATCCGCATCATCAGCCAAGCGGCGGCGATAGCGTACACAGGCACAAGCGGCAGGAAGAAGCGTGGCAGCAGGATGCCGACCGTGACGCCTAGCGTGTAGAGCAGCAGCCAGCAGAGCAGGGTGCCGATCCGCCAGGGCGAGTTGTGCGAATTGATGTTGCGCGTGCCGAACAGGTTGCGCACGAGCAGCCACAGCCAACCGAGCAGCCCTGCCAGCGCTAGCCAGTTGGCGGGGAAGCCGAGCAGCCGCAGGTGGATGGCCCGACCGAACTCGCTGGTGTCCTCGGCTCCTGTGCCGACGAAGCCACGCAGATTCGTGAGCCAGTTGTTCGCGAAGCGTCCCGGGTCGCGCAGCACCACCTCGCGTAGGCTGATCGTGTTGGGCACCTCGTTCCAGCGGCTCCAATCGCAATTCCCGTAGACGCACAGCCAGATATTTTTGGCCTGCTGGTTGAACAGCAGTTGCCCGGTGTCGCGCAGGTTGATGATCAGTTGCGGGCTGCTTGCCAAGAGAAAGGCGGCGCTGAAAATGATGATCGGCCTACGCCATGCTGCGCGGTCGAGGGATAATCGGGCCTGCCAAGCCAGCGCAAGCCAGCCGATCGGCAGCAGCACGATGCCAGGATGACGCACCAAGAAGGCGAATCCTGCAGCTATGCCTGCGATGGTGAACCATACTGAGCTATGTCGAAGGCTTGCAGAACCATTATTAAGGTTTGCAGAACCGTTAGGACCCTGTAACAGCGTTGCCAGAGCAAGCGTGCAGAACGCAGCGAACAGCATATCGGTTCCGATGTAGAGGCCGTATTCCACTATGAACGGGCTGAGCGCCGCGATCAGCGTGGCGAGCAGTGCTGCGGCAGGGCCAAGCCAGAGCCGCGCGAGCCACCAGGTGGCCAGCAGCAGCAGTACGCCGCTCAGGGCCGAGATAAGCTGTGCGGCCAGGAACGGGTTGTCCTGGTAGAGTGGGCGTAGCAACCAGAGCAGGAAGGGATAGCCAAGGTTGTAGAAGCCATCGGCGCGCAGCACACCATCGACGGCAGTGGGGTATTCGCCACTGGGTTGGAAGATACCGAACAGGCGGGTGGAGCGACGGGCGAACACGCCGAAGTCGTTCTCGACGCCAGGGACAGACAAGGTGACGTGGCGGCGGGCCGACCATAACATGGCGATCAACCACGCGACAATGCTGCCGAGCGCCAACAGGTCGTAGATGCGCGGCCAGCGTCGGGCAATGGCGGGGCCGTAGCGTAGCACCACGGCCAGCAGCAGCAGCGCGTCGCAGATCAGCATCAGCGAGCGAATCGGGTAGGGATACGGCAACGCCACGCGGTACAGCAGCACAAAGGCGATGCCTATGCCGATGATGGCCAGAGCAATGGGGCCTGCGGTGGTCCGTAAGGCCTGCGCCGCGCTTTGGGTCTTCTGCACTCGGGGCCAGCCGAGCAGAATCGCGCACAGCACAGCGGCAACGATCGCATAGGCCAACTGGCCAGGGTAGGGCGTGATAGGCCAGCCGCTGGTGCTAAACTCGGCGCTCTCTAGCAGGATGCCCGATTCGGCGGCGCTGCGCAGCTCGATCACCACATCGTTCGGTTTGAGCAGCCCACCGTTGATGGTGAAGGTGACGGTCTGCCACTCTGGGCCGGGCGCGAGTTGGGCGAGTTCGCTGCTGCTGTTGAGCAGGACACGCAACTCGGGTGGTGTGGCGCTGTCGGGGCCGCGCAGGCGTAGGGTGAGTTGCGCAGGCAAGCCTACCTGCGGAAAGAGCAGGTACGAATTGGCGTTGATCGGGCGGGCGCTGCCGTCGGAGCCTTGCAGTTCGGGCGCGCTGGCCAGCAGAGGGTCGCGAAAACCCTGGGTGTACGCGGCATCGTAGCCGCCGATATCGACGCGATGCGTAACGGGCAGTTGGTAGAGCAGCGTGAACAGCAGGAGCGCGAAGATCGCCGCAGCGACGGGCAACAACAGGTGAACGCCAGTGATCTGTGGGCGGTTCGATGGCGCAGTTTGGTGAGCCTGCTGCTCGACTGAGCGGGTTATGCGATCGCGACTCATGTGTTTCCTTTGCGGTTCAGCGCCGCGAGTCTAACATAGGTTGCTTGAGAGGGCAACGTGGATTATTGACAAGCGATGGCCTCGGCTCGATAATGGGCGGGCTACCTGTCGAGAGATGGAATTGATGTATCTGCAACTGTTTGTGATTCTGGCTGGCGCGAGCGCGCTGGCATTGTGGTGCGGTTGGGGACTATCGCGGTTGGGCCTACCACCCGCGTTACGCCCCTACTCCGGCTTGTTATCCCCGCTGCTTGGCTACGCGCTGGTGATCCTGATCGGCTACCTGTTTGTGTGGACGATCACGGGCCTGTTGCCCGCGCTGATCGCTGCGATCGTTGGCGCTGGCGTACTGAATGTGCTGGCATGGCGACGTGGCGGCCCTCCACGGGTCATCGCCTTGCTGCGCAGCGAGTGGCCGTTGTTGGTGCTGTTGCTGGTCACGCTGCTGATTGGCATCGCACCGCTGTTGCACTACGGCCATTGGGCGATCATTGGCGGCGGTTGGGATATCGAGACTGCGCTGCCGACCGTGCGTTACCTTGAACGTGGCCCGATCTCGGCGATACGCTCGGCGCCCATGAATCCGCTGCGCGACTTGGTGAGCGATCCGCCCCGGATCGGCAAGACGCTCGGCTTTGCGCTCTGGCAAGGGCAGATCGATCTGCTGACTGGCATAGAGGCGATATTGACGTTTGTGCCGCTGATGGCTTGGATGCGGGCGCTGGGTGTGCTGGCTGTTTACGTGATGTTGCGCGCCACGTTTGCGCTTCAACGTCCTGCTGCGCTGCTCGGAGCGGCTTGGGCCAGTGCTGGCGCGCTGTTGCTGTGGATCATCTACTTTAACTTCGAGAAGCAGATCTCGGCTTGGGCGCTGATCCCGCTGGGCTTGGTGACCTGTGTGGCAGCCGTGGAGTACCTTGCGCTGTACCGGAGCGAGCGGCGCGCTCAAACCATCGCGATTGTGCTGGTGGCGGCGCTCACAGTAGCAGCGCAGATCGTGGCCTACTACGCCGCGATGACGTTGTGGGTGCCGTTGGCGGTCGGCTTGGCGATCGGCGTGCTGGCCGAGCAGCCGTTGCAGGGTGCAAGCGGTGCGCAGGCCCCGCTGAAGCGCGTGGTTGCATTGCTTGGTGCGGCGCTTGTAGTGGGTCTCACCACGATCGTGCTGTCGATCCCCGCGCTGATCGATTATTGGCGGGGCTTCGCCTTCCGCTACGATGCCCAGATCACGACGCTCGGCGTGTTTCGATACATTCCGTTTAGCGATATTGTTGGCACCACGCCCTACGCACACGGCATCAACGAGGATATCCCCGTTTCGCCGATCCAGCAGATGGGCACCATCGCGATCATCGGCTTGATCGTGGCCGCACTGCTGTTGCCAACCAATCGGCTGCGTGGTGCGACGGGCGAGCACGCTTCGTCGGGTAGTGCGCGGTTGCGCTGGGTGGGCTTGGTCGCTGGCGGATTGCTGTATCTGGCCTGGCTGCGCTGGGGCGAGCAGTACCCCTACGCCTACATGAAAGGCGCATCCTACGCTGGATTCGTGTTTGTGGGTGCGGCGGCGGCGGGCTGTCAGGCGTTGCTTGCGCTGGTGCCCGGCAAGATCAGGATGCTCGCCAGCGTCGTGCCGCTGCTGCTGTTCGTGCCGCTTGGTATGAGCCAAGCGCGGATTGTGGCGGATCACTGGGAGCGGCCCGGCCTATACCCGAACGATTTCCCAGCGCTGTTGGAATTGCGGCAACTCATCCCGGCGGGTAGCACCGTGATGCTCGATGACGATGCGCGTACAGAGGGCGTGATCAGCGGACTGGCCTCCTACATGCTCGATCATACGACGGTGCTTGGCCGTGTCAAGACGGGCTACACCTCGGGTGGCAGCAGCACGCCCGATGCGCTCGGCGATTACGCGCTGTTGCCGCTAGCTGAGGATCCCAGGGCGTGGGGATACGGCGAGGCGATCTGGCAGGGCGGCTCGTTCGCGCTCTACCAACGGCCCACTGGCGCGCTCGCCAATCTGCGGTTGAGCACGCTGCTAGAGCCGGGCGCAGCGCAGGAGTTGACGCTCGGCGCGCAGAACTTGGCCTTGGGCGCAACCATGTTGGATGGCGGCCCCGAGCGCCAATTGACGCTACTGGTGGCCTCGCTGGAGCCAACCACGCTAGAGATCGATGGTCAATCGGTGGATGTTGCGGCGGGTGGCGTGTATGTGTCGGTGGGTGCCACGCCCACCGGGCGTACGATCAGTGTGCGCAACAGCGGCAACGCGCCGTTCTTGCTGCGAGCTGCCACACTGGCCGAGGCGAGCACACCTGGACTGAGCCAGCGCGCGGTGCCTGGAGGGATGGCGCTCGCCGCACAGGCTCACGTGGAAGGCACGCGCGTGACCGCTACCGTCACCACCGCGCAGCCGCAGAGCGGTCCAACGACAGTGGCGCTCGATATATGGGATACCGATCGCAGCCTGCATCACGGTTGGTATGGCGTTGAATTGGCGGCTGGCACGCGTCAAGCCACCTTCGAGCTTGATGTGAGCAATGGCGCGTTGCAGGTTGTGGATGCCGACGGCGCGCCGTTGCCGTTCGGTGCGCAGTTTGATGGCTTACGGGAGGGGAAATACCGCGCTCGGTTGCAGGTGAGCGCTGGCGCGGCGCTGCTAGCCTCGCCTGGCACGCTGTTTGAGTTTGAGGTGAGCGCCGATGGCGCGGTTGGCCCGGTGCTCACGTTGCCGATTCCGCTGGCTTTCACGACCGTCAATCGCCCGCCGGAGGTGCTGCACCTCCAAGTGGGCAGCGACACTCGTTTGCTCGGGTACGCCCTGGATCGGCGCAGCGCGCGGCCTGGAGAAGCGCTGCTGTTGACGCTGTGGTGGCAGGCTCTGGATGCTCCCGGCGAGGAGCGGAGCGTGTTGGTGCATCTATTGGACGCGCAGGGCACGCTCATCACGCAGGCCGATGGTGCGCCTGCGCGTGGCGGTTGGCCCACCTCGCTGTGGCGGTCCGGCGATACCGTGCTCGACTCGCGTAACGTCGCTCTGCCGCCTGACCTACCCGTCGGTGACTATACCCTGGCTTTTGGGATCTACCGTTGGCCCTCGCTGGAGCGCTTGCCGCTGCGGAATGGCGATGTAGAACTTGCGGATGCTGTGGTGCGGGTACCGATCACGATCACTCGCTAAGGAGGTGCAGAGATGGCGACACTTTCGACGCATGTGCTTGATACGGAGCTGGGTGAACCGGCGCGCGGCGTGTTGGTGACATTGGCGCGCCGCGATGGCGATACACTGACCGTGCTCGATAGCCAACGGACGAACCAGGATGGGCGGATCGGGCACCTTGGTGGCGATGATCTGCCACTCGGTCTATACCAAATTTCGTTCGATGTGGCGGGGTATTTTAGCGATCAGGGGCGTGCTAGCGATTTTCTCACCGAGGTGATTATTGCCTTCCAAATCACGCAAACACGCCATTACCATGTGCCGTTGTTGGCCTCACGGTATGCTTGTAGTTCGTACCGTGGCAGCTAGGCAGATGAAAATGGGAATCTATGCTATTTGGAGGGGTGAATAGTAGAAAAGGGGATGTAGCTGATAGTGAATGAATTTGGGATAATACATCATATATTATCCTAAAACACCCATTGAGGTGTACAAATTTCGAAGTCGCCGAAAGTATAATGAAATGCGCGATCTGTGCGGATTTATCCACGTTCCGCTGATAATACGCCTTTATATGCAAAAAGGGCTTGACAAAGGGTGTATTATAGGTAAGCGAGAATAGTGGGGCGCATCGGCGCGCCCACGAGAGAAAAGGAGGTGTTTGTCATGACCGATAAGAATCGGAACGCCAACCGCACCAGTGGGCGCAGTGGCTACGGCAAAACCAGCTTAATCGAAGAAGTAACCGCGCAAACGCAGGGTTATAGCCGTCGTCAGGTGGCCGAGATCGTTGATACGGTATTGGACACCATCAAGCAGAAGGTCGCTTCGGGCCAGAACGTCACTCTGACGGGCTTTGGTACCTTCCGCCGCAGCCAACGTGCCGCTCGTATGGGCACCAACATCCGCACCCGCGAGAAAATCAAGATCCCCGCTCAGACCTCGGTGCGATTCACCCCTGGCAGCGAGTTTAAGTCCGCTGTTGCTGGTCGCTCCACTCGCCGCAGCTAAGAATGATTCTGTTTCCATGTTGATGTGTCACGGGATCTGACGCTCGCGCCAGGTCCCGTGATATGTTGTTTGGTTTCCCCTGCTTCTTTTCTCCCCATTCGCTTGAATAATGCGCTGTGAATGCCGTTTTCGGTGGCGGTGAACGCTCTAAGGGCTGCTACGTGCAGCGCTTCGGCTTTGCGTGTCTCGATAGACGGCTCGCTATCGCTTGTTCGCTCGGATGTAGCATAGGTGCCCTGGCAGTGCGCTATACTGTAGGGTATGTAACTTAGCATATCGTCGCGTACACTCAAGCGCACTGCCTAACTTGGCAATGCAGCCGACCTACCTGTTGCTCGGTATACTGCTCTGGTGTATGGAATATGTTGGTTTCTAGGTCATTTGTGGTTCAAACGGAGGAGTAGGTATGCTGAGGGCAGAGGTTATTGCGATTACATGTGGTTTAGCCTCAGCATTAACATGGGGTGCTGGTGATTTCAGCGGCGGGCTTGCCTCGAAGCGCATGTCGGTGCTCGGCGTGCTGGCATTGGGTCAAGTCTGCGGTTTACTATTGTTGATCAGCTTAGCGCTGCTCTGGGGTGAGTCGTTCCCAACCACGAACGTGTTATTGTGGAGCGTTGTGGCTGGTTACTGCGGTGTGCTCGGACTCATCGTGTTCTACCACGCACTGTCGATCGGGCAGATGAGTTTGGTGGCTCCGCTCTCGGCGGTGTTGACTGCGGCAGTGCCTACGGCTGTTGGGTTGTGGCTGGAAGGTCTGCCCTCGCCGTTGACGTTGTGGGGTTTCGGTTTGGCGTTGGTGGGTGTGTGGATTTTGGCCGGCACCGGCGGCAGAGTTGGCAGCAGCAAGGGGTTGGGCCTCGCGATCTTGGCAGGCTTCTCGTTCGGCTGTGTGTTCGTGTTGCTCGACCAAGCGGGCGATGATGGGGTGTTTTGGCCGCTCGCCATAGCACGAACGGCTTCGCTGTCGCTGGTGTTGCCGCTCGCGTTGGTGCGGCGCGGATTCACTGGGCAGTTGGTGCCCCGTACGCTGGTATTGGCGATGGTGGCGGGCATGCTCGATGTGATCGGGAATGTGTTCTTTTTGGTGGCTACGCAGGCCGGACGACTCGATATTGCTGCGATTCTGTCGTCGATGTATCCGGCTAGCACGGTGCTATTGGCTATGTTCGTCCTTGGCGAACGGGCCTCTCGCTTGCAGAGGCTGGGCATTGTGGTGATGCTTGCTGCGATCGGTTTGATTGCGGCGTAGAACATAAGGAGGTCGTACGATGAACGAACAGGCGAAGTCGGATCTGCTGCATAAGTTGCCATACGGTTTGTATGTGATGACGGCGGAGGCGGACGGTGAGCGCGGCGGCATGCTAGTGACGTGGGTGATGCAGGCGTCGTTCAGCCCGCCGCTGGTGGCGGTGGCTGTGAAAGGCTCGGCGCACACGACCAGTGTGATGAAGCGCAGTGGCGCGTTTGCGCTGAATTTTATGAGCGATGAGCAGCGCAAGGAGGCTGGTTCGTTCGGGCAGAAGTATGCGAAGGTTGGCGATAAGTTCGGCAATTACGCCGCGACTCCCGGGCCTGTCACGGGCAGCCCGATCTTAGAGGGTGGGATTGGTTACTTGGAGTGTCGGATTACGGGTTGGCTCTCGGGCGGGGATCACGATATTGTGCTCGGCGAGATTGTGGAGGCCGAGTTGCGCAATGATGTGCCGCTGATGACGACAGGTTCATCGGGGATGAGCTACGCCGGATAGGTCAGGCGACAGAGGCTCATACGACCGCCACACCGATTGGGCACCTGCAGCCCTGTAACGTTACCCGGTCTTGTAGTTCTCACAAGGCATCGTGGTAGAGCGTCGCCCAGTGAGGCGGCGCTCTTTTTCCACATACAACTGAGCTTAGGGTTGTACCACTTGCAGCGGGACAGGCATCAGCAGCAACACAAAGATGATCAAGCCGAAGATCGCCAGCGTGATGTGTTTGCCGCTGATATTGGAGATGTCGTTGAGCGGTGGTGGGTGCTGCGGCCCGATGAAGAAGGCCATCACTCCCCAGATCAGCCAGACGTAGTTATTGGGGATGGCTAACCCCAGAGCGATGCACAGGCCGAGCATGGCGTAGGCCAGGTAGGTGGAGCGCCGACCGAGCAGGGCATACGCCACATGGCCGCCGTCGAGTTGGCCGACCGGCAGCATATTGATCATCGTGATGAGCAGGCCGATCCACGCGCCCAAAGCGATCGGGCCGAGCTGCACATCGTAGCCGTTATTGGGCAGGAACTGGCCGAACACGAGCCACTTGATGGCGGCGTACAGCAGTGAATTGCCCTCTTGTAGGTATCCGTCGGCCAGCATATCGGGCGTGGGCTGCGCGACAGGCGAGATGGAGAGGCCGTAGAACAGCAGCGGGATGGCGACCACCAGGCCTGCGATCGGCCCGGCTATGCCGATTTCGAGGATCTGTTTGCGGTCCTCCATCGGCTCGCGCTGCACGATCACGGCACCCATCGTGCCCGTGAAGCTGATACCCGGCGGCATCGGGATGAAGTACGGCAGGCTGACCGGGGCCTTGCGCAGCCGCCCGACGATATAATGGCCCATCTCGTGAGCGAACAGGATGCCCAACAGCGTGACGGTGAAGGGCAGTCCGGCCATCAACAGCGGTGGCGTGCTGAGGATCTGCCAGAGGATCTCCAGGAAGTCGGTATTGCGCGGTCCCTCCCATTCGTTGATCGCGCCAGTGAGCAGCACGCTGAAGATGGTGAGCACGAACAGCAGGATCGGCAGGCCAATGCGCGCTGGTTTGTGCTCGATCAGATCGGGCAGCGCGATGAGTTCGTCCTGTTGCGAATCCTCAGCTCGGCGCAACATCGGCAGCAAGCCGAGCGGTTTGAGGTTGGCGCGAATGGTCCGATAAATGCTGTCGGCGGGGGCAAGCAGGCGCCCCCGCAACCGAAGAATGTTTTGCTCGTCCCAGGCGTAACGGTCGATCTCCATCAGCCCTAGGAGCGCGATGCGCACTTGGGCGATGCGTTCAAGACGGTCGCTAGCCTCGTTTGGCGTCTGTTCCACGTGCATTCCCTTTATGCGCTGCGAGGCTGTGCGTTAGTTCACGAGCCATCGCGATCGTATCGTGATCGCGCCAAGTATAGCATTATTGAGCGGGCGATGGTATCAAGCGAGCACCTGTTCGAGCCGATCAATCAGTTTGGCGAGCACGCCGAAGGTCTGCTCGACGGGTTCGGGCGTGGTGAGATCGACACCCGCTAGGCGCAGTGCATCGAGCGGGTAGAGTGAACTGCCCGCCTTGAGAAAGCTCAGGTAGTTATCGACTGCGTTGGGCTGGCCCGCCAAAATCTTGCCCGCCAGCGCGTGCGCCCCCGAGATGCCAGTAGCATACTGGTAGACATAAAAGTTCGAGTACAGATGCGTCGAGAACTGCCCCCAAGTGATGCCAACGCGCTGTTCGTCCATCTCCACCTCATCGCCGTAGCCCTCGCGGAACAGGTCGGCCATGAGCTTGATCATGCTGTCGGCGTTCAGCGCCTCGCCCCGCTCGACGCGCTGGTGGATCTCCAGCTCGAAGCGCGCCAGTGTTGGCATCACGAAGAAGTAGCGGTGGAAGTTGCTCATCGCTTCTTCGATCACCATAATCTGGAAGTCGCGATCGTGGTTTTGTTCGAGCAGATGCGCGCGCACCATCGCTTGGTTGAAGTTTGAGGCGACCTCGGCCACGAACAGCGAATAGTCCGCGTAGATCGGTGGTTGGGTTTTCCAGGTGTAGTAGGAGTGCATCGAGTGGCCGAGCTCGTGGGCCAGCGTGCTCATGCTGAAGATGTCGTTGTTGTAGCTCATCATGATGAACGGATGGGTGCCCTGCGCGCCGCTTGAGAAGGCTCCCAAGCCCTTGCCCTGGTTGGGGTACAGATCGACCCAGCGCTCGTTGAGCAGGCCGTTGCGCATAATACTCACGTATTCCTCGCCGAGTGACTGCATACCCGCACAGATCCATTCGACGGCCTGCTCGAAGGGCACATGCAGCGGCTTATCGGTGAGCGGTGCGCGGGCGTCGCAGACGGGCAGCTTGTCGTAGCCCAATGCGCGCTTGCGGATGCCCCAGTAGCGGTGCCAGGTCGGCAGGTGGCGGCGGAAGGTGTCGATCAGGTTGGTGAAGACCGAGACGGGGATGTGGTTCGCGCTGAGCGACGCCTCCAGCGCCGAGGGGTGGTTGCGGGCGCGCGAGGTGAAGACTTGCTGTTTGACGCCTGTGGCCAGGCAGTTCGCCATCGTGTTTTTCATGGCGAGGTGGGCATCGGCGTAGTTCTCCCAGGCGCTCCGCCGCACATCGCGATCGGGATGCGTGAGCAACGCCGCGATGGTGCCCTGCCCGATCGCGTATTCGGTCTGTTGCGCGTCTTGGGCAGGCGAGAAGCGCAGATCGGCGTTGCTGAGGATGCCATGCGTGGCGCTTGCCGATAAGAACGGCTCTTGGAGCAGGCCAAGCAGTTGCTCGACCTCTGCTGAGCGGACGTGAGGGCGATGGCGCTCCAGTTGGTCGAAGTAGTGGCGGTACACGGCCAAACGCGGCTCGCTGTTGGCCCACTCGTTCAGTGTCACCTGGCCGAGCGCGAGCAGTTCGGGCTCTGCCCAGGCGATCGCGGCGCGATAGCGAGCGTGCAAGCCGATCAGACGCTCGTAGCGGGCGCTGGCGGTTTGGTTGGAGGTCTCCACTTCGTAGGCCATGTTGGCATAGACGTAGAGGTGGTTGATCTGGCCTTGCAGCTGATCTGCAAACTCAAGCCAATCGGCAAGCTGAGTCGGACTGTTGAGTTGGCCCTGGTAACGGCTCACATCGGCGAGGCGTGCCTCGAATTGGGTGAAGGCTTCTTCCCAGGCCTGCGGGGTGGCAAAGACACTCTCGGCGTTCCATGTATACGCAGTGGGGATCTCACTGCGCAATGGGATGGTCTGCGTACTCATCTGCCTGCTTTCTGTTCAAGAATTTGTGCGGTTTCGAAGGGTTCGTAGTGCTATTGTAGCAAGCGTAGCATGGCGGCACTACCGATTATAGTTGTATCTTTTCATCGAAAAACTGCTACACCTTGTATTCGGCGTAGCAGCTTTCGATGTGTGTATGAGGGGTTTGCGAGACTGGTTTAGGTGGAGGTTCCGTCGATCTGGGCAAGCAGGGTTGCGACGGCGGCATCGAGCTGCCGATCCTTGCCGGTGCGGGTGTTCTCGCCAACGGGCAGTGCAATATTCACATCGACCTCACGGCCTTTGCCCTCGAGTTCCTCGCCCTCGGGGGTGGCCACCCTGATGCGCGGCAAACTGAACCAGGTGCCATCCAGCAAGCGTGTGCGGAAGGTCCACACCACCGCGCCGCCGGTTGGCTGCCCGACGACCTTGCCCAGATTCAGCCGCCGATATCCTTCGGCGAACATCTCGGTGTTCGAGTACGAGCTTTGGTTGATGACTAGCACGGTGGGCTTGTTCAACACGCGGTTGCCCGCTAGATGATCGGCGGCGGTGGTTGGCCGGTCGCGGAAGTTGCCCACGAGCACACTGCGCCGCGCGAGCACATCAAGGATGAACGTCCCCGTATGGCCGCCACCGTTGAAGCGCACATCGAGCACCACACCTTCTTTTCGGTACGTCTCCGCATCGAGGTCCGACAAAAACTTTTGATAACACGGATAGTCCATGTGGCGGATGTGGATGTAGCCAAGCCGACCATTGCTTATTTTGTAGACATATTCCTCATTGCGGTACACCCAATCGTTGTAGCGCAACTCATCGTACTGATCGGCAGAGACGGGGCGCACAGCGACTTCGCGCGGTGCGAGCCCGGGTGTGACAACCTCCAAGATCACGCGCCGTCCAACCGATTCGCGCAGCAGCATATGGATGTTGGTGGATGGCGTAATGGGAATGTCGTTGATCGCGACCACCTCATCGCCGATCGATATGCCCCCGTTGTGCGTCGCCAAGGCGGCGGGGCTATCAGGCAACACTTCGGCAACCACCAATCGGCCAGACTTCGCTTGTTCCACCTGATCGAACAAGATCCCCGTATAGCCATCGTTGTACGATCCCACCCACGTTGGTGTGGCACCCAGGTGGGATGCCCGCAGTTCGCCGACCATCATATTCAGCAGATTGAGCAACTCGCTGTAGGTTTGCGCGCCAGCCACAAGGGGCAGGAACTGCTCGTATGCGACCTGCCAATCCAGCCCTCGGAAGGTGGGATCGTAGAAGTGGTCGCGTAGGAGGCGCCACGCTTCCGAGAAGACTTGCAGTTTTTCTTGATGGAAATCAACCAGCACCTTCGCTCGGACCGGTAGTATGCTTTGATTGCCGCTTGCGAAGTTGTAGATGGTGATTTGGCCATTATCTAAAAAGTAGATGTGTTTGCCATCGGCTGTGAACTGCGCCGACCATTTGCGGTTGAAACCGCTGGTGAGTTGGCGCGGTATTGGCGTGCCGCGCTGCATCTCATCGAGCGGCAGCGTCCACAGATTGTACCTACCCGCCACAGCGGCGCCAAAAATAAGGTCGCGGCTATCGGGCGAGATGCACATCGCATCCGCATCCATCTGCGTAGGCGTCAGAAAGCGCAAGCGCCGTTTGATATGCTCGAACATAATCTCGATGCGATCCGTAAAGACAGGATCCGGCTCGTGCATTTGCTCTGTCTCTGGGTCCTGCGGATTCGGATCGAACGGGAAGGGCACCTCCGATGGCGGCTGTTCCTCGACGCGCGAAATGCCTTTGGGCTTTTGCTGGCTGTTATGTTGCAGTTGTTTGCGGTCGTCGTGAGAAGGCACTTCGAGCGATAACTGCTCTCTGGAGCGGCGTTCGCTTGGCGTCAACTCAAACAGTTTCTCGAACTTTGTCTCTTGGAAGATCGGTATCAACGGGATCAGATCGATGCGAGCGATCTGCGCCTCGGAGCGGTATTGCCCCGTGGTAAAGATGATAAAACTGCCGTTCGGCGCCCAGATCGGGTTGCTCGCTTCGAGATTGCTCAAGAAGCTGATCTGATGCGGCGTCGTCTCGCCGATGCGCTGCACAAAGGCGTTGCTGAACGCATGCTCATCGCGGGCGATAAACACGATCCAGCGGCTATCGGGCGACCAAGCGTAGGAGGCGCTGAAGCTGAAGTTGGCCTGGATAAACGGCATATCTTCGCGCGTCTCGGCGTTGATCAACCGAATCTCGTTATCGCCCCGACCGTACGCGATCCATTTGCCATCTGGGCTATAGGTGGGTGATGATTTGGCTCCCGAGCTATTGGTCAGACGCACTTCTGTGTATTTCAAGAAGTCATACATGTACACTTCTTCGTCGCCGTGCCGATCTGAGATGTAGAGCAATCGACGGCTATCTGGCGACCAGGAAATATCACTCTCTCGATAAGGCGTGTTGGTGACGCGGTACGATAACGCTTGATATCGATCTTTGTCGTTCTCTTTATCTGCAAAATCAGCAAACACTTCGCCGTGGGCCACAAAAGCGACTTTTTTGCCATCGGGAGACAAACGTAACTCGCTAAACTCACGGGTGTAGGTGTAGATCTGCGTCGGCACAATTTTGCTGTCGTGCCGTACCTGGATCGGGATCGGCTCCGATTCGCCGCTCGCGAGATCCAACTGCCAAATCGAAAAATCGCGCTCAAAGGCGATGCTTTTCCCGTCCTTGCTGATGTTTGGCCATAACACGCGTCCCTCGTTGAACGCGGTGATCTTGATGGCTTCCTCTTCATCGAAGGGCTGATACCAGATATTCTCCATCCCATCGCGGTCGGAGACGAAGTACAAGCCCTTGCCATCGATCGACCAGAGCGGCCAGCGATTCATGCCGGCGTACTTGTCGATCCTGGTGAACGATGTCGCCTTGGGGACGTTATCGACGACCCAGATCTCAGAGCCACCGTAGGGGTTTGGGCCACGGCGCCACCAGCGATCGCGGCTCACATTAAAGGCCAATTTCGTGCCATCTGGCGAGATACTGAGGCTGTTGAGGCGTTCGTAGGGTTGCGAAAGCCACGGGATCGGCGTGCCGCCACCCAACGGTATCCGATAAATGGAACCGCCCTGCTGATTCGCCTCGCTGCTATAAAACAGAAATTGACTATCGGGGGTCCAACTTTCGAGCGTATCAGTGCTATCGTGATACGTCAGTCGGCGCACTTCTCCCCCATGCAGGGGTAGGACATAGATATCACCGTGGCCTGTGCGGGTTGAACTGAACCCGATGTAATTGCCATCCGGTGAGAAGCGTGGGCTTGAGTGACCTGCAGGGTGTGCAGTCAGACGTTCGGCGTTACCGCCGCTGCGTGGCACAAGCCAAATATCTCCCGCGTGGACAAAAGCGATTGTGCTGCCATCTGGTGAGAATGTTGGTGTGCGGAAGTATGGTCGAGCAGACTGCACGTTGGTCATAAAAGTATGCTCCAGCTCTAGGCGTCACCTTTTTGCGATACAACTTTTGCGGTAATCAGAGTATTATAGCAAGTTGCTTTCCAAAAACACGGCATGTTTTGTGTGAAAGCCGGTACAAATGTGTGGCGTTATCGTATCGGAACGAGAAAGCGCACACATATCAGGCCGCAAACGCCTTCGCATGTTTGATGGGTACTACCCTGTGGAGTATTCGCCAAAGAGCTAGTTGTTCGGGCGGAGGCGCAACGCGATATCTTGGTTGAACGATGGCACCGTTAGCGTCACGCTGCCATCGCTCACGGCGATCGGCTGTGACTCCAGCCAGGTGGCGCTGTGGGGCGAGAACCATTCAGCCAGGTAGTCGCCGTTGTTCAAGCCTTGCAACGTGAGGGTGAGATCGTTGATCGGCGGAGGTTCATGTCGCCAATCGCTCGGCACGCTCTCGGCGGCGCGGGCCTGCTCGTAAGCGTTGCGGGCGGCTGCGATGGTGTAGGCGTTGCTGCGCACCCACACCAGCGCGCGTTCCGGCGATTGGAGCGCTAGCGCGATAGCTGCATCGGAATCGAGTTGCGTTTTGGTGGGTGCGAGCGGCACCAGCGTCTCGCCCTCCAAGAAGGTGGCAAGCCCACGGTATTCGCCCCACAAGTTGTTCGGGTCGATGTAGTGGTCCCACCACCAGTACATCGCGCTTCCGGCATAGCCGCTGAACGGCGCGGCCCAGATACCATTGTGGAAGTGGACGAGTTCCACTCCAACTTGGCCGCTCGCACCCGCCGCATCCAGTCCTTGTTCGGCGAGCAGAACCGGCTTCTCGGGCGCGTAGCCATTCATCACGTGGAAGGTGACGGGCAACAACTTGGCGGGATCATCGCCGCTGTAGTCGTGCTGTTGGGTGAAATCGATCTCCGGCAACTGCCAGGTTTGGCTCGATGTGACACCAGCGAAACTGCTGCTCACCAAGTGCTTGTAGGGATCGTAGCGCTCAAGATGCGTATCCATCTCGCGGATCCACTCTTTAAGGGCTGGGTCATCGATCGGCGTCCAGTTGACTTCGTTCCACCACTCCCAGGCGAACAGATTCGGTGAGTAGCCCCACCGGGCCACGATGTAGCGTAGCCGCTGTTGAAAGAACGCTTTGGCTTCGCGGTTGCGGGCGAAATCGCGCGGCGCTTTGAGCGGGCCGCCATTTGCCTGATTGTAGGGGTTATCGTTCCATTCGGGGTTCACGCTCTCGCTGAACGCGCCGTGGTTGAGCAGCGTCAGCATCAAGTACACCCCACGCTCCTCGGCCAACTGAAACACCTGATCGAGCAACCAGGCCTGGCGCATGCGCTTGGTGTAATCGCCCAGACCCGTGTCCTTCCACTCGATACCGAACGACCACGACGCCATCCAGACGCGTCCGACGTTGCCGCCGTTCTGGCTGAGGCGATCCAGCCAGCGCTCATAGTCATCGAGCACGCCGCGACCGGGCGCGACCGACCAGCCCAGATTCGGCCCGATCGGGAAGTAGAAATCGCCGTTATCGAAGGCGTAATACCGGGGATTCTCGGGATGAAGCCGCATGAAGCCGCGCGCTTGCTCGTCGGGCGCAACAGTGAATTGCAATGGCTCGCTGCGGAGGGTTGGGCTGATCAGTTCGGCCTGAGCCTGCCATTCGCCGACCTCGGTGGCGGTGAAGCGCACCCGCCAAGTTGGCTCACCCTGCGCCACGAGTGTGTCCGGGTCGATCGCTTGATAGCTGAACGCAGGCACCAACAGTTCGCGACCGGACGGAGCAGTAAAGCGCACCCACAGATCAAACTCAGCGGGATCGAAACGATTGCTCACAATCGCATCGGTCTCGATCTCAAACTCATTGAGGCCGTAGAGACTCCTTGGTGGGGTGAGTGATACCAATTTCAGCATTGTGGCCGCCTTTGGCTCTATAGATGATTGTGCAGCGGTGGCCACCGCGGGCGCGGCGGTGGCCAATGTCGGGGTCATCGCTGCAAGCGGCGCATTGGTTGGCGATATGCTCTGTGGCGCCGCTGGGGATAGTTGGCTACAGGAAATAAGCATCAAAACAATGATGCTTGCAACCAGCGCTCTTTTTGGCATCGATATTCACATTAAAACGTGGCCGTATGAGAGCAACAGCAAACGATTACGTTGCCGATGAAGTATTACAATGATTGACAATCTACGAAGTCGCGTTATTTGACTACAAAACAAGGAGCCAAATACGTATATTTTTATCAGGTGTATGAGTGGGAACAGCGTTACTATAAATCCGAATCTTACAGATGTCAAGTAGAAAATATGCACTAATGTGAGGCAGAAAAACAGATAGAAATGCTAAATAACATAAAATATTTTTTAACACAATTGCGGGTGACTTGAAGCCACCCGCAATTGTGTGTGTTTATCGTTTGACGATGCGTAGATGCGATGTTTCGTTAATAGTTGCTTCGCCAGTCGTCGCCGGGGAGTGTATCGTCGAAGCGCCCCGACCAGCCGCTTTCGGTCCAGTTGCGGCGTTGCGTATCGACATCCACCGCGTGGGCCTGATGCATAATGCTGAGCGCCTCGTTTGCGCGGTTATCCTCGGACTGCACAGTGACAAGCACACCACCGCGCTTCACACCTTCGGCATAGAAATGCGCATCCTCTTCAGGAATGCCCATGCCGACCAGCGCGCCGATCAGGCCACCGGCTGCAGCGCCTAAGCCTGCGCCTGCTGCGGTTGTGCCCAGTGCGGTTGCCAGGGTACCAGCGGTAATCACCGGCCCGATGCCAGGAATGGCGAGTGCGCCGATCCCAACAAGCAGACCACCAAGCCCGCCTAGCACTGCGCCACCGACCGCGCCAGCACCAGCGCTGTCGCCGATCGCGCGCTCGGAATTGGTATCGCCAACCAAGCGATCTTGCACTGATGCATCGCGAGCTGCGACACTGATTTGGTCACGTGTAAAACCGCTCGCTTGCAGATCACTTACCGCGCGATCCGCGTCGGTATAGTTCTCAAAAAGACCAACAATCGTTTTCATGAGTTGCTCCTCCTCTTCTCATGATGTTGTTTCCGCCAATGGAAACATACAGGCCAGAAGGGGTGCAAGGAGCGTGCCAGATAGTTGGTGTTTTTGGGAGATTTACAACGATTTTGCCGAGCGCCCCTCAGTGTCGCTCTCTATAGGATGTATCGAAACCGTGATTTAACGCTTCTCGATGCCTTGGAACTAATTGGGGCTGCCAGGTTCATCGGAGATCAAGCCTCGTTGGATGGCGACCAGTGCCGCTTGTGTACGGTTGCTCACGCCAAGTTTCTGGAAGATCTCGCTCATGCGGTTGCCGACCGTTTTCTCCGAAAGGTGCAGTTGCGCGGCGATCGAGCGGTTGTCGTTTCCCGCCGCCAACAACTGCAAGATCTCGCGCTCCCGTTCGGTAAGCGGCGCCGTCCCGCCGGCTTCAGAGCCGTGGCGTACCGCATCGAACACGCGTGCCGTGAGTGCGGGATCGATCGCCGCCTCGCCCCGCTGCACTCGCTCGATCACGTCGATCAGTTCTTCGGCATCGGCATCCTTCAGCAGATAGCCGCGCACCCCGCTTTTGATTGCCTCGATGAGATGCTGATCCTGGCGGTACATCGTGAGCACAATCACCCGAATCTCTGGGTGCGTCTGCGCCAATTGGCGCGCGACCGCAACGCCATCGAGTTCGGGCATCTGAATATCGAGCAGCACAATATCGGGATGCAATTGCTCAACGAGTTCGAGCACTTCGCGGCCATTTGAGGCTTCGCTCACCACCTCGAAATTGGTTTTGCGTTCAATCAGTTCCCGCAGACCCTGGCGGAACATGGTGTGATCATCGGCTATGAGGAGTCGGACTGCAGCCATCGTGCATCCCCCTTGAACTCGGTCATGCAGCATCGTGTGTCGTTATCGTTCGCTTGGCAACGGAATCCAGGCGCGCACCTCAGTGCCGCCACCAATGTGTGAACAAAGCGTAAGTTGTCCGCGTAGAGCGACTAATCGTTCTCGCATTTGGCGTAAGCCTAACGCGCCATCAGGCTGTGAATTCGGATCAAACCCCACACCATTGTCGTGTACAACGATCTGCAACCCCCCATCGACCTGATCGATCGCGACGCTGACATGGCTCGCTTTGGCGTGTTTTGCAGCATTGGTGAGCGCTTCCTGAATAATCCGAAAACAGAGCGCCTCCAGATCAGGCTTCAGATCGAGCGGCAGATGGCTGAGGTCAACCCGCACATTCCAACCTTGTTGGCCTGCAAATTCGTTGATATAGCGGTGCAGCCCGCCCTCGAAGCCGAGTTCATCGAACTGGACGGGCAACAGCGCGAAAATCGCTCGGCGTAGCTCGACGATCTGTTCGCGCAACCGTTCCTTCAGGCCGATCAACTCGCTGCGCAGCCGTGGCCGATCGGTTTCGAGCCAATCGAGCCAGAGATCCACTCGCATACGCTGGAAGGCCAAGGTTTGTGTGAGGCCATCGTGGATGTCGCGTGCGATGCGGGCGCGCTCCTCCGTGATCGCGCGTTCAAGCTCGTAGATCGCCCGTTCCTCGCGCGTGCGCCGCCGTGCGCCCACAATCGCCTCGGCCACCTCGCTCGCGATCGTTTCGAGCAGCGCCAACTCGTCCTCGGCGAGTACGGGCATTTGGGTGAAGTACAACTCGATCCGACCGACGAGCGCCATGCCATCGTGCAAGGGCAGTACCAAGCAGGCGGCGAAGCGCTCGACTTCGCATTGAGGCGTGTGCAACGAGGGTTGGTGCTGCTGTTCCGAGAGCGTATTGATGCCGAAGGCAGATTGCAGACTCTTCAACTCATCGGCGCGCAGAAAGTTGATGCGCGTGGCGATCATTCCCGATCGATCGCGGAGCAAGAGCGCGGAGCCTTGCGCCTCTACCAGGCGTTGTGGGAAGGCAAGGGCACTATCGAGAATCTCGTCGAGCGTGGCGGAATCGGCGATCCGATGGTTGACCTCGCTCAGAAGCGCGAGGTGCGCGTTGGCCCGTTGCAGTTGGATATTGAGCGTTTGTTGTTGGTGGAGCGCCTGTTCGATCTCGGCTTGATAGGCCTTCTCGCGGCGACTCACCCACGTGAGGCTGGCCCAAACGGCGAAACCGCCGAGTGTTCCCCACAACAGCAGATCGAGCAGGAAGTTCGATTCCCTGAGCAGCATCACCTCAACAAATTGGACGAATGCGAACACCAGCGCGATGCCGATAGCTAACGGCCAGCGCAACCGTAGCGGTAGGTGCCAGCGGGTTTCACGTTCATTTGCTGGGTGCGGCTTTGGAGACATAAGCAATTACTCGATCGGAAAGGCTTGCAAACGGTATGATAATACAGTCGTTGGGCGGCGTCCAATGGTGAGGTGTAAGATGGCCTATGGCAAGATGTTCGCCATAGGCCACCGAGAGGACGTTACCTCGCTGAGGTGTAACGACTAGATTTTGTGCTGTGGCGAAGGTAGTGCACCCTCTGCCTCACGCTCAAGGCGACGCGCGCGCACGATCGAAGCGATAACTGAGATGGTGAGCAGACCAATGATGATCGAGAGCGAGATCACGATTGGAATGTGGTAATAACCAGATATCAGCATCTTAACACCGACAAACGACAGCACAGCCGAGAGGCCCATCTTCAAGTAGTAGAACTTGTCCATCACGCCCGCCAACAAGAAGTAGAGCGAGCGCAGACCAAGAATTGCGAAAACATTCGAGGTGTACACAACAAACGGATCTGTAGTGACCGCGAAGATCGCCGGGATCGAGTCGAGCGCGAAGATCAGGTCAGTGCTTTCGACCAACACCAGCACGAGTAACAGCGGCGTGATCATCAGCTTGCCAGCACGGCGCACCACGAAATGCTCGTTTTCGAAGGTCTCGGTGACGGGTAATCGGCGACGCAGAAAGCGCAGGATCGGGTTATTTTCGGGGTGGATCTCCTCATCGTTGTGCAGCGCCATGCGGATACCGGTAAAGACCAGGAACGCACCGAACACGTAGATGATCCAGTGGAAGCGCTCAAGCAGGGCGGCTCCCGTTAGAATGAGGAGACCGCGCATCACAAGCGCACCTAGGATACCCCAGAACAGCACGCGGTGCTGATACATGGGCGGTACTGCGAATGCCGAGAAGATCAGCACAAACACAAAGATATTGTCAACGCTCAGCGATTTCTCGATCACATAGCCAGTGAAGAACTGGAGCGCGACTTCGGAGCCCACCCAGAAGTACAAACCTATATTAAAGAGCATCGCTAGGCTGATCCAGACAACGCTCCAGATTCCGGCTTCTTTGACGCTGACAACATGAGCCTTGCGATGGAAAATACCCAAATCGATTGCTAACATCAGCAACACAAATAAATTGAAGCCGATCCAAAGCATTGGTGTGCCGATTCCGCCGATTTCCATTTGTCTCTCCAATGCCATACATGGCGAACCATGTAGTGGCTAAATGCGACTTATAAATCCAATAATGCAATGATATTCACATAAGTAAGCGCCGGTGAGGGAAACACCGGCGCCGGATGTGTTTCACTAAATGATATTATACTAGCGCTCCGCTTTGGCGAACCATCGCCCGTAATCGAGCGATGCGCTCGGCGCTACTGGGATGCGTACTGAACAGGCCTGCAATCCCGCCCCGCAACGGGTTCACGATATACAGGTGCGATTGCGCGGGATTCACATCCATTGGCATACGATTGGCTGCCCATTCAAGTTTCTCTAGCGCCGATGCCAATGGCAACGGATTGCCAAGGATTTGGGCGCCACCCGCGTCCGCACTGTACTCCCGCGAGCGCGAGATCGCCAACTGGATGAGCGTCGCAGCGATCGGAGCGACGATGATCATCAGCAGCCCGCCGACCATCCCCGCGATCCCATCGTCCTCATCGTCGGAGCCGCCGAAACCACCGAAGAGCAGCGCCCACTGCGCCATCTGCGCGATCATCGTGAGCGCGCCGGCTATCGTGGCGACAACGCTGGAGATCAGTGTATCGTAGTGCTTGATATGCGCCAACTCATGGGCGATCACCCCAGCTAGCTCATCGCGGTTGAGCAGGCGTGTAATGCCCGTGGTGACGGCCACTGCGCCTTTGCTCGGGCTGCGTCCAGTAGCGAAGGCATTCGGCGTTTCGCTATGAATAATGTAGACCGCCGGCTTTGGGATACCAGCTCGCGCTGCGAGCCTTTCGACCATGTGATGCAGTTCTGGAGCTTCCTGCGCTGTCACCTCTTGAGCTCCGCTCATCCGCAGCGCCAACGAATCCGAGAACCACCACGCGCCCATATTGGTTATGATCGCAAAGAGAAATGCGATCACCATACCAGTTTGCCCACCAAGCGCAGCACCTACGGCCAGGAACAAACCTGTAAGCAACGCCAGCAGGAGCGTGGTTTTCATGGTGTTCCAAATCTGCATACTAACCTCGTCCTCTGTCCTCCTCAAGATCTAACGTTCATCATCACATAGATCTTCACATTGAGGATAGTGTAGCACTACCTGGCTTTTGTTGGTAGTGCAGCCCTTCTCTTTTTTAGGAGGGGAATTTTCCCCTCTTTCGTCGGGGAATTTTACACCCTGATCTTGCCTCGGGTTTGGGAAATAAGTGAAGAAAACGAGCGTCTTTGTAGCAATAGCTAGTGGAACGATGCTGCCCGCAGCCTGCCTTCCACTTTGAACATGACCATTCAATCGATTGTTAGATAAGTAATTACCCTTTTTGTGTATTTTTGTAAAACACTCTCATTATCGAAAACAGGAGATATCAATCCCTACCACAACACAAATGGTAAGAACACGTATATCGCTTCATAGCGGATTCGTGATGATCATAAATCAGTGGATTATTTATCTAATAATATATTCCGCTGATTTTTATGTGATTGTCCGCGAATCTTTATTTATATAGCTTTTCTTGTTACCAAATGGACTTCTGATACGTATACCTTGTGGTATGATGAAAAAGCCACATTCGTTTCGCAAGTGATTGATCTAACGAAAATTGAAAACGTTTGTTGAGTGGAAAGGGTAGGGCTTATGGTTCCTGCTGGAATGTTGATCGGCTTTATAGCCTGGTTCCTCGTGCGCTACTTGGTCGCCGGGCTATACACAGTCGATCAGAACGAGCGGGCTGTAAAGACCAGCTTTGGCCGCGCCGAGCGGTTACCAAAAACAACGCTGGATGATCCATTTGCGGAGTATTTGCGGCCCGATGAGCGCGGGCGGTATGTTTATCCGCAAGTTCGGGTCATTATGCCGGGTGGTCCTTACTTTAAATGGCCATGGGAACGGGTCTACAAAGTCTCCGTTGCAACCCAAACCATGAACATGGCTGTTGACCTCGAAGATCCGCGAGCTAACCACAACGGCGCGGAATTGGAAGCGGTCACCAAGGACCAACTGAATATCGGCCTCACAGGGCAGATCCGCTACCGCGTGTGCGAACGGAATCTGTACGCCTATCTGTTCGGCGTTAAGCAACCGGTGGTGCATGTCATGGGCTACTTCGTCTCGATCTTGCGCGAGCGCATCGCCAACTTCGAGGCCCCCAGACCACCCTCGAACGATCCCAACGCGCTCATCGGCGATAACAACATCGTGACTGGCGTCTCGATCAACGACTTGCGCAAGAATTTGCGCGATCTCAACGAGTTGATGGATCGTGAGTGTCTGTCCGCGGAGGCACGCTACGGCATCACCTTCGATGCCTCGCTGATCACCGGTATCGATCCGCCCGATGAGGTGGAGTCGGCGTTGGCCGCGATCAACACCGCTCACAACCAAGTTTCGTCAGACATCAGCTTGGCTCAAGCCGCTGCCGATCAGAAGATCGTCCAGTCGCGCCGAGCAGTCGAGATCGAAACGTTGAAGGCGCAGGCCGAGGTCGAGCCGTTGCGGGCTCTGGCGAACCAGTTGCGCGACCTCAAGGAGCAAGGCGGGGGTGCGCTGGAGATGTACGTACGGAATGTGCGCTTGAAGTTGCTTAACCGCGCTCAGCAGGTCATTATGGAGGCGCGTGATGGGTAGTCTCTTAATCTCAGCTATCGTGACGTTTTTCGCCTGTTTCATTATATTCCCAATCATTCTTTGGGTGGCGCGGATGTTCGGGCTGTACGCGATCGTCAACGAGGGTAGCTGCCATGTGTACGTGCTGTTCGGTAATGTGGTGGGCGTGTTGACGGAGCCAGGCTTCTACTTCCTGCCCTTGAAACTCGGTCCAGCCGCGTTTATCATCAACTTCGCTGGTCGCCGCCACGTGATCGATATGCGTCTCGACCAGGTCTACCTGCGCAGCCAGCCGGTCAACTCCGAGGAAGGCGCGCCGATGGGTATTGGTATCTGGTACGAGATGTTCGTGAGCGATCCGATCGCGTACCTGTTCAAGAACGCCGATCCGCGCGGCTCGCTGGCGGCCAACGTGAGCAACGCAGTGGTGCGCAACCTGAGCAACATGCCTCTGGCCGAAATGCTCGAAAACCGCCACCCGATGAGCCAGAAGGTGCGCCAGGAGGTGTCGCCGAAGTCGCACGAATGGGGCTATCAGCTCGGCTCGACCTACATCCGCAAGGTGCACTTCCGCGATGAGGGTATGATCCAGCAGATCGAGGCCAAAGTGGTGAACCGCTTGCGCCAGGTCACATCGGCGATCAAGCAGGATGGCGCCAACCAGGTCGATATCATCACCAGCACGGCGGAACGCCAGGCTGCGGTGGAGTTCGCGAAGGCGCAGGCGATCCGTCCGCAGATCGTGGGCCAGGCGCTCAATGAGATCGCTAAAGACTCCGAGGTGGCCGAGGCACTGTTCGAGATTCTGGAGACTCAGAACATCATCGATGGTAACGCCTCGCTGACACTTGTGCCGCCTAAGAGCGAGCTGCTGAGCCAAGTGATCGCTAGTGGGATAGGGAACGATGGCCCGCAATCGTCGTCAACTACACGACGATTGGATCGCTAACGCAACTGCATCTCGCATCGCGAATGAGTCGATCCCTATCAGGGCGATCGACTCATTCCTCCGCATGAGGATGAGCAGCATCGCGTTCGCACTCAGCAATCGTTCGCGGGCGACATATCCGATTTGACAAAATTCGGAAGAGGTTGTATTATACCGCACGTCGAGAGACGAACAGTACTTAACCAAGCGAAATGAGCCGAAGTGGCGGAACCGGCAGACGCGCTACGTTCAGGGCGTAGTGAGGGCAACCTCGTGGGAGTTCAAATCTCCCCTTCGGCACCAACACCTACAAGAGCGTTTGGTACGCAGCAATGTGAACCAATTGATCTTAAAGGGTGGTGGGGAATAGTTTAATGGTAGAACGCCTGATTCTGGATCAGGTAGTTGGGGTTCGAGTCCCTGTTCCCCAGCCAATGCAAACGCCGGACGATGCAACATCGTCCGGCGTTTTTACTTCATTCTCTCATTTGCAAATAAGAGGTCACCATGCACTCAGAACAACGCCAGCGTGCTCACGACCATTTGCGCGCTCAAGGAATCGAACGCGCGCTCTTCGCTAACCCACACACTGTTACGTGGTTGACGGGATTGAGTGTGCCTGTGCAGCTCGGTGCGAACCCGTTCGCGGCTGGTCCGGCACTGGTTTGGTATGCTGGGGGTGAATGGACCCTGATCGTGCTTGATGCCTACGCGAGTGCTGCAGCGGCCACAGGCTGCAATGTCCTCAGCTACGAGGGCTACACGATCTCCGCCCCGATCGCTAGCTACGATAACCTATTAGCGCTGGTACGGCCCTTGTTCGGCAACCTCAGCGGGGCGCGGGTTGGCATCGAAGAGCGTCATGTGCCGCTGTTCCTGCGTGCCGAGTTGGCCCAAGCTACGCTGCAACCGATCGATGATGCATTCGTACCGCTACGGATGATCAAAACCGAGGAAGAGCTCGAAAAACTGCGCTACAACTTCCGGCTGATCGAAGTGGGCCACGCGGAGGCGCGCCGCACGGTGCAGGTGGGGCGCCGCGAGATCGACGTGTGGACCGACATCCACACCGCGATTCAGCGCTTCGTGGGGCAGCGCGTGCCGCTCGGCAACGACTGTGTGGTGGGCTATCGTCAGGCGAATATCGGTGGTTGGCCGCTCGACAACGAGATCCGCCCCGGCGACTCGATGATCATCGACCTCAGCACCATTCACCAGGGCTACTGGAGCGACAGTTGCGCCACGTACTACGCCACCGAGCCATCCGATAAGCAGATCGCGATGCACAAGACCGCCGAGGCCGCGCTTGAGTTCGCCATCTCGCTGGTGAAGCCCGGCGTGCTCGCAAGCGATATCGATCGGCAAGTGCGCAAGTTTATCGCGGATGCTGGCTATCCGGTCTATCCCCATCACACAGGTCACAGCGTTGGTGTGAGTGGCCACGAGGAACCTCGAATTGTGCCGTATAATGATGTTCCGCTGGCCGCCGGTATGGTGATCCTGTTGGAACCTGGGACGTACTTCCCAGGGGAAACGGGCGTACGCCTAGAGGATGCCGTATTGGTGACCGAGCGGGGCGCCGAAGTGCTCACCAAGCACGATAAACGTCTACCCTAACGTCTGGCTGGAAGATTGGAAGAACTCATCCGAACGGTGCCCTTCTCACACTACTAAGGACCTGGAGAACTAGCATGCACATCAGCGAAATCGAAACACCTGCAGCCATTGTCGATCTTGATATTCTGGAGCGCAATATCAAGCGCTTCCAAGCCTATCTCGATGAGCATGGCATCGCTAATCGGCCCCACATCAAGACCCACAAAATTCCGGAGATCGCTCACATGCAGGTTCAGGGTGGTGCAGTTGGCATCACCTGTCAGAAACTCGGTGAAGCTGAGGTGATGGCGAAGGCGGGCATCAAGGATATCTTCGTGCCCTACAACATCATCGGCGAGAAGAAGTTGAATCGCCTCGTGGAACTGGCCCGCACCGTCAATATGAGCGTCACCGCCGACTCGGAGACGACCGTGCGCGGCCTCGCACAAGCTGCACAGCGCTCCGGCGTAACGCTGACGGTGCTGGTGGAGTTCGATGGTGGTATGCACCGCTGCGGCGTCCCTACGCCTGAGGCGGCTGCGAGCCTCGCCCGCATGATCGTCGATTCGGAAGGGCTGCGCTTCGGCGGCTTGATGACCTACCCGAACAACGAGAACACCGACAGCTTTGTGCGTGCTGTGAAGGAACTGCTCGCACCCGATGGCATCACCGTCGATCGCGTGAGCGGTGGCGGCACGCCGCAGATGTGGCATGCTCACGAACAGCGCGAAGTGACCGAATATCGTGCTGGTATGTACATTTTCGGAGATCGCTTCACCATCAACTCGGGCGCAATGAAGCTCGAGGACTGCGCTCTCAAAGTGATTGCCACTGTGGTCAGCCGCCCAACCCCGGATCGCGGCGTGATCGACGGTGGCAGCAAGACCTTCTCCTCCGACTTGCTCGGATTGGAAGGTCACGGCTACATTCTCGAATACCCCGAGGCGCGCCTGTTCGCGCTCTCCGAGGAGCACGGCAATGTCGATTTCTCGGCCTGCGCATCGCGCCCCGAGATCGGCGAACGCGTCACGGTGATCGTGAACCACTGCTGCCCGGTGGTGAACCTGTTCAATCAACTGATTGGCGTGCGCGGCGATCAAGTCGAAGTTGTGTGGGACGTGGCGGCACGGGGCGCATTGCAGTAAACCGCGCCTGACGCTGTCAGTGGAGCGTACGACCACATTTGGGCCAAGTCGCACAGGGAGACGGTGCGACTTGGCCCCTTTTATTGCAAATTTGCACGACAATCACCCTTTAGTTGCTTCCCATAGCGGCAGAGAGTGTGCGATAATAAGTCCGTACACATTGGTATGGTTTAGCTATTATGAATTTCGATCAAACATCACGTCTAGGTCAGCAACTCCAGTTCATCATCGAGATCGACGCCCTCAAGCAGGTGCTTCGGCAGACCAGCATTATGGGCGGTTCGCGGCGCGAAAATAGTGCAGAGCATTCGTGGCATCTAGCCGTTATGGCCCTCACGCTCGCTGAATATTCCGATGAGCCTGTTGACCTATTGCGTGTACTCAAAATGTTGCTCATCCACGATCTTGTTGAGATCGATGCTGGCGACACCTTCTGTTATGACCCTCAAGCGAACCTAACCAAAGCAGAACGAGAACAAGCGGCGGCCCACCGCTTATTCGGCATCTTGCCTAACGATCTTCAAGACGAGTTGATGGCCTTATGGGAGGAATTTGAAGCGTCTTACACTCCAGAAGCGCGTTTTGCCAATGCGCTTGATCGTCTTGAGCCACTCCTGCACAACTTTCACAATCACGGTGGCACGTGGCGCGCCCATGGTGTGACGCGAGCAGCCGTTCTCAAGCGCATGGCCCCAATCGAACGGAGTATGCCTTCACTCTGGCCGTTTGTCCTTTCCATCATCGCAGAATCCCAGGCGGCTGGTTATATTGCCCCTGACCATTCGGAACCTGTCGACATCTACACCTCCTAAGGCTGTGGAGATTGGCAATTGTGATCGTTTAGAAAGGGTTGGACCGTATCTTAACCGAATCATCTGCGTTGAATTAGGAAGAGGTGCGAGTAACGTGGAGTGGTTGGTGGCGGGCGCACGCAGCTCGGGAGAAGCGGAGCAATACTATGATAGAATCTCAAAAGCACGACGAGCTGGAGCAACTCCTTACTCAAGGAATCGAAGCGATCAAGTCAAACAAGCTCGCTGAAGCTCGTGAATTGCTAGCGCGTGCTATTCAACTGCAGCCAACAGACGATCGTTTATGGCTATGGATGTCGGGCGCAGTTGAAACCGACCTTGATCGGCGGCGTTGCCTTGAACGTGTTCTTCAGCTCAATCCCCAAAACGAAGCCGCTCGACGAGGGCTTGCAGCACTGTCGAGGCCACAGCGTGCTGCACAACCTTCCGAACATGCCGCACCATCGCATCGCCCTGCAATGTTGCAACCCACTGCGCAACCCGTGGAGGCACCGCCTCCACTCGCGCCGCCGGTTCGTGTGGCCGATCCCGCAGAGCTAAATCAGCCTGCCACGCCTCAGCCAGTGGCCGCTGCTAACCCACCGCAATCGTCGTCTTCTACGCCGCCGCTCCTGCGTCGCATTGGGCAGCACACATCTGCCACGGCGAATGGCGCAACGGAGACGCGTTCGGATATGCAGACCATGTCTGATCTCAACAAACTACGCGCGGTCTCAACGGCGGCTCAGCCAAAAGGCATCCGGCGCTATTTGCCCGTCATCCTCGCTGCGATCGGGCTTATCGTGATTATTGCTTTGGCGGTGATGTTCATGCCGTAGCAGGTTTCAAGCCGAATCGCTCAGTTTGTTGTCCTGCCCACCTCACAGAGAGGTGGGTTTTTTGTGTGCGTTATCGCCGATCTATTTGAATGGTTATTGGTGATGCGAAATGCAGTGGAGCGGTGAGGGAAGCGTGAGGGTGGGGCAAGCCCCCAAGGAGTGTAGGAACCACGCTGTACGCTACATAACTCGTTTGGGGGCTAACCAGACGAAACGCTTGTCGGTTACGTTAAGGTAGGTGAGGCGCTATGTTGCGCAAGACACCGCACGAACGTAACAAGGTCGGCACCTAGCGCCTCGCCAAGAATCAGCATCAGCGGTGCCAACGGCAGGCCAAGCAGAATATCGGTTGGAGCAAGGAACACTGTTTGGTTCGCGGCATAGGCGATGCCCAACGCGCTCGCTATCAGCACCGTTCCACACAGCCAGCGAACCAGTGGCGGGCGATTGCTGGCGACCAAATAGCCGTAGCCGAGGCTGCCCAGTGGCAGCACAATCGGCACCATATCGCCGACCTTATAGCCAAGCGAACCGAGCACGATCCCTGGCAACACCCACCACAACCACGTCGAGCAGCCCACCACCAACGCCCCGACCCACCAACGCGAGGGTAATAATCGGGTCGCGATCGTGATAAACATAGCGATCTCCAACGACATGAAGGGCAAACTCAGCCACGGCAAGTCCATCCAGAACGTGCTATCGTCGGTGGAGCCTCGCTCCCATCCCGTGCAAAAACCCCACAGGTTACCGATCATCAACGTCAAACCGACCATCATGCAGATGCGCGTCCAGCGGTCGCCTGCGGTGCGTGCTGCGGATAGGCGCTGCGAGGCGGGAGTGGTGGAGCGCAGCCAGTACGCGAGGCAGATCGCCGAAGCACAACTCAGCGCAATATTCAGCAGGAGGATCGTATGCGGAGGCGACCAGACCGTCAACTTATCGCGACCAAACGTGCGGTGCCACAAATCGTCGAGTGGACCTGTCGCCAGGAATGCGAAGTTCGTGATGAGCGGGATCGCAAGCATAGGGTGCTGCACGAGCGTCTGCACCATGCCGCCCTCGAGATCGGCGTGTAAGTGAAGGAGCAAGACAATCGCGATGCCGATCAGGAGCATTCCGAGCATACCGCTGTAGATGAGCAAATGAGGTGGCGAGAAGAACGTATCGACCAGGTATGTGCGGTGGTATGCCACATCCCAAGCGCCGCCAAGCGACCCCAACGAAGCGGATACTGTGGTGCCAATCAATAGCGCCCAAATGAACGAGCGAGGTAGTTGAGCCTGGAGTTGTGCTCGTGATAATGATGTTGAGACCATAACAAGCCCTCCTGTTGGTACTCAATTGGGCCATTGTTCGCAAAATGCCGTTGATGGTATGTCATAACCTCTACTCGATTGGCGAATTGTGCGAAACGTGCTAAAAGGTGCTGATCATATATTTTCTGGTTATGAAATGGTACATGTCACTAGGACGAACTCTAACACAGTGAGTAGGTGGTAGTAATCTGGATAATGACATATGGCAAGTAGAGGGTGTACTATGTCTTGTCGTACAAAACACTACCCAAACGATCATTTTCTGCACAAAAAACGACTCTTGACGCTTTCATAAACGCCAAGAGTCGTTTTAAAGGCGAATCGTTGAAGATCAGCGTTGAAGCAGCGCTTGTATTCGTTCAACGATGATGGTTTCCTCGTTAGGGGCGAGAGTATCGGGGGTGACATAAATGCCAGTGGTGCCGGAGGCCGCCACGGCAATGCGCGGATTTCCTTCCCACAGTTGCTGGCGCAGCTCAGCGCCGCTGATACCTGCCTGGGCTGGGTCGAGGGTTAGGCGTAGGCGTGGTGTTGGTTGGCCTGCCTCGTTCGGGAATACGCGCTCCGCCACGACGCCGGGTAGATGTCCAAGACTGTCGATCCAATACTGCACGGTCCGCTCGAAGCCTGCGATGCGCGCGTTGTGGTCTTGCGATAGGTACAACTCAACCGCAGCCAACAAACCGAGCATCTCCTCCTTGCCCACTTTCATTGGTCGGCCCAAGCGCTGATTTGGGGCACCGTTGACTCGGCAGGCGGCGATCCACTCCTCGCGCCCGACGATTAAACCGCTGGCTTGTGGGCCTCGCAGGTCTTTGCCTCCGCTGAAGATCGCGAGGTCGGCACCGAGGTCGCGGGTGTAGCGCCACAGATTTTCGGGTGGCGGCAACTGCGCGGCGGCATCGACGATCACCGGCACGTTGCGCGCATGAGCGATTTCGATCACCGTAGGCAGCGGCAACGCGCCTTGGCTGAGGTGTTCACCTGCGATAAAGAGCACTGCTGCGGTCTGCGGGTTGATCGCATCGCTGAGAACCTCCTCCAGCGGACATTCATCACCATGAATTTCGATCAGTTGAGCGCCAGCTTGGCGGACGGCGAGGTCGTACGGAACACGCTGCGCTTTCTGAATAATGATTTCGCGCTTCGGCAAGTTCGGCCAATCGGCGAACGCTTGCTCATCGCTGCCCGCCATACAGGCTAGTGCAGACAAGAATAATCCGGTTGCCGCACCTGTGCACACATATGCCGCTTCATTATGGGTGAGTTCGGCGAGGCGTTGGCCAACGCGTAGCTGCAACTCGTGCATGTCGACATAATTCCCTGCAGCTTCGGCCATCGCTTGCAGCACAGGTTCCGGCATGAGCGACCCACCAAGACGAGTCAGACGCGCATCAGCGTTGATGACCGTGCGTACTCCGAGCGTTTCGTAGATTCCCATACAAGTAAACTCCTTGGCAGTCTGAGGCGTAGCGTATTATAGACCAATTGGCGCTTGACGATTTTGCAGAAAACTGTTACAAATCATGAAACTAAAAGCCGCACTCGTATGCCATAAGATGTGGCGCGGGTATCCAATTGCACATCAGACAAAGTTAACTCCTCTGCCTTTTGGCCACGATACCACCATAGCTGCCAGAACTTGTTCCTCGTGCTCAAGTACGGCTTTATGTTGTGCTCGCAGCTAGGCAAGTGTCAGGATTCGGCTCTTGCCCCACGTCCTGTGATCTCTGTGTGTCGTCCAAACGAAGCATTGTGATGTTATCTATGAACTGCTCAACCTCAGCAGGTGAGGAGGGTTTTATCTTTGTATTTAAGAATGTGCAAAGTTGCACAAATACCGATTCTAGGTTAGGATATAGCGGTGTTTGTGGCAATTTACACAAATGGCCCAAAAGGGGCGATCTGCTTTGGGGAGTAAGCTGAGGACTACGGTATACTTTTTGCTAGGCTAGCGCATATTTACGTGCCCCAGGTCCAAGTTGTATTGTGTTTCCGATTCTCAGCTGCTGTGCTCTGAATAATACTGCGCAGGAAAGATAGCTATGGCTCAAGTTTTCGGCCCTAAGGCGAACACAATAGCGAAGATCTCGCTAATTGGTGCTGTAAGCACGGTGGCATTACTGCTGATTGCACTCGTCGTTTATAGCCGTTCGCCCTACCCCAGCTTTGTCCAAAAGAGTCCCGAACAACCGGTACCGTTTAGCCACGTAGTCCACGTGGGAGCATTGCAACTCGACTGTCGGTATTGCCATGCTGGCGTCGAAGTTTCGGCGGCTGCAAGTGTGCCAGCTACGCAGACGTGTATGACTTGCCACTCGCAGATTAAGACCGATAGCGCAGCCCTAGCGCCGGTGCGTGAGAGCTGGGAAACAGGCGAACCTATCGCCTGGAATCGTGTGCACGATTTAGGTGACTTTGCCTACTTTAACCACTCGATTCACGTGACGAAAGGCGTTGGTTGCTCGACATGCCATGGTCAAGTGAATGAGATGGCACAGGTTCGCCAGGTTGAACCGTTGACAATGGGCTGGTGTCTCGATTGCCACCGTGCACCCGAACAATACATTCGCCCGGCAGACCAAGTCTTTAACATGAGTTGGCAACCGCCGGCGAATCAGATCGAGCAAGGTAAAGCGCTGATCCAGGAGTACAACATCCAGGTCAGCAGGCTCACAGACTGTTCAATCTGCCATCGCTAATGAGGGGGAGCGAGGATGAGCGACGAGCCATTGAATCTTGAAAAAGTCCGTGCGCGTCTTGCCAATGCGCGCGGCCAGCAATATTGGCGGAGCTTGGATGAGCTTGCTTCAAGCGAAGAGTTCCGCGATCTTCTGAACCGTGAATTTCCACGGCAGGCATCTGAATGGAATGACCCTAACCCGGTCAGCCGCCGTCGGTTCTTGAAGTTGATGGGTGCCTCACTGGCGCTGGCTGGCCTGACAGGCTGCACGTTCGATCAGCCGAATGAGCAGATCAGGCCGTATGTCCGAAAGCCAGATCCAGTGATCCCTGGCTTGCCTCTCTTCTTCGCCACATCGATGCCGCTCGGTGGGTACGCAACAGGTCTGCTGGTACGCAGCAACGAGGGTCGCCCGACGAAGGTCGAAGGTAACCCCGATCATCCAGCAAGCTTGGGCGCTACCGATGCATATTCACAGGCATCTGTTCTTACACTGTACGATCCAGATCGTTCGCAGCAGGTCCTCAATGCTGGCCAGCCCAGCACGTGGGAGAATTTCGTTTCGGCCCTCGATGGCGCGCTCGCCCCGTTGCGCAGCAATGGCGGCGCTGGCCTGCGCATCTTGACCGAGACGAGCACTTCGCCGACCTTTGGCAGCCAAATGGAGGCTCTGCTCCAGGCGCTGCCCCAGGCTCGCTGGGTCGCCTACGAGGCGACTGGCGATGCTGCGCGCGTGGGTGCGCAGGCCGCCTTTGGCCAGGATGTCGAGGCGCACTACAACTTCGAGCAGGCCCGCGTCATCGTCTCGCTCGATGCCGACCTGTTGCAGTTCGCGCCAGGCCGCGTGCGTTATGCCCGCGACATCGTCGCTGGTCGCTCGTTGCAGGACGGCGCGACGACAATGAATCGCATCTACTCGATCGAGTCGACGATCACGATTACGGGCGCGCTCGCCGATCATCGCTTGCCGCTGCGTGCGAGCTCTATCGAGGCCTTCGCGCGTGCGTTGGCGCAGGGCGTCGGCGTCGCAGGTGTCGAGGGTGCTGCTCCGGCAGGCGTCTCGCCCGAATGGCTCGCTGCGCTCGTTCAGGACCTGCAAGCGAACCGTGGCGCGAGTGTGGTGGTCGCTGGCGAAGGTCAATCGCCGACCGTCCACGCTTTGGTCCACGCGATCAACGTGGCCCTGAACAATGTGGGCACGACGGTGACGTATACCGAGCCTGTGGTGGTCTCGCCGATCGATCAGTTTGGGAACTTCCGCCAGCTCGTTCAGGAGATGGCGAGCGGCCAGGTGCAAGCACTGTTGATCCTCGGTGGCAACCCGGTGTACACGGCACCTGCCGATGTTGATTTCGCTGGGGCGCTCGCCAACGTGCCGTTCAGCGCACACTTGAGCCTCTACGTCGATGAGACATCGTCGAAGACAACGTGGCACATTCCTGCCGCACACTACTTGGAGTCCTGGGGTGATGCACGGGCCTACGATGGCACTGCCTCGATCATTCAGCCGTTGATCGCGCCGCTCTACGGTGGCAAGACGGTCTATGAGTTGATTTCGGTGGTTCAGGGCCAGCCTGCGAGTGCCTATGATCTGGTTCGCGCCTACTGGCAGGGTCAGGCTTCGGGCAGTTTCGCTTCCTTCTGGCGTCAGGCTCTCCACAAGGGTGTTATCGATGGTACAGCGGCCCCGTCGGTATCGGTTACACCAACAGGTTCGTTTGCACCCGCAACCCAGCCTGCCGATGGCCTTGAGGTGACGTTCCGCCTCGATCCTGCGATCTGGGATGGTCAGTTCGCCAATAATGGCTGGTTGCAGGAGTTGCCGAAGCCGTTCACGAGCCTGACTTGGGACAACGTGGCGATGATGAGCGTCGCTACCGCCTCGAAGTATGGCGTTACCACTGGCGATCAGATCGAGTTGAGCTACCAGGGTCGCACGGTGACGGCTCCGGTTTGGGTGCAGCCCGGCCAGCCCGATGAGACGATTGCTGTTACGCTTGGCTATGGCCGCACTAATGCCGGCCAGGTCGGTAATGGGGTGGGCTTCAATGCAAACGCCCTTCGCCTTGCCGATAACCCTGGTTTTGCCGTAGGCGTCGAGTTGCGCAAGCTCAACACCACCTACACGCTCGCGAGCACGCAAAGCCACTTCGCAATGGAAGGCCGCGACTTGGTTCGTGTGGCCACGCTTGAGGACTTCCTGCACGATCCGTTGTTAGGTCACGGTGGCGGCGGTCACGGTGAAGAGGAGAGTGGCCATGAGAGTGGGCACCCATCGCTTTACCCGTCTGACCAGTTTGTGTACAACGGCAACAAGTGGGGTATGGTGATCGATGCGAATACCTGCATCGGCTGCAACTCCTGTATGATTGGTTGCCAATCTGAAAACAACGTTCCGGTGGTTGGTAAGGACCAAGTGAAGATGTCCCGTGAGATGCACTGGTTGAAGATCGACCAGTACTACTACGGGGATGATCTTGCGAACCCGGAGATGGTGTTCCAGCCACGTATGTGCCAGCAGTGCGAGGAAGCTCCGTGTGAGGTGGTCTGCCCGGTGGCAGCGACCGTTCACGATCACGAGGGCTTGAACGCAATGGTCTACAACCGTTGTGTTGGTACGAAGTACTGCTCGAACAACTGCCCTTACAAGGTGCGACGGTTTAACTTCTTCCAGTACAGCAAGAAGGATATTCCGGTTCTTCAATTGGTGAATAACCCAGAAGTAACGGTACGTGATCGTGGTGTGATGGAGAAGTGCACCTATTGTGTGCAGCGCATCAGCGCGGCTCGTATTGCGGCTGAGCGTGAGAATCGCCCGATTGCTGATGGTGAGATCAAGACTGCATGTCAGCAGGCTTGCCCAACCAATGCGATCACCTTCGGTAACCTGAACGATACAGGAAGCCGCGTGGCGAAGTTGCACGATTTGCCTGGGAACTATACGCTGCTGGAAGAACTCGGCGTTAAGCCACGCACGAGTTACCTGCCCCGCGTACGTAATCCGAACCCGAATATCACACAGAGTTGAGGTTAGAGGAGTGCCGAGGAGCAGTCATCTGTTCCTCGGCAAACAATCCTCACATGCTCACATATGAGGTAGCAGATGGCAACCGCAGATCCATCTCGACGCGAAAGACCAAATGTTGTGGCACCTGTAATCGAGCCGGGGCATACCTATGGCTCAGTTACCGATGCGATCAGCGCGATTGTACTTAGCCGCAAAACACCGATTGGCTGGTTTGTTGGCTTCGCTATCGCATTCCTGCTAGTGATGCTCTTGATGGCGTCGCTGGCTTGGCTGCTGATAGAGGGCGTCGGTATTTGGGGCCTCAACATGCCGGTCGCTTGGGCGTGGGATATCACCAATTTTGTTTGGTGGATCGGTATTGGACACGCAGGAACGCTGATTTCGGCTATTCTGTTGCTGTTCCGCCAGCAGTGGCGTACATCGATCAACCGCTTCGCTGAAGCTATGACCCTGTTCGCGGTGGCATGCGCAGCGATTTATCCTGCCTTGCACACTGGCCGCCCTTGGCTGGACTACTGGTTGATGCCATACCCGAACAATCAGGGTTTGTGGCCGAATTTCCGTAGCCCGCTGGTGTGGGACGTGTTCGCGATTTCGACCTATGGCGGCACATCGCTGTTGTTCTGGTTCGTGGGTCTGATCCCCGACTTGGCAACGTTCCGTGATCGCGCCACCAATATTTGGGTGAAGCGCTTCTACGGTCTGTTGGCGATGGGCTGGCGTGGCTCGGCGAAGCACTGGCAGCGCTACGAGCGTGCGTACATGCTGCTTGCAGCATTGGCCACCCCGCTGGTCGTCTCCGTGCACACGGTGGTGAGTCTTGACTTCGCCGTTTCGCTGCTGCCAGGCTGGCACGCGACGATCTTCCCGCCCTACTTTGTGGCTGGCGCAGTCTACTCCGGCTTCGCAATGGTGGTCACCTTGGCCGTTCCGTTGCGCAAAGCCTATAACTTGAAGGATTTTATTACCGACCGCCACATCGACAATATGGGTAAGGTCATGATCGCCACTGGTATGATCGTGGTCTACTCGTATGCGATGGAAGCGTTTACGGCTTGGTATAGCGCTAACCCCAGTGAAATTTCGATGATGATGAATCGTCTCACTGGTCCCTATTCGGGGTTCTATATCGCGCTGTTGTTGTGTAATGCTGTCCCGCCATTCTTGTTGTGGTCACGCCGTATCCGCCTGAATGTGATCGCGATCTGGCTCTTGTCGCTGGTCATTAACGTCGGTATGTGGCTTGAGCGCTTCATTATTATCGTTACTTCCTTGCATCGCAGCTTCATCCCAGCGGAGTGGGAGATGTTCTACCCAACCTTCTGGGACTTCTCAACGTATATCGGTTCGATTGGGTTGTTCTTGATGCTGCTGTTCCTCTTCATTCGCTTGCTGCCGGTGATCTCGATCTTTGAGATGCGAGAATTGATCGACCAAACCAACGGCAAACGTAAGCACTAATAACTGGCAGGGCAATGCAGGGCGAGGAGCAACACAGTTGGTCTGCTAGCTCCTCTGCCTCTTGTGTTTGGCTCGGACGGTTGTGGTTAGCAATGTAGGTGTTGTGATGGCGAAAAAAACCAAACCAGACATCCATGGCGTTATTGCCGAGTTTGAAGGGCCTGATCAGCTCTTAGAAGCTGCACAGCGCGCCTATGAGGCCGGCTACCGTCAGATGGATGCCTACACGCCATTTCCTGTCCATGGCCTGGCCGATGCGATCGGTCACAAAGGTCGCCGCTTGCCACTGATTGTGCTTGCTGGTGGCCTGGCTGGTGGATTGGGCGGCTTTTTGATGCAGACCTATGCCACGGTGGTCGATTATCCTTACAATATCGGCGGACGACCACTTTTTAGCTGGCCTGGGTATATTCCAATTACGTTTGAGACCACTATTTTGGCAGCAGTGCTCTCTACTGTGCTCGGTATGCTGTTGCTGAATGGTCTGCCACAGCCATATCACCCGGTTTTCAACGTGCCGAACTTCGAGATGGCATCGCGCAGCCATTTCTTCTTGTGTATCGAGGCAACTGACGAGAAATTCGATCGCGCAGAGACTGCACGCTTTTTGGAGAGTTTGTCGCCTCGAGCAGTGTCGGAAGTGCCGTGGTAAGCATGGCGGGCGGAAGGTCGAAATATAGGGAGCATGTTATGCTATCCTCTATCCTTTTAGTTGATTTACAGTAAGGGAGCAACCGATGCGACCTTCTAGTCTCTTTTCTTTGTGTTCTGTGCTCTATCGCCGTGCTTTGCGCTGGCGCGCCGGGTTGTTTATGGCAATGTGTGGCGCGATTCTGCTCGGGGCCTGCGGCCAGAACATGCGTAATGATGGGCGTATCAAGCCGTACGAGCCAGTGCCCGGCTTCGCAAATGGCATCTCTCAGCAGCCATTTGTCGAGGGTGTGGTGGCTCGCAGCCAACCTATCGATCTAGCTGTTGAGACTGGTCGACAGGATGGCGAAGGGGATTTTGTGACAGCGTTCCCTATGGCTGTTACGACTGAGATGGTTCAGCGTGGCCAGTTGCGCTACGGTATCTACTGCGCTCCTTGCCACGGTGCCATGGGTGATGGCGCTGGTATTGTGCCAAACTTCGGCTTTGAGGTAAAGCCTGCTTCTTTCTTGGACGATGCCTTGAAAGCGCAGTCGGTTGGCTACCTCTATAACGTAGCCAGCAATGGTAAGGGCGTTATGTTCGGTTATGGTAACCGCGTTCCGGTTGAGGATCGCTGGGCAATCATTGCCTACATTCGCGCACTACAGTTGAATAATCAGGCTCCGCTTGATGTAACGCCCGAGCAAATCGAGCAGGCTGGAGGGGGTGCCCAATGAGCCAGAATCAAGCATTTGGCCCCGAGGTCGCCCGCTATCAGCGTATTGCTCTGATTGCTGGAGTGGTTGGCCTGTTGCTATGCGCAGTTGGGGCTTTTGTTGATGCCGCTGCGTTTTACCAAGCATACTTGGTCTCCTTCTTGTATTGGATCGCCTTCCCGCTCGGTTCACTCGCGATTGTCGGGGTGTACCACCTGAGCGGTGGCGTGTGGGGTCTCGGTATTCGTCGCCCGCTTGAAGCGTCGATGACGACGATCCCCTTGTTCCTGTTGCTGTTTGTGCCGATTATCGTCGGTATGCAGACGCTCTACTCTTGGATGACTGCCGAGGGTGATGCGATTATCGCTGCGAAGAGTCTCTACCTGAACGTTCCGTTCTGGTTGATCCGCGCGGTAGTGTACTTCGCGATCTGGAGTGGCGCGGCGTGGATTCTCTACAACACATCGCGCAAGCAGGACGAAACTGGCGATCCCGATCTGCCCCGCATCTTGGGCCGCCGCAGTCGGTTGTGCTTGGCCTTCTATGTCGTGGCGATCTCGTTCGCTGCTATCGACTGGTCGATGTCGCTGGATGCGCACTGGTTCTCGACCATCTACGGTATGCTGTTCATCGCAGGTCAGGGTCTGACTGGCGTGGCTTTCTCGGTGATCATTTTGCGCTGGCTCTCGCAGCGCACTCAGATCGGCGAAGTCACAACGCCTTCAACCTTCAACGACCTCGGCAACTTATTGCTGGCCTTCGTGATGATCTGGACCTATATGAACTTGTCGCAGTACCTGATCATCTGGTCGGCGAACTTGCCCGAAGAGGTGACCTGGTACATTCGGCGCGCTGAGGGTGGCTGGCAATGGTATACCGTTGTCCTGTTCGTCTTGCAGTTTGCTCTGCCGTTTGCGACGTTGCTGGCCCGAGACAACAAGCGCAATAGCCAGCGCTTGGCCACGTTGGCGATCTTCATCCTGGTGATGCGCTTCTTCGACATCTACTGGTTGGTGATCCCCGAAGTGCGTCACGGCCTGACCGTTAGCTGGCTCGACCCGGTTGCGTTTGTCGGTATTGGCGGTATCTGGATCGCCACGTTGCTCTGGCGGCTGCAGAAGCTTCCGCTGCTGCCGTTGCACGATCACCGTGATCCGCGCCATCATGCTGCCGCCTCGCACGGCGACGCAGCGCAGCACGGCAAGGCCCACGCATAACGGGGTGGTTGTCTAGCTCACTTCACGAGGCGCGAGGCTGGTATCTACCAGCCTCGCATTTTTATGTGTCCTTGATGCACTTCAAGGAAGTGCTGTGGAGGCATTGCGTACACGAATTTGGTATCATTCCCGCTTACACGGATCGTCTGTTTCGTGAGACAATGACGCGAACAGTTCAAGGAGGAAACGTATGGAGCAGACCGAGCGCAAACGAGCGCGTGATTTAGGCATAAAGCTCGGGCGATTAACGCCTGGACGTTGGAACGCGATTACCGACGTGGAGGGTGTGCGGGTCGGCCACACCACCTTGATCAGCGGCGAGGGCGAGTTGCGGATCGGCCATGGCCCTGTGCGCACCGGCGTTACCGTGATTTTGCCGCGCCCCGATGATGTGGCGCACAACCCAGTGATGGCGGGCTACCACGTGCTCAACGGCAACGGCGAAATGACAGGTACTGCGTGGATTCAAGAGCTAGGAACGATCAACACGCCGATCGCGTTGACGAATACGCATAGCGTGGGTGTGGTGCGCGATGCGCTGATCTCCTACAGCGTCGAGCGCGGCAATCTGGCCTACGATCAAACTTGGAGCCTGCCCGTCGTGGCCGAGACCTACGATGGTTTGCTCTCCGATATCAATGGGATGCACGTGCGTCCCGAGCATGTCTATGCGGCGCTCGATTCTGCTGCGAGCGGGCCGGTTGCTGAGGGATGTGTCGGCGGTGGCACAGGCATGATCGCACACGGCTTTAAGGGCGGCATCGGCACCGCCTCGCGTGTCGTTGCAGAGCAGCACGGCGGCTGGACGGTCGGTGTGCTTGTGCAGGCTAACTATGGCAGCCGTATGTTGTTCCGGGTGGATGGCGTTCCCGTGGGTCGCGAGATCCCCTTTAGCGAGGTGCCTCCCGGTGGCATGCCCCAGAACGAAGGAGCAGGTTCGATCATTGTTGTGGTCGCTACCGATGCCCCGCTGCTGCCCTCGCAGTGTCAGCGGCTCGCGCAGCGCGCCACACTTGGTGTGGCTCGTATGGGTGGCCTGGGCGAAAACAGCAGTGGCGATATCTTCGTGGCGTTCTCGACGGGTAACCAAGGGCTTGCGCAGGTCGAGACGGATCGCACGCCGATCAATGTACGCATGCTGCCGAACGGCGCGATGACCCCGCTGTTCGAGGCGGCTGCGGAGGCGACCGAGGAGGCGATCCTGAATGCGATGTGTATGGCCACGACGACGGTTGGCATCAATAATCACGTCGCTTACGCGCTTCCCCTCGACCGTCTCTGCGAGATTATGCGCGCATACAATCGACTTGCCGAGTAACGTCGCCTTCTCAAACGCTGTTTGTGACGCGGCAGAAGACCTTTCAAACGAAGCGAGCACAGCACCTTTTGGATGCCGTGCTCGCTTTTGCGCTTTATAGGCGAGGATTAGCCGAGGATGCTGTTGATCTCTGCAACTTCTTCGGGCGTGAGCTTCCAGTCGGCGGCTTTCGCGTTCGCCTGCACCTGTGACAGTTTCGTCGCCCCCGAGATCACCGAGCTGACCTGCGGTTGCGACAGCAACCAAGCGTGCGCAAGCTCGCCCATCGTGTGATCGCGCTCCTTCGCCCACTGCTCCAGCTTTTCGATGATGGTGAAGTTCTCGTCGGTGAGGTACTTCTGCACGTAGGGGCTGCGCTCAGCTCGCGAGCCGCTTGGCACCGCCTCGCCGCGACGGTATTTGCCGGTGAGGAAGCCGCCTGCGAGTGGGAAGTAGGGCAAGATGCCGACGTTGTAGGCGTTGCAGTAGGGAATAAGCTCCTGCTCGATGCTCCGTTCGAGCATGTGGTAGTGCGGCTGAATGCTCACGAAGCTCGTCCAACCGCGCAGTTCGGCGAGGACGTTGGCGTGGGCCAGCTGCCAAGCCATAAAGTTCGAGGCACCGATGTACCGCACCTTGCCAGCCCGCACTAAATCGTCGAGCGCGCGTAATGTCTCATCGATGGGTGTTGTATCGTCCCAGCGGTGGATTTGATACAGGTCGATATGATCGGTCTGCAGGCGGCGCAGGCTCGCCTCGACGCCGTTGATGATATGGTAACGCGATGCGCCCTGATCGTTGGTGCCGTCGCCCATGCTGCTGCGCACTTTAGTGGCGAGCACAACGCGATCCCAACGCCCCTTGAGCGCGACGCCGAGCGTCTCTTCCGAACGGCCTTGGGTGTACACATCTGCCGTGTCGATGAAATTGATGCCCAGATCGAGCGCCCCCGCGATAATCTCATTCACCCCTTGCTGATCGACGACACCACCGAATTGGTTGGTGCCCAAGCCGATCACCGAGACACGCACCCCGGCTCTACCAAGCTGTCGGTACTCCATGTCTGCTCCTTATTTGTGTATCAACCTTCTCAACTATGATACTATTGCCAACGATATTCGTCTAATCGATGCAAGGCAACGAAAAATGGTATACTTCCCACTGGCGCGACGTGCGCCATATGTGCCGTTGCTGCCCGAGGAGGTGGAAGTGATGACGCTTCAGGACACGCCCGAGATCATCGATCCGGCGGCGGTTCGTCGCGTGCAGGAGCATCCGATCGACGCTAAGCTCACTGCGCAAGTTGCCGATATTTTTAAAGCGCTGGCTGATCCTACGCGTGTGCGCATTGTACACGCGCTCTCGCACGCCGAACTCTGCGTGGGCGATATCGCGGCAGTGCTGTCGATGAGCGAATCGGCTGTGTCGCACCAGTTGAGGCTGTTGCGCGGCCTGCGTGTTGTGCGGGCACGTCGCGATGGCAAACTCGTCTTTTACGCGCTCGATGATGAGCACGTCACGCGGTTGTTCCAACTGAGTCTGGAACATTTAGGGCATGCCTAAGCTGTAGGCTCCGCCAGGAAACCGAAGATCATGAACCCACATGGCAAAGTCGTCATTATCACTGGCGCCTCGGCGGGCATCGGCGCTGCTACGGCGCGGACCTTCGCTGCGGCGGGTGCCCACGTCGTGCTCGCGGCCCGCAACGAGGAACGCCTGCGGAGCGTCGCCCAGACGCTCAACGCCCCTGCGCTGCTCGTCCCAACCGATATCGCTGACCCTGCGGCTGTCCAACACCTGGTCGATCGCACGGTCGCTGAGCTTGGTGGCATCGACATCGTGATCAACAACGCGGGCGTTGGCCTCGCTGCTCCCGTCGCTCAGCTTCAGGCCAACGATTTTCAACACGCGTTGGCCGTCGATCTGTTCGGGCCGCTGGCGCTGACACAAGCCGCGCTGCCGCACTTACGCCAACGCGAGCGGGGCCAACTCATCTACATCTCATCGGTGGTCGGTCTGCGTGCGCTGCCTTACCTGGGAGGCTACGCCGCCGTCAAGGCTGCGCTAGACCGCTTGGTAGAGGCGCTGCGGGTCGAATTACACGGGAGTTCCATTGCCGTCACGTTGGTGCGTCCCGGCACCACCAGCACAAGCTTCAACGATAATCGCCTGGGCAGCGGCAGCGAGCGCCGACGCCTCTCCACGGGTGCCGTCACGCCCGAGCATGTCGCCCGCGTCATTCTGCGGGCCGCTCAGCGCGAGCCACGGGTCGCCTACGTCACCTGGGCCGATCGATTGCGTATGGGGTTCAGTTTGTTAGCTCCCAAACTGGTGGATGCGACTTTGGCCCGCTCGTTCACGTGGGACGATCGCCCGGAATCGTAGCTTTGTGTATCGCTATGCCTCATCACGCGCCAATTCACGTTCAGCAATGTTACATCGGCCAGCATCGATTGAGTTATACGCAGCAGGGCGATGGACCACCGCTCTTGCTCATCCACGGCTTCTCGGCGAGCCGAACGTGGTGGCAACGTAATCTGCCCGTGCTGGCGCAACACCACACAGTCTATGCTGTTGATCTGGTCGGCTTCGGCCAGAGTCGGCGGCAGATTCCACTCTCCCTGCACGATACTGCCACATTGCTCGCTCAGTTTATCGAGCGCCTGGGCGTGCAGCACACCGATGTCATCGCGCACTCAATGGGCGGTCTGATCGCGCTGCTGCTCGCTGCCCATTACCCGCAACGGGTTGGCAGGATGGTGCTAGCTGCGGCGGCGGGCGGTGCTGCTATGGGCGCGGGCCTGGGTGAGATGAGCCTGCGAGCCTTGAGCGCCAGCCTGTTCTGCACTCCCACCTTCATTCCCACCATCGCCTGGGACGGCCTGCGGGCTGGTCCAGTAGCGCTGCTACAAGCGGCGGCCTATCTGCTGCACACCGATCCTATGCCGCACACTCAACAGGTGCGTGCGCCTATCCTGCTGGTTTGGGGCGCGCAAGATACGCTCGTTCCGCCGTGGATCGGCCACCTGTACAAGGCTGCTCTACCGCAGGCGGAGCTTATTGTGCTGCCGAAGGCCGGGCACGTGGTGATGGTTGATCAAGCCGCCCACTTCAATCAACTCGCCCTCGACTTTCTGGCGCACGGGCACCCGTCGCCCACTAAATAAACCTCAACGATTCTGCTTCGATTGTGTGAGCCGCGCGCTAACGCAGAGCGTTCGGTAGCCATCTGGGCGGCGCTTCTGGCCGCCCGAGTACGGTGTAATGCAACAGTGTTTGCGCGATTCGCAGCATAGTGGTGGAAGAAGGGCTGCGACGAGGGGCGATCGGTAATGGGGCTATGTCATTAATCGTCGGTATTGGCTGCCGAAGTACAGCAGCGGGTCGTCTTGATCGGCGGCGACGCCGGAGGCCACCACACGCCCTATGAACAGGGCATGATCGCCGCCGTCGTGCTGCATATCGACATAACAATCAAACCAAGCCAAGCCGCCCTTGAGGATTGGCGCTCCGGTGAGCAACGTTCGGTGCGGCACATCGGCGAAGTAGGGGTCAGGGCGCGGCGTGCGGCCAGCAAACATCTCAGCCTGCAACTCCTGGCGGCTGCTCAGTACCGTCACGGCGAAATTGCCGCTGAGCTCAATCGCCTCGCGGACCTGCGAGTCATTGTTGATGCAGACGAGCACCAGCGGTGGCTCCAGCGAGAGCAAACTGAATGCGCTGACCGTTATTCCCACAAAGCCTGTATCGGTGGTCGTTGTCACCACTGTCACGCCCGCAGCGAAACGCCGGGCAGTGGCCCACAGCGTATCGCGATCGACGCCGAGCGGATTGGTAACCTCTAATGCCTCGATCTGGCGGTCGCGGGCGCGGGCGGCTCGCCCAAACGAGATGCCACCTTGGATGGATGATCGAGGCCTGTCCGAATCGTGCGGTTCCATAATCTTATCGTGCTGCCTTCAACAAATCGAGTACGCGCGCAAGTTCAGCGGCATCGACCTGATCGGCGCCGCATAGACACTCTTGCGCATAACTTTCGGCCACCAACATGTTGAGGCTTGCCACCGCAGCCTTGACAGCTGCTAGTTGCACCACGACATCACGGCAGTCGCGGTTCTCCTCAACCATGCGCTGAATACCGCGCACTTGGCCTTCAATGCGTCGCAAACGCAACAGCACATCGCTCTGCGTTTGCCCGCTGATGCTACGCCGCGTTTCTGCTTCTGCCATACAAACCTCGTCACATAGACAATTGAGGATAGAGACGAGCGACAAGCACCCTTCTATCCTCAACGCATATGTCCTAACGCGCCGATTGGCGCTGCCGATTTAGTTCGCCAGCGCTTCGTCGAAGGCTTCCTTGAGCGTGCGCTTCGGAGCGGCACCCTGGATGCGCTTCACCAACTCACCATTCTTGAACACCAATAGCGTCGGGATAGCCATAATACCGAACTTGGTCTGCCAGCGCTGGTGCTCGTCGATGTTGATCTTCGCGACCGTCATCTTACCATCGTACTCGTTGGCAAGCTCCTCAAGCGCAGGAGCAATCGCGCGGCACGGCCCACACCATGGCGCCCAGAAATCGACCAGTACCGGTGTCTCCGACTTTAACACCTTCTCCTCAAAGTCGGCGTCGGTGATTGTAATTGGCTTTGCCATGAGAAACACTCCTTGAATTTATCTTTTCTAATGCGTTAGGCATGCTGATCATCAGTGAATACCCACGGGGGGTATCACCATTATAATGATTTTCATGCGCTCGTCAAGCTTCCACTCATCCAACACTTCTTCTATAGCTTAGCAATCACCTCGCCAGGACAATATGTTATACTAATGTCATCCAATACATGTTCTCACAATATGTCTCTCTGGTAGAGCGAATAGTGTCGCCGTGCATGGCCGTAAGAGGGTGTCATCAAAGGAGAGGAAAATGACGACGATTGGTCGCAATACAACGATCACGTGGTTGGGACACGGAACGTTTCATATTGTAACGCCAGGCGGCAAGCGCTTATTGATCGACTCGTGGCTCGATTCAAACCCTGCCTGCCCAGAGGAATGGAAAGATCGTATTCGTCAAGACGGCCTCGACGCGATCTTCATCACTCACGGTCACTCCGATCACCTTGGTGAGCTCCTTAACCTCGCATCGCAAACCTCTGCCAAAATCGTCAGTATCTACGACATCACCGGTTGGCTCGCGAGCCAGGGCATCGACGAGTCGCGCTTGGTCGGCTACAACAAGGGCGGCACCGTGACCGTTGAAGGCGTGCGCGCCACCATGACATCGGCTGAGCACAGCAGCACCTACGTCCAGGACGGTCAGATCATCAGCATGGGCGAGGCGATCGGCTACGTCCTTCGCCTTGAGAACGACTTCACCATCTATGTCACGGGCGATACCGCCGTCACTTCCGATATGAAGATCATCGGCGACCTCTACAAGCCCGATCTCACCATTCTGCCGATCGGCGACTGGTTTACGATGGATCCCCGCCAGGCTGCCTACGCCCTTAAACTGATCGGCTCGAAGTATGCCATCCCGGGGCATTTCGGCACCTTCCCGCTGCTGAGCGGCACCCCCGATGCGCTCCGCCAGTACGTGGCTGAGTTTGGTGTCGATGTTGAGGTGATCGCCCTTGCGCCGGGTGAGAGCGTCTCGTAGCGCTGTCGGCCATCTATTCAAATGCTTCAAAGGTGCTTTGCAAGCCGTATGCAAGGCACCTTTTCTTGTGAAAGATGGCCATTGCTTCATCGTGCTACCACCCAGCATTGCTGATATTGCACACAACGCAATCTAATGGTAGGATCGCCGCGCGCAACGAAGTCGCACGAATGTGAGTTGGTAGTACACCGCAGAAATACGTGAGGAAAGCGCCCAACGCCACTGGTAGGACTGTGTAGCTTGGGTTCGCAACACCGCTCGAAGGAATAATCGATCGCATGGCGTATCAACGGAAACGAATTGTTCGCTCTATTGCTGTGCTGCTCTGTGCATTGCTGAGTGCATGCAGCCCTATGCCAGCGCCGGAACCCACCGCAACTGTCCCGCCCTCCACTCCATCGCCGACCGTCGCGCCCACACCGCGTCCCACACAGGCTCCACCCGTGACCTCGCTCCCGCAGCCTACGCCGGAGCCAGGCGAACTGGTGCTATGGGCCGCTGTGACGGAGGCGCAGCAGGAGCCACTGCGTCAGCTGATCGAGCAGGTGAGCAAAAGCCTAGAGATCGAAGTGCAACTCATCACCAAGAGCACCGATGCGTTGCAGGCCGATCTGCATGCCGCGCTCATTGCCGATCTGCCGTTGCCCGATCTGGTTTGGGGCACGCAAGACGATCTCGGTATCCTTGCGCGCCAGGGATTGATCCAGCCCGCCGAGGATGCGTTGGCCGCCGATCAATTTATCTTGGCCACCATCAGCGGCGCAACCCTCGATAACCAGCGTTGGGGCACACCACTCGCCGCGCAAGGCGCGCTCTACCTGCTCTACAACCGCAAACTTGTTGGTGAGGCGCCCCAGACCACCGATGCGCTGATCGTGGCGGCGCGCAACCAGACCACCGGCAACCGCTTTGGCCTTGTGGCCGCTTGGGCCGAGCCGCGCTGGCTCGCTGCTTGGCTGAATGGCGCTGGCGGAACCACGCTCGGCGGCGACGGGCAGCCAACGCTCAACACCGAAGAGATGATCGCTGCGCTCAATCTGCTCAAAGAGTTGCGCCGTACTGGTCCACCGCCGCCCTCGACCTATGCCGATGGCGTCAAACTGTTCCGAGAGGGACGCGCCGCCTTTGCCATCGACGGCGATTGGGCCATCGAATCGTACCGCCAATACACCGATACGCTCGACCTTGGCATTGCGCCGATGCCGCTCTTCTCAGCGACGGGGCGCGCCGCCGCAGCGCCGCTCAACGGCATCTACCTGATGTACAACGCTGATCTGGCGGGTGTACAGCTTGAGCGGGCGTATGCGCTCGCCAACGCACTGACACAGCCCGAGGTGCAAGTGCAGATCGCTCGCGATCTTGCGCTGCTGCCTGCCCTGCGGGCCGCGCTCGCCGACCCGGCCCTGCACGATATCCCAACCATCGTGGCGGCGCGCGTCGAAAACGCCACTGGCCTGCCCCCAACGCAGGCGTTGCGCTGTGCGTGGAGCGCGATCAGCATCCTTCTGCCGCCCGTCCTGCTCGGTGAAGTGGATCAGGAAGATGCGGGCCGATTGATGCAAGATCGCGCCAACAACTGCATCGCTACTCCATAGCCTCCTGCTGCCCGAGCAGGTCTTGCGCGATCCGCCAGATCAACTCGGGCAGCACATCGAACGCATACGGCATATACACCCGCTCGATGCGCTGATGATAATCGCGGCCCCACGGCCCCAGGTTGATAATCGGCACCGCCAACACCTGCTCATCGGGTTGGCGCGCCCGGATGCGCCTCCCCCACGCTGGTGTGTTGGCCGCGATCAGTGCGTGCTCGGCATCGCTCACGCCGCCGCCCAAGAAACTCATATCGGAGATGCCGGAGAAGAACGGTCGCTGGCGCACCACCACCCCGCGCTCCTGCGCTAACCGTGCGGTCTGACGGTTCACCGCCGCGCGCAGCCGCACGTGAAGCGGTTCCTGCTCGTTGACCATCACGCGCGGGTAGTGCAACGCCCCGATGCCTACCACCGCTGCCGGACCGCTCAAGCCGCTCAGCTTCCACAGGAGCTCGATTACCCGCAAGCTGTAGCTCGGCAGGTCGAGATCGGCGGGCAACTGCGCATCCAGCGCCGCCAACGCCTGCTCCACGCTCGCTCCGCTGTGTGCCAACGCCGCCTCACGCAGTTCTGCCACTGTGAGCACCCGCGCTTGCCAGGCGGTCATCTCGGTGCTTGCGCCACCACGCGCCGCGTAGCGTTGCGCTCGCTGCGATAACTCAGCCAACGTGCCGTCGAGCGCCCGCTGCACCACCTCCACGAACATCGAAAGCACCTGCGAGGCGGAGCGCTCATAGGTGAGCACGTTGTAGTAGCACCAGGCCGCCGCCGGAGTGGTGACATCGTAGTGCCCTTTGAGATCGATCTGCTTCAGGCAGATCGGCGGTGGTGCCACTTCGCCCGCCGCCTCATCGGCGAGCTCTGGGTTGCACTCGATCGCCTGGGTGATTGCGGCTGCCAGCACCGTCGCCCCCACTCCATCGAACGGCGCGCCCGCGTGGGTGTCGCGCCCAACAACATACACTGCTGGCAGCAACTTCCCAACACTGCCGAGGTAGATCACCTGTCCCGCGCTGCCATCGCCACGGTCTGTCGTCGAATCGAGATTGATCGCTGCTTGGGCCTCCAGCCCCCATTCTCGGAGCAAATGCGGCAATTGCACCGCCGCAGCCCGCATCCCCTGCGAGGTCTGCTCCTCGTCTGGAGTTGCCACCAGCAACAAACTCCCTGTGCGCTGCTCCTGCTCGGCAAAACGGAACAACTGCGCAATACCAGCCGCGATTCCGCTTTTCATATCCAGTGCGCCGCGTCCCGGCAGATAATCGCCGCTTCGCAGATCGCGCAGGGCCAATTGGTCGCTTGGGTCCGAGCTATCGCGTTCCAACTCCGCGATCAGTGCAGGCAACAGCGCTTCGGGATCGCAGGCCAACGGTTCTAGTTCGCCGTAATTCTCGGTGCTTACGACATCGAAATGCCCGCACAACAGCACGGTACGTGGGCCTCCGTGCACCAGCGCGAACACGTTGCTGCGCCCAAACGGGTCGCCCGGCGCTGGCATCACCCGCACATACTCCGGATGCGCTTGAAAGTACGGGTGCTCGCGCAGCAGATCGGCTAAAAACGGTGCGAACTCCACTTCGCCTTGACTGTTGGTGATGCTCCGAAAGCGTACAAGCCGCAGCGTCAACTCACGCACCTGCGCGAACCATTCGTGCTGCTCCGCTGAACCATTGTGAATTGCTGCCATAATTATCTCTCTTTGAACAGCACATTGGAAATCATTTCACACCGTGCTGATTGAATTGTGGTGAACCTTTACGATAGTGAATCAACAAAGTCTTTGGCTTCCTTCAAGCCCCAATTGGTCAATTCGCGCACGCGTTGGATGGCGGCGATCTTGTTGTTCTGCGCCAACAACGCCCGCACTACGCCATCGTTCGCGATCTGTTCCCGATCTGTGAGCAACGTGGGTGCAGCGGCCTGGCCATTCGCTGGCACACTCACTGGAGGTAGGGCATCAACAAAGTCTTTGGCTTCCTTCAAGCCCCAATTGGTCAATTCGCGCACGCGCTTGATGGCCGCGATTTTGTTATTTTGCGCCAACAACTCCCGCATCACGCTATCGTTCGCGATCAGTGCAGGATCAATGAGCAGCTCTGCCTGCGCCGCTGGCCCAGCCGATCCTTCGCCCAAGCGCGGCAGCGCATCGACAAAGTCTTTGGCTTCCTTCAAGCTTCGGTTCGTTTTCTCACGAACAAACTTGATCGCCTCTAACTTCTTTCGTTGTGCCACCAACGTCTGTACTTGGATCATCTCGTCGGGAGCGAGCGAGATCGGTATGCGGTTGACTGTATCGTACTCTGAAGCTTGGCTTGCGCCACCCAAACGCCGTAACCACACCATCGAAGCGATTAACGCAACCACTACCACAATGCCTACAATGATCACAGTTGGGTCATTCATCGACATAACCTCCCCTGAGCGATACACACTTCTACAGACTATACACTTGGGATGCCACGTATTGTACTGCCATAGATCGGGGAAAGGAGAAACAGCGGTCCTCGGTAGGGAACCACTGCCAGACAGCGAGGTGTTTGCGCCGATAGTATGAGTCTCACTGTATCCAGAGAGCCTAGAGACGAACTATGCCACAAACTGTATCACATGTGGGAAAAGAAAACGAGCGTCTTGAGCCGTACTTTTTGAGTGTACAACTAAAGACGCCCGTATGAGCAACGTACTAGGCAAGAGGGTTTGGATTACAGGCCACGCGCCCCACGAATATACGGCAAGCCCAATGCGGCTGGCGCGCCCAAGCGCTTGCGCACCGCCTCGCGAGAGCCAAGCACTAGCACAATCACCGTGAACGCATACGGTAGCATCTGGAGGAAGAAACCCAGGTATGGATTATAGTAAAACGGGTTGCTCAACCCCAGAATCATGGTTGGACCCTGAATATCCAGGATCAAGCGGCGCAGCGCTCCGAACGCATACGCCCCCAGCGCCGCCCGAACCGGGTTCCACTGCGCGAAAATCACCAGACCGACTGCGATCCAGCCTTGGCCGCCGGTCGTCAACTCGCTAAACCACCCCGGTGAGATCGAAACGCTGATCGTCGCGCCCGCCAGGCCAGCCAACAAGCCGCCAACAAACACGTACAGGTAGCGCAGCCGATAGATCGACACACCCAGCGCATCCGCCGCCGCAGGATACTCGCCCACAGCCCGCAGATGCAAGCCTGGCCGTGTGTGATAGATGTAGTACCAGGCCAGCGGCGTCAGCAGATAGCCCACATAGACCAATACACTCTGATTGGTAAAGAGGATCGGCCCGAGGATGGGGATGCTCGACAGCAGCGGAATGGTGATATTCGGCAATGTCGTGCCTGGTACGGGACTCCCCAACCCTGAACCGAACACGAGGCTAATGCCAGTGCCAACAAACGTCAAGGCAAGCCCGCTCACCACCTGATCCGCCTGCAAATGGATCACGATGAAGGCGTGGAGTTGACTGATCAGCCCCGCCGCGAGCATGCCCACCAACACGCCCAGCCAAGGATTCCCCTGGCGCAACGCAATACTGTAGGCGAACATCGCGCCGATCAGCATCATCCCCTCGACGCCAAGATTGATCACTCCGGCACGCTCGGTGAAGATCTCGCCGATGGTGGCGAACAACAACACGGTGCCAGTTGCGATGCCTGCCTGGAGAATAATGATCGGGTCCATAATTGCGTTCCTATGCTAAGCAGCACACCGCTAGAGAACTACGCTTCCTTCGAGCCAAACTGCAACCGCACCCGATAGCGCAGCAAGAAATCACTGGCGATCAGGCAGACCAACACAATGCCTTGAATGAGCCGAGGGATACCCGAAGGTTGGATCTCGCGCCCTGCTAGGATGAGCGCGCCAAACAGGATCGACACGAGGATGATCGCGAAGGGATTGAGTTTCGCGAGCCAGGCGACAATGATGCCTGTGAAGCCGTAGCCCGGCGAGATCGAGCCCTGCAAGCGATGAACCACGCCGCTGATCTCCGACATACCTGCCAGTCCGGCCAACGCGCCCGAAATCATCATCACCAGCACAGTGTAGCGCTTGATCGGCACACCCGCGTACTCCGCCGCCCGTGGATTATCGCCGATCAACCGGATCTCGTAGCCCCAGCGGCTGTATTTCAGCAGCATCCACACAAGCACCGCCGCCACCAGCGCAAACACCAAGCCCAAATGGGTTGTCAAACCGCCCAATACCCGAAACTCACGGGCGTAATCGGTGAGACGCGGCAGCCATGCGAAGCGCGGGAAGGCCGGACTCTGCGGGAAGCCATTCTCATTCCAGATCGCAAAGATAAAAAAGTTGTTCCAAAAGACAGCAATATAGTTGAGCATCAGCGTTGAGATGATTTCGTTCACCCCAAAGCGCGCCTTAAGGAATCCAGGGATGCCGCCCCAGAGCGCTCCAGCGAGCATGCCCGCCACCATCATCAGTGGAATGATCAGCCAAGGTGATGAAAGAGATGGAACCATTGGCAGCAAGCCCAACACAATAGCGCTTGCGCCCCATGCCCCTAAATAAAATTGTCCCTCAGCACCGATATTCCAGACGCGCATGCGGAACGCCACTGCACATGCCAAGCCGACCAAGATCAACGGGATCGCCTTGACCATAGTGTCTGAAAACACACCTAGGCTTCCAAACGAGGAACGCGCGATCTGTGTGTACACGACCCAGGGATTGCCGCCAGCCAGCGCCAGAATCACAGCACCGATCAACAGCGCCACGATAACCGCGCCAAACGAGATCAGCGCAGGAAGCCAACCGGGCACCTGTTCGCGTGGTACCACGACCCACCTGATGCGTGGTTGCCGCTGTTGGGAGAGAACATCGCCCTCAGTACTCATGTTTGTCTCTTTAGCCATTTGTACGCCGATAGAAGCATGCGCCACTGCTGTGGCAGGTTAACGTGCGCCAACTGCGGCGCATCAGGGTGCTAGGCGGCCTCGGTTGTGGTCCCCAGCGAACCTGTCATGAGTTGTCCTAATCGATCGACATCGTGATCTGTCACTTCGCCAACGATTTTACCCTCGTAAATCACGCAGATCCGGTCGCTCAGCGAGAGCAGTTCCTCCAACTCCTCCGAGATCAGCAGCACGGCCACGCCAGCCGCCCGTTGCTCAAGCAGCAGGCGATGCACCGTTTCGATCGCGCCGACATCCAAGCCCTGCGTCGGCTGCATCGCCAGCATACACTGTGGGTCGGTGGCGATCTCGCGGGCCAAGATCATACGCTGCAAGTTGCCACCCGAGAGCACACGCGCATGGGTGCGTAGCGAAGGAGTTTGGATACTGTACGCTTCCTTCAACTCGCTCGCGAAGAGTTCGGCGGCCACCGAATCGACTCGCCACCCCTTCCCGACAGGCTGGCGGTCGTAGTGCTTCATAATCAGATTATCGGTAATGCTGAGGCTTGGTGCGCTGCCGACCTTGGTGCGGTCCTCGGGCACATAGGCCAACCCTTTGCGGATGGCGGCCCGGGTGGGCTGATTGCTGATCACATCGTTGCCCAGGCGCACTTGCCCACCCGTGGCGGGTCGTAGCCCTGCGATCACTTCGGCGAGTTCGCGCTGACCATTGCCAGCCACGCCCGCCAAGCCAACGATCTCGCCCGCCCGCACTTGCAACGAAAGTCCACGTAAGGCTGGTAGCCCACGGTCGTTCACCGCCTCTAACGAATCGATCGAAAGCACAACCGGACCGGGGTTCGCTGGTGGCTTTTCGAGTTGGAATAGCACATCGCGCCCAACCATAAGGCGTGCTAGGTCTGCAGTGGTGTGGCCCGCTGTAGGAAGCCCACCCGCCGTTACTTTACCGCGCCGTAGCACAGTCACACGGTCGGCGATCTCGGTCACTTCTTGCAACTTATGGCTAATAAAGATGATAGATTTACCTTGGGCGGTCATCGAGCGGAGCGTGGTGAACAGCCCTTCGATCTCTTGTGGTGCCAGCACTGCGGTTGGCTCGTCCATCACCAGGATATCGGCACCGCGATACAGCATCTTGAGAATTTCGACCCGTTGCTGCTCGCCCACCGAAAGCTGCCAGATGCGCGCCTGGGGATCGACCTGCATGCCGAAGCGTGCGCTTAGCTCGGCGACAATTGCATCGTACTTCGATAAGCGTAGGCGGAAGCGCGGGGTATCGAGGCCCAGCAAAATATTCTCGGTGACAGTCTGCGAGGGCACCAGCATAAAATGCTGGTGGATCATCCCGATGCCAGCATTGATAGCATCACGTGGAGAGTTAAACGTCACGGGCTTGCCGTAGACTTCGATCGTGCCAGCATCGGCGCGGTACAACCCCGCTAAGATATTCATTAGCGTGCTTTTGCCAGCGCCGTTTTCGCCTAGCAGCGCGTGAATCTCACCCCGTCGCAGCTCAAAATCAACATGATCACTAGCGAGAACACCAGGGAAGCGTTTGACGATCCCACGCATGCTGATAACGTTGTCAGACTCACTCATGCATCGTTCCTGCAACTAGAAGACGAGGCGGGTGAACAGGTAGCCGAAGCATACTGCTCACCCGCTTGTCGTGTGCTATTTATTGAGCTGGCAATTCAGCGGTGATTCCCTCGGCCCACCAGCGCATGCAGTAGGTGCACTCCAGACCAGGTGCTCCGGGAGGGAACTGGTCGAGGTCGGCCTGCTGGAGCTTCTCGCCTGCAGGAACGATCTCTGAGCCTGTGTTATCCTTGATAGGACCAGCGAAGACATCGAAGCGGGTGAATTCGCCCTTCAACATCTTATCGAGTATATCACGAACTTCCTGGATCACTTCTGGCGGCAGGTCTGCCATGCCAGGGGTCAGCTCCTGGCCTTCCATGAAGCCATAGAGAGCCAAGCTACCACTATCAGCATCGAAGTAATCGAAGCCAGGCGTGTAGGTACCGTCCATCACACCTCTGGTGATGCGCTCGTACACCGGGCCCCAGTTCCAGTAGGGCGCGGTCAGACAGCGCTCCGCCGTGCACGAGCCGACCCAGTCGTATGTCACGCCCCACTTGCCCTTCTCGGTTGCCACTTCGGCCACCGCAGGGGTGTCGGCGCCAGTAAAGACAACCTGTGCGCCAGCGTCGAACAGCGATGCAGCCGCTTCGCGCTCGATGATTGGGTCGTGCCAGGTATTGATCCAGCGAACATCCATCGTGCACTCGGGGCAGGTCTTGCGCATACCGAGGGCAATCGCATTACCCAGGCGCAATTCTTCGGGGATCGGGAAGGTGGCCATGTAGCCAAGCTTGGGATTGCCATCCTGCTTGGCGCGCGCACCAGCGATCATGCCCGCCAGGTACTTCATATTTTCCATGGCGCCGAACAGGTTACCGAAGTTGGTGTTGTTCGACTTATAGCCGCTGGTGTGGATGTAGGTAATGTGCGGGAACTCTTCAGCCACCGCCTCAACCGAATCCATATAGCCAAACGAAGTAGCGAAGATTAGGTCAAAACCCTTGCGTGAGAGGCTGCGGAACACCTGCTCGGAGTCGGCGCCTTCTGGCACGTTCTCCACATAGGCGATATTGGTGTTCTCAACATTTTTGGCGATAGCCTCAAGACCCTCGTAATGTGCCTGCGACCAACCGCGATCATCGTGCGGTCCGATCAACACCATTGCAACGTTGAATTTACCCTCAACGACCTCGGGAATCTGAAAGGCACCTTCACTGGTGCTTGGTGCAGCCGTCGCTGCAGGTGCTTCGGGGGCAGTGGTTGCCTCAGGCGCGGCTGGCGCTGTTGTCGCGGCAGGTGCTGCAGGTGCGGCAGTGGGGGCAGCGGTGGGGGTTCCACCACACGCGCTCAGGAGTAGGGCCAAGAGCACCACTACACTGGCGAGCCGTCCAGTTGTTTTGAATTGCATGTACTTCCTCCCATAAGGGTATGGGTTGTTGCTACACATCGCAGCAGTTATTACATCTATAGTCTACGTCGTTCGTACGCGAATGTTGGATGGATTGATAGCCGAAAATACGCCTGTACATTGCCTCCTTTCAGAATACAGCCGTGACGAAACTCAGCTCCCTACAAAAAGTAGGTGCTGAATCGCCCGTTCTGGATCACGCGTCGTTGAATCTGGCCACGGAGATGGCATTACCATACCATCTCGACTATCGTCGACGATAGCGCGGATCTCAGTCGCAACTCGCGTCTCTCGCGAGCGCTATAAGCATCATTGCGTCATAGCTGGATGGCGAGACTATAGCCGTAAAGGGGCATATTGTCAAGATAAATAGGGTCTGCAAAAACGCCTTTCTGAGTGGGTAGATTTGCCCCTTTGAACGAGTTAAAATGCACAGCGAAATATATTACTACGCCAATAGTACTACTTACGAATAAACCTTATTCGATACTATGTATCCCCTTTCTTACCTATTGTGTAGTGCCTCTACCTATGTTATGTTGTCATAACTTTCCCCATGGCCCATGGTGGCAACACCCTATCGGCCTCGTCGGCCATCTAGCTTCCACGCTTGATCACACAATATCTCTTGCGATAAGCATATTTTCAATCATCAATCGTGCCACCGATTCGTGATCGTTGGCACCCAAACGAGAAGCAAACTGTTGTGATGGATTCCGCTTTAACTAAGGTGGGATAGTCGAGCCATCCCTTCTCAACAAACCCTCTGTAGTAGCTTCGGAGGTCGTGGAACTGGTTTCGGAGGTCGTGGAACTGGTTCCGGAGGTCGTGGAACTGGTTCCGGAGGTCGTGGA
>CALKHR010000153.1 GCA_937988885.1 uncultured Roseiflexaceae bacterium | reverse complement strand
TGCCCATCTGCGCGTAGGAGAGGCCGTTGCTGCTCTTGGCGGCGTGCGTCTGGATAATGTCGGCCATACTGAGCGCGGTCGGGATGTCGGTCACAGGTGTATTCGGGATAGACGCATCGGCTGGAGTGACGATCTGTTGGGCGGCTAGCTGCTGCTTCACAAATCCATTGATGTAGATACCTGCTCCGGCTGCAATCAGACCTCCGACTGCAAAGGCGATACCGACGGCCATCACGATTTTGGGAAAGAGGCGTAGCGCTTTCATTGTATCTTCCTCCGCGTTAAGCGTTGTTTGTTGTTCCGATGTCGTGAGTATAGTTGAGACGCGGAGGGTGTTGTGTGAATAACCGAAAACTTATAGGTAAAACGCCACAACACATCCACAACTCTACTGCACGGCTGGAATGATAAACTCCTCGACTAGCTCGAAGATCGGGTCGTGCGTATCGATGCGCGCGGTGGTGACTACAATGATTTGCTGTTCTGGAAGCACTAAGATCGTTTGCCCGTAGCGCCCCATCGCCGCATAGCCCTTAAGCCGCTCCGATATCCACCATTGGTATCCGTAATCGAGCGAGCCGCCCGTGCGTGCTTGCAGGCTCGTCGATTCGGCCACCCACTCGGCTGAAACGATCTGTTGACCATCCCATTCGCCGTTGTTCAGGTAGAGATAGCCGAACTTGGCCATATCGCGCGGCGTGAGCCATAGCCCCCATCCTCCGATCGGGATGCCCTGCGAATCCACGTCCCACTGCGGCGAATCGATGCCGAGCGGCTCGAACAGCTTCTCTTTGGCGAAGGCGTAGAGCGGCGTCTGAGTGCGTTCCTGAACGATCGCTGCGAGCACGTGCGAACAGCCTGAGCAGTAGACGAACCGCTGGCCGGGTTGCTCGCTGGCGGGCAGGCGCAGCATAAAATTGATCCAATCATCGCTGCGGTACATCGCATTGTAGGTCGCATCGCTCTCCGTCCACGTCCATCCGGTGCGCATCGTCAACAGATCCTTGACCCGCATCGTTTGGAGGTGTTGGGTGGGCGGTTCCGGCGGCGTGCGGCCCAGCATCTCAAGCATCGGTTGCTCGATATCTGGCAGTGCGCCGGTGTCGATGCTGATACCCACCAGCGTCGCCACCACGCTTTTGGTGACCGAGAATTGGTGATAGCGTGTGTTGGGCGTGTTCGCCCCGAAGTACGTCTCGCTGACGATGTAGCCGTTGCGGACGATCAGGAGACTCTGCAAGTTGATGCGCCGCTCTTCCACGGCTTTGAGCATCGTCTCTAGTTTGGCTGGATCTAACCCCTGCTCGGCTGGCGATGCGGTCTGCCACTCCTGCGTGGGCCAAGGCTTCGCGCTGGCCGTGGGCGCGCTGCTGGTTTGGGTCGGCGCCGCCTGTGCTGCCGCTGCTTGTGTTGGTGGTGCTTGTGTTGGTGCGCTCGGTATAGTACTCGGCGCGACTGACGGTGTTGCCGTGGACGAGCCGCACCCCGCCAATAACGCGCTTATCAAAACAATCGCCATGACTCGCCAATCGAAGCTTCTGCCGTTCATACACTATACTCCTCTGTTGACAATCGCCACACTGGCGGCTCTGCCAGCACATAAACGGCTTCAATGAATTGTTGGAAGTCCGCCGCCTCGAATGATAGCGGTAGACCTTTTCAACTGAATCAAGCCGTCGTTCAGAGAACGCTCTCCAACACGCGATGGGCAACTGTCGATGGAGATGAGTGCAACGGAGGGAGTCGTGTTCGGCGAGCGGGATTCTCTGCCGCCTATACTAAGCGCGAGGTGTGGTGTGTGTCAAGATTTGGGGTATGGATTAGGTGACGTGTGCGCATTTGTGGGCTGTAGGCTGGTATATGGTAAAAGTGCTTGGCTTGGCAACGATGAGAATTATAGGCATAATTACTTGCCAATGTGGTAATGAAATTGTGCTATACTCAATCTATACCATATATTTAGGTTATGCTTTTGGCTTGTATTGCATCCATAACCTCGCTTGTATCATCTCCTATCACTCTTGTATTGTACTGAATAGGCCCGTCTGCAGTAATCAGCACCAATCAATGCTTGATCGTAGCACCTGTTGGTGTTTATTTTGATGCTATCGCAGCAGCGAGGGATAGCGTATGATTCGCCTTGAAGATCTCACCCGTGGCACTAGCCTTCGGGGTATTCTGCCCGATGCAAGTGTAACTGTCGTTGATGTTACATGGTATGGCAGTGATGCGTTAGAACTTATTTATAAAGATTCTATGGGTCGAACTGGCTCACAACTGCTGTACCGCGACAGCGAACCAGATCTTGAGATCGTTGAAATCGGGCGACCGTGGAGCTTCGATGGCGATGGCAGTCTATTTCGCCTTGTCTCCGAGGCTCATCGCATTCGATTAGCGCATCTTTTTGATCCTGTTTTGGCTGTTCATACCTCGCTGGTTGAACCGCTGCCGCACCAGATCATAGCGGTCTACGATGCCATGCTTTCGCGCCAGCCGCTGCGCTTTTTGCTGGCCGACGACCCGGGCGCAGGCAAAACGATTATGGCTGGTCTGCTGATTAAAGAGCTGATCGCACGGGGCGACCTACAACGCTGTTTGATCGTCTGCC
>CALKHR010000152.1 GCA_937988885.1 uncultured Roseiflexaceae bacterium | reverse complement strand
AGGCGCTGGCGGTGATCCGCGCGCTGGAGTTGGACGAGGAGAAGGTGAACGTCAACGGCGGCGCGATCGCGCTGGGCCACCCGCTGGGCTGCACGGGCGCGAAGCTGACGGTGCAGTTGCTCAGCGAACTGGAGCGGCGCAACAAACGCTTCGGCATGGTGACGATGTGTATCGGCGGTGGGATGGGTGCCGCTGGTATCTTCGAGCGTCTGGACGCATAAACCCTCGATATACGGCCTCTTGTGGCGCTGGCGATCGTTTTGATCGCTGGCGCTTTTTTGTAATTCCCATCTTCCTCCTTTCTTCGGAGGTTCCTCATTCTTTTGGTGTATTTTCCTGGTTTCACTCCAAGTATTACAAAAATTGCTACAAAATCTTGCACCATTTTGCGATTTTGACTCGTCTTGCCTAACGAGATTGTAATAATAAGATGATAAGTCAATTATTCGTTGTGATGATAAATATTTCTTCTTTCGTAGATTTTAGTATGAATAATGGAGTGGATATGATAAAATAAAGTATTTTGATATTTTATCGATTGATTAACTCAACAATCATCGATGTTGAAATGCTGATCGGGTATTTATACGTTAATACATCGATATAGACATTCCTCCTGTTGTGATTCCTTCTCCACAGTACACCGATTGGCATTTGCGAGAATAACTCCCTGTTACATTCTGGATCATTCATATTCATCTGCTTTGGTAGATGATGTTATCCGTTTTGATCTGGTTTTGCCAGATCCTAGTTGATCTTGCTCAAAAATAGAGGTAGCACATATGTTTGTGACACACGCACGACCATTAATTCCTGGATATGCACGTACACTTTCCGCTGTTTTTTTGCTGGTATTGACGCTGGCGATGACGATGGTGTATTTGCCGCAATTTGCCGCGAATCCGAGCATTGCCCCGCGCATCACAGTGCCGTTGCAATTTGTGCCGAATATTGGCCAACAGGCTGATGAGGTTCGCTTCCAAAGTGGCGCGATGGGCGGGACGCTGTTGTTCTCTCCCGATGCGGTGACGCTCGCACTGCCGGATGTTCAGCAGCCAATCAGTGTGCGATTCGAGGGTGTGAATGCGAACCCTGCGCTGGTGGGGGCCGAGCAGCAATCGGGCCGTGTTCACTATTTGGTTGGGGAGCCGAGCGAATGGCAGTCGGATCTGCCGATGTTCGCTCATTTGGAGTATCGGCAGTTGTACGACGGCATCGATCTGCAGTATGAGGGGGTTGAGGGTTCGCTGAAGGGCACGTATTTTGTGGCGCCTGGCGCAGATCCGAGCCGTATCCGCTGGTCGTACAGCGGCGTGCAAGGCGTACGGATCGATCAGCGGAGCGGCGATCTGAAGATCGATCTGCCCGCGGGCAGCGGCATTCTGACATTGACCGAGCAGGCTCCGATCGCTTGGCAGGATATTGATGGTCGGCGCGTGCCGGTGGCGGTGCGCTATGATCTGGCGAGCGACGGCCAGGTTGGCTTTGTGGTGGGCCAGTATGATGCGAATCATGCGCTGACGATCGACCCGTATCTGGTGTACAGCACGTTCGTGGGTGGTTCCGATATCGACGAGGGCCGCGATATCGCTGTGGATGCTCAGGGCAATATTTATGTGACGGGCAGTACGCGCTCGAACAATTTGCCCAATGCCAAGGCTCCTCAGGCGAGCTACGCTGGCCCGAACGGCGCAAGCAATTTCGGCGATGCGTATGTGATGAAACTGAATGCGGCGGGTACGGCGCTGATCTACATCACGTATCTGGGCGGTAGTGGGCAGGATGTGGGCGATGCGATCACCGTTGATAGCGATGGCAATGCGTATGTGACGGGTATGACCGAGTCGACCAATTTCCCCACCAAGAATGCGTTTCAGCCCGCGCCTGGCGGTAATCAGTGTTCGAGCCAGCCGTGCAGCGATGCATTCGTCACCAAGCTGAATGCGGCGGGCAATGCGTTTGTGTTCAGCTCCTATCTGGGCGGGAGCCGCAACGAGAACACGAGCTTGCTCGATACAGGCACACGTTCTGCGGCGCTCGGTATTGCGCTCGATGCCAACCGTAATGTGTACGTGACTGGGATGACCGAGTCGACCAATTTTCCCACCAAAAATGCGGCGTACAACAGCCACAATGGTCTGACTGACATCTTTCTCACTAAAGTGCAGGCCGATGGCTCGGCATTGCTGTACAGCACCTACATTGGCGGCGGTGGCGCCGATTATAGCGGCGATGTGGCTGTCTCGGACAACGGTATGGCTTACATTGTTGGGCGCACCTTGGCGAGCAATTATCCCACCAAGAACGCATTCCAATCGAAATCGGCTGGCGATATCGACATTGTGATCAGCCAGTTCGATACGACTAAGAGCGGCTCATCGTCGCTGGTGTACAGCACGTATTTCGGCGGGAGCAGTTCCGATGCGGGCATGGGTATTCGAATCGATGCGCAGGGTAATATGTACATTGCTGGCTTCACGCAATCGCTCAATTTCCCTGTGCAGAATGCGTTCCAGACACAGAATGGGAGCGCTGGTTCGGCGATCCCTCGTGATGCGATTGTGGCTAAGCTGAGTGCCGATGGCAAGACGCTACTCTACAGCACGTATTTGGGCGGCGAAGCGTACGATGTCGGCTATGGGTTGGAGATCGATAAGAATGGGACGATGTTTATTGTGGGCAACACCGATTCGAACCGCTTCCCAACCAAAAATGCCTGGCAGGTGGCCCGCGCCGATGTGACCGATGTGTTTGTGGCGCGCATTGATCCCAGCAAAACAGGCGCGAACTCGTTACTCTATAGCACGTACCTTGGCGGCACCGACCGCGATTACGGCTATGGCGTTGCGGTCGATAGCACGAGCCACGTGTATGTCACTGGTATGACTGGGCCTGCTGACCTGTATAAATTCCCGAATACGACGATGATCGGCTCGAATGGCGCGACGTTGGGCATTTTCATCACGAAACTGAGCCCGAACGATCCGCAGCGCGTCTATTTGCCAATGCTCCAGCGCTAAACGCAGTTGCTCGATACGAAGGACGGACGGGGGCATTCCATTGAGGAATGTCCCCGTTTTTGTATGCCCTTGCTCGACACAATCGATCTGAAGTGAGTACAATGAGTGCACGACTTT
>CALKHR010000151.1 GCA_937988885.1 uncultured Roseiflexaceae bacterium | reverse complement strand
GTCTGACGCAGCCCAAAGTGCTGTTAGAAGCGATTCAAGAGGGCGTCAAGCGCCTGACTTGGGAGGTGGAGACCTTCGCCTACGCCGAAAGCTACGACGCAAGCAGCGGGCGCTACCTCGGCCTCAAAGTGAACAATGCCATCACGCTGAGCGAGTACGACAGCGGCCTGGTGGTCAAAGCCGATGTCGCTAAGCAGCAACTCGACGCCGAAGAGGAGGCACGGCGGCAGCAACAGGCTCAGCGTGAACAAGCCCAAAGCAGTTTCAGCATTGCCGAGACATCGTCTCCAAGCTTCGTGCCTGCCGCGAACTCAAGCAGCACAAGCCAGCCAACGACACCCGAAGTGGTCAAGCCAGCGAATCGCCAACTGCGCCGCTTCCACGGCTCGGTCCAGCTCAACCCAGCCCGTGTCAGCCTACATGCCGCTCAGATCGCCGAAGAAGTGATCGTGCACCTAACCAGCCTGCTGGGCGCCAAGGTGCGCATTACGCTCGAGATCGAGGCCGAAGTGCCCGACGGTGTGCCCGACAACGTGGTGCGCACCGTCACCGAAAACAGTCGCGTGCTGAAGTTCGAGCAGGTAGGGTTCGAGGAAGATTGACGCCACATTAAGGATGTGCAGGGGACGTGATATTGAGGCGCTGTGTGAGCAGCGTCTCAATATCATAAAAACGGAAAACCCTTGCTGCCGAGGCTACATAGCTTTTAATCACAACTATCCAATCAGATTTGGCATCACATCGGAAATCACAAGAGGTAGCCAATGCCTTCCTCGTTCACCTGGCTGGACTACTCGGAAACCGATTGATGCAAGATGCTCGATGTCATCAACGCCTTCAGCGAGAAGGACACGCGCGACGAACTTGGCTTTGGGAGCGTGCGCGACGCATTCGCGGATACACTCTTCCCTGGCACCTCGACGATCCAAACACGAGCACGCTATTTCTTATTTGTCCCGTGGATTTACGAAGGCCAAGGAACGACGTGGGTCTACCCAAACGGATATCATCCCATATTGGGTGTTTCCTGGCAGTGCTTCTATCGAGCGGCATGTTCCCTTTTTACCACTGAGTCGAGATCGCGAACGTCTTGATGCGCTACGCCGATCACTGACTTTGTACCGTATGGTGTTCGGCCAGAATCGCCAGGAGGATCTGTTGGCATATTTGTTGGCCCATTTCACTAACGAACAGGCGCAAGATCTTGCACAGCATTTTCGCATTAATCTTGAGCCATCATCCCAAAAGACGCACACTTCCCCTTGACATGTGACCATAAAGTCACATATAATATGCAACAGATGTTCGTATCTGATGTACTATTCACAGCCTAAGCCAGAGTAAAGGGGGACGGTATGAGCCAAGCGAAGAAGAGCACCCAAGGGTTTACCGAGCAGGAACGCGCCGCGATGAAGGCGCGCGCCAAGGAACTCAAAGCCGAGGAGCGGGCAAGCAAAAACCGCGCGATTGGCGAGAACGATGTGCTTGCGAAGATCGCAGAGCTAGCAGAGCCGGAGCAATCGATGGTGCGGCGGCTGCACGAAATCATCACCACAACCGCGCCCTCACTTTGGCCACGCCTCTGGTACGGTATGCCAGCCTACGCCAAGGATGGCAAAGTCCTGTGCTTCTACCAGAGCGCGGAGAAGTTCAACACGCGCTACGCCTCGTTCGGCTTCAGCGACGTGGCGCAGCTCGATGAGGGCGCGTTCTGGCCGACCGCTTTCGCGCTCAAGGAGTTAACGCCCGAGGTGGAGGAGCGCATCCGTACTTTGGTGAAGCGCGCGGTGGGCGAGTAGCGGATACGTTGTTGGGGTTTGTCGCGAGGCAAACCCCAATGTGGTTATAATGGAGTATGTGATGTCTCAGCCTACTGAATTTGACATAATCATAATCTAAAAAGCGCATAGGCTTACGACGGAGATGCATGTCGCTCAAGATGTACCGTATGTTTATTGTATTGCCCTGCCTGATTCGTATTTCCGCGTTGGAATACTTTTCAGAAAGCCTCTAAGCACACCATGAACCAGTTCGAGCGCGTGGTGGCGCTGTGCCAGTTGCTCACCACCAAGCCCCACACTTTCAACGACCTCTACGCCGCACTGTCCGAGAACTACTCCAGCAACCCTGAGAGCGCTCGGGCAGTGCTGCATCGCGATCTCAAGGCCGTGGAGCAATTGGGCTTCCAATTGGAGAAGCAGGGCGCCAGGCCGAAACGCTACCAGATCAGCGGCGTGCGCATCCCCTTCGATGAACAGCATCTGCGCACTTTGGCGCTGATCCGCGATAGCTTCGGGGCTAACCACCCACAGTTCGAGGATATCCAACGGCTGCTCGACCTGCTGACGGGGCAGCTCTCGCCCGAGGAGGCGCGCATCTACTTTCAGCGCCAAACCAGCACCGCGCCCGTGCAACCCGCGATCGATTACCGCCCCCATAACGCGACGATTCGCCTGTTGGAGAAGGCGATCAGTCAGCACATTGTGCTCGATTTCCTCTACCGTAACTCGCAGGGCAGCGAGATGCGCCACCTCGTCGAGCCGCACAATATCGAGTACTACGAGCAGCACTTTTACTTGGTGGCCTTCTCGTACGATACAAAGCAGATCTTCGACTTTCGGGTGGACCGCATCTATCAGATCCGCGAGCGCCAGAGCCTACCACCGCATTTAAGCCGACAACACCAACGCCAGGTGATCCGCTTTCGCTACCGTTTGGCGGCGCAGTTGGCCCGTGGCGAGATCAGCCGGCGCTTCGACCAGCAGCGCGTCGTCGAGTACCTCGAAAACGGCGATGCGATCATCGAGGCCGAGGGCTACAACGCCTTCTTCATTGTGCGCACGCTGCTGAAGTACGCTGGCAACGCCGAACTCCTCGAACCGCAGTGGCTTCGCCAACGGATGCTCGACGATATCCGTCGCCTGAACGCAGCCTACGGTGGGGAGGTGTAAAATACACTAAAAATTCCAAACCCTTTCCCCTCACTTATAACTCCCCTTGACTGTTTACAAATTGGTTACACCACTCCCCTACAATGGAACTACATCGCTCGACTACATCTGCTCATTCTCACTTCTTGGTAACGTTCCTGTTTTATTGCATTTCTGCTATTCGAATATTGAGAAGTTCCTATCGTGCAGTCCATATGTAACTCCCTGAGTTACATTCCCCATGCTATACTCGAACGAAACATCACGGTAAGGAGCAGGCAATGCGTATCAGCTTATTACCGGTCTTCTCGCGGCTCGCCGATCCGAGCGCCATTCCTGCGCCGCTCGCGGCCAAACTGCCCAATTGGCAGCTTTCACAGCATCAACTCGCCACCTACGAGGCGCTCACCGATCCCGAGGTGAGTATCGTCATCAATACCGCGATGACGGGTGATGGCAAAAGCCTCGCTGGCCAGTTGCCCTTTTTGGTCGATCGCGACCACACGATCCTGGCCCATTACCCCACCAACGAACTGGTCGAGGACCAGTACACCAGCGCGATCGCTTCGATGGCGGCCTGGGGCGTGCAGGCCAACCGCTTGAGCAAGCTCTCGGCCCATGTGCTCGATGAGTTATGGCAGGAGGCTTTGGAGAGTTCTCCAAACGAGCAGTATAAGCCTAGCCGCTCCGATACGCTGATGAATGTGATCGAGAACTATCGAGTGGTGTTCAGCAACCCCGATATTTTCCACGCGATCTTGCAGTTTCACTATCAGCAGCCCGGGCGTGCCATCACCTACATCGCGAATGCCCTCAGTATGGAGTTTCGTCAGTTCACGTTCGATGAATTTCACGTGTTCGATACGCCCGAGATCACGGCGGTGCTGATCGGTTTGCTGTTCCTGTTGACGCAGCAGCCCGCCCAACAACAACACCTGAAAGTGCTGTTCCTCTCGGCCACGCCCGATGAGCGCCTGATCAAGCCATTGAATGATCTTGGTCTCGGCGCTCGCCTGCGGGTGATCGCACCCCAGCGGGAGGGTTGGTACGCCTATGGCTCCGCCCCCGATGCGATGTGGCGACCGATTCTCCAGGGCGCAACGCTGCAGTTCGAGCAGAAACGCGCCGAGGAATGGCTCGATGGTATGGTGCAGACGCTGAGCGATTGGTTCCAGCAGCACGGCAAGGGCGCCAAGGCCGCCGTGATCGTGCGGTCGGTGGCGAGCGCCTTACGCATCGTCCAGGCGTTGCGGGAGCGCTTGCCCGCCCATATCCGCGTGGAGTCGAACACGGGCATCGATGGTCGGGCGCAGCGCAAGCAGTCTTACGAGGCCGAGGTGCTGGTCGGTACCTCCACCGTCGATGTGGGTGTCGATTTCCGCATCAACTTGCTGATTTTCGAGGCCGATAGCGCCAGCCAGTTTATGCAGCGCTTGGGCCGTTTGGGCCGCCATACACACTACACCGATGCGCAGGGCGTCCAGCATCAGTTCCACGCTTTCCACGCGGTGGCGCTGGTGGCGCCCTATGTGTACGAGCGCCTGTTCGCGCCGCAGGGCGAGAATCCCGCCCGTCTTGAGGATGGCCAAGCGCTCCAGCGTGATACGCTATCGTCGCAGATCGCCGAGGCGTTCAACGAGGCCCGTCAGTTCCCGCACTACGCTCGGCTATGGGGCCGCTTCCAAGCGGTGCAGGTGATCCGAAGCCTGAGGAGCAAAACCGCCTCCCAGAGTTTTCAGGATGTAGTTCAGCAATTGAGCGCGCAGTATCGTAAGCTCACGGGGAGTTCCACCAAGCAGACGCTCCTGGCTTGGGAAGATTATCTCAAGAACAAGCAGGGGGCGTTGATCAAGAGCGCCCTGCAATTTCGCGGCAGTTCGCCCTTCCAAGCCGCCGTCCTACGGCTCGATCAAGCCGAACCGAGCATTGTGACCTACGACTTGTTCTGGCTGCTCGCCAATGCCGATCTGGAACTTCTTACCAAGGAGCAGTTCGAGCGTGAGGTGGCCCGCTACGGTCTGAAGCTCAGCCCTTCGCAAGCGCGCTACATCACCTTCTACTTCCGCTGGAAGCAATTGTTCGAGATCAATAACACCATCACCATTAAGCTGCCGCCGAAGGTTGGCGTATGGGATGAGCAACGCATGTTCAGTGCGCAGGTGCTGCCCGGTTTCGGGGTGCAGGCCGGGCACCAGCCCTTTGTGAAGGACCTTGAGCCGCTGTTGCTGAAGAGTGAGACCGCCGCTCTGCTCATTCCCGATGCCACGCCGCTGGAGGCCAAACGCACCTATTATCTGCCTTTCTTGATGCCGCTGTTCCCATACATCATCGAAGGCGATACTCGCACCGGCAGCATCGCCTTCGGGCGCGACGCGCTGCTGCTCGATAGCTTTTTTCACAACCGCAAACGACCCGACGACAAATCCTTTATGTGCTAAAGGAGGCCTACGTGTCCGATAACGACGAACCATTTGATGATTCCACTGATGATCTGCCTGAGTTAGAAGATTTTCAGCGGATCGAAGCGCTTGAAAGTCAGCAAGAGCTTTCTGAGAAGCCCCAGCCCACTCCTGAGCCACTGTTTAGCTTGCTGTTGAAGGATGCGGTCGATCCCGAGGATCAGGTGTTGCGCGATTATGCCGAGCACGTCGCGCCCCGACTCTCGGCGCTGCTCGGGCATAAATCGGCCAAGGGCGGCAACTTTGTGCGCGATAAGCTGAACGACGGCCTGACGCTCGATGAGATCAAGCGCTACGGCGACGATCAGACGATGCGCGCCCACATTATCAACGGCTTGCTGCCGACTGCGCAGATCGCTCGTTCTCTGCGCGATTGGGGGCATCCAACCTTCGAGGACGATTTTGGTCACGATGGTGTGACGTATCGCCTGTTCTGCGCTGGCTTCACCCTGCACGATTGGCTGAAACTGCCCGAAGTCGATGCGCAACTGCAAGAGCACGGCCTTCAGCACCATACCGTCAACCCATCCGTGCATTTCGATCTGGTGCGTGGCATCATTAAGCAGTGGGGTGTGGAACTTGGCCTCGACGCCTTTTTAGCGCCGATCGGCGGGCTGGATCGTTATCTCAACGACCTAATCTACATTGCCAGTAATACACAACTGCAATGGGGTGTGATGCACAACCTGGGCAGTTTACCGAGCCTACAGGCTTCGGGCCGAAAAATCCAGCTAGCCACTAAACTCGCCACGCTGGCCGATTATCTGGCCTACCTGGGCCGCACGCCGATCGATGTGGTGGAGCACCGATCCATTCTGCGCCAACTCGATAGGTTCCAAGATAACACCATCGGCGTGCAACTGATCTACCACCACCTTTCCGATCTGCGCGGTGTGCTCACCAATATGATCCACAACGCCACGATGGAGGCGCTGCGGGTGGAGGGCTTCCGCGAGCCGCTGTTGTTCGCGCCGACGGGTGTGGTCTACCTGACGCGCAAGGGCGCGCCGCCGCTACCGACCGTCGAGCAGATCGCCGAGCGCGTGGTACAGCAGATCCAGACGCAGTGCGGCGAGCAGTTGGCCCGCGATCTCACGGGCTTTAGCCGCGATGGCAAAGGGCTGAAATACGCCGATTATTACGAGCTATTCTTCAATCCGCAGCAATTAGTGCGGTTGATTCCCACCTTTGGCGAGAAGCGCATGATGGCGAAATCCGATGCGCAGAAGCGCTACGACAATATGCGCGCCAAAAATATGGTCGATGCCACGGTTGACCTCGACCTGCCCGCGCTGCCCGAGGTGGATCGGCTGGCGGAGGGCTGTGCGCTGGCCGTGAAGATCGCCAATGATGCCGATCCCTCGCTCGATGCCAAGAGCCTGCTGCTGGAGGAGATGGGCGTGACCGATCAGCGGGAGGTGTTCGATGCGCTCGATACCAACCGCACCACGGGCGGCGTGCCGTACAGTTGGTACTACGCGGCGGGCGTCTACCGCAAGCGCACCACCGGTCTCGACGATAATCAGTGGAACCAGCGCATTCGCGAGTTGCTGGAGCGGGTGGCCGAGCGCCTGCCAACCACCAGCGATACGGCGAGCAGTTGGGACGAGATCAAGCGCTATGTGCTTGAGCATTTGCGCATTCGCGGCGCTATGCCCACCAACCTGAACGAGCGCCTGAAGACCGAGCTATCGCGCTACAGCAACGCCCGCAAATCCGGGCGCGGCGCCAGCAACGTCTGCTCGCTCTGCTCGTCGTCGTACACCGTCAATCCCCAGCAGGAGGCCGCCATCCTGTTCGCGCCGATGGTCTACACCAACAAACAGCCGCTGCACGGCAGCAAGGCCATTCGGCATATCTGCGCGATTTGCAGCATGGAGATGATGCTGCGCCAGTTGTTGATGAAGCGTGGGCGCGAGAGCGGCGGCAATTTCGAGAAGCGCCGCATCCGCTACCTGTTCTTCTACCCGACCTACTTCTTCACGCCCGAGACGCTGCGCATCCTGCGGGCTGTGCAGGACAACATCAGGAGCGCCAGTTTCACCAACCTGCGCCAACTCACGCAGCCGGATGGACAGGCCGAGCAGATCAGATACGACTTTTCTCCCGGGTACTTCCAGCACTTGAGCGAGTTGATGCTGCATCCGGTTTGGATCGAGCGCCCTGCTGAGACGGATCGGCTGTTCCGCCTGCGCTTCCCCAAGCACGAGCCGATCACGTTTAGCTTCGTGGGTCTGCCGCCCGCCGAGCGCGATGCCAAGGATGCCGAGTCGTGGATTCAGCCCGCCTTCCTAGCCCTGGTGCTGCCGCTGCTGCTCGATATCAAGGTGGTGGCCAGCGAGAGCATGCTGCCGATCATTCAGGAGGCGACCGAGTTGCCCGAGACGGTGGCCTTCGACGCGCCGCACGCCTTCGTGGGCTATCTCACCGAGCTTGCGCGCCGCCCGCAGGATCGCGCAAACCCCATTCGTTTCACGCCCGGTCGCTTCAATGTCGATGAGGTGCTGCCCGCGTTGCAGGCGCTGTTGGCGGGCTACATGATCCACATCGATGCGAACGCCAAGAGCTCCGGCGGCTTCGATTATCGCTGGCACGAGATCGCGCCGCTGGCCCGCAACCTGGCCACATCGCCGCTCTACGCCTTTCACTACCTCAAAAAATCGCTCCGACGAGACTCAAACGATGTGCCGAGTGGCTACAAAGCCGCGCTTTACCTTGACTTGGTGAAGCGGTACCTACAAGGAGATGAAGCTATGTCGCATGCCTCTAAGCTTGTGGAGCTTTACCGCAAGTTCTACCGCCATGGCCGTGGACGGCTGAACAGCAACGCCATCCTGCGGCCCATCCGCGAGGCCGCCGATACCCTGCTGGATGCCGATCTGCGCCTGTTCGATAGCGACGAAGCGCTGTGCGAACTGGTGACTGGTCGCTTGCGCAAATCGCTCGAAGGTATGTCGCGTCCGGGCGCCTCTGGCAGCGTGCCGGTTTGGCTCTACAACAAGGAGAACGGTCCGATCAATGAGCAGATCGACGCCGCGATTAAGGAGTTCGCCAATTATTTTGTGAAGACAATCTACCGCGATGTGTTCGGTGGTAATCGCGCGGCGTTGGCGGGCAAACAGCTGAATCTGCTCAAAAATGCCTGCGAGGCCATCTACATTGCCGAGCAGCGCCGCGAATGGAAAGAGCGTGGCGAAGAGCCTGAGGAACCATCCGACATCGCTGAAGCCGCTGCCTAAGATCATTGTTCTCTTGTGATTCGACTGAAAAGGAGTACCTGCAATGTCAACCTCTTTCTTCCCGAGCGAAGTGCCGCCCCGCCCGATGGGCTTTTATGCACACATCATTCTGCTGCGCGAAACCGATTCGTATGCGCTGTTCCAGACCGATGGCGAACTGAACACGGCGCAGGTTCACGCTGGCGTGAAAACAACCGAGATCATCTCGCGGATCACGATGTTTAAGCGTAAGCAGACCACGCCCGAGCGCTTGGTGGGCCGCGAGTTGCTGCGGCGCTACGGCCTGATCAGCCCGGAGCTCAGCGGCAAGGAGGGCAAAAAGGATGATCGGGGTGTGATGGTCGATGCGAACGGCCTGCCGATCTGCGATTACAATGTCGATTTCTGTAAGCAGTGCCCCGATTGCGTGAGTTACGGCTTTGCGATCGGCGATGCTGGCTCGGAGAAGTCGAAGGTCTATAGCGACACAGCCTACAGCTTGTCGGAGTTCGACGTGAGCCACGAGGCGTTCACGCTCAACGCGCCCTACGAGGGTGGCACCATGAGCCGTCAGGGCGAATTGACCAGCCGCATCAACGAGCAGGATCATGTGCGGCCTCAGACGCTGTTCCCATCCGTGATTACGGTTCGCGATCTGAGCGAGCCGCTGTTCTACTATGTGCTGAACAATGTGCTGCGCACCCGCCGCTACGGCGCGCAGACCACCCGCACCGGCACGATGACCAATCACCTGATCGGCGTGGTGTTCAGCGATGGCGAGCTGTTCTCGAACCTGAGCTTTACACAGCACCTGTACGATGAACTGATGGAACGCGGCGCCATCAAGCCCGCCGAGCCGATCTCGGTGAGCGTCGCGCTGAGCGCCGCCGAGGAGTTGCTGCCGCGCCTGTTGGCGCAGGAGACCGCCACCATCCACGCGAGCTACATCGGTGAGGGCGTGCGCGAATTGGCGCTCGAACAGCGCTTCCAGGGCGAGCAGGGCATTAAGGATCTGCTCACGAGCGCTACGCAGGCCAGCCAGGCGTATCACAACCGATACATCAAAAAGGGCGAGAAAAAGGGCAAGAAGTAGGAGACGGCTATGCACATTTATCGCTGTCATCTTACGCTGCACGAGCCGCTCTTTTACGCCGGGCGCGAGATCGGCAGGCTCTACGAGACCGGGCGCTACCTGCACAACTACTCTTTGGCCTACGCGTTCGGCTTGGTGCAGTCGCCCTGGTTTCACGCCGAGCAGGTGCCGCACTACGCCGAGGACCTCAATGCGCTGGCGGAGGAGGTGTATGTGACGCCCGCTCAGCCGCTGGAGATTCGCTTTCAGTTGGCGACGTTCAAGTATGGCGAGGAAGTGTTGCATGTGGAGATGCAGCAGGCCACGCGCAACACGCCATCGTTCGGGCGCGCCAAGGAGATCGCGGCGGAATCCAGCTTTGTGTGTTATGTTATCAGTCGGCAGGAGCAGAAGTTGCCCCGCTGGATTCGGCTCGGCAAGTGGCATAGCAAAACCTTTGTCGAAGTCGAGGAAGTGCAGGTAGTCGAGAAAAAACGCGATTATCGGGCCGTTGTGCCGCTCAATCCGCTCGACCTCGTGGAGGCCGATACGTTGCGAGCCTTCGATATGATCTCGATGCCGCCTGCCAGCTTGGTCGCTAATGCGTACTGTTACGGGGAATACTATGAGCTAAGCGATGGCTACGGCCTGCCGAAGCGGATGAAGTTCCAGGTATAAACCTCCGATCGCTGTCGTGGTTCCGTGTGGGCGGAATCACGGCAGCGACCGAACGATAGCAAGGAGTTTGGATGAATCCCCCCGATTTGTACGCCTTTGTGTTGCGCCTCGAAGCCCCGCACAGCCGCGAGCGCCCGACCATCCTGGGGCACCACACCCAAGCGCTGTTCTACGAGTTGGTGCGCCAGATCGACCCGGAGCTATCGAGCGCGCTGCACCGCGATGTGCAGAACAAGCCGTTTACGGTGGCGCTCCACCGTCTGGTCGTGCAGGAGCTCGGGGGCGGCCACCGCGTGCCGATCGTGGAGGTGCGCATCACGCTGATGCAGGCCCGACTGTTCAGCACCCTCACCCGCGCGCTGCTGGCGAACCAACATCGCTCGGCCTTTATGCTCGCCAACACGCCGCTGACGCTGCTGGAGGTGTGCGGCACGCCGGAGCGGCACCCGTGGGCGGGCTTTCACTCGTTCGCTGGCATTGTGGAAGAATCCAAGCATCAGACGGTGCCAGCGCGGATCGGCCTGCAATTCGTCTCCCCCACCGCGATCGGGCAGGGCGTCCGCGCCAATGGCAAGCCGCGCCACGCACTGCTGCCAACGCCCGAACTGATCTTCGGTAGTTTGGCGCGGCGCTGGAACGAACTCTGTCCCCCCGAGTTGCAGATCGGCGCTGAGATGCTGAGCGCCGCGCTGACCGACACCGTGGTGAGCAAGGCGAATATTCAGACACGCCTGTTCCAGCATCAGGTGGGCAGCGCCACGCAGAAGGGCTTCGAGGGCGAATGCCACTACGAACTGCCGAGCGACCCCGAACTCGCTCGCATCCTGGTGCAACTGGCCGATGCCGCGTTCTACCTGGGCATCGGCATTAAGACGGCACGAGGCATGGGCCAGGCCCGCCGCATCATGCACTAGCCGCACAGCGCCGACGGGCGCGCATGTCCCCATTAACCGAAACAGCAAGCGAGCCGCATCTGCGGGCTGGCTTGGCTTTGTGCACCCTTGTGACGATTCTGACAAGGTGACAAGGTGATATCAGCGACGAAATGACGAAAAGCACTGTCATCCTGAACGGTCGAAGCCCTGAGCGAAGCGAATGGGGAGAGATCTCAACGCGCATTGCAATGCGGATCAATGAGATTTCTCACGTCGCCTGTCGGCTCGTTCGAAATGACAAAGGTAACTGTGAAGGATTTAAAAAATGATGCACTCAACGTACCTCTTCAGCATTGGAATTGACACCTGCACTTCCTCGGTCAGGTGATTTGGATGCGCTACGCGTAGCAGTGCATCGACACCACAATAAAAAGACAATACCTTGCTGCCACAGGCTAAAACGGGTTTGTTACTAACATAGTCCAATCGGATTTGGTGTAAGCAGAGAGATGCGTATCAGCATACAAAAAACGCATACCGACCACCGAACATGGACCATACCGAGGTATCAAACGATACAGGCATAACAGAGCGGATTCCTTGGGGTCCAGGGGCGATAAGCCCCGGTCGCGGGGTTCCAAGGGGTCGCGACCGACCCCTTGGGCTTGCGCAGCAGCCGAGTTGCTCGTGAGTACACGCACTCTCGCCGAATGGCGCATCCGACGCTCCCGCAAAGGAAGTACATCATTGGAATGCTTTTCGGAAGGCCTCTGACGTAATGCTGCATTTCATTAGACACCAGCATTGTGCGAAAAGGTGATTTGGATGCACTGCGCGTAGTAGCGCATCCAAATCACAATAAGAAGGCAATACCTTGTTGCCGCGGGCTAAAACAGCTTTGATGTAGCAACAGTGGGTGAGTTGCTACATCATCCATCAAGGCAGGAATACAATGAACGACGACTTAATCCCACTGGCGATGCTGAACGCCTTGGCGTACTGTCCTCGTCGCTTCGGCTACGAATATCTGCGGGCCGAGATGCTGTTGAACGAGCACGTGGTCGAGGGCCAATTGCGTCATATGCAAGTCGATACAAGCGGCACCTTTTGGCGTCCCGATGCGATCCAGCAACGCCGCATCTACGTGTGGAGCGAACGGCTGCGGATCGGCGGCTTCTGCGATCTGGTGGAGTTGCGCGAAGGTCAACTCTACCCGGTCGAATATAAAAAAGGGCGGCTTGGTCGCTGGCGTAACGATCATGTGCAACTGTGTGCGCAAGCGCTCTGCCTGGAGGAGCGCACGGGCCAGGCCATCCCGCAGGGCGCGCTCTACTCCTACGCCAATCGTCGGCGCGAGGACGTGCTGTTCGACGAGGAACTGCGCGCCACCACCGAGGCGATCATCGCACAGGCCCATGCGTTGGCGGCTGATGGCGTACTGCCTCCCCACACCGAACAACGTGGCAAATGCCGCGAATGCTCGTTGCAACCGCTCTGCCTGCCCAAAGAGTATCACCTGCTCAGCAAGATGATGGGTGACGAGCCTGACAAGGTGACGGGGTGATGGGATGATACCAAATTTGTATGATCACCTGCAAATTGAACAATGGGATATTGCCTTGCAATTGATACCTACTTTTCCAGGAAAGGTGATTTCGATGCGCTGCGCGTAGCAGCGCATCGAAATCACAATAAAAAGGCAGTATCTTGCTGCCGCAGGCTAAGAAGGCTTTGCTCTGACATCACGTTCACAGATATAGCATGACATAACGATTGGAGAATCATATGCCAACCCTCTACCTAATAGAGCAATACAGCATCGTCAAAATCGACGGTGAGGCGCTGCGCGTTCAAGCTCCCGCCGAGAAAGGCACCCGTCGGCCCGGCGAAGTGCGTAGGATACCGATCAACCACGTCGATCAAGTGATCGTCTTTGGCGACATCACGCTCACCACGCCAGCGCTGCACGCCCTGATGGAGCGGCGGATCGGCGTACACTACCTCTCGCTGTACGGGCGCAGCTACGGCAGCCTGACCGCCGATTGGGGCAAGAACAGCGGCGTGCGATTGGCGCAATACGCCCTATTCAACAACCACGAGCAGCGCTTTACATTGGCGAAAACGTACATTGCCACCAAAATCCGCAACATGCGCACGCTCATCCAGCGGCACGCCCGCGCGCGGGAGCAACACAGCGAGCTTGAACAGATCGCGCAGGCGTTGCGCACACAACTCAGCAATCTGCAACGGCAGGTCGCGCAGCCGCCGGAGCCAGGCGATCGCATGCACGGATTAGGCTCGTTATTCGGCTGCGAAGGGGAGAGCAGCGCGGCGTACTATCAAGGATTCGCCCATATCATCGATGCGGCGACCTGGCAGTTTCGGGGACGGGTCAAGCGCCCGCCGACCGATCCGATCAACGCGCTGTTATCGTTTGGCTACACCGTACTCACCAACCTCTTTGTATCGAGCATCCATAGCGTTGGCCTTGATCCCGCGCTTGGATTTCTGCATCAGCCAGGGTTTGGCAAGCCAGCGCTAGCGCTCGATCTGATCGAACCTTACCGCTCCATCATCGTGGATTCGACCGTGATCACGCTGGTGAACACCAATCAAATCAAGCCCGACGACTTCGACAACGAGTATGGTGCCTATCGTTTGCACGACAAAGCGCGGCGATTGTTTCTCAGCAAACTGGAGGCGCGGCTCGATGAGACCATTCAACACCCAACCTTCGGCTATCGCTGCACCTATCGGCGCTGTCTAGAGTTGGAGGCGCGGCTGTTCGCTCAGTACATCCAGGGCGATATCGCCCACTACACGCCGTTTACGGTGCGCTAAGGAGCAACAATGAAGGGCAAGAGCTTGTATGTGATCGTGTACGACATCCCTGGAGATAAGCGGCGCACCAAAGTGCATCGGCTGCTCTGCGGGTATGGGGCGTGGACGCAATACTCGTTGTTTGAATGTTGGCTAACGCCTCGGCAACTGATCGAACTGCGGCATAAGCTCAGCAAACTGGTCGATGATGATGAGGACAACATCCGTCTCTACCAATTGTGTGGCGCATGCCAAACAAAAGTGATCACCATTGGAAGCAGCCACCCACAAGAGCCAAAGATGTTTGTATACTAGAAGCAGAGCATAGTTGTTGATACGTGAGCACCTTAACAAATGCGAGAGACTCCTGAAGTGCGAAAAACCCGGGAGTCTCTCGCAAATAGAGAAAGCGCTTTGCAAAAGGCAAAAAGCGTGTTATAGTATGAGGTGAGGCAACGGCGAGGCGCTTGAAAAGGCCGAAAAACTGGAGCCTCTCGCAAATCTCCAAATATAAAGCATTCTAATGCCCTAAAAAGGGCGGGCCGTTCCCAAAGCCAAAAATCCGCATTGCGGATAGAAACTGCGATCTATCCTTCTTTACGTGGCGGTTGGGTAGTGCAAGGTTCCCAAAGCCAAAAATCCGCATTGCGGATAGAAACTTTCTCTTGGAATTTGGACATCCACGCGTTATTTCTAGGTTCCCAAAGCCAAAAATCCGCATTGCGGATAGAAACCGAATACATAATCACCAGATAGGCCATGGTGGTGAATTATGTTCCCAAAGCCAAAAATCCGCATTGCGGATAGAAACCTCCTGGAGATCGCACGCGATCGCGCGCAATCACTCGTTCCCAAAGCCAAAAATCCGCATTGCGGATAGAAACTTGCGCGGACTATCCGGTCGTCCGCCGTGGCCAAAGTTCCCAAAGCCAAAAATCCGCATTGCGGATAGAAACCGTGATTGAGCGCGTGGGGGCGGCATTTGGTCGCTCGGTTCCCAAAGCCAAAAATCCGCATTGCGGATAGAAACTATGGAAAAATCGTTTGATACAATGTTTCGTGAGATGTTCCCAAAGCCAAAAATCCGCATTGCGGATAGAAACTTTTACGTTATCAACAGCCTTTGACTTTTGGTCAAGGTTCCCAAAGCCAAAAATCCGCATTGCGGATAGAAACTTCTGGAATATCAGAAGATGCTAGTGTGGCAGAGAATGTTCCCAAAGCCAAAAATCCGCATTGCGGATAGAAACGTTTGCCGAATTTCGGCAGTGGCGACCTCCGGGAAGGTCGCGTTCCCAAAGCCAAAAATCCGCATTGCGGATAGAAACGTGCCTGATTGCCGAACTCATGTCCCGCACTTATTTCTACGTTCCCAAAGCCAAAAATCCGCATTGCGGATAGAAACCCGATGCGATTGCGCAGATTACATCCATCACATCCGCGTTCCCAAAGCCAAAAATCCGCATTGCGGATAGAAACGCATCGCACAGGTCGCAATCGGGCAGGTTGTGGGTTCCCAAAGCCAAAAATCCGCATTGCGGATAGAAACCAACGCCAGCACCGTACACACAGAGGTACACGGCATCATGTTCCCAAAGCCAAAAATCCGCATTGCGGATAGAAACATTCAGCCTGGTTCGATTCTCGAGAAGATGCCGAAGTTCCCAAAGCCAAAAATCCGCATTGCGGATAGAAACTATGGATCTTGGATCGGACAGAAAGACGTGTCTCCTGTTCCCAAAGCCAAAAATCCGCATTGCGGATAGAAACCACGTCAGTAGCGCGCGCCAGCCGCTTGTAGACAGGGTTCCCAAAGCCAAAAATCCGCATTGCGGATAGAAACGCTAATCGTCTGAATGAACTGCTCAATCATTGTGGCCGTTCCCAAAGCCAAAAATCCGCATTGCGGATAGAAACCCTCGTCACTCAGCGACTCTAGCATAGGTAAAGCGCTCGGTTCCCAAAGCCAAAAATCCGCATTGCGGATAGAAACCTCGGGGAACGGCCGCGA